>JAYRPG010000127.1:0-14158 GCA_041911275.1 Ferruginibacter sp. | reverse complement strand
TGCTGCCGCGCCGCATCATGGTATCGGCGGGATGGTGGTGGCCGATAAAACCGGTTACCTCAGCCGCTGGGGGGTATACGGTTCCTATGCCTACCACAAAGGACTGAACCCGCGCACCACGCTCTCAGCCGGCATCCTGGCCGGGGTGAGTGCGGTAAGCCTGGATGCCTCCAAAATTGAATGGGGCTCCCTCGATCCCAATGATCCGGCAATCGGATACAGCAGCGGCACCATCAGCAAGATGCGTCCTGAACTGGGGGTGGGGCTCTGGTTGTATGGCGCGGATTATTATGCCGGCCTCTCTGTGCTGAATATTGTTCCGGGTAAGGCCAATTTTGTGCGGGATGACCGGTATGGCAATGAATTTGCCGCGCATTTTACGGCAACGGCCGGCTACAAAACTTTCCTGAGTGAGGATGTTTCCCTGCTGCCTTCGGTGATGATCCAGTACATCAAACCGCTGCCGCTCCAGGTATATGTGAGTGCCAAGGCCCAGTACCGCGACCTGTTCTGGGCCGGTACCAGTTACCGTTTCGGTGATCAGCTTGGCGGCTTTGCCGGCCTGGCCGGCGTTAACCTCTCCAGCACGGTAAACATCGGCTACTCCTATGATGTATCTACTTCCCGGCTCCGCAATTATTCCCGCAATACCCATGAAATCGTGATCGGCTTCCTCCTGGGGAACCGGTATGGCGACTGGTGCCCGCGGCAGGTTTGGTAATCAGCCGGCTGCGCGGATGGTCATTTCCAGGGTATGCGTTTGCGCCGGCTCCAGCCGGATGATGTCAATGCCGGCATAGGCATTGGCCGGTTCAATGCACAAAAACTCCTTGTACGCTTCCGGGTAAAGATCGCTCATCTGGCTTGCTGTTTCCACCCAGGGATTCCACACCACGGTTACCTTACTGCCGGATTTCTCAATCTGGATTTTTCGTTGCATGCCCTGATCTGCCAACATACAGGCTGTGGTAGTATGCACATACCGGCGGTTGGTTTCACCGTTGAATTGCAGCAGGGATTCCGCCTGGCGCCGGGGTGTTGCATCAAATCCCTCATAATAATCGGTGTCTGCCAGTCCCTCCACCGCCACGGCCCGGATATCGCTGACGCTGAAATAAGCGTGCAGGGCGGCGCTGATCTCAAAGGCAGATGTTCCGGTATTCGTTACCGTGAGTGCGATGTGGCAGCGGTCGCTGAGCGTTACCCGCAGGATGGCACGGAAGCGGCCGGCAAAATAGGGGGCCGTGGCCTCTCCGGAAACGAGTTCCAGATCAAGGAAGGGGGAGCCGTTTTCATCCTCGCCACCGGCACAGGGTGTCCAGTTCAGGATGCGGGCGAATCCATGCTGCGGCAGGGGCAGCCCCTCCGGATGCGGACCAAACCAGGGAAAGCAAACGGGTACGCCTCCCCGGATGGCTTTGCCTTCCTCAAAGGCTGAACGGTGGCTCACCCAGAGCAGGTCTTTTTCGCCGGCCGGCACATAGCTCAGTACATGGGCGCCGTAAAGGCTGAGGGTCAGGGAAGCACCCTGATGGGTCAGCCGGGCCACAGGCAGTCCGCGCGGTCCGTTTTCAAATGCTATTTTACCGGGCAGCGCCCAGCGTTTCCGGAGATCGTCAACTGGATTCATGGGTTAAATATACAGCAATCCGGGCCTGCGCTTCCCGGCCGGATTGCTGTATCTTGAAATCAAATTTTTGTATGAAAAAGATCATTCTTTCCTGCCTGATCCTGCTGGCCTGCTGGGGAACGCTGGGCGCGCAGCAGACGGGTGACCGGCAGCCCAGGCCTGCCGCTGCTGCGCCCCTGAAGGCTGACGGCACCCCGGATATGCGGTATTAGGTGTATAAGGAACGTAAGAAAGCCAAAGGGCCGCTCAAAAAAGATGGTACGCCCGACCGCCGCTTCAAGGCGAATAAAACGGCATCCTGATTTCAACCCGATGCGGTGGCAGACAGCGCCTGCCAGGCTGCTCCCAGCGAACGGGTGATATCTCCCGCTATCATGGCTTCGGGGGAAAGGCGGGCCGCAGCCAGATCGCCGGCCGCCCCGTGCAGATAAACCCCCAGCCGGCAGGCATCCGCCGGCGCGTATCCCTGTGCGCACAACCCGGTAAGGATACCGGCCAGTACATCGCCGCTGCCGGCGGTGGCCATGCCACTGTTGCCGCTGGTATTGAAGTGAAAACTGCCATCGGGGAGGGCGCAGAGGGTGTGCGGACCTTTGAGCACGATGCAGCACTGGTAATGCACCGCCATCCGCCCGGCCAGCATCATCCGCGATTCTTCATGGTCAGCAGCGCCAAACAACTGGTCGAATTCACCCGCATGCGGTGTGAGGATGGGGGGCTGCCCGTTCCTGGCTTCCAGTAAGGGGAGCAGGGGCTGCAGCAGCTGCAGCGCCGTGGCGTCCAGCACCAGCGGGCCATGCCATTCGCTGAGCAGCTGTGCCAGCAGGCGGCGCTGGGCATCGCCGGCTTCCCACCCCGGTCCGGCGCCGATGGCCGCCTTTTTATAGGTGAGCCGGCTGAAATCGGTTTCATCGGTGGCGATGGCTTCAGGCAATGCGGTTTGCAGCACAGCCATCCGTTCCGGCGGAAGCTGCACCGTCACCAGTCCGGCACCGCTGCGCAGGCAGGCTTCCGCCATCAGTATGGCGGCTCCGGTCATCCGAAGGCTTCCGGCTAACAGTAAGGCATGTCCGAACTGGTACTTGTGAAAGGCTGCATTCCGCGGTCGGTAGAGCAATGCGGCTTCAGCTGGCCCGGTACTGTGGTAAGGGCAGGCCGCTTGTTCCGGGAAAGCCGGATGCAGCCCGATATCCAGCAGGTGCACCCGGCCGGTGCGGGGCAGCGCAGCAGCAAACATGAAAGAGCGCTTCAGGCTGCCCAGGGTGAGGGTATCCTGCGCCCGGATGATGGGATCATGTTCCGGGTAATGATCGGCAAAAAGGCCGCTGGGGATATCGATGCTGATCACCGGCAGGCCTGATTGGTTGATGGCATCCACCAGCCTTGCCGCCTCGCCGCTGAGCGGTTTATTGAGGCCGGTGCCCAGCAGCGCATCCACGATCACGGTTGCTGTACCGGCAACCGGAACGGATCCGGTGCTTTCAAAGATGGGCACCCCCGCTTCATGGGCCTTTTGCAGGCTGATGCGGTGGTCAGCACTTTGCTGCGCTGCGGGCAGCAGCCATACCGCCACTTTTTTGCCCGCCGCTTTCAGCAGGCGGGCTATCACCAGGCCGTCGCCGCCATTATTGCCGGGACCACAGCATACCAGGAAATTGCCGTTTTGGTAGGGAGATTGCAGGATCCAGTCTGTGCAGTGCCTTGCAGCCCGCTCCATCAGTTCGATGGAAGAGATGGGTTCATGCCGGATGGTAAAGGCATCCCATTCGCGGATCTGTGCAGCCGTCAGGATTTTCATTTCCTAAAGGTACAACATACCCGCAGCGGAGTGATGACGGTGATCAGAAAGTGTACCGTACGGAGAGACCCAGTCCCGATGATTCAAAATACAGTTTGCTGACCAGGTTCAGTTCAGGCTTCCAGTCGAGGGAGATGTTGAGGGGGATTTCTTCAAATTTATAATCCAGGCCCAGGATGCCTGCTGCGCCCACATTGGTGGTGCTGCTGCGCGAAGCCAAATATCCGCCGGCACCGGCGAACCATTGCAGATTCCTGACGGCTTCAATGGGGAAGTGCAGTTCATAGAGTCCGCAGATGCCGATGCCGTCGTTGATGCCCACGATGCCTTCGAGCGCTGCTTTCTCATTCAGAAAGTGTTTTACCGTGAGCCCCGCTGTAATAAAGGCAGAGTTGGGGCCCAGCCGCACACCGGCGGCAGTTTTATAATCCTGTGCATTGGCACCGAAAACAGTGCAGATCACCATGAGGGTGAGCAGGGCGGTTTTTTTCATGTTGTTCGTTTTGGATGATGTCGGTTGCTAAAGTACAGCAGCAACTGCAAGCAGCGTGCAAATTTGCGTTAAAGCAACGATAAATTTGCCGGATGGACCTGCTGCCCTGGGATCATCGGGTGAGCTGGCCGGGTATGGAGGGATGCGCCTGCAGCGTTGAAGCAGGGCCGGGCAGGGTGAATGGAAAGGTCTTTTTTTAATTGCTTTCGGGAATGACTATTCGAAAAGTTCGAGTTTGTTTTTCGGCCGCCGGGCATCCAGCCAGCTGAAGCCGCTCAGTTGCTTTTCCTCTTCCGGCACCTGGCTAAGCGGATAGAGCACGCCTTCCACCTGGTTGATGAATTTTACCTTGTTCACCTCCTTGTCCACAAAGTAGATGTCCACCACATCGCCCTTGCAGCGGTTCATGCCGGTGATGGCACTGTCGTCATCCTGGGGATAGAAAACACTTTCCGCCGGCGATCCTTTTACCCGCATATAGTCGAGCGTGCCGTTTTTGAAGTAGCCGTTGAGTGTGCGTCCCCCGATCTGGTTGTACATCCTGCTGTTGAGCTGGTTGATGATCATGCCTTTGTCGAAGACATACACCCGGTCGGCTTTTTTATTTTTCGTGTACAGATGGATGGTATCTCCCGAGATCTGGGATTTTTTGCTGAAGACCAGCGGATCGCGGAACAGCCTGAATACGGAATCGGCGGAGGAATAGTAAAGGCTGTCGCATACCGCCTGCACCGAGTCGTTGTAGATCCGCACATGCCGGAAGGCCTGGAAATAGCGGATCAGCGAGTCCCGGGCGGGTGCCGGCGCCTTAACGCCCGAACTGTCAGCCGGGGCGGATGCCACGAGGGCAGGCCTTGCCGGCAAACTCGTGTCCAGTACCGGCGGCATACGGATATCCTGGCTGTCGGCTGCAGCGGGATGCACCGCCACTTGAGCGGAGTCGCCGGCCAGGGCGTGCTGCAGGCTGTCGCTGCTCACCACCACCGTCTGTTTCAGGGTGTCCTGCCGGGTGGTTTCCCGTCCGCTGCTGTCGCGCACCGTTACGCCGCTGAAGAGGGTGTCGGCGGCCACATAAGTACTGTCGTTGCCCTCGCCTTTAAAGATCAGCACCGGTTTGCGGGTGGCCAGGAAAGAATTGGTTTTTTTGTTGAGGAAGATCTGGTTACCCAGCACGGTGTAGCCGTTAATGCTGTCGCGGATCAGGGCATTGCCCTCCAGCTGGGCGGTCTGGCTTGAGTCGTCATAAGCGCTCTGGTCAGCCACATAGGTGCGGGTGCTGTCCCTGAACACGGTGCGGCTGCCGAAGTAGGCCTTGCCGTTTTTCAGGTCATAGGTGCCGTTACGGGTATAGATATCGGCGCCGTCGCGGCTGCGGATATGCGTTTCCGTGATAAAGGTCACCACCTGCGTCTGGGTGTTGTACAGCAGGCTGTCGGTATCGATATCGTATTTCGGATCGGTGAGCCGAACGTTTTTTCTGAAATACACATCCTTGGTTTCGGAATAGTACACCCCGTCGGTACTCGTGAGCACGGTTTTGCCGTTCACCACCCGGCCGCCCTTGCTGTAGGTGCCGATGCCGGTGCGGAGGTCATATACCAGGTCCTGCGTAAACAGGGTGCCTTTTTTATCGGTGAGCTTTACATTTTTTTTGAGGTAGGCCACCCGTTCTTTGCCCACATATTTCACGTACTGGGCATAGGTATGGATGCTGTCCTGCTGGTTGATGTGTACGTTGCCAAACGCTTCAAGGGTGTTGGTGTTTTTGTTGATGGCGGCACTGTCGCAGTTGAAAAGCGTCAGGCCCTCCCGCAACTGCACATCCCCGGCAATGGTTTGGAAAGAAAGGGTATCGAGGTTTTTTTCCCGCAGGCTGTTGCCCCGCATGATCTGGATCAGGCGGCTGGTGTCGCTGGGTGCGGGCGGGCGCAGCGGCGACTGGGCCAGCACAGCGGCACTGCATTGCAGCAGCAGGATCAGGGAAAGGGTGCTTTTCAACATGCAGTCGGTCAGTTCAGGGGAATCCCTTCAGTACCTTGCGTTCAGGGCTGCTGGGTATAAGGTGCATTCACCGTATCCGGCAGGGGCACCATGAGGGGGCCGGTTTTATCCTTTTTGCCAAATACAGAAATATTGATGTACCGTTTGGGGTGCATCCGCAGATCGTCGAGTAACAGGTTCAGTTTGTTGGACGTGGCGTTGAGGTTGTTGTACAGCCGCGGATCGTTCATGAGGAGCCCCAGCGATCCCTGGTTGCTGCCGGCTTTCTGCAGTACGGATTTCAGCTCTGTGAGGGTGCCGTTCAGGTTGCCCAGGGTGGTTTCCAGGTCCAGTTTGGCAAAATGGGCCGTAGCCGTTTCCACATTGCTGAGGGTTTGGGTGAGCTTGTCGTTGTTGTTCTTCAGCATGCCGGTGAAGGCGTTCACGTTGTCGAGGGTTTGGGCAATGGATCCGCTCTGCTGCATCATCATGGTTTGCAGCGAGGCCGACGAAACCGCCAGGGAGGCCGTGGTTTTGTTGAGGTTATCCATCACCGACCGGATATTGTGTTTGGTGGCGGGGTCAAATACGCTGTTCACGGTGCCCAGCAGGGTATCCAGGGATTTGACGGCGTTGGTTACTTCGTACAGCACCGGGTCGATTTTTTTCATGGCATCGCCCAGCAGGTCAGATGCGGCTACGGTGGACAGGGTGTCGCCGGAATTTTTCATCCGGCTGCTGCTGCCCAGCCTGATCTCCATTTGTACACTGCCCAGCAGGGATTTGGAGATGATGGCATAGGAATCGTCCGGCACATCCACTTCTTCCTTCATGTTCACCGTTACCCGGATGCGGCGCATGGAACGGCCCCCGTCGGTTTCATAGACACTGCCCACTTCCTTGCCGTTGATCACCACCGGGTTGCCTTTGGCAAGCCCCTGGATGTCCTGGAAGAAAGCAATGTAGTGGCTGTTGTTGCCGTTCATGCTCCTGCCTTTGAGAAAATTAAATCCCAGAATCAGCAGCACAATGGCAATGGCCGTAAGGGCGCCCACCTTGGTTTCGTTCGAAATGGTCATGTACAATTCGTTGTCAGGGGTCAAAAATAAGGATTAATTGCTGTACCGGCCGGCTGCTTATCCGCTGCTGCTGCCGTTTACAACAACCTGTGGAAGGCCTGATGAAGGGGAGGGGTAGGCCCGGTGCGTTTCCGCATGGGCGTTATTCAGTTTTTCATCTGCCGTGTGGCTTCCTGCAGCACTTTTTGTTCAGCACGGCTGTTGTCGGTGGCAGGGGCGCTGGTGCCGGTTTTCTGGCTCTCCAGTTGTTCCTTGTAACGTTTCACGGCCCGGGTGATGCATTCCGCAATTTCCTGCTGGCCCTGTTCGCTGTTCAGGTAGCGCTCGTCCTGGTAATTGGTGATGAAGCCGGTTTCTACCAGCACGGCCGGCATATTGGTGGCCTGCAGTACCCAGATGCCCTTCTGGCGCTGGTTGATCCCCAGGGCAGGCCGTTCGGTTTTTTCCACTTCCTGGTCAATGAATTCGGCCAGTTTGATGCTTTTGAGCTGGTAACGGTTGGCATGCACCGAGGCCATCATTTTGTATTCGGGCTGGCTGAAATCAATCTGGTCGTAGCTGCTGCTGTCGGTGTCGGTTTCAATCTCCATTTCTTCCTCACCCTCATTGCGCATCACCGCTTTCAGCTTATCACTGGTTTTATGGGCGGCAAAAAGCCACATGCTGGTGCCGCGGCGCTGGCTCCCGATTTTGAAATGTTCATACACCGGCACGGTCACCTGGTAAGGGGTGGATTTCTTCTTTTTCTTTTTGCCCTTGCCCGTGTAGGTTACTTTGTACCGGGTTTCTTCGCGGGTGCCCACCTGGCGGCGTCCGGTTTTGAGGGCAACGGCATCGGCGTGAATACAGATGAAGAGATCGCCCTTGTTGCTGTTCGCGATTTCTGCTTTTTCGGGAGGCGACTGATAAATATCGGTGGTGCGGGTGGGCACCACTTTTACATCGGGGATCTGTTTGCGCAGCTCAGCCACCAGTTTGTTGCTGATGGCCAGGGTGATGTTTTTTTCGTAGGATCCCAGCCCCCCTTCATAACCGCCATGGGCGCCGTAATCTTTGCCGCCATGGCCGGCATCCACAATGATGGTTTTGAGCGGGCGGGGTGCCTGGGCCCGGGTAACAGTATACAGGAAGAGGGAAAAGAACAAAAGCGCAGTGTGCCGAACTTTCACCGGATCCATATCAATCGGTTTACCAGGGGGTTAGTAATCAATATAAGTTTTCATTCACAGCAGGTTGCATTGAATAGTCCTATTTTTGCCGCAACTGCAATGATGAACGTCTACAAAGGTAAGGTAAAAACCCTATCAGTAGGGATGGCCGCGGCCATGGTACTGAGCCTCACGGCGCCCGCTGCAGTGAAATTCCGTGGTTTCCGCGGTACCCCTTCCCGATTTGGCAATTCTTTAACGGCCGACACCCTGCCGTTGCCCGGGGCCCCTGCGCTGCCGGCCGATACGCTGCCTCCGCCGCCGGGGGATACGCTGCCGCCGGAACGTCCCGTTAAACAGGTGCAGATAGACAGCTTTGAGGTAAAAGTGTCAAAGGATTCGCTGGCGGCGCCGGTGTTCTACCAGGCTGAGGATTCCATGGTGATGGATGTGCCAGCTAAAAAGATCATGCTCTACGGCACCAAAACGCAAACCCGTTACCTGGGTAATGAACTCACGGCGCCGGGCATCACCTTCGAACAGCAGCATAACCTCATCACGGCCACCCATAAACGCGACAGCACCGGCAGGGTGGTTGCTTCGCCCACTTTCAAGCAGGACGATCTGCTCACCGTGAGCGACAGCATCGCCTTCAACATGAAAACCGGTAAAGGACTTACCAAGGGCACTTATACCCAGCAGGGGGAGATGTATGTGTACGGCGAACGGATCAAAAAAGTGGATTCCAGCGCTTTCTTTGCCTACAAAGCCCGCATCACCACCTGCAACCTGGATACGCCGCACTTTGCCTTTGTGAGCAAGAAAATCAAATTCATCAACAATAAGTTCGCTGTTACCGGTCCGGTGCATCCCGAATTTGAAGGGGTGCCCCTTCCCGTTATCCTTCCCTTCGGCATCTACCCGATGTACCAGGGCCGGCACTCCGGACTCATCGCCCCGGCGTTTACAGCCAATGCCCAGTACGGGCTGGCCCTGGAGAACCTCGGCTATTACCGCGTGCTCAGCGACAACTGGGATGTTACCGCCCGCGGCACCATTTATTCCTACGGCGGATGGACGCTCAGCGTGAGTCCCCGTTATTACAAGCGCTACCATTACACCGGCAACTTCAACATCGATATCCAGCGCCTGCAGATCAACTTCAAAGGCGATCCGGATTACCAGGTTAACCGGAGTTTCAAAATCCGGTGGACGCATTCGATGGATGCCAAGGCCCGTCCCGGGGTAACCTTCTCAGCTAATGTGGATGCCGGCAGCACCAGTTTTGATCAGAATATTCCCAATAATCCCGTCCGCAATTTCACCAACCAGCTGCAGTCCTCGATTTCGTACAGCAAGGTGTGGAAAGACAGGCCTTACAACATCAGTGTGATGGCCAATCACAACCAGAACAGCAGCACCAAGCAGATCAATGTTACCCTGCCGGCCGTTAACTTCAACGTCAACACCCTGTATCCCTTCCGCCGGGCTGAATCGGCCGGCAACAACCGCTGGTATGAGAACATCGGGGTGGCCCTGAATACGGTTTTCAACAACCAGACCTTCTTCTTTGATGATACGGCGCGCGACCGGCGGCCCATCATGACCCAGATTACCCAGAACCTGCTCTGGGGCGCCCGTCACAATGTGCCGATCACGCTTTCCCTGCCCCCGATGGGGCCGCTGCAGGTGTCGCCGGGGGTATCGTATGCCGAAACCTGGTTCCAGAAAAAAACACAGTACCGGTGGAACGAAACCACCAAAAAAGTGGATACCAGCATTTCCAAAGGATTGTATACGGCCCGCGAAATGTCGTTCAGCCTGGGCGTGGCCACCCGTATATTCGGGATGTTCGGGTTTAAAAAGAATTCCAAAGTGCGGGCCATCCGTCATGAGATCCGTCCCTCCTTCAGCATCAACTACAAACCGGATATGAACGGTAAGTATTTCCGGACGGTACAGATCGACACGGCCGGCCGCTTCCGGAATTATAATGTGTTCGACAATAACCTCAACGGCCCCTTTGGCCAGGGACGTTTCGGCGGCATTGGTTTTGGCATCGACAACAATATCCAGATGAAGGTGAAGGACAAGCGCGACACCAGCGCCGATGCCACGAAAAAGATCACGCTGATTGATGGGTTGAGCATCACCGGGGGCTACAACTTCCTGGTGGATTCGTTCCAGCTGTCCAATCTTTCCCTGTCGGCCCGCAGCAACCTCTTTGATAAAATCAACATCACCTTTGGCGGCAGCCTCGATCCCTACCGCTACGATACCACCGGGCGGCGCCTCAACCGGCTGGTATGGAAAGATAAAATCCTTACCCTTGGCCGCCTCACCGGGGGCAATGTTTCCCTGTCCACGAGCTTCCGTGGCGGCGACCCGAAAAAGGCCGAACAGAAAAAGCAGGCACTCGGCAGAGGGGTGAATCCCTATACCGGGCAGCCCCTCACGGAAGAGCAGGAGGAAGCGGCTTTCCTGAGCAATAACCCGGCCGCCTATACGGATTTCAGCATTCCCTGGACCCTCTCTTTTGGTTATTCCCTGCGTTTCAGCTCCACGTTCGACCGCGCCAGGAAGGGTTTCCGCACCACCACCAGCTCTGATGCCACGTTCAACGGCACGATGGCCCTTACGCCGAGGTGGCAGATCGGGATGACGGGCAATTACAATTTCAGCACCGGTGAGGTGGGGATGATCTCCCTTTCGATCGCCCGCGAAATGCACTGCTGGCAGATGTCGATCAGCATTTCACCCGTTGGCCGGTTCAAATTTTTCTCCCTCATCATCAGCCCCAAGTCGGCCCTCCTGCGCGACATCAAAATCAACCGCACCCGTTATTTCTATGATCTCTGATCTCTGATCACCTTGCCCGGGATCTGCGCGGATTATTTTGCGGGCAGCCGGCGGTCGGGTAAATTGCAGCAATGAAGCTGCTCTGGCTCGCCAGCTGGTATCCCAACCGCACCTCGCCGTACAACGGCGACTTTGTCATGCGCCATGCCCGGGCGCTGGCGGAGCGGTTGCCCGGATTGACTGTACTCACCGTGCAGAAGGATGAGGGGATGCCGGCCGGACAATACACGGTTGAGCGGCAGCAGGAGGAGAACGTCGACACCATCCGGGTATATTATGGGCCTGCCCCGGGCTGGATGCCGGAAAAAGGGTATTCACTGATCCGATCTTTTTTCCTGCAGCGAAAGATTTACCGGCAATGGCGCCGGCAGCATGGGCCTCCCGGTTTGCTGCACGTACATGTGCCGCTCAAAGCCGGGTTGCTGGCCCTCTGGCTGCACCTGGTTCATCGCATTCCCTACTGTGTTTCCGAGCACTGGGCGGGTTATGATCCGGCCAGCGGTCCCGCTGCTGACCGGATGCCGTTTCTGCAGCGCTGGCTGCAGGCGCTGATCTTCCGCAGGGCCAGCCGGGTGGTGGCCGTGAGTGAAGTGCTGGCGCGGCAACTGAGCCGGCGTTACGGCCTCAGCAGCGTAGCGGTGATTCCGAATGTAGCCGATACGCAAATATTTTATCCGGCTCCGCGTGCGGCGGCGCCGCTGCTGCGCCTGATTCATGTTTCGGGTATGGACGACCAGAAGAATGTCAACGGCATGCTGGAAGCGCTCCGGATCTGGAAAGCCCGCGGCGGCCGCTTTCGTTTGTGCTGCTATGGCAGGAGAACGCCGGAAGTGCAGGAACGTGTTATGCAACTGGGCCTGGCGCAGGAAGTTGAACTGGCCGGTGAGGCGCCCCAGCCGGTGATTGCTGATGCCATGCGGGCAGCTGATGCCCTGATTTTATATTCCCGCTTTGAAACCTTTGGCTGCGTGCTGATTGAGGCGCAGTGTTGCGGGATACCCGTTATCGTGAGTGACCTTCCTGTTTTTCATGAAATTGTGGAAGCCGGTTTCAGCGGCGTTTTTGTGCGCGGCGAAGATCCGGATGCCCTGGCCGATACCCTGGCCCGTTTCAGCAACCAGCCTGGTAGCTGGGATGCCGGAGCGATTGCCCGCCGGGCCCGTGAGCGGTACAGTTATGCCGCGGTGGCCCCGCAGTTCATGGAGATGTATCAAAATATCCTCAGTTCCTGATTTTTTCCGCTTCCGCCAGTACCTGCCGCAACTGCCTGCCCGCAGCCAGTTGCCTGCCGGCTGCTGCGGTGTTATGCTGCCAGCGTTGGTAGGTATCGGGCGTGATCTTCCCGATTATCTCCGGAAGTTCGGTGAGGGATTCCACCGCAAAGCCCAGTTGCTCCCGGTTTACCCAGTCGGCCAGGGCACTCCTGTTCCATACGATCAGGGGTACACCCGCCAGCAGGTAGAGCGAGGTTTTGTGCGGCGTATTGTACTGCAGGTAGGGATCACAGCTGGTCAGTGAGGGGCCGTCCCAGATCAGTCCGAAGGCGCCTTGCAACCGGCCGGTGAGTTCCCCGGGCGGCTGGGGCGGGTGCAGGTGCAGATTGCCGTTTTCCGGGAGCGTTGGCGCCCCGCTGCCATACAGGTGGAACTGAAGCGGGGCGAGGGTGGACAGCTGCTGAACAAAACCGGCCTTGCCGAGATTGCCGGCATAGGCAATCACGTTGAGGGATGTGCGCTTCAGGGCAGCCGGCTGGCCGGGGTGATCAAAGAGGCCGATGATCACCGGAGGGACGTTTATGCCCCGTTCCTGCAGCCAGTGCTGCATCTTTTGATTATGTACAATCAGCTGCCGGAACCACTGCAGTTGTTCCTGTTCTTTCTGCTGCAGTGCCCGATCCTGGTAACGCAAACCGTCGAGGTCAATCAGGATACCGGTGGTGAGGAGGCCCCTGCGGTGCAGCAGCCGCAGCAGGAAGGCATAAGCCCCGGCCAGCAGGGGGAAGTGAAAAATCACGCGGCTTCCGGCAGGCAGCCGTACTGCGATCCACAGGGCCTGGATGAGCCGCCAGGCTTTAAGCAGGGGCGGAGGCAGGGGCGCATTGGAGAGTTTTAATGGCCGGTAGCCCGCTGCCTGCAGGATGCCTTCATGCAGTTTCCGCAGCAGGCCGGCATTGTACAGCCGGTCGCTGAATGATTCTTCCACATAATATTTTTTTCCGGCGCTCATCAGGATGCTTTCAGTTTTACCAACCGCCCTGCGTGTTGCAGCACTTCCCGCACCACGGGGTTGCTGAACAGGCGGTATTGCAGCAGGGTATAGGCCAGCAGGGTTGAAGAACCGGCGGCTAGGAGGGTCAGCAGGGCCGGCAACTGCAGCATACGGATCAACAGCACGAGGGGGATGAGCAGCAGGGTGCAGCCGAGGATTTGTAAAAAAATGGCCGGACTGATGCGGATGGTTACCGCACGGTGGGCAAAGTATCCCGTAAGCAGGGTTACCAGGCACTCGGTACCCAGGGTGGCGATGGCGGCGCCTGCCGCGCCATACCGGGGGATCAGCAGCAGGTTCAGTGCGGCACTGCAGAGGCAGCCTGCCAGCACGGCCGGCACCAGCCGGTTTTCGAGCCTGAGGGGAATGAGGGTCTGAAAGCAATACAGGTTGCTCAGGCCGATCAGCAGCGGCAGGGCACTCAGCAGCTGCAGCAGGGGGACGGCTTCCACAAATGCCGGCCCCCCGATCACTGACATGATTTCAGGCGCCAGCAGGGCGAGGAGACTGCAGAGCGGCAGGCCTGCCGTAAGCAGCAGCAGTAACATTTTGTGGTGATAGGCGGCAATCTTTTCGGATTGTTTATTGCCGGAGAGATAAGCAATGCGGGGGGCCATCACTGCGCCCAGGGCCATCACCATCAGCACCAGGATTTTCACCAGTTTGAGTGCTGTGCTGTATTGTCCTACCAGGACTGCATCCCCGGTAAGTTTGCTGAGCAGGATGGTGTCGAAGTACACATAGAGCCCGATGGCAGAACTGCTGATGAAGAAATGCGACAGGGCCTTGAGGTGGCGGAACGGTTGCAGGGGGAGTTGCCCCCCGGGTAATTGCTGCAGCAGGTTGCGCAGGTTGAGTAAGGCAATGAGCAGGGCGCCGCCCGAAAAGATGCCGAAATACCAG
>JAYRPG010000126.1:0-35476 GCA_041911275.1 Ferruginibacter sp. | reverse complement strand
GTTCGTGCCTCCCAGCCCCGGAGGGGCGTTATATTCTGTCACAGTGCAAAGCGCTGTGCAGGAGAGCTCGGGGCCGTAACCCTTTAGCGCTGTGGGGTAGTTCAGGCGCGTAACCCCTGGCGCCGGGCACGGCACGAGGGAGAAGTTCTTGCCTCCCAGCCCCGGAGGGGCGTTATATTCTGTCACAGTGCAAAGCGCTGTGCCGGAGAGACCACAGCGGCCTAATCTTATCATCCAGCGCACCGCGCTGCATCCATAAAACGAACACATATGATCCGCAAATCAGTCTATCTCCTCTCGCTCACACTGCTCACGCTGCACAGCTTTGCCCAGGTGAAGAAACCGGTATCCCTCACCACCGGCCGCTACGGCGACGGGCCCGACAGTGTCGCCCCCGCCGGCCTCATCAAAAACCTCAGCGACGACCAGCTGCTGGAGCTGGTGCAGAAACAGACCTTCCGTTTTTTCTGGCATGGCGCACATCCGCACAGCGGCCTCGCCCTCGAACGCAGCAACACCGTGCGTGCCGAGCATTACTGGGATTATATCAACGAAGCCTGGGATGAACCCAACTTCAGCCAAACCACCTTCGGGCCCGATGCCGGCGCCATCGGCGGCACCGGGTTCGGCATCATGAGCACCATCGTAGCCGTGGAAAGGGGCTGGATCGGACGGGATACCGCCGTACGCCGCCTCATCAAAATCGCCGACTTCCTCATCAATGCCGATTGCTATCATGGCATCTATCCCCACTTCATGAACGGCCGTACGGGAAAAACCATCAAATTCGACCGGCTGGATGATGGCGCCGACATCGTGGAAACCTCTTACCTGCTCATGGGCTTTCTCTGCGCACGCGAGTATTTCAACCGGGATGTGCCCCGCGAAGTGTACCTCCGCAAACGCGTCAGCCAGATGTGGGGCGCCGCTAACTGGAACTGGCACACGAACAACGAAAAGAAACTTTACTGGCACTGGAGCCCCAACAACGGCTTCGATATGAACTTTCCCGTTTGGGGCTGGAACGAATGCCTGATCACCTACATCATGTCGGCATCCTCCCAGTACCATGCCATTTCGCCGGAGGTGTACAATGGTACCTGGACCGGCAGCCAGGGATTCAGGAACGGAAAAACTTATTACGGCTACACGTTACCGTTAGGCAATTACGATAAGGATCGCGGCGGACCGCTCTTCTTTGAACAGTACACCTTCCAGGGCATTGATCCCAACGGCCTCCGCGATTCACTGGGCATCGACTACCTGGAGCAGGCCCGCAACCACACGCTCATCAACCGGGCTTATTGTATGGAGAACCCGAACCGTTTTAAAGGATACAGCTCACGCTGCTGGGGCCTCACCGCCGGCGACAGCTACAAAGGCTATGTAGCACACAGTCCCGAAAACGACCGCGGCGTCATCCAGCCCACCGCGGCCATCTCCTCCCTGCCGTTTACCCCGAAGGAAAGCATGGAGGCCCTGCGGTATTTCTATGAAGAACTGGGAAATAAAATCTGGAGCCCCTACGGTTTTGTGGACGGCTTCAGCATCCACCACAACTGGTACGCCAAAAGTCACCTGGCCATCGACCAGGGGCCCATCATCACCATGATCGAGAATTACCGCAGCGGACTCCTCTGGAAACTCTTCATGAAGATACCCGACATCCAGCGCGGATTGCAGCGCCTGGGCTTCTCCTCACCTTATTTCAGCAAACCATGAGGGGCTTTCCGCTTTCTGTACTGGCCTCAGCACCCGATCCGGCTGTGCGCTGCAATTACCCCGCAGCCTTACCGGGGCGCGCGCATCGCCGGAACCCGTTGACTGCAGTGGCTGCGGGCGTAATTTCCGCTGCCATCCGGCAGCCCTTCAACGGCATCACTTTATTCCTCTTCTTCACCGCCCTGGCTTTACCGGCCGCGGCACAGCACCATAATATCGGCCCGCTGCTGAAAGTGCGCAGCATCCCCGGCGGCATCAGCGGCAGTACCCGCACGGCTATCGTGGAGGTACGGGCCTGCAATCCGCATGTGATCCGGGTGCGGGTAAGCCGCAACCAAACATTCCGCAACTTTTCTTACGCACTGGTGAACAACGAACCGCCCGTTTTCAGTGAAGTAACGGTAACGCGTAACTCAGGAACGATCAGCCTCTCCACCTCCGCCCTGAATGTGCTGGTGGAAGAACGCCCGGCTTTCCGTGTTCGCTTCAGCACACCCGGGGGTAAAGTGCTCAATGAAGATGTGCCCGGCGAAGGCTTCGGCACCGTTTTCAACGGCAACAAGGTGACCGTGTACAAAAAACTGCCGGATGACGAACGGTTTACCGGTCTGGGGGAAGCACTGGGCAACCTCGACCGCCGCGGCACCGGGGTGGAACTGAACAACACAGACACCTATAAATACGGCGATCCGCGGCTGCGCATGTACAGCAGCATACCCTTTTATACCGGCGTACACAACAATGGGGTATATGGATTGTTCTTCAACAACAGCTTCCCCGCCTTTTTCAATTTTGGTTTGTCTGCGCCCTTCACTTCCGTGCATTTCGAAGGGGGTGACATGGATTATTTTTTCATCCACGACAGCACCCCGGCTAAGGTGCTGGAACATTATACCGCGCTCACCGGCCGCATGCCGCTGCCGCCGCTCTGGAGCCTTGGCTATCACCAGAGCCGCTGCAGCTATTTTCCGCAGGATAAAGTGCTGTGGATTGCCGAAACCTTCCGCCGGAAAAAGATACCCCTTGACGGTATCGTGCTCGATGCCGACTACCAGCAGGGCTACCAGCCTTTCCGGCTCAATACGGAACGCTTTCCTGACCTGCCGGCTTTGTCGAAGCAGCTGAAATCACTGGGCATTGAACTCACGGCCTCCATCTACCCGGGCGTTAAAATCGATTCCACCTATGATTCCTACCGCGAGGGATTGCAGCAGGATCTGTTCCTGAAACATGCCGATGGTTCCCTGTTCCGTACGGCCATTGCCCCGTTGAGTATTCATCTGCCTGATTATACCCATCCGCGGGTGCGCCGCTGGTGGAGTAACAAAATGAAGTGGCTGGACGACCAGGGCATACGCGGTTACTGGAACGATATGAACGAACCCGCGGTGGGGGGGAGCTATCTTCCCGAAAATCTCGTTTTTGATTTCGACGGACACCGCGCCGGATCCATGGAAGCCAAAAATGTGTATGGGATGCAGATGGCCCGCAGCACCTATGAAGGCGCCCTGCTGCACAACAAGGGCCATCGCCCCTTTGTGCTCACCCGCTCGGGCTTTGCCGGTGTACAGCGGTACTCGGCCTTGTGGAGCGGCGATAATACCTCTACGGATGAAGGCATGCTCAGCAGCGTATTGCTCAACAACCAGCTGGGCCTCTCCGGGCTAGCCTTTTGCGGCCACGATGTGGGCGGGTATATCGGCGATGCCTCCAAAGACCTTTACAAACGCTGGATCCAGCTGGGGATATTTTCACCGTACTGCCGCAATCACCGCGAATACTTCGGAGCTGCCGGCGAGCCCTGGGCTTATGGCGAAGAAGCCGAAGCCATCTCTAAAAACTACATCAGCTTCCGTTACAGGCTCATGCCCTATCTCTACACGGCCTTTTATGAAGCCACGCAAACCGGGATGCCTGTTGTCCGCAGCCTGAGCCTGGAATGGCCTTATGAAGCCCGGGTGTACGACCCGGCTTACCAGTACCAGTTCCTGATGGGCGATGCATTGCTGGTGGCGCCGGTCACCAGCAAAGAGCTGAGCCGGAAAGTCTTTTTGCCGCAGGGCGAATGGTATAATGTGCACAGTGGTGAACGCTTCAGCGGTCCGGCTGAAATCCAGGTGCAGGCGCCCATCTATGAACTGCCGCTTTTTGCAAGGGCGGGATCGGTGATCCCGGTGCAATCCCTCGTTCAGTCCACTGTTGAACAGCCCGGCGACACCCTCGTGCTGCACCTTTATGCCGGGAATAATGGCCGCCAGTCCGTATATTACGAAGACGCCGGCGAGGGCATGGAATACCAGGAAGGTGATTACAGCCGGCGGCGACTCCGCTATGAGCCGGAAGCGCGCCGCCTGGTACTGGAGCCACAGCAGGGAACCCGCACCTCCAGGTTCAGACAGGTCAGGCTGGTACTGCACGGTTTTGCCCCCGATGCTGTACAGGTGAACGGTCGCCTGCAAACCCCGAAGCATTCCGGCGAGCGGCTGTTCAACGCCCTGGCTGAACTGGAAGCGGTATATGATCCGGCTTACTACCGGGCCTTGGAGGAAGCACGGAGCAAGGAATTGCTGAAGGAGGTCATCTTCCCTTTTCAGCAAAACGAAACGATTGTTCAATGGTAAAATCAGGCTGATGAAAAATATATCCCGTCAAACATTTCTGCAGCAATCGGCCCTGGCCGGCGCCGCCCTCCTGGTATCATCCCTGGAATCATGGGCGCTGCAAACACCGGCCAAAAAACTTCGGGTGGCTGTGATCGGCTGCGGCAGCGTAAGCAACCGCTACCTGCCACAACTGCTTTCTTCCCCGGTGATTGAAGTGGTGAGTCTCTGTGATATCCGGTATGAACGGGCGCTGGAGCAAAACCGGCAGTATAAAGTGAATGCGCAGACCTACCGCAGCATTGACGAACAGTTGGCCGGTGTGCCCTTCGACATGCTGGTAACGTTAACGGATATGCAGGTTCACGGAGCCCTGAACCGCAAAGCGCTCCTGGCCGGCAAGCATGTATGGAGCGAAAAGCCGATGGCCAACACCTATGCCGAAGGCAAGGCCCTGCTGGAACTGGCCCGCAGCAAGGGCCTGCGCATCTGGGGCGCCCCCGCGGTGGTGAATAGTCCGCAGTTTGCCTTCATGAGCCGGGCTATACAGGAAGGGAAACTGGGCCGGGTGGCTGCGGCACACGGGCAGTACGGACATACCGGACCCACCTGGAGCGCTTTCTTCTACGAAAAAGACGGGGGCAGCATGCCCGATCTTGGCGTGTACAATATGGCTACCCTTACCGGCCTGCTGGGGCCCGCCCGCAGTGTGATGGCCATGACCAGCATCGTGAACCCGGAACGGACGGTGGACGATAAGGGAAAAATTAAAGTGGAAGCCGAAGACAATGCGCAGATCCTGCTCGAACACGATCACGGCGTGATCAGTCACATCATGTGCGGCTTCAACTATTTTGATCCGCATGGTCATGAAGCCGGCAACCAGACGCTGCACTCCATCCAGGTTTATGGCGACAAGGGCAATATGCGGCTCATTGGCTACGACTGGGAAACCAATGGCGTGATGATGGACACTTCCTGGGACGAACCGCCGAAACTGGTTTGTACCGATAAGGGGGGATATGAATGGCAGGAAGGCGCCCGCGTGGTGGGAGAGAGCATCATCCACCAAACCGAGCCGTTGATCAATGTTGAGCATGCCCTGCATGTGCTCGAAATCATTGAAGCCGCCCGTCACTCCAACGACACCGGTAAAAGAATCACCCTGGAGAGCCGCTTTCCCTGGCCGGTGATCAAATAAATCACGCATATCATGTTAACCCTTCAGGATAAAAATATTGTGATCATCGGGGGCACCACCGGTCTGGGGCTTTCGGCTGCCCGTGCCTTTGCGGCACAGGGCGCCCGCCTGGTGCTGGTGGGCCGCAATGCCGACAGCGCTGAAGCAGCCCGGCAGGCCCTGGGCAAACAGGTGCTGGCCCTGTCGGCGGATGCCACCCACGAGAACACCGCCGTGCAGGCCATCGATATCTGCGTGCGCCAGTTCGGCGGATTTGATGGTTTGTATCATGTAGCCGGCGGCAGCGGCCGCAGGATGGGCGACGGACCGCTACACGAGATGTCGCTCGCGGGCTGGAACAAAACCCTCGAACTGAACCTTACCTCGCTGATGCTTTCCAACCAGGCCGCAGTTCGGTCTTTCCTCGAAAGGGGTACGGAAGGCACGATCCTCAATATGGGATCGGTGCTGGGCTTTTCACCTTCCCCCGCATTCTTTGCCACGCATGCCTATGCCGCCGCCAAGTCGGCCATCATCGGCTTCAGCCGGTCGGTGGCAGCGTATTATGCCAAAAACAGGATACGCGTGAACGTGATTGCACCCGCCCTGGTAGACACGCCGATGGCAAAGCGGGCGGCGGAGGATGCCGTCATCCAGGCATTCATCCATACCAAGCAACCGCTTGACGGGGGCCGTATCGGGCAACCTGCCGACCTCGACGGACTGGCCCTGTATTTCATGAGCGACCAGTCGAAGTTCACCACCGGACAGGTAGTGAGTGTTGACGGCGGCTGGAGCATTACCGAAGGACAATACCCCTGATATGACAGCGATCGGCATAGACCTGGGCGGCACCACCATCAAGGCAGTAGCCATCGACGGCAGCGGCAACCTGCTGCAGTGCATGTATGCGCCTACGCGGGATGATGGCAGCCAGCGCTGGAAGGAAGAGGTGAAAGAACTGATGGCACAGCTGCAGCCCCTGATGCAGCCGGGCTATAGCGTGGGCATCTCCGCGCCGGGCCTGCCCGACGAAACGAACCACCGGATTGCGTTTATGCCTGGCCGTATGGCCGGACTGGAAGGCTTTGACTGGACCCGCTTTACCGGGCACCCGGTTTGGGTGCTTAACGATGCCGTAGCTGCCCTGCTGGCGGAGGCGCGGCTGGGTGCAGCAAGTTCGGCGAAGCATGTGTTGATGGTAACCCTGGGTACCGGTGTGGGCGGGGCCCTGCTCATTCACGGAAAACCTTACCAGGGCGCCTTCACCAAAGCCGGGCACATTGGTCATATGGTGATCAATGAGGAGGAGCCCTGCGACATCACGGGTATGCCCGGCAGCCTGGAAGACTGCATCGGCAACTGCAGCGTGGAACAGCGCTCCGGCGGCCGTTTTTCTTCCACCCACGATCTGCTCGAAGCCTGCCGGGCCGGGGATGGCTTTGCCCAAACAGTATGGCAGCAATCGGTGCGCCGGCTGGCCATCGGGCTGGCCTCGCTCACCAATATCCTCTCACCTGAACTGATCGTGATCGGTGGTGGCATCGCGGAGGCGGGCGATGATTTGTTCGTGCCCCTCGAAGCCGGCATGGCAGAGTTTGAATGGCGGCCGGGCGGCCATCGCGCCCGGATTGTGAAAGCCACCTGCGGCGACCTGGCCGGTGCGCAGGGCGCCGCTTTATTTGCACTGGAACAAGCTGAATTATGAATGTGATTGCCCAATACCTCGACAAATGCTCAGCCATCCTGCAAAGGGTGGCCGCACAGGAAACTGCTGTACGAACCGCCGCAGCCTGGTTTGCTGAAAGCATCCTCGCCGGCCGCGTGGTGCATGTGTTCGGATCAGGACACAGCCGCATCATGGTGGAAGAGATGTGGCCCCGCTATGGATCTTTTCCCGGTTTCAACCCCATCGTGGAGCTCTCGCTCACCAACCACAACAATGTGATTGGCGCCAACGGGCAGCGCCAGGCGATGTTCCTGGAGAATGTACCCGGACTGGCCGCACGCATCCTGCGCAATTTCGGACTGAGTAAGCAGGATTGCGCCCTGGTGATTTCATCCAGCGGCTGCAATGTGGTGCCCATTGAAATGGCTGAACTGTTTCAGCAACGCGGCATCAGGGTGGTGGCGGTGATTACGGAGCAGCACGCTGCCGCCAGCACCAGCAAAAGAACGGATGGTAAAAAACTGTCCGATTTCGCCGACCTGGTTCTCGACAGCGGCGCACCCGCCGGCGATTCGATGGTGCAGGTGCCCGGGCTGGAAACCCCGGTGGCGCCGGGTTCTACCGTGGGCGGCGTGCTCCTCATCAACAGCATCAAGGCTGAACTGGCTCGCCTGCTCACCGAAGCCGGTGCGCCCCCCAAAGTGCTGACCGCGGGTTGTGTGGTGGGTGCCGAAAAAGCCACCGCCCTCTTTGAGGCAGCTTATGATGAACATGCCCATCGCATGGCCAGGCTCTATGCGGAGGCCGGAAAAGACCAATAGCATTCCTGCCGCTGAAGGGAGTGACACAACCGCCGCTGAGCAGCATTGCTGCCGCCGGCCCAAAAAATATACTATGCAACAAACACCGATCAGAACCACCGTAGTGGGCAGCTATCCCTTCCCGGGCTGGCTCGAATTTGCCACGCAGCACCTGGGGCAGTTTGGTCCTGCCGATATGGAAGAAATGATTGAAGACGCCGTGATCGCCGCCATTCACGATCAAACGACGGCCGGTTTGGAGGTGATTACGGATGGCGAACAAACGCGGCTTGATTTCAATCTTTCGTTTTATGGATTCATTGAAGGCATCGTGAACAATGAAACCGAAACACGGAAGTTTGGTCCGCCTGCCCACGACCAGCGCGGCAAGCACAACATCGTGGGAGAACTGAAGGCGCCCCGCGGACTGGGGGCGGTAAAGGAGTTTGAGCGGCTGAAGCGGCTGGCCCCGGAAGGCCCGGTGCTGAAGGCCAGCGTTCCCGGTCCCTATACCCTCAGCGGCCGGCTGCTGCCGAACGAACGGTACAAAACCCGCTATGAGATCACCGAGGCACTGCTGCCCATTATCAGCGCTGAGCTGGAAGCCCTGGTGGAAGCCGGTTGTACGGAAATTACCGTGGATGAGCCCAGCATGAGCTGTTATGCGTACAAAGAGGATACCCGGCGTTTTGTGGATATTTTCAACCGCACGGTACACCCCGTGGTGGGTAAATGCCACCTCAGCACCCACCTTTGTTTTGGTAATTTCAAGGGCAGGCCGGTGGGGTATCGCAGCATCCGGCCGATGCTGCCCGATTTCCTGGATCTCGCGGTGGATGAAGTGCACATCGAGATGGCCAACCGTGAGTTTGCCGAGATCGAGCTGCTGCAGGCCTTCGCCGAAAAAATGCAGGTAGTCGTTGGCGTTATTGATGTGAAGAATTATTATATTGAAACGGTGGAGGATGTGGTGCAGCGGATCCGGCGCTGTTTGCAGTATGTGCCGGCAGAAAAGCTGTCGGTGGCGCCGGATTGCGGCCTCAGCCAGACCGCCCGCTGGGCTGCCCGCCAGAAACTGGTGAATATGGTAAAGGGAGCGAAGCAGGTGCGGGAGACCCTGTAATTCAGATTTCATCACGCAAACATTCCTTATTCCTTGATACCTGCCTTGCAAAAAGACGCCGCCCTCCTCGCGGATATGGACGCCCACATCAGCGATCGTCATCAGTTTCATCTCTGGTGGCTGGGGCAAAGTGGTTTCCTGCTGCAATGGCAGGGCCACCGCGTGCTGATCGATCCCTACCTGTCGGATTCGCTGACCCGGAAATATGCCGATACCGACAAGCCGCATATCCGCATGAGCGAGCGGGTGGTGGATCCTGATATGCTCCGGGGCATCAGCGTGGTTACCTCCAGTCATAACCACACCGATCACCTGGACGCGGAAACCCTGGCGCCCGTACTCCGGAACAACCCCGGTATCCGCTTCCTGATCCCGGAAGCCAACCGGGCTTTTGTGGCCGAAAGAACCGGCTGCAGCGCTTCTTTTCCCGTGGGCCTCAATGAGGGGCAGTCGGTTCAGCTGGGACCCTTTACTTTTTATGGCATTCCGGCCAGTCACAACCAGATCGACCGGGATGAGCAGGGCAACTGCCGGTACATGGGTTATGTGATCAGCTTTGATGGTTACCAGGTGTATCACAGCGGGGATACGCTATGGTACGAAGGGATGGTGGAACGGCTGCGGCCTTTCCGGGTTCAGCTGGCGCTGCTGCCCATCAACGGCAACCGGCCCGAACGGAAAGTAGCCGGTAACCTCAGCTGCCGGGAAGCGGCTGAGCTGGGCAGGGCCATCCATGCCCAAAGGGTGATTCCCTGTCATTATGATATGTTCACCTTCAACACAGCAGACCCGGCGGAGTTTGTACGTGAGGCCGAAAAAATCGGGCAGCCCTGCACGTTACTGCAGGGCGGGCAGCGCTACAGCTTCCCATAAATAAACAGCGCATGAATAAATGGATCACACCTGAGCCACTTGGGCAAAAAGGCGGAATGGCTTTGCTGAGAATACTCACGGGTTTGCTCGTGGCCTATCACGGGCTGGAGCTGTTTAAGCCCGATACCCTGCGGGGGTACACGGAATGGGAGCGCATCAAAGACCTGCCCGCAGCCTTCGCCATGGTATTTGTGGGCAAGGGTATTGAGCTGCTCTGCGGGTTATTGCTGGCCGCCGGGATGTTCACGCGGCTCGCTGCCCTGCTCATCTGTGCCGACATGCTGTTCATCTGCTTTCGTGTTGCGGAGGGCCGTTTCTGGTATGAAGACCAGCACCCCTTCCTCTTTTCGCTGCTGGCCCTGGTGTTTGTTTTCAGCGGGCCGGTGGCTTTTTCACTGGACCAGTACTGGTTTAAAAAACGTCCAAAATATTACTGATGCCGGATACCTCCAACCTTCACATCAACAGCGGCGGGCGCGAAGCGCATACCTATGATGCCATCGTGATCGGCAGCGGCATCAGTGGCGGATGGGCGGCCAAGGAACTCTGTGAAAAGGGGCTGAAAACCCTGGTGCTGGAGCGCGGCCGGCCGGTGGAGCATATCAAGGATTATCCCACCGCAAACCTGTCGCGCTGGGAACTGCCGCACCGCGGCGCCATCACGGATGAAACCCGACGCCTCAACCCCCTGATCAGCCGTGCCGCCGGGTATGACGAAACCACGCAGCATTTTTTCGTTAAAGATGCCGATCATCCTTATGTGCAGGAGAAGTCCTTTGACTGGGTGCGGGGTTACCAGGTAGGCGGCAAATCACTCACCTGGGGCCGGGCTTGTGCCCGCTGGAGTCCCTACGATTTTGAAATGCCCGGCCGGGATGGATACGGGATGTCCTTTCCCCTGGGCTATGCGGATATCCGCGACTGGTACAGCCATGTGGAACGCTTTATCGGCGTTTGCGGCAACCGCGACGGCATCGCGTCTATGCCTGATGGTGAGTTTCTGCCGCCGTATGAACTGAATAAGGTGGAACAGCATCTCAGCCGGGTCATCCGGGAAAAATTCAACCGGCATTATGTTTCCGGCCGCTGGGCACAGCTTACCGAGCCCCGGCAGGTGCACATTGACCAGGGCCGGACACAGTGTTTAAACCGCAACCTCTGCATGCGCGGCTGCCCGCTGGGCGGTTATTTCAGCTCGGTGAGCAGCACCCTTCCCTGGGCAGCCAAAACGGGCCGGCTCACCCTGCGCCCGCACTCGGTGGTGCATTCCATCATTTATGACGAAGATCGGCAGCGGGCGGTGGGCGTAAGGGTGATTGATGCACAGACGCATGCCGCCACGGAATATTATGCCCGCATCATTTTTGTGAATGCATCGGCGTTGAATACCAACCTGATCCTGCTCCATTCCACCAGCCGGCGTTTCCCCTACGGGCTGGGTAACGACAGCGGGCTCCTCGGCAAATACATCGCCTTTCACAACTACCGGGGCAGCATGAACGGCGATGTGGAGGGATTTGAGGAATGGTACTACCGCGTGTCGAAACCTGCCGAGTGCATCGTGGCCAATTTCAGCAATGTGCACCGGCGCGACCGTGATTTTGCGGGCGGCTATGTCATTTATTCCGGCGCTTACCGGGAACGGCACAGCGAAAAAAATGCCCCCGAACCGCTGGGGGCCGCGTATAAGCAGGCTCTCAGCGAACCGGGTCCCTGGGGAGTTTATATGTACATGCAGGGCGAAACCATCGCGAAGGCGGAGAACCACGTGCGGTTAAGCGCCACTGAAAAAGACCAGTGGGGTATTCCGTTGCTGGTTACTTCGGTGGGCTACGATGATAATGACGAGCGGATGCTGAAGGATTTCCTGGAGCAGGGCCAGGCCATGCTGGAAGCCGCCGGGGTCAAAAACATCCGGAGCCGCGACAGCCGGCAGGCGCCGGGCCTGGATATTCATGAAATGGGAGGCGTACGCATGGGCCACGACCCGGCTACCTCGCTGCTGAATGCCTGGAACCAGCTGCACCATTGTAAAAATGTGTTCGTAACCGATGGCGCCTGCATGACCAGTACCGGCAGCCAGAGCCCCTCCATCTTGTACATGGCATTTACGGCACGGGCGGTGGCGCATGCGGTGGCTGAAATGCAAAAGAACAATCTCTGATCTGCTCCTGTTGTACTGTATACATCATGATTTTTTACCGGGTCATAGCATGCCTGCTGCGGGCAGGGGGTGGCCGGCTGCCGGGCTTACTGCTCCTGCTGCCCCTGGGGCTTTGTGCCCAGCAATGGACCGACTCCTGCTCCTCGTATGCCTTTTACGGCCAGATCCGGATGCAGGGCTACTCCGATTTTTCGCGGGTGCATACCCTTCCCGGGGGCGACTATATTGCCGCAGGCACCCTGAAGGGGGAATTTGCGCAGATGGCCATCGCCCGCAATTTTGTGCAGGTGATGCGGGTGGCTGCGGATGGCGCCATGGTCTGGTCGAAATTCATCGGCATCCGCGACACCGCCGTGCAGGTGGATCTCCGCACCTACAGTTCACTGATCACCCGCGACGGCGATCTGGTATTGCTGGTTACCGCCGCTGCTGCTCAGTACAGCGGCAATTATATCCTTCGCCTGGATCCGGAGGGCAACCTGCGCTGGCAGCGGCGTTTTGCCTATACCTCCCCTCAGCTGGCCATTGACGTGATAACGGCCGTAAGGGAAACCGCCAACGGGTTGCTGATGGTGGCGGGTTACAACAACAATGGAGGGGTGCTGTTGCTGCTGGAAGCGGATGGCCGCCTCCGTTGCTACTCGGGTATCCAGAGCGGCGATGCCCGGCTGCGTTTTACCTCCTGCACCGAGGCGCCCGGCGCTTATTTTGTAACGGGAACGGGTACCAGCCGGGATAATAATACGGTCACCAATTTTGTGGCCCGTATTGACCAGCAGCAGGGCAACACCGTTTGGATACGATGGATCAACCCTCCTGGCGTGGCGGCGCTGAGCGCCATGGCTGAATTTTATTGCAGCGACATCCAATACGCCAACGGGCGGCTGGCGATCACCGGCAACACGTATTTTCTTTACAATGGTCCCCGTGCCCCCGCACAAATCACGTATTACCTGGACGCGGAGGGCCGCAACACATCGGCGCTGCGGATCACCAACCCCGTCCAGCCTTCCGCGAACGGCAACCTCTTCCAGGGCGCCCTCTTCGATCCTTTCCGGATGGCGGGGGTGCAGTACCTCAACCAAAGCGGCGGGGATTATTTCGTGTATCAGCTGCAGGGGGCAGATGCGCCTTACCGCGGCTGGCGCCTGCAGCTGCCCGATATCCAGTGTGCCAACGACAGCAGGCTGCTGCCCGACAGTTCCCTGCTGGTGGGGGGCTTCCGTCGTGACAGCAGCAATACGGTGATGGCGGCACTGCTGAAAACGGATCCCACCCTGCGTTTACCCGGTTGTAACGCTACCGCCTATACGCCTCTGGCTGAACCCGCTTCTTTTACCCTGCAGGATATCCCCAATACCCTCACCAGCCTTACAACTGCGGACCAGCTCGAGCCGGCTTTCCTGGATACCCTGTCGGGCCGTGGATTCCAGTGGGTGCTCACCTGCAGCAGCCGGCTGCAGATGAAACTGGGTAAAATCAGGGGGCCGGCCGTGCTCTGTACCGGCAGCGCCGGTCTTTTCAGGGCCACGGTTCAGGGCACTGCTGCGGCGCTGCAATTCAGCAGCAACGTGCCGGTGCAGGTGGAACAGGTGGGCGACAGCGCAGCCCGGCTTCTGTTTTCCGGCAGTGGCCTTTTTCCTGTGATCGCCACGCTGCGGGCGCCCTGTGGCCTCCTCCGGGATACTTTTTGGGTAACCGTAACGGCTGCACCTGAAAAACTTTCCCTGGGCCCTGATACCCTCCTCTGCAGCGGTGTCCCCCTGCGGCTGGAGGCGCCGGGCTTCAGCAGTTACCGCTGGCAGGACGGATCCACGGCGTCATTCTATGAGGTTACCCGGCCAGGCATTTATCACCTGTCGGTGCGGGATGCCTGCGGCAACAACCTGAGTGATACCATCCGGGTGGATGCCGCCCCGCCGGTATCCTTCAGCCTCGGCGCAGACCGTACGGTTTGTCCGGGCGATACCCTGCTGTTTACCGCCCCACCGGGCTTCCGCCATTACCAATGGGGCCCGGCCGGGTATACCGGTAATCCCTACACGCAGAACATGACGGTGGTGGCTGAAAATGATCTTGCCCTGTTTGTTCAGGCAGAACGATGGCCGGGTTGCGCCGTAGCGGATACGGTGCAGATAAAGGTATGGCCGGTACCCCGTATACTGCTGGGAAGGGATACCTTTGTGTGCAGCGGACAAACCCTGCTGCTGGATGCCGGCGAAGGCTTTCGTGCGTATCGCTGGAACAACGGGGCTTCCGGGCCTGTGCTGCACGTCAGTGAGCCGGGATGGTATGCGGTGGAAGCTGTGTCGGTGCAGGGATGTGTCCGCAGGGATACCCTCACCGTTCGGGTGGGAAACTGCAGCGGCTTCATCAACCTGCCCCGGGCTTTCAGTCCGGATGATAATGGCCGCAACGACCGTTTCCGGGCACTGATGACCACGGTACCGGCCCGTTTTACGCTGCGGGTTTTTGACCGCTGGGGCCGTGAAGTGTTTGTCAGCAACAATCCGGCGGAAGGATGGGATGGCCGTTCAGGTGGCCGGCCGGCGCCGCCCGGGGTGTACCTGTGGATCTGCCGCTACCGCTTTGCCGGCCGTGGCGAACAGGAGCAGAAAGGAACGGTATTGCTCATCAGATAATGAACATCATACATATGAAAAAATTATTCAGCACAGGAAGCCTTTGGATCGCGGTGCTCCTCGCCGTACAGCCCCTCCAGGCCCAGCAAAAAACCTACTGCAATCCCATCAATATCGATTACGGATATACGCCGATTCCCAATTTCAGCGAGTGGGGCCGGCACCGCGCCACGGCCGACCCGGTAATCGTGAATTACAAGGGGGATTATTATCTCTTCAGCACCAACCAGTGGGGATACTGGTGGAGCAGCGACATGCTCAACTGGCATTTTATCAGCCGGAAGTTTCTGCGACCCTGGAATGCGGGCTATGATGAACTCTGTGCACCCGGGGTGGGCATCGTAGGCGATACGATGATTGTATTCGGGTCTACCTACACGAGCAAGTTCACCCTGTGGATGAGCACCAACCCCAAGGGCAATGATTGGAAGCCGCTGGTGGATTCTTTTGAGATTGGCGGCTGGGATCCTGCCTTCTTCACGGATGATGACGGACGGTTATACATGTACAACGGCAGCAGTAATAATTTCCCGCTTTATGGCATTGAGCTCGACCGTAAAACCTTCCGGCCCATCGGCACCCGCAAGGAATTGCTGTTGCTGAAAGACTGGCGATTCGGCTGGCAGCGATTCGGCGAACACATGGATAACACCTTCCTGGACCCCTTTGTGGAGGGAGCGCACATGACGAAGCACAATGGAAAATATTACCTGCAGTATGGGGCGCCGGGCACAGAATTCAGCGGTTATGCCGACGGGGTGGCCGTGGCAACCGGTCCCCTCGAGTATCCCGAACAGCAGAGTGATCCCCTGAGCATGAAACTGGGTGGTTTTGCCCGCGGGGCGGGACATGGCAGCACGTTTCAGGATAACATGGGGCACTACTGGCATGTAAGCACCATTATGCTGTCGGTGAAAAACAACTTCGAGCGCCGCATCGGCATCTGGCCGGCTGGTTTTGACAAAGACGATATCATGTGGTGCAATACCGCTTTCGGCGATTACCCGCATTACCTGCCTCCCTATAAGGAACAGGTGTATGGCAGCGGGTTTACGGGATGGATGCTCCTGAATTACAAGAAACCCATCCAGGTTTCGTCTACCCTGGGCAGTTATGTGGCCAATAATGCCAATGATGAGGACATAAAAACATACTGGAGCGCTGCCACGGGCAACAGCGGAGAATACATCCAGACCGATCTCGGGAATCTGAGTACCGTCAATGCGGTGCAGATCAACTATGCCGACCAGGATGTGGCCGATGACCGTCTCGGCAAGATCAATGGCCAGTTTCACCGCTACAAACTCTATGCCTCTGCCGACGGAAAAAAATGGAACGTACTCACCGATAAAAGCAAAAACCTCACGGATGTACCCCACGATTATGTGGAACTCGAAAAGCCCGTACAGGCCCGTTACATCCGCCTGGAGAACATCCAGATGCCGACGGGAAAATTTGCCATTAGCGGCTTAAGGGTTTTTGGAAACGGCAACGGCTCCCGTCCGGATAAAGTGAAACAGTTTATGGTGTTGCGCACGGAGAAAGACAAGCGCAGCGCCTGGATCCGCTGGAGCCCGGTAAACGGCGCCTATGCTTATAATATTTATTACGGTACCGCCCCGGATAAAATGTACAACTGTGTGATGGTGATGCAGAGTAATGAACTCTGGTTTAAGGCACTGGATAAACTCAAAACCTATTACTTCAGCATCGAAGCGGTAAACGAAAGCGGCGTAAGTGAACGGTTCGCCACCCTGAGGGTGGAGTAGGAGCCCAGCCCGCCAGGTCGCTATCCCTTCACGCCGGGCACCATCCTGCAAATCCGAGCACCGTCACGAGTATCCCGCAGCCCCGGAGGGGCGTTATCTCCTACCGCCGGGCAGCGCCCTGCGAATCCTCTCAGCCCGCCGGGGCGCTATCCCATCACGCCGGGTACCGCCCTGCAGATCAGAGTACCGTCACGAGTATCCCGTAGCCCCGGAGGGGCGTAATCCCTTACCGTGCGGGCTCCGCCCCACGGGATAGACAGGAGTAAGGAAACCTGAATCACTTCAGCCCCGGAGGGGCGCAATCCCCTACCGCCGGGCCCCGCCCTGCGGCCCCTCCGCCTGCACGACCTGTCCGCACCCACACCACAAAAGCTCCTCCCCACCTGACATCTCCCGCTTCCTGCTTCCCCAATCCCGATAGCTGCACTACATTTCCTGCTTAAAACCATCATCATGGGCCAATCATTTTCGAGGCTGGCTGTTCATATCGTATTCGGTACCAAACACCGTTATCCCTTTATTGACCGGGCCATTGAGCCGGAACTGCACGCCTACCTGGGAGGCGTATGCAAAGCCCTGGACTGCCCGCCGGTAGCCATCGGCGGCGTGGCTGATCACGTCCATATCCTCTGCTTCCTGTCCAAAAAAATTCCGCTCATGGACCTCCTGGAAGAACTCAAAAAGCGGTCTTCCAAATGGATCAAGACAAAAGGCAACCCTTACCGGAATTTTTACTGGCAGGATGGGTATGCGGCATTTTCGGTTCGGTCTGATAACATGAACCGCCTGATCCAATATATCCGCCATCAGCACGAACATCACCGCACATCCGGGTACATGGACGAACTTCCCGCCCTGCTCATGCAAAACCACCTCCCTTTTGATGAAAAATATCTCTGGGATTAGGGGTTTTTGCATTTTTTCCTGTCCTTAGTCAGGCGGTTACTGTCATGTTCAAGATGTCCCGACTCATACCAGCATTTTTTTGCCTGATCTGCAGTGGCGGCCTGCTTCTGCAGCCCCTGCAGGCAGCAGCACAGGATGCCCCCTTTTACCAGGAAATACAGGCTTTCAAACAGCTCGACAGCCTGCAGCCTCCGCCCCGGCAGGCCATCCTGCTGATCGGCAGCTCCTCCTTCACGATGTGGAAAGATGTGCAGGAATATTTCCCCGGGCATCCCCTCATCAACCGGGCCTTCGGCGGATCCACCCTCAGCGACCTGCTGCGCTGGGCGCCCGATATCATTACGCCTTACCGGCCCCGCCAGGTAATCGTATACTGCGGCGAGAACGATCTGGCTGCCGACAGTGCCGCGGATGGACAAACCGTTTATCACCGCTGGCTCCGGCTTTTCGGCTGGATCCGCGAACAGCTGCCCGGGATACCCGTGGCGTTTGTTTCCCTGAAACCCAGTCCCAGCCGCCGCCATCTCTGGTCAAAGATGCAGGAGGCCAACCGCCTGATCCGGAATTTTATGCGTACACAGCCCCGGGCGGTGTATATTGACGTCTATAACCGTATGATGGATGCACGCGGGCAGGTAAGAGGTGATATCTTTATTGCTGATTCGCTGCACATGAATGCCCGGGGTTACCGGATCTGGCAACAGGCCATCGCTCCGCACCTCCTGCCTTCATCCCGGATCAACAAAGCGGTGCCGCTGAACGGAGCGTCGCCACTGCAGTCCCATTGAAATACCATTGCTGATCAACAAATACACACACATGCTCAGGAAAATCATGATCGCCCTGCTGGCCCTCGGATCATTGCAGGTGCAGGCACAGGATGCCAAAATGAAAGCCTTCATCGACGCGCTGATGAAAAAGATGACGCTGGACGAAAAGATCGGCCAGCTGAACCTGCCCGGCAGCGGAGATATTGTAACCGGACAAGCCAGTAACTCGGATATCGGGAAAAAGATCAAGGAAGGGAAAGTGGGCGGACTGTTCAACATCAAATCCGTGGCCAAAATCAAGGCCGTACAGAAGGTGGCCGTGGAAGAAACCCGCCTGGGCATCCCCATGATTTTCGGAATGGATGTGATCCACGGTTACGAAACGGTATTCCCCATCCCCCTCGGGCTCAGCTGCACCTGGGATATGAAAGCGATTGAACGCAGCGCACAGATTGCCGCACAGGAAGCCAGCGCCGACGGCATCAGCTGGACCTTCAGCCCGATGGTAGACATTGCCCGTGATCCCCGCTGGGGCCGCGTTGCCGAGGGCTCCGGGGAAGATCCTTATCTCGGCGGCGAGATCGCCAAAGCCATGGTGCGGGGCTACCAGGGAACCGATCTTAAAAAAGACAATACCATCATGGCCTGCGTGAAGCACTATGCTTTGTACGGCGCCGCAGAAGCCGGACGGGATTACAACACCACCGACATGAGCCGCTTGCGGATGCACAACGAATACCTGCCGCCTTACAAGGCCGCCGCTGATGCGGGTGCGGGCAGCATGATGGCTTCCTTTAACGAAGTAGACGGGGTACCCGCCACCGCTAGTCGTTACCTGATGACGGATGTGCTGCGGAAACAATGGGGATTCAAAGGATTTGTGGTAACCGATTATACGGGGATTTGCGAAATGGAAGCGCATGGCATCGGCAACCTGCAGCAGGTGTCCGCGAGGGCCCTGAAGGCGGGCATTGACATGGATATGGTGTGCGAAGGTTTTCTGAATACCCTGAAGCAGTCGCTCAAAGAAGGCAAGGTTACGATGGCGGAGATTGACCTGGCCTGCCGCCGCATCCTGGAGGCCAAGTACAAGCTGGGTTTGTTTGAAGATCCTTACCGGTACTGCAATGAAAACCGGGCTAAAACCGAAGTGTTTACCGATGCGCACCGCCGGGAGGCCAGGGCCATCGCTGCACAGAGTTTTGTATTGCTGAAAAATGAGGGCGACCTGCTGCCGCTGAAAAAAGCCGGCACCATCGGATTGATTGGTCCCCTGGCCAATAACCGTGAAAACATGCCGGGCACCTGGAGTGTGGCGGCAAAATTTGATAAAGCCGTTCCGGTGCTGGAAGGCCTGCAGTCGGTGCTGGGCGACCGCGCCAAAGTGCTGTATGCCCAGGGCTCTTACCTTGATTATGATTCACTCTTTGAACAGCGCGCCGGTATGTTCGGCAAATCCTTTAACCGCGATGGCCGCAGCAGTCAGCAGTTGCTTGAGGAGGCCCTGGCCGTGGCCGCACAGTCGGATGTTGTGGTGGCCGCCCTGGGCGAAAGCGCGGAAATGAGCGGGGAAAGCAGCAGCCGCGCCAGCCTGGATATTCCCCAGGCCCAGAAAGACCTGCTCATGGCGCTGCTCAAAACGGGTAAGCCGGTGGTGCTGGTGCTCTTCACCGGGCGGCCGCTCACCATCAAATGGGAGCATGAGCACGTACCCGCCATCCTGAACGTATGGTTTGGCGGCAGTGAGGCCGGTTATGCGGTGGCGGATGTGTTGTTCGGTGATGTGAATCCTTCCGGTAAACTCACCACCACCTGGCCGCAGCATGTGGGGCAGGTTCCGCTGTTTTACAATCATAAAAACACCGGCCGCCCCCTGGGCGAAGGGAAATGGTTTGAAAAATTCCGCAGCAATTACCTGGATGTCAGCAACGACCCGCTGTACCCCTTTGGTTATGGCCTCAGCTATACCCGTTTTGCCTACAGCGATGTGAAGCTCAGCAGCAATACCCTCAAGCCCGGGGGCGCGCTCACGGCTTCGGTAACGGTAACGAATACCGGAAAAACCGATGGCCAGGAAGTGGTGCAGTTGTATATCCGCGATGTGGTGGGCAGCATCACCCGCCCCGTGAAGGAGCTCAAGGGATTTCAGAAGATTGCCCTGAAAGCCGGGGAGAGCCGCACCGTACAATTCCGCATTACAGAAAACGACCTGAAGTTTTATAACTACGACCTGAAATTTGTAGCCGAGCCCGGCGAGTTCAGGGTGTTCATCGGCGGCAACAGCCGCGATGTGAAAGAGGCCACGTTTAACCTGCAGTAAACGCCGGATAATCTTAACCGGTATCCCGGAGGTGTGGTGCAAAGAGGCTGACTGCAGCAAGGCGTCAGCCTCTTTGCATGCAGGGCGTGCTGCGTTCCGCAACAGCAGCCCGTCGCTGCTCCTTGAGCGGGCACCGGCTGCGCCTAATGATGCTGTTATGAAAAGGATGATTTCCTTACTCTGTCTCCTGCTCACGGCCGGCCCCCTGCTGGCCGCCGACAGCCTGCTGCTGCATTCGCCGGATAACAGGATTACCGTAACCCTCTGGTGCCGGGGCGAGATCCGGTACCGCGTGCAATACAGGGGCCAGACATTGCTCGAACCCTCCGTGATTGGCCTGGAACTGGAACAGCAGCCCCCCCTGGACGGGCGCCTGCGCATCAGGTCGGTGCAGCGGGATTCCCGCAACGACAGCATCATCCCCGTGGTGGCAGAAAAGCGCCGCCTGATCCGGGATCATTATCAGCAGCTCATAGTGCATTTTCAGCAGCCCTACAGCCTCATCTTCCGGGCTTATGATGATGGGGTGGCCTACAGGATCGTTACCCGGTTCCGCGATTCCATCGTGGTGAACAACGAAACGGCACAGTTTGCGCTGGGCCGGGGAAGGCAGGTATTACTGCCCCTGGTGGATTCGGGCAACCGGACCGACCGCTATCATACCAGTTTCGAAGAACGGTACCAGCGCCGCCTCCTCGACAGCTTAACCGGTAACGACCTGGCCTATACGCCTGTGCTGGCCGGATCGGATCAGGACATCAAAGTGGCCATCACGGAATCTGATCTCTCCGACTATCCGGGGATGTTTCTGCAGGGGAGCGCATCGGGCCGGCTGGAGGGAGTATGGGCGCGCTATCCCCTGGAAACCGTATTCACGGCAGGTGAGTTTCCGCAGGAAGTGGTTACCCAACGGGCAACCTGCCTGGCCCGTACGCGGGGCACCCGGGTGTTTCCCTGGCGCGTGCTGATCATTGCCGCCGAAGACCGCGACCTGCCCGGCAATGACCTCGTGTACCGGCTGGCATCACCCCCGGATAACCGTGATTTTTCGTGGGTGCGTCCGGGTAAGGGCACCGATGAATGGATCATCGGCATCAACCTCTTCCGGGTGCCCTTCAAAGCCGGAATCAATACGGCCACCTACAAGTACTACATCGACTTCGCCCGGCAGTTTGGCTTCGACCGCATCATGCTCGATGCGGGCTGGAGTGATTACCAGGACCTGTTCCGGATCAACCCGGCGCTCAATATGGACAGCCTGGCGGATTATGCGCGCAGCAAGGGGATTAAGTTGAGCCTTTGGACGCTCTGCTCCACGCTCGACCGGCAGCTCCACCGGGCGCTGCAGCAGTTTCAGCAATGGGGGGTAGACTTCATCATGACCGATTTCATGGACCGCGATGATCAGCCGATGGTGAACTTTTATGAGCGCATTGCGAAAGCCTGTGCGGATTACCGCATCATGATCATGTTTCACGGGGCTTATCCGCCCAAGGGCTTCACCCGCACCTGGCCCAACAACATCACCCGGGAAGGAGTGCTGGGTTCCGAATACAATATCTGGAGTGATAAGGCCACACCCGAGCACAATGTCACCCTGCCCTTTACCCGCATGCTCGCCGGCCCCATGGACTATGAGCCGGGCATACTGGATAATGCCACCCCCGAACAGTTCAGGCCCATCAGCAAAAAAGTGATGAGCCAGGGCACCCGCTGTCACCAGCTCGCTATGTTTGTGGTGTACGACAGCCCCCTGCAGATCTTTGCCGGCAACCCCTCACAGGGTTTCATGGAGCCCGCCTTTATGCAGTTCCTGGGATCCATCCCCACCACCTGGGATGAAACCCTTATCCTGGCCGGGAAACTGGGCGACTATATCGTAACGGCAAGAAGAAAAGGCGACGATTGGTACATTGCCGGCATGACGGATGGCGAAGCCCGGGAGATCAGTTTCCCCCTTCCTGTTCCGGAAGGGTCGTACACCGAAACGCGCTGCGGGGATGGACCTAATGCGGCCGATTATCCTTCGGATTATATCCTGCAAACCCGGGAAGTACGGTTCGGCCAGGCGGCTGATCCGGCCATGCTGTCCGTGAAAACGGCCCCCGGCGGCGGTTTTGTCATTCATTATCACCTGAAAACTTTACAACCATGAAAATGCGCATATTCCTCACCGTTATGATTCTGCTGCAGCTGGTGGCTGCAACGGGGCAGGACCTGTCGCTGTATCAGAAAAAAATGCTGGTGTCCGGCAGGGATAGCCTGCCCTACCGGATCCTGCTGCCTGAGTCTTACAACCCGGCGCATACCTATCCGCTCATCCTCTTCCTGCACGGGTCGGGCGAACGGGGTCATGACAATGAGGCGCAGCTGGTGCATGGCGCGTCCCTGTTCCTGCTGGACAGCGTGCGTAAAAACTATCCGGCCATTGTGGTCTTTCCGCAGTGTGCGGTCAGCAGCTACTGGTCCAATGTGCAGTTTCAGTACGACAGTACGGGAAAGCGGGAGCTGTTTATCTTTTCTGCTTCCGGGGAGCCCACCACCGCCATGAAATTGTTGCAGCAGCTGCTGTTCGGGATACTCAAAACCTACCCGGTCAACAAAAAGCAGGTGTATGTGGGCGGCCTGTCGATGGGCGGCATGGGCACCTTTGAGCTGGTTCGGAGAAATCCGGCTCTTTTTGCGGCGGCCTTTCCCATCTGCGGCGGCGGCGCGCCCGCTGCAGCCCCCGCGATGAAGCAGGTGAAGTGGTGGGTGTTTCACGGCGAAGCCGATGATGTGGTTCCGCCGGCCTATTCCGCTGACATGGTAGCCGCCCTGCAATCCGCCGGGGCGGAGGTGAAATTCAGTTTGTACCCCGGCGTGAATCACAACAGCTGGGATCCCGCTTTTGCCGAGCCGGGATTGCTGCCCTGGCTTTTTGCGCAGAAAAGAAAATAGACCGGGTATCGGAAGAACTGGTGTCTCTCTTTAGACGCCCTGGAAGCATAATCCGCGCTGAGCATACTGAACAGAAACGTTGAAGCCAGTTTAATGCCATTAAACTGGCTTTATACTTTCTGGCTGTTGGATATTGTTTTTTCAATATATTCATTTATATTGTAATAATTAAAACGCCAACTGTAATGATCAAACTGCTTGTGACCACTGCAGGCTGCTGCATATATTTTGCGGCAGCCGCACAAAACGTAGGCATTGGAACCAATTTTCCCCAGGCCCGTCTGCATGTAGCCGATAGCAATGTTTTATTTACTGCCGAAGGCAATGTTCCTGTTGAACCGCGTAACCCGCCTGTGGAAGGACAAGGCCGTCGCATGATGTGGTATGCAGATAAGGCAGCTTTACGTGCTGGGTATGTAGCAGCCACTAACTGGGACAAAGACAGCATCGGCTTATACTCTGTAGCGATGGGATGGAATACCCGGGCATTTGGGGAGGTTGCTTTTGCATTGGGTCGGAATACCCGGGCAGCGGGATTTGCCGCTACAGCTTTGGGTTCGGATTCAAGAGCTTCAGGTACGGCTTCCATTGCTATGGGTGGTGCTACGATTGCTTCCGGATCTTATTCCACCGCCATTGGTTTTGGAACAGTTGCTTCAGGTGACTATGCTACTGCTTTGGGTTACAATTCAGTTGCCCAGAACAACCATGCCATTGCCATCGGTAGTAATACTAATGCAACGGGCGAGTATGCGGTTTCGATCGGAAGATCAGGTGCAGCTTCAGGCAATGAAGCCGTTGCCATGATAGGGGGTACGGCATCCGGTTCCAGATCGTTTGCAGTCATGAATGGCGCTGGAGCCTCCGGCGACAGGTCAATAGCCATCGGCAACAACACCCTGGCCCCTTCTTATGGAGAGATTGCGTTGGGGGTATATAATACGTCTTATACTCCCGTGTTTACGGTTGCCACTTCTATCCTGGCCGGACAGGACCGGATATTTTCTATCGGCAACGGCTCTGTCGGCGGTGGCCGGTCTGACGCCATGGTAGTGCTGAAAAACGGGAATACGGGCTTCGGCATTTCCACCCCTTCCAACCGGCTGGAGGTGGTCGGAAAAACCAAAACATCGGCGCTGCAGGTAAGCGATGGAGCGATCAATAATTATGTTTTGAAAAGCGATGTGGAGGGCAATGCAATATGGTTTGATCCCAATCTCCTGGTGAACACTACACTGGATAAGGCTTATGATGGAACCGGAACCGGCGCAGGCAGGTCCATCACTGCGGATGCCGGCGCGCTGCGCATCGCCGGAACAGATGGCCTGGTGGTTTCCGGCGAATTCGGCAGCGGCCGGTTCGTGAACGAGGAATTATACGGATACGGGAACCGGATGTTTTACTTACCCCGAAAAGCCGCATTCGGAGCCGGTTTTATGTCGGTGAGCAACTGGGATCCTGAAACCATGATGGGCAACCATTCCCAGGCTTTGGGCTACTCAGCCGTGGCCGCAGGGAATTATGCCGCGGCAATCGGAAACAGCACTTACGCACAAGGTGATTACAGCACGGCTATTGGGCGAAACACCAGAACCAATGGCGAAAACGCCACGGCAATCGGGGGGTACCTCACCGCACCCTCTTATGCTGAAACGGCGTTGGGCTTTTACAACACCAGCTATACGCCTGCTGCTGCCCAGAGCTGGGTGGGTACTGACCGGTTATTCGTCATCGGCAACGGTTCATCTGCTGCCGCCCGTTCTGATGCACTGATCATTCTTAAGAACGGGAATATGCGCATCGGCAGCAGGGGCACTTATTTCACCAATATGCAGGATACGGTGGTGGTAGCCGGCAGCAGTGCTGCAGTAACCAAAACGGTGACTTTTAATTTTCCCAACACATTTGCCAGTGCGGGCAATGTAAAAGTGCAGGTGCAGCCGGTCAATGAACTTTCTTCCATGAATGATGAATTCATTGTTACCGTTAAATCCATAACGGCCTCTTCCGCCACCGTCATCATCCGGCGGATGGATGCATCCTCCGGATGGGGACAGCAGCTGCGCCTGCATGTGATGGCCTGGGAGTGATGCGGAATCACCACCTTCGGATTTTAATAATTACAGGTGCAACATGGGCTGAAGTAAGGCGGAATTGCAGCACCACTTTGAATTACAACCAAGAAAAAAATGGACATGAAAAAAATATTTCTTTTTTATGTTGCCTGCAGTTTGAACACGGCATGGTGTATGGCACAAAGAGTGGGAATCAATATGCCCAGTCCCGTTTCTGACCTCCACATACATGGGAATGATCAGATTTTGACATCCCTCCGGTTTACGCACAATGGTACAGGAACAACGGCTACAGATGGCATGACGGTGGGGATCCAGTATGACCTCGGTGCCGCCACCAACAGGTATGGTATATTGTCGATGCAGGAAAACCTTCCCCTGTACTTTGCCACGAATGCAATCACCCGTATGGCTATTGATAGCAGGGGTAATGTTGGAATCGGAACCGCTCAGCCCAGGGCCAGGCTTCATGTAATTGACAGCAGCGTGCTGTTTGCGGCAGATGGTCCGGCGCTTACTTCTCCGCAGGATGCGCCTTTCTCAGGCGCAGGAAGACGGATGATGTGGTACGCCGATAAAGCGGCATTCAGGGCCGGGTATGTGGGCGGCAATCAATGGAATACCAATTCAATTGGCATCTATTCTGCCGCATTCGGTACGGCCACAACAGCCAGCCAGGAAGCTTCTTTTGCAGCCGGAAAGAATACCCTTGCATCCGGGCTGGGGTCTACGGCATTGGGATTATGGACTACTGCAGCAGGGATGGGCGCTATCTCAGTAGGATTAAACACCACCGCTTCCGGCAATTATTCATTGGTGATAGGAAATGGCACCACCACTACCTCCACCGCAGAAAATTCAGTTGCTATGGGGAATGAAACGGAAGCGCGCGGGGTAAATTCGGTGGCCATGGGATTCAATACCATCGCTCAAACCTATGCTGAAATAGCGATAGGTCGTTATAATACCCAGCAGCCATTGCCGAGTGCGACAGGATGGAGTCCCAACAACCGTCTTTTTGTTGCCGGTAACGGCAATTCCAGCAGTCTGTTAAGTGATGCATTTACCATTTTTAAAAATGGGAATATAAAAATCGGCAACCAGGGCACTTTATTCACCAATCTGCAGGAAGGACGTGTAGCTGCCGGTACACAATCCGGAAGCAACCGCAAGGTTATACAGGTTAATTTCCCCAACAGTTTTGATTTGGCCCAGGATGTCAAGATTCAACTTACTCCCAAGCTGGCTGACAATATATCAGATGTATTTGTCCTCAGCGCAAGAAACATCACCACAACGAGTTTTACTGTAGAGATATACCGCGTTGATGCCCCTGCCGGAACGGGCTGGGGAGCATCTTTTGATATCAGCTGGATGGCCTGGGAATAAATGCCCTGTCTGTATTCAGCACATCCGGCTTTAGGGTAAGATCACGCCGGCCTTGCATGTTGTCTTCCATTTTCATGATTACCCAAGTGGTCTCCATAGCATCCGAGGTGTCAGCGGCCACACTCAATAGCCGGCTGCAGGCCTATGCCATGGCCAGCAGACTGCGCTGCATAGCCGATCCGCTGACCGGGCGCACAGCACTGGCTTCAGGGGGTATCTCATTTTCATGGATGCAGTCGGTAACCCTTGAAGCCGCTGCCGGAGCTGATCAGCCCCAACTTACCCTGCGGCTGAAACCCGCCCGCTGGGTACAGACCGCCGGTTTTTTGTTGGTGCTGGTGATGGTGGGGGGCGCCTTTCTGCGGCCGCCCGCCGCGGTCGGCGCGGCCTGTTGCCTGTACCTGCTCCTGTACCTGTATTTTCTGAACCGCACCCGGATAAGACTGGAACTGGAAGACCTGGCAAAACCGGGTTACCTGCTCTCGTCCCAGGGTAAGCATGCACAATTCCAGGGGGTGATGCACATCTTTCAGCTGTTTACCCGATTTTATTTTATGGGTGTCATCCTCTTTTTTGTATTGCTGGTGCTGGCTGCCGGGCTATACGGTCTGGGCTACACGCTACAAGATCTGGTTAAGCTTTTCAGATAAACACAAGTGATGGCCGATAATAAAATTTTGGGCAAAAGTTACAGCGCCATGACCTGGGTCATTCGGGTGATGCAGTGGCTCCTCCTGCCCTTTTTGGTGCTCTCACAGGTGGATTATTGGTTTTTCAAGGGCACGCTTTTTATCCATTATTTCCGGCAACCTGGCGGAGCCCGTGTTTTCATTCCGCTGTTGTTCATTGTTCTGTTCGGGGGGAGCGCCCTGATCATTTTTTTGAACATGCGTTCCAACCGGGCGTATGCGGGAAGTGTTTGAGCAGCCTGAGGTCAACGACGCCGTTCCTGATCCTGCAGGTACGGATGCCGCGGTCAGCATACCCGGATTGCAGGCGGGGCAACCGCTGCACTCCATTCTTCAGCGTTTCCGGAATCATGTGCCGGCGTTGTATGGTTATCGCCGGTCAGGATTGCGGAGTTGCACAGGCCAATGGGTGCTGGCCATTCTGACGCTGTTGCCTGTTCTGGCGGGATTACAGCTTTACTGTACCCACCGGTATGGTAAGTCCTTTTTCACCCTGTTCATGGTGGGACAACCGTTGCATCCCACCAACCGTTGGCTGCTGATGGGTATCCTTATAGCCGTGGTGCTTGGGTATATATTCCGGTCTGCACCGCCTTCTCCTGTTTCGGTGTTCCGTTGTTTAGGCAGCAAAGCTGCCAGGTCACTTCGCTATGATTTCAGGCAGCGGCAGCAGCAGTTTCATACTACCTTCCTCTATCCCGGGTTGTTCAGGTGGCAGTTCCCCCTCCGTGTTTTATTATGGCTCACGGGAGGGATGGCCATTGGCCTGCTGCTGATTGGCGACCAGCCACTTTTTGCCGGATGCGCTGCCGCATTCATCGTGCTGGCCATCCTCCTGTATGCCCTGCTTCCGGCCGGCCACAAAGGCTTCCGGATCAAAGAGGATGGCACGGTGATCGTTAAAAAGTGCTTTGTACAACATCAGTTCAGGCTGCAGGAATGTGAAAAGGCAGAGCTGTATGGCAACAGTCGTGCCGGCACTGCCAACCCATTTACCCGGTTGGCCATCCTTGTACTTCGGCAAGAGCTAAGGGCTGAGTCTGCTGAGCCTGATCACCTGCTATTTACCTGCACCGATGGCCGGCAGTTTGTTGTTCAAATTCGCCACCTGCAGGATAAACGGGGCAATGCATTTGAGGCCTGTGAAGCGGAGTATTTTATTGCCCTGTTGCTGAATAAGAGTCATTTCAGATTTGAACCGGAAACACCTGATCGCCCGGACGGTAACTGGCGGGCTTACAGTAGCGGAATGCGGCGGTGATGTGGTATTCCATATTTCAGCACCACCGCTGCAGGTACACCACCCCTTTGGATTTGCAGCGTATCCACATTAATTTTAAAACAAATAAATTTTTCGCTATGCAAAAAATCAGTCTTGCTTTTTTGGGCGCCTGCATCTCATGGGCCGCTGCCGCGCAAAATGTAGGCATTGGAACCCTAAACCCCCGGGCCCGGCTGCAGGTTGACAGTGGCAGTGTGGTGTTTACGGCCAGCGGGGGAGTGCAAGAGCCCAGTGATGAAATACCGGTTTCAGGACCTGGACGCCGTATGCTGTGGTTCGCGAACAAGGCCGCATTCCGGGCAGGTTATGTAGATGGTACTTTTTGGGATAAGGATTCCGTTGGTTTTTATTCCGTAGCGATGGGGTTAAATACCCGGGCGGTACATGTTTACTCCATCGCTTTGGGACGCGGAACTATTGCCAAAGGCGCCGGTTCTGCTGCCATTGGCGTAGATAATATTGCTACTGGGGAAGCTTCCATCGCTTTGGGACGTCTAACTACTGCCGCTGGATCGGGCTCAGTGGCGATGGGTCTCGAATCGATTGCCTCGGGCACCGCCTCCATGGCCATAGGTATTCGGCCATTTGCCGCTGGTCATTTGGCCATTGCTACGGGTTACGAGTGCATCGCAACAGGAAATTATTCAATGGCTAATGGTGGATTTTCTAGAGCATCAGGAGAGTATTCAATTGCTTCGGGATATAAGGATACCGCCTCAGGGTATAATTCAATTGCCTTAGGTTATCAAAACCTTGCATCTGCCGGGAATTCAACATCTATAGGTGCACAAACAAAGGCTACAGGCATTTATGCGACTGCCATGGGATGGCAGACAACGTCCTCTGGTCAGGCTGCAACAACATTAGGCTATCAATCTTCAGCCACAGGAGATTATGCCACAGCAATAGGATATCAAAGTCAGGCATCAGGCCAAAGTGCAATGGCAATAGGGACGCGTGACACCGCCACAGGAGATTATGCTACTGCTTAAGGTTATCAAACCACTGCGGCCAGCCAGTACGCCACAGCAATTGGGTTCAATACCCTCGCCTCTGGAGATTTTTCAACGGCCATGGGTTCAACCAATACGGCTTCCGGACGAATTTCAACAGCCATGGGAGTGCGCAATGTTGCCAGGTCCTTCGCAGAAACCACCCTTGGGTGTTACAGCACAGACTATACACCCGTCAGCACTACAGCATGGAATTCAACAGACCGCTTGTTTACGATCGGTAATGGCGTTAACAGTTTAACACCCAGTGATGCGCTCGTCATTCTTAAAAACAGAGACACGAAAATCGGATCAAGAGGAACATTCTTCACCAATGTACAGGAGGGACTGATCAGCGCGGGTACCCAGGCTGGCAACAACAAGAAAACCGTTACACTTAATTTTCCCAATGCTTTCGTGAATGCTTCAAATGTGCGGGTGCAACTCACGCCCAAACTGGCCAACGGAATTTCGGATGTATTTGTGCTTGCTGTACGGAACATCAGTACCACCCAGTGCACCGTGGAAATCTACCGTGCCGATGCGCCAGCCGGCACCGGATGGGGGGCGTCGTTTGATATTCAATGGATGGCCTGGGAATAAGCCCATGATGCCTTAACTTGTTCTGCAAAATCTCAGGATACAGATGAAAAAAATTTGGATAACGCTTACCATTGCTGCCACGGCCGGCTTGTTGCAGGCCCAGCCCAAAACCCTTGACCAGCGGGTGGATTCGGTCATGCGACTGATGACGCTCGAAGAGAAAGTGGGCCAGATGAACCAGTACAACGGTCCCTGGGCGGCCACCGGCCCGCTTACCAATGATGACAATCTGCTCGATCAGATCAAAACCGGCAAAGTGGGTTCCATGCTCAACGTCACCGGCGCCCTGCGCACCCGAGAGCTCCAGGCCCTGGCCCTGCAGTCACGGCTTAGGATCCCGCTGCTCTTCGGCCAGGATGTGATCCACGGCTACCGCACCATCTTCCCCATCCCCCTGGCTGAAGCCGCCAGCTGGGACCTCCGGGCCATGGAACAATCGGCCCGCATCGCGGCCACCGAAGCTGCCGCCGCAGGCGTGCACTGGACCTTCGCCCCGATGGTGGATGTTGCCCGCGATCCCCGCTGGGGGAGGGTGATGGAAGGCGCCGGGGAAGATACTTACCTGGGCAGCCTCATCGCCGCCGCCCGGGTAAAGGGCTTCCAGGGCAGGGGCTACGGACATCCCGATGCGGTGATGGCCTGCGCCAAACATTTTGCCGCTTACGGGGCTGCAGTGGGCGGACGGGATTACAACAGTGTGGACATGAGCGAGCGCCAGCTCTGGGAAACCTACCTCCCCCCCTTCCGGGCGGCGGCAGATGCCGGCGTGGCCACTTTTATGAATTCATTCAACGACCTCAACGGCATCCCCGCTACCGGCAACGCCTACCTGCAAAGAACCATCCTCAAGGGCATGTGGGGTTTCAGGGGGTTGGTGGTGAGCGACTGGGGCAGTGTGGGCGAGATGATCAACCATGGATTTGTCCAGGATAACCGGGAGGCTGCCCTGGTGGCGGCCAATGCGGGCAGCGATATGGATATGGAAAGCCGCAGTTATATCCGGCACCTGCCCGCGCTGGTAAAGGCCGGTCAGGTGAAGATGCAGGTGGTGGATGATGCCGTGCGCCGCATCCTGCGGAAAAAGTTTGAGATGGGCCTTTTTGATGACCCCTACCGGTACAGCAGCGAGCAGCGCGAGAAGGAGCAGTGGAACAACCCTGTCCACCTGGAAGCTGCGCGGGATATTGCACGCAAAAGCATCGTACTGCTGAAGAATGAAAACAGCAGCCTCCCTTTACGCAAAGCATGGTTCCGCGATCCCGCAAAACCGGTGATCGCGATGGTGGGTCCTTTTGTCAAAGCCAAGAGTGATCATCTCGGATTCTGGAGCTACGACTGGCCGGATGATTCCCTGCGCATCGTTTCCACCTGGGATGCGGTGCAGCAGCGGGCCTGGCCGGGCACCGAACTGCTTTATGCAAAAGGCTGCGGCATCGCCGACAGCAGTCGCGCCGGTTTTGATGAAGCCGTGCAGGCAGCAGGCCGCGCCGACATCATACTGGTAACAGTAGGCGAGGCAAGGGATATGAGCGGGGAAGCCAAAAGCCGCAGCAGCATCCGCCTGCCGGGTGTACAGGAAGAACTGGTGAAGGCCCTGGTGGCCACCGGCAAACCGGTGGTGGTGCTGGTGCATGCCGGCCGGCCCCTGGTATTCAACTGGATCCGCGAAAACGTGCCCACCATCGTGTATGCCTGGTGGTTAGGTACGCAGGCCGGTAATGCCATTGCCGATGTGCTGTTTGGGGATTACAATCCTTCCGGCAAACTGCCGATGACCTTTCCGCGCAGCGAGGGGCAGATTCCCTTGTATTACAACCATTATAACACGGGGCGGCCGGCGAAAAATGAAAACGACCTCTTTTATGTATCCGCCTATACCGATCTGCCCAACAGCCCGGCCTATCCCTTCGGTTACGGACTCAGCTACACGCAGTTCAGCTACAGTGAGCCTGTACTCAGCGCCTCCACCCTCCGGCCCGGCGGCAAACTGCAGGTATCCGTTACGGTGAGGAATACGGGCGGCTATGCCGGTGAGGAAACCGTACAGCTGTATATCCGCGACCGGGTGGGCTCTGTGGTGCGGCCGGTGAAGGAACTGAAAAAGTTTGAGAAGATTGTGCTGCAGCCGGGTGAAAGTAAAAAGATCGTGTTTACCCTCACTCCAGACGACCTCCGTTTTTATGATGCGCAACTCCGCTTCCGCTATGAGCCCGGAGCATTTGATGTGTTTGTCGGCGGCAGTTCAGCAACTGAACAGCGGGCCGAATTTACGCTGCTCCGCTGATCAGGAAACTGTGTCCGCAGCGCGGGAAGGGCGTTTTACTTTGCGGTAAATGACGAACCATACCGGCTCATCAGGCCCTCCGGCACGGCCACAATCTGGCCGATGAGGGTATTGGTATCGGTACAGGGATATTCCGGGGATTGCAGCCGTTGAAACACCGCTGTTCCCTGTGCATCGGTTTGCCCGGTGATCAGCCCCACCGTGTAGCGGTGACGGGCAAAAAAGGAGCTGAGATCCGCTGCGGCCTGCGGGTGATGCACCTCAATCACCATCACGGGTTGCAGCAGGGGGAAATGCTTTTCAAATCCTTTCAGCACTTTCGATTCGGCGCCTTCCACATCCACCTTGATGAACTGCGGTTTCACCGGCACCTGGTCGAGGTAATCGTCCAGGCTGGTGACCTCCACGCTTAAGCCGGTTTCCCGCTCTGTGATGAAGCCTTCGTGGTTGCTTTTGAAACGATCGAAATAAGCGGTTCCGCTGTGATCCGCAACGGCTTTCTGGACCAGCGTGATGTTGCTGATCCGGTTGATGCGGAGCGACCCGCGGATAAAATCGGCATTGCCCGGCAGCGGCTCAAAGGAATATACCTTGGCACCCGCATAGCGGCGGCTGACAAAGTAGCTGTGCAGGCCCACATTGGCGCCCACATCAAAAAATACGCATCCCGGCGCGAGGAATTTTTGATACACGGCGTGCACCCGCGGTTCAACATTCCTGAAATACAGCCCCCAGGACAGCAGCGGACTCACTTTCAGTTTCATCCCCTTCAGCTGTTCGCTGAATACCGGGATGGTAAGGCCTTCAAATACTCGGAAAAGAAATTTTTTAAGACGGGCAGTGATGGTCATAGCATGCCTGCCCGGGTTAGGGCAGGTCGGTAAAAGTAAGGAGAATTCGGGAAGCGGGGATTTTTACAGTCATGCATCCGTACCGCCTCTTCTAAATGCTTTGCCGGAAACGATTGCGTGAAAAAGCTCATATGTTCAGCCGGATGCCGTGGAAAATAGGAGTACATTGAGCCCCATTAATTCAGTTAAAAAGATCAGTATGCAAAAAATGAAATGGCTCTTGCTCTCCCTCACGGTGCTGATGGTGTTCAGCTCCTGTAAAAAAGACAATCCCGATGGCAGTAACCAACCCACCGATATCGCTTTTCTCCGGGTAGGCAACAAATGGGTCTACAACATCACCGGTGGGTTCACGTCTTACAGCACCACCACCAATGAACTGATTTCTGTGAACAACGGCACCTACAAAATGGCCACCTGGTTTGATGATACGCAGGGCGCCAGTGTTTATCTCTATGGCCAGGGCGGTTACCTCTGCTGGTACGACGAGGGCCTGAGCAAGGGTGCCAATCAGCAGCTGTACAAATACCAGAATGCCGTGGTGGGTGATACCTGGACGCGGATCACTCCTACCGAAACCTATCACCACGAGTGCTTATCAGTGAACGAATCGGTAACCGTTCCGGCCGGCACCTTCATCTGCAAAAAAATCAAGGTAACTTTTGAGAATTCCTTCAACGATCAAACCACTTACTGGAACGATACATACGGCCAGATCAAGGTGGATAACCTGCTGTTCAGCACGGAGCTGGCCAGTAAGAATTTTTAATCGCCGGTTGCTGAACTGTTTCCGGCCTGCCCTGCGTACTGGTTGCTTAACCTGGGGTGTTATCTGTTGAAAATGGGGTATTGAATATTGACTATTCCTCAACCACGGATAGCACCCCTACAGCGGTACTATTTCCAACTAAAAAGCCTCTGCCTTCCGGCGCAGGCTTTTTTTTGTTGCTCCGGGGTGGGCAGTCCAGGTCTTTCGGGATACCCGGCAGCGGGATCTTACCTGCATCGAACCTGTTGGTTTTTCCGTTGAAAATTGGATTTGGTAGAATAATTACAGGATGTTTTTATTAATCGCGATTACGCTGTTTTCTTTTTTGTCTTGAAACAAAAAAGAAACAAAAAAAATTCAAGGCTGCAGCACGTACAATTCTTCACGCTGTTTTTCTGAGGCCGAAAGCACGGTGCTGACCAGTTAGCCGGTGTTCCAATCTTGAATCCGTTGCCTTTCTGTTGAAGCCGGGTTCGATAAAATAATTACAGGGCTTTTTATTAATGGCAATGACCCTGCTTTCTTTTTTGTCTTGAAACAAAAAAGAAACAAAAAAATTCAAGGCTGCAGAAAAACAGCTAAAATGTACGGTCTTCCGCTACGGCGAAAAAGCGAAGCATCGCCAGGGTACCGCAAGGGTACGAATGCCCTGATCAGCTAAGTGCATGGCTGAACATTTTCGCCGCTTGACGCTGCAGACCGAACATTTCTTCACGCTGTTTTTCTGAGGCCGAAAACTCGCCGCCTTCCCCATTGAGAATTGGTTATTGAAAATTGAATATTGAGCATTCCTCCACAACTGACTGCATCCCAAAAGCAGCACCGGACCCAACAAAAAAGCCTCCGCTTTTCAGCGAAGGCTGTTGAAGTAGCTGTAGGGGGAGGGCTCTCCCGAAAGCTTTCGGGACACGGAGCAGTTAGCCTTTGCCCAACAAAAAAGCCTCCGCTTTTCAGCGAAGGCTCTTGAAGTAGCTGTAGGGGGAGGGCTCTCCCGAAAGCTTTCGGGACACGGAGCAGTTAGCCTTTGCCCAACAAAAAAGCCTCCGCTTTTCAGCGAAGGCTCT
>JAYRPG010000125.1:0-6546 GCA_041911275.1 Ferruginibacter sp. | reverse complement strand
ACACGAGGATATTGGTTTCCACCGGCAGGATGGCCCCCACCCAGGGCTTTTCGGCCAGCACGGCCGCCAGGGCCCGGGCATGGTGATGATCCGCTGCCAGGCGGCTCACCTGGTGCTCGAGGGCATAGATGCCTGCCGCCGCCAGGTATCCGGCCTGCCGCATGCCGCCCCCCATGATCTTGCGGATGCGCCGGGCCTGCCGGATGAAAGCCTCCGTGCCGAGGAGCAGGCTCCCCACGGGCGCCCCCAGTCCCTTGCTGAGGCACACCGAAATGCTGTCAAAAACCACCCCGTACTGGCGGGCTTCCTCTCCCCGGGCCACCAGGGCATTCCAGAGGCGGGCGCCATCCAGGTGCAGCTTCAAATTATTTTTCAGGCAAACTTCTTTTATCCTATGAATTTCAGTTAATTCATAACAAGCTCCACCGCCCCGGTTGGTGGTATTTTCAAGGGAAACCAACCGGCTGAAAGCCTTGTAATCTTCGGGGGGATTGATGGCTGCTTCCACCTGTTCCGCCGTGATGCGCCCCCGGTTGCCGGGCAGGAGCCGGGGCTGGCAACCGCTGTGAAAGGCCATTCCGCCGCCTTCATATTGATAGATATGGCTGAGTTCATCGCAGATGATTTCATCGCCCGGCCGGGTATGGCAGTGGATGGCCACCTGGTTGGTCTGGGTTCCGGAGGTACAGAACAGGGCGGCCTCCATCCCGAAAAGGGAGGCTGCCTGGCTTTCCAGCCGGTTAACGGTGGGGTCTTCATGAAATACATCATCGCCTACCGGGGCGCTGAACATGGCATCCAGCATGCCCGGGGTGGGGCGGGTAACGGTATCGGAGCGGAGATCAATGCGCATGCTGCAAATGTAAGCCCTCCGCCGGATGGAAAAAAAGTACAGAAACGGGAAGGTGGAAGCGGGCCGGGCGCCCTGAAACCCAGTAAACACGGGGCCGGATCATTTTTTGGCATAGCAGGGGAAAATTCGCTGAATGATTCGTAACTTTGCAGGCATTTAAAATCTATCCCCCTTTTAGTAGGTTTTGCAACATTTGGTGTCTGTTAGGTGTCTAATTACTGCAGCAACCCATTCCGAACAAAATTTCATCAATGAGGCAACTTAAAATCGCAACCCAGATTACCAACCGCGACTCACAGGCGGTGGAGAAGTATCTGCAGGAAATTTCCAAAATCTCGATGATTACGCCGGAGGAGGAAACGATCCTGGCGCAGAAAATCAAAATGGGTGATCAGCGGGCGCTCGACAAACTGGTTCAGGCCAACCTCCGCTTCGTGGTGTCGGTGGCCAAACAATACCAGCACCAGGGACTTTCCCTCAGCGACCTGATCAATGAAGGCAACCTGGGCCTCATCAAGGCGGCCCAGCGTTTCGATGAAACCAAGGGCTTTAAATTCATTTCTTACGCCGTATGGTGGATCCGTCAGTCCATTCTCCAGGCCCTGGCCGAGCAGGGCAGGCTGGTGCGGTTGCCCCAGAACAAAATCGGCACCTACAACAAGGCCAACAAAGCCTACATGGCTTTTGAACAGGAGCACGAACGCGAACCCTCCACCGAGGAACTCGCCGAACTGCTGGAGATGAGCGAAACCGAGATCAACAATATCTTCCAGAGCAATACCCGTCACTCTTCCCTCGATGCCCCCGTGCATGAAGCCGAAGACGTGGCCATGGGCGACCTGCTCAAAGGTTCCACTGAAACCGATGAGGATGTGATGCACGATTCCCTGCGGAATGAAATCCGCCGCGTGCTGAAATCCCTCAGTCCCCGTGAGGCCGAAATCGTGAATGCCTACTTCGGGCTGGACGGCGAAAACGGCGTTACCATAGAACAGATCGGCCAGAAGTATGATCTCACCAAAGAGCGTATCCGTCAGATCAAGGAAAGGGCGATCAAACGCCTGCAGAAAGCCCGCTACAGCGGCGCGCTCAAAGCCTATCTGGGATAACTGTTTACCAAAACCGACTGCAGTCCCCGGCCCCGTGCCGGGGATTTTTTTGGGGCATACGGCGGAATCATCAACCAACGGGCCTTTTCCGTGTTGTATTGCTGTAATTTTACACCATGAAGTACTGGATGCTTGTGTTTGCCCTGTTCACACTGGCCGGCTGTGAAAAGAACATCAATTTTACCCTCAACGAGCGGGAGGATGTACTGGTGGTGGATGCCCAGATCGAAAACGATCAGCCCCCGGTGGTGATCCTCACCCGCAGCCTCAGTTATTTCAGCAACATCAACCCCGAACTGATTGCCAACACTTTTGTGCACAACGCGGTGGTCACCCTGTCCAACGGCACCCAGACCCAGCGGCTGCGCGAATACCAGTTCGATATTCTGCCGGGCGTCAGTTTGTTCACCTATTCGCTGGACGAAGCCGATCCCCAGGCCTTCCGTGGTGAGGTGAACCGGCGTTACGACCTCCGGATTGAAGCGGGCGGCAAACTGTACACCGCCAGCACCAGCATTCCCGACACCCTCAAAAAGCCGGATTCGCTCTGGTGGACGCCGGCCCCCTTCCAGGAAGACACCACCCGCATCATCCTGATGGTGCGTTCCACCGACCCGCCGGGGCTGGGCAATTACATCCGCTACTTCACCCGCAAAAACAGCGGCAATTTTTTACCCGGCGAGAACTCCGTTTTTGATGACCAGGTGATTGACGGCACCAGCTATGAGCTGCAGGTGCAGCCGGGCATCGACCGCAATAACCGGGTGCTTTGGAAAGACAATTTCTTCAACCGGGGCGATACCATCACCCTCAAGCTCAGCAATATCGACCGCCAAACCTACCGGTTCTGGAACACCTGGGAGTTTGCTTACCAGAGCATCGGCAACCCCTTTGCCCAGCCCAACAAAGTGACCGGCAACATCAGCAACGGCGCGCTGGGCGCTTTTTATGGATACGGATCGGTGAGCCGCACCCTTATTGTGCCGCGCTGATACCGCATCACTGTGCGGATTATTCGCTTAACTTCGCCCCACAATTTTTTACGTTCAATGGATAACGCTACCGAAAAAGTCAATTGCCTGATTATAGGATCCGGCCCCGCCGGTTATACTGCCGCCATCTATGCCAGCCGTGCCGGCCTGAAACCGGTGCTGTACCAGGGCATTCAGCCGGGCGGACAGCTCACCATCACCACGGAAGTGGAAAACTATCCCGGGTACCCGGAGGGCATTCAGGGCCCGGAAATGATGCAGCATTTTGAGAACCAGGCCCGCCGCATGGGCGCGGATATCCGCTTCGGACTCGCCACGGCTGTGGATTTTTCAGCACGGCCCTTTAAAGTGCAGATCGATGAGGAGAAATGGATCGAAAGCCAGGCTGTGATTATCTCCACCGGCGCTTCGGCCAAATGGCTGGGGCTGGAGAGCGAACAGCGGCTCAATGGATATGGCGTGAGTGCCTGTGCGGTTTGCGACGGGTTCTTTTTCCGCGGCAAGGAAGTGGCCATCGTGGGGGCAGGGGATACCGCAGCCGAAGAAGCGCTGTACCTCTCCAAGATCTGTTCCCGGGTACACATGATCGTGCGCCGCGGAGAAATGCGGGCCAGCAAAATCATGCAGCAGCGGGTGCTGGATGCCCCGAACATCACCATGTACTGGCACAGCGAAACCGATGAGGTGCTGGGTGCGCAAAAAGTGGAGGCCGTAAGGATCCGCAACAACCAGAGCGGAGAGAAAACCGAAATCCCCGTCAGCGCCTTTTTCGTGGCCATCGGTCACCAGCCCAACAGCGATGTGTTCAAGCCCTGGATCGAAATGGATGAGGCCGGCTACATCAAAACCATTCCCGGTACCAGCAAAACCAATGTGGAGGGTGTTTTCGCCGCCGGCGACGTACAGGATAAGGTGTACCGCCAGGCCGTAACCGCCGCGGGCAGCGGGTGCATGGCCGCCCTCGACGCTGAACGCTGGCTGAGCGAGAAAGGACTGCATTAAGGGATCACGCGGCAGCAAGTTTTGCCTGTTTCATCAATACGCACCGCTCACTCCTCACTCATCATTCATAACTCATAACTCATCACTCATCACTCTAAACCCTAAACTCCTAAACCTCTAAACCCCTCATCTCCTCCATCCCCGCCAGCCATGTACATCATCCACCTCCACCAGCTGAAATTTGAAGCCTGTCATGGCCTGTATCCGGAAGAGCGGCAAACACCCCAGTGGTTCGAGCTGGATGTGGATATAGAAGCGGATCTGCCCACCGTGATTACCCTGATTGAGCATACCATTGATTACGCGGGGATTTATAAAGTCATTGAACGCCGGATGCAGCAACCTTCCATGTTGCTCGAAACCCTGGCCAGTGAAATCGCTGATGCCATCCATTTGTTCGATTACCGGGTTTCGCGGGTGGATATCCTGCTGAAAAAAATGAAGCCCCCCATACCTGGCATGAATGGTTATGCGGCTGTTACCTTCACCAAAAAATTTTAGCATGATGCGCCCCTGGCTGGGTGGCCTGTTCTTACTGATGAGCCTGACCCTTCGTGGGCAGGACGCCACGGTGTTGATCCAGGAAGCCCTGCAGCTGGAGCGTGCCCTGAACGAAAAGGGAGCCTATGAAAAACTCCGGCAGGCTCTCCGGGTGCAGCCGCTGAATGTGCAGGTGCTGGCCCGCTGCAGCGAACTCTGCAGCCGGATCGGGCGCCGCGAAAGCTCCCTGAAAGCCCGGAACGATTATTACGAAGCCGCCAGGTCCTATGCAGCCCTGGCCCTCAAACTGGATGAACGCAATGCAGAGGCCAACACCTCGATGGCGATTGCGCTGGGCCGCATCTCCATGGAGAAAAGCGGAAAGGAAAAAGTGAATGCGGCGCGGGATATCCGCAAGTATGTAGACCAGGCCTTGCAGAGCGATCCCCGCAATTACAAGGCCTGGCATGTGCTGGCCCGATGGCACTATGAAATCAGCAGCCTCAGTTTCATTGAACGCACTGCCGTCAAACTCTTCTTCGGCGGCATTCCCCGCGGCAGCCTCAGCGAGTCCATCCAGGCTTTCGAGAAAGCCGGCAGTTTGTCAGAGGGATTCCTCCTCAACGATTATGAACTGGCAAGGGCCTATTACAAAAACGGGCAGCGCGACAAAGCCCGCCAAACCCTCCGGAACCTGCTGAACCTGCCCGACCGTACAGAAGATGATGCAGCCATCAAGGCCGATGCCGGCAGGCTGCTCAAAGAGTGGGAATAAAGCCGGGATTGGGCTATCTTCGGCCAAAAAGCCGTATGCTGAAACTGCTGATGTCGGCCTGCTGTTCAGGTTGGTTCCTTTTGCTGGCTGCCCAGGTACCCGACACCTTCGAAACCCGTTACAACCCGCGGGATCTTTTTCAACCTTCTTTTTATCCTTTTAACGAAACGCCCACCCGCAGTGCCGATGGGAGTCCGGGCCCTGCCTACTGGCAAAACCGCGCCGATTACAACCTGCAGGTAGCGCTGAACGATCAAACCCATGCAATCAGCGGCAAGGCGGTGATCCGGTATACCAACAACAGTCCGCATCAGCTGGATTTCCTCTGGCTGCAGCTCGATCAGAACCTGTTTACCCGCCGCAGCCGGGGCCAGCAGCGCATGCCGGTGGATGGCCGCAGCCGCTATGGGGATGCCGCTTCCAGCTTTGATGGCGGGTATCGCATCGGTTCGGTGCTGCTCAACGGGCAGCCGGCCGATTACCTCATCACAGATACCCGCATGCAGGTGCGCCTGCCCGATGCACTCAGGGGTGGCGGCAACCAGGCCGTGCTGGAAATCGCCTACAGTTTTATCCTGCCCGAATACGGAGCCGACCGTTGCGGCATCCTGCCCACGGCCAGGGGCAATATTTACGCGGTGGCACAATGGTATCCGCGCATGTGTGTGTACGATGATGTGCAGGGCTGGAACACCCGGCCCTACCTGGGCCCCTCGGAGTTTTACCTGGAATATGGCGACTTTGAACTGGCGGTTACCGCGCCGGCCCATCACATCGTGGTGGCCGGTGGCGAATTGCTGAATCCCGTGGAAGTGCTGAGCCCCCTGCGGTTCCAGCGCCTGCAGGAAGCAGCTGAAAGCGACAAAACCATCAGCATCCGTTCCGAAAAGGAAATGCTGGCAGAAACCAAAAAGCCGGTAACAGGCACGCTTACCTGGAAATTCAGGTTGCAGCAGGCCCGCGACATGGCCTGGGCTTCCTCCGCAGCCTTCATCTGGGATGCCGCCCGCATCAATCTCCCCGGGGGCAAAAAGGCCCTCGCCATGAGCGTCTATCCCCAGGAAAGCCGGGGCCCGGAAGGCTGGGGCCGCTCCACGGAATATGTAAAGGGCAGCATTGAAAATTACAGCCGCCGCTGGTTCACATATCCCTACCCGGTAGCGGTAAATGTGGCATCCAATATCGGCGGAATGGAATACCCCGGTATTGTGTTCTGCGGCCACAGTGCCCAGCACGATGCGCTGTTCGGCGTTACCGACCATGAATTCGGACATACCTGGTTCCCGATGATTGTGGGGAGCAATGAACGCCTCTATGGCTGGATGGACGAGGGTT
>JAYRPG010000124.1:0-6149 GCA_041911275.1 Ferruginibacter sp. | reverse complement strand
GATACCTCCAGCCGCTCCAGGTTGCGGAAAGAGATGTACACTTTCAGTTTCTTGTTGCCCTTCGACCAGCCTGACCGTGATTCGTAATACACCCGCAGGGTACCGTTTTCCACCTCAGTGCGAATATTGTCGCGGTAACCGGGTTCAGCAGCACTCACGGCAAGGGCTTCCTGGTCTGATTGCGAGAGGTATACATCAAAACCACCCGACACTTTGATGGCATTGAAAGTGCCCTGTACGGTGCGGGCCTGTGCATTGGGGTCATTCACCAGGGTTTGCTGCGCTTTGAGTCCCGGCAGGGAAAGAAGAAAGAAAAGCGCGGAAAAAAGATGTTTCATAAATCGTAGTTTAAAAATTGATCAATGTTTGAATCATGAACCTCAGGAGCGTTTCACCGATCCGCCGCTGCTCACGTTGATATCCCGCAATACGCCCTCGCCGCGGTAACGGATGCTGCCGCCACTGCTGGCCTTGGCCGCCAGTTCGCGGTTAACGGTCACCCTTACTTCGCCGCCGCTGCTGGCCCTTGCTTCGCATTCGGCAGCCGCCAGGTCGTATCCCTTGAAAATACCGCCGCTGCTGGCTTCGGCTTTCAGGCGGGCGGCTTTACCGCTTACGCTCACTTCCGCACCGCTGCCCTGCGAGGTTTCCAGTTCTTTGACATCCAGTTCGCCGGTAAACCGGGCGCCGCTGGAAAAATTCAGTTCGAGTGCCGGCAATTTCAGCACCGACCGGGCCTGTACCTCCGCCCCGCCGGAAGCCTTGATGCGGTCGAGGGCGCTGAACGACACATAGGCTTTGAGCCTGCGGCGCTCATTGCTGTTCCATACCATGGTTTTGTTGTCGTAATAAATTTTTAATACCCCGTCGTTCACCTCGGTCTTGAGCCGCTCGAGGTACTTCGGCTCCGCGGCGCTGACGGCTACGGCTTCCGCATCCCCCTGGGTAAGCATGAGCTCAATACCATCGGATACCTGAATGGCATGGAAGGAGGCGCCGAGGCTCCTTTTCTCCGCGTTGGGATCGTTGATCACGAGGTCCTGGGCGGCCAGCGAAAGGGAGCAGAAAAGGGCTCCCACGCACAATAATTTTTTCATGACTATGATTGTTTTGTTTCTTCCTCTACGGATGAGCAGAAAATTTGTTACAGAGATTGCCAAAATTCTGCGGGGCTCCCTACCTTTGTGTTCCATTTGATCTTTCACACCGTCTGAATTTCCGGGGTGCTGGAACAGCAAGGCAGCAATGCCAGTATGTGTCCGGCTGAGATTACACCCGTTAACCTGCTCAGGATAATGCCTGCGAAGGGAGCAAATCCATCCTCAGTTCCGCTGAGGCCCTCCAACGTCATTTCCCCCCGGGATTCCGGCACAAAACAACTTGTATGAAACCCCTGCTGTTTCTGCTGTGCCTGTTTACCGTGCTGCATATCCGTGCCCAGGCCCCGCAACAATTCAATGACACGGCCTACCTCCAACCGGTGGAAGTGATCGCCATCCGGGCTGCCGACAAATCGCCCTTTGCCCGCACCAACCTGCAACAGGAGGAGATCCGCAAACAAAATCTCGGCACCGACCTTCCCTTTTTGCTGAACCAGACCCCATCGGTAGTGGTGAACGCCGACGCAGGAAACGGCATCGGCTATACCGGCCTGCGGATCCGCGGCACCGACGCCACCCGCATCAACATGACCATCAACGGCATTCCGTACAATGATGCCGAGAGCCAGGGCCTGTTTTTTGTGAACCTGCCCGATTTTGCCTCAGGCGTAAACAGCATCCAGATCCAGCGGGGTGTAGGCACCAGCAGCAATGGCCCCGGCGCTTTCGGGGCTACCCTGAACCTCGCCACCAATGAGCTGAACAAGTCATTTTATGCCGAACTCAACAACAGTGCCGGTTCGTACAACAGCTGGAAAAATACCTTCAGGGTGGGCAGCGGACTGATTGGCAAGCATTTCAGCATTGATGCGCGGCTCAGCCGCATCAGCAGCGATGGCTATATCGACCGGGCCAGCACCGACCTGCGTTCCTATTACCTCAGCACAGCCTGGACGGATGCCCGGCAGTCGTTCCGGCTCAATATTTTTTCGGGCAAGGAAATCACTTACCAGGCCTGGAACGGCGTTCCGGAATCGCTGCTGAAAAGCAACCGCACCTTCAATTCTGCGGGCACCGAGCAACCCGGCAAGCCCTACGAAAACGAGGTAGACAATTACCGGCAAACCCATTACCAGTTTTTTTACAACCGGCAGCTGCATCCCCAATGGAAAGGCAACCTGGCCTTATTCCTGACCAATGGCTTCGGGTATTATGAACAATACAAGGCCGGCGCCTCACTCGAAAACTATGGCCTGCCACGGCTTGTGAACGGCAATACGGTGATCGGGGAAACTGACCTGGTGCGGCGGCTGGGCCTCGACAACCGTTTCTACGGCGGCATCTTCTCCCTGCTGCACGAAAAAAACAATACCCGCTTTACGGTGGGCGGCGGCTGGAACCGCTACGACGGGAAGCACCAGGGCACCGTGATCTGGGCACAGCAGCAGGCTGCGGTACCCCTGAACTACCGCTGGTACAACCTGCCGGCCCTGAAAAGGGATTTCTCGCTGTATGCGAAGTGGTCAGAGCAGTGGCATCCGAACTGGCAGAGTTTCCTGGACCTGCAATACCGCGACGTGCGGTACCAGATCGACGGTTTCCGGAATAACCCGGGCCTGAAGGTGCGCAACACCTACGGCTTCCTCAATCCCAAGGCCGGCATCACCTATACCCGGAGCAACTGGATGGCCTATGCCTCCTATGCGCTCGGCAGCAAAGAACCCAACCGCGATGATTTTGAAGTGAAGGGGCAGCAACCCAAACCGGAGTTCCTGCACGATTTTGAACTGGGCGTGGAGCGCCGTTTCCGTAAAACATCCTGGAGCGTGAACGGCTACTATATGCGTTACCGTGACCAGCTGGTACTGGTAGGCAATATCAATGACGTAGGCGCCTATACCCGCATCAATGTACCGTCAAGCTACCGGCTGGGGCTTGAACTGCAGGGCAGGGCCGAACTGCACCGCGCCGTTCAGCTTTCCGGCAATCTCACCCTCAGCCGCAACCGCATCCTTAACTATACCGAACGGATATACGATTATGACAACGGGGGAACGAAAGACAATTTTTACCGGAACAGCCCCATTGCGTTTTCTCCTGCTGTCACCGGCGCGGTGATCCTGGAGCTGGTTCCCTTCAAACAGGCATCGGTAAGCATTTCAGGCAAATACATCAGCCGGCAATACCTCGACAATACCGGTCAGAAAAGCCGCAGCCTGAATCCCTATTATGTGCAGGACCTGCGGCTCAGCTACCAGGTCAAAAACAAACTCTTCCGTTCCACCGATTTCATCCTGCAACTCAATAATGTATTCAGCAAAAAGTACGAGGCCAACGGCTATACCTTCAGCTACCTGTACGGCGGCAGCCTGGTTACCGAAAATTATTATTTCCCTATGGCGCCTTTCAACTGGATGCTGGGTGTAAACATCCGCATCTGATTATGCAACAGCCAGGCGTTTCCATACGCCTGGCTGTTCATGATCACGGCCGGGGATCAGCCTTTGAAAACTTCCTGCCAGCGGAGCATCCCCCCTACCAGGTTTTTGGTATGTTTAAAACCGGCGGATTCGAGGATCAGGCAGGCCTGCCCGCTGCGGTTGCCGCTGCGGCAGTACACGATCAGTTCCTCGTCTTTAAAGTCCTCGAGGTCGTCAACCTGGAGGAGCTGTACCCGGCCCAGCGGCAGCAGCAGGCCGCCGATATTGAATTCTGCATGTTCATGCGGTTCCCGCACGTCCACAATATTCAGTTTTTCTCCGGCATCCAGCCGGGCTTTCAGTTCTTCAGCGGTGATGGTATTCATATCAGTTACTTGTTGAGGAGTGAATCAGCAGGCTTTTCTTTTGACAGAAAGATATCCATGATCATACCCGGCTTGATGTACTGGAGTTGCCGGTTTTCATCAAAATGCGGCGGGTTCTGTTTGTAGATGTAAGCCGCCGCTGTATCTTTTACATCGGGTTGCGTTACAATGGTGAGCAGTACACCCAGGCTGTCCAGTTCAGCCCTGGCCTCTTCATAAGTAAGGCCCAGCAGGTCGGGCACTACCGTAAAGCCCGCCTCATCGAGTCCCGCCCCGATTACCAGGTCAATCCGGCTGCCCCACTGCACTTTTGCCCCGGGCAGGATGCGCTCACCGCGGTAACGCTGTTCAATCACAGAGCCCTTCATGTAATCGGGCCGGTAAGTGGTATCGCCCAGGAAGAGGTGGGATCGCTGCAGGAGATCCAGGGCAAAGCCCAGGGTTTTGCCTTCCAGGGAAGGCATCACGATCATGGGCGGGATATAGCGGTTAACCGTGATGAATACGGTGCGGTTGATTTTGACCGTTGCATTTTCTTCGGGCAGCTGTTTGATCACGGTGCCCTTGGGCAGGGTATCGGTATACACCGAATCGGTGATCACCACTTCAAACCCTTTTTCCTCGAGCAGTTTGATGGCTTCGGTGGTGCCCCTGCCCTTTACCATCGGCACGCGCAGGTACTCGCCGTGCCGGGTGATCCAGCCCAGCAGCTGCAGGAGCAGAAAAATAATGAGCAACCCCAGGCCGGCTGCCGCCAGCAGGTTTACCCAGAAAGGCCGGTTGGTAATGAATCTGAACATGGATCAGTTGGGTTAACCGGCAAAGCCGGTCATCGTTTATAGAGTCAGGCATTCGTCGAGCAGGGCGCTGTAAAAATCTTTCAGCGTCCAGCCCATGGCACGCACCTGCTGGGGTACAATGCTGGCATCGCTTTGCCCGGGAACGGTATTGATCTCCAGCATGTACGGAACGCCTGCCGCTTCGTTGTAAATAAAATCAATCCGCACCACTCCCCTGCAGTTGAAAATCCGGTACACCTGGCTGGCCGCCGAGCGGATCTGCTCCGCTATGGCCTCGTCAACCTCTGCGGGGGTAACCTCTTCGCTGGCGCCGTGGTATTTGGCTTCATAATCGAAGAACTCCTTTTTGGAGATTACCTCGGTGATGGGCAGGGTGATGATCTTACCCCGGGTGCGGAAAACCCCGATGGTGAACTCACGGCCACGGATATACTCTTCCACCAGCACCTGCGCATCTTCCCTGAAGGCTTTGTCCAGGGCCACCGGCAGTTCAGCCGCGTCATTCACTTTGCTCATGCCAATGCTGCTGCCCCCGTTATTAGGCTTCACAAAAACCGGCAGCTGCAGGTCGCGGAGGATATCGGCCGGCGCCTGGGGTGATTCGCGGAACAGGTGAACCGATTTGGCCACCCGGATGCCGCCAAAAGCCGCAACGGCCACGGTGTAGCGCTTGTTGAACGTGAGCGCGGAGGTGGCCGCATCACAACTGGTATAAGGAATGTTCAGGCAATCAAAATAACCTTGCAGTTTCCCGTCTTCACCCGGCGTACCATGCAGGGCAATGAGGGCGGCGTGAAAGTGCACAGACGTTCCGTTGATGCGGATGGAGAAATCGTTTTTATCCACTTCACGGCGCTGCCCCTGCTCATCCGTATAAAACCATCCCTCCGGGTGAATATCGATGGTATACAGGTTCCATCGCTCACGGTCGATGTGCTGCGCAATGGTGGCCGCTGTTTTGTAGGAGATCACCGACTCACCGGAATAACCCCCGGTAACCAGGGCAATGTTTTTCTGATGCATGCAGGCTGGCAATAATGGTTCAGCAAAGAAACGAAAATAGTGGAATGTTTCGGGAATGGGCTGTTAAAATGAGTTTAGGGTTTAGGGTTTAGGAGTTTAGGCCCATAACGTCGTGACGCTTCAAGCGGCCTGACGTTTTTCATGAAGTTTAGAGTTTAGGAGTTTAGGGTTTAGGCCCCACGTCGGGACGCTTCCAGCGACCTGACGTTTTTCATGAAGTTTAGAGTTTAGGAGTTTAGGGTTTAGACCCCACGTCGGGACGCTTCCAGCGGCCTGACGTTTTTCATGAAGTTTAGAGTTTAGGGTTTAGGCTCCTACGTCGGGACGCTTCCAGCGACCTGACGTTTTTCATGAAGTTTAGAGTTTAGGAGTTTAGGGTTTAGGCCCCACGTCGGGACGCTTCCAGCGACCTGACGTTTT
>JAYRPG010000123.1:0-1094 GCA_041911275.1 Ferruginibacter sp. | reverse complement strand
CTGCTGATCGCCCGTGTACAGGCTACCCGTGGTGCGCAGCACCGTTGCACCGGCATCCGTGGTTTGGCCCGTTACCCCTTTGCTGCGGTCGCCCCGCACATAAACAAAGTAAGCCGGGTTCGCCGATACCGGGTTATGCGTGCCCGTGATGTTGCTCCAGCCGGTGCCATTCCAGGTGAGCACCGAGGCATTGACGCCCGAATAATCAAAACCCTGCGCCTGCGCGGCCGCCGTATTGTTGCCGCCGCCCGTAATCAGGGTGCCATAGCCCGGTTTGCCGTTGGCCATCGGGCTGTTGTTTTCCTGCCAGGCCTGGCGCATCGTTTGGGGACCATAGGTAGGCACACTCAGCAAACGCCAGCTGCGGAAACCATTGTTGGGGATATAGCGCTCCACCGTAACATTAGAGGCACCCGACAAACTACCTTCCACGCGGCCCAGCGAGCCATAACCCGTGGCATCCGATTTGAATACCACCGGCTGGTCTTTGAAATCTGCCACCGCTCCCGCTGCAATACGCAGCGTCCTGCCCGGGTTCACCGTCAGCCGGCTGCCGCTGGCCATCGTCAATGTACCCGTGAGGTCGAGATCGGTGTTCAGCACCGCATCCCCTTCAATCGAAAAGGCATCAGCGGCGGAAGGAACGGTTTGATGCGACCAGTTCAGGGAGTCAGACCAGTTTCCGTTGCCGGTAAAGACATTTCGGTTACTCAGCACCAACCGGAAGCGGTCCTGCGCCTTAGAAGCCGCAGCAGCCGTTACTGTAAACGTATAACTGCCGGTGCTGCCCAGATCCACTGCTGTGCGGGTGCCGGTGAAGCGATCTTCCAGGAAAAGTTGTGATACCGCCGCATTAAAACCGGTTTGCTGCAGATCGATGCGATAGCTGATGGTGCGCAGCTGCGTCATCCGGAAAAAAACGGTATCCGTTTTACTGAACCAGCTGCGCCGCTCCACCACCAGGTCGGTATGGTTGCGCAGGATGCCGAAGTTCTCCCCGAAATTGGGGCTCTTCTTCACATCATAGATATCTACATGGTTGCTGTAAGTCTCATTGAAATCCACATACCCCCCATCCACCAGGTCGGTGCTCG
>JAYRPG010000122.1:0-42002 GCA_041911275.1 Ferruginibacter sp. | reverse complement strand
GCCCTCCGCCGCCGGTATTGTTGACCCTACCCTCACCCAGCAGATGACCGCGCTGAACAACGCCCAGCTGGAAATGGAGCGGATGAAAAAAACCGTGGGCGAAGGCAACCCGGTGGTGCAGCAGCTCAAGGAGCAGATCACCAAAATGAAGCCCAACATCATCAACAATATTGAAACGCAGATCAAGAACCTGCAGCTGAGCCGCAGCAATTACGCGAGCACCAGCGGCCGTTACAGCAGCATGCTCACCAACATTCCTGAGCAGGAACGCCAGTTGCTCGAAATCAGCCGCGACCAGAATATCCAGAACGGCATCTACTCCTTCCTGCTCCAGAAACGCGAGGAAAGTGTGCTTTCCTACACCGACACCAACAACGACAGCAAGGTGGTGAACAACCCCAAGGCCAGCGGTGATCCGGTGAGTCCGAAGAAAAACATGATTTACTTCGCGGCCATCATGCTGGGCTTACTGGTGCCCGTGGTATTTGTGAACGGCCGAGAGATGCTGAACAACAAAGTGCTCTACCGCAAGGAAATTGAAGACATGACCTCCGTACCGGTGATCGGCGAGATCGTGCACAACAAATCCCGCAGCACACTGGTGCTGGAACCCGGCAAACGGAGTTTTATCGCTGAAGAGTTCCGCAAAATCCGCGTATCCCTCCTGTTCCTGGGCATTGACTCCTACCATAAGAAAATCCTGGTGACCTCCAGCATCCCCGGCGAGGGCAAGAGCTTTATAGCCGCCAACCTGGCCGTAAGCCTGGCCATGACGGGCAAGAAAGTGGCCCTGGTGGATGTGGACCTGCACAATCCGTCACTGGGCAAACTCTTCAATGTTACCACCCAGGAAATCGGGGTGAGCGAATACCTGCTCGGCGAACGGCAACTTCATGAGATCATCCGCGAAGTGCCCAACCACGAAAACCTGAATTTTATCTCTTCCGGCGGCCTGCACCCCACCCCGTCTGAACTGCTGGAAAACGGGCGGATGCAGCAGCTGATTGCGGAACTGGAAGACCGCTACGACCTGGTGGTGATGGACACCGCCCCCGTGGTGATGGTTACCGATGCCTATCATCTTTCTGCCCTCTCGGATGCCACCCTGTACGTGGTGCGCCACAAATACACCCCAAAAATGCTGATCAAACGGATTGATGAAAACAACCGCATCAACCCGCTGAAAAACCCCGCCATCATTTTCAATGGCATCAAGGCCCGTGGCTTCACCAAAAACAACTATGGCTACGGCTATGATTATGTGTACGGAGGTAAACAAAAAATTAACAAAACCAATCGTTTAAAATCCTAAATTCGCATTGTAAACGCTGTTTACAATCCCTATTCCGATCCCGACCCCCTGTAAAGCAGACCGCTACCCTGTGCATTCTCCAATAGCCAATCTTTTGAAAAGCTGCACATTGTTTTTCAAATTCAAAGCGCTGAGCAATGAACAGGAACTGGTATGCAGTATATACAAGGCCGCAGACTGAAAAGAAAGTAGCCGCTTTACTGACAAAAAGAAAAATTGAACATTTCTGCCCGCTGAATAAAATTCCGCAGGGAAACGGCAACCGGCGTAAACTGGTGCAGGCGCCCCTGTTCCCCACCTTCATCTTCGTGTACCTGCACGAAGCCGAGCTGCTGGAAATCCGCCGCACGCCCGATATCATCAACTTTGTTTACTGGCTGGGCAAACCTGCAGTCATCAAAACCCAGGAGATTGAAAACATCCGCCACTTCACCCGCCTGTATGAGAACATCCGGGTGGAGAAAGTTCCGGTTAACTCCGGGGGGATGATCCGCATTTCCCATGAGCCCGCCCTGAAAATGGAGGGAGAAGTGATGTCGCTGAAAAATACCCGCATCCGGCTCACCCTGCCTTCCCTGGGCTACGCCATCATGGCCGACTCCGAAACAGCCGCCCTGGAATCCTTCCGGTTTAAAGTGGAAGATCCGGCTGTTTTCAACTGATCCCGGCTTCCGGTACCGCTACCGACCTCCCGTCTTTCCTGTTGCCCGCAGGCACCCCTGTATGCCTTGCCCGCAAAGCTGGTTAAACCGTGGTATTCAGACTTTTGCACATATCCCCATTTCAGCCCCTGCCACCCTTGCAATCTGAACCATATCAGTATGTTTGCATAGAATATATTTTCTGGAAAAATTCTATTAACGGGAAATAATAATCAGCATTCGGCGTTAGATAAGGTATTAACTGTCACGAATTTAAAGAAGAGCCAAGCGGATGATCCGGTATTATAAAAAATTTTATTTCCTGAAAGTGTATGAAAACTGGTTTGAATACCGGTTCAGCTGGAAGGCAGCGCTGGGACTGAATATGTACTGGCATGTAAAAAATCAGTTGCCGGCCTCTCCCCTGGGGGTCAAATCGGTTTCACATACACTGGAACTGGATCTGCGCCAGGCGCCCGAGCAGATTCTCGCCGGCTACAACAAACAAATCCGCCAGCAGATCCGCATCGCGGAAACCGAAGGCATCAGCTGTGTGCACGAAAACAATATTCCCGTTTTTGTGGAGTTCTACAATGATTTTGCCCGCAAAAGAAATACGCACCTCGTGAGCCAGCGCAGGATGGAAGAGTTTGGCGACCGCATCAGCCTCAGTTTTGCTTACTACAACGGCGAACTAGTGGCAGCCCACAGCTACCTCACCGACCCCGAAACGGGCATGGTAAGGCACCATCATGCCGCCACCCGCCGGCTGGATGAGCAGATGGACAAAAACCTGATTGGCCGGGCCAACAAACTCCTGACCACCGTGAACATTCAGCGGTTCAGGGAGGCCGGCTTCCACACCTTCGATTTTGGCGGCTATGCCAAAGACACGACTGACAAAGGCCTCCAGGGCATCAACCGCTACAAGGAAATGTTTGGCGGCACCCTGGTGGAATCCCATAACTATTGCTCCTACCCCTACTGGATGCTGAAAAAAATCAGCGGACTGCTGGGGATGGGAGGTAAGGTATAACCCGCACCGGGCCCGGTGGCGCCGACCCGAAATGCGCCTGATATTCAATTACTTGAAAGTTTGAGCCTGTGACTCAGAGGGGCGAAGCCATGCCCGCAGGCCGATTTGCCATGAAACCCATTTCCCGGTATATATTCTGGTGCCTCCTGGCAGGAATCAGCATCAACATGCTGAAGCTGTATTTCTCCCAGAACGACCTCGCGAATGCCGAAGAAGGCGTTTTCCCCTGGTACTACCGCCTCGATTTTATCGGGGATATCCTCATGTGCCTGGGCGCGGTGAGCTCTTTCTTTGTATACCACCGCTACTTTCCGGCCTTTGTGCGGAACTGCTACCTGCTGCTGATCGCCCTGGTATCCATCGCCTCCTTTGATGCATTTGCGGAAATCAGCAAACAGCCCACCTTCCTGTTTTCCACCAAGGGCGTAGGCACATTTGTGAACTTCGGGATCCTGTTTTTTGCGGCAGACACCCGCTATTTTCCCAAACTGCTGAACTTCTTCTATTACCTGTGCTTCCTGATCCTGGCCGCCAGCATCGTGAACATGGGCAAAGTAGGGCTCGGCGCCAGCCGGAAAGATTTCCTGCTCTACCTGCGCGACTTCTCGGTATTCCTGATGTGGGTGTTTCCTTTCTTTTTCCTGCAGGATGAGCCCAACCCCCGCAAAAACATGATCAACCTGGCCGCCTTCCTGCTCATCTTTGTGGTGGTGCTGGCCAGTGGTTCCCGCTCCTACCTGATTCTCTACTTCATCTATGTCATTTATAAGTTCAGGGCACAGATCAGACGCAGCAACGGCATCCTGATCATCGGGGCAGCGATTGTGCTGGGGGTGTCGGCTTATTTTATCCTGATGAGTTCAAGCCTCAGCGGTACCATTGAGAATGCCTTTTCCAACCTTTCTGAACGCTCAGGCGAGGATACCCGCAGCAGCCAGCTGCTTGACTTCCTCGATCAGTACGATACCGATTACCTCATCCAGGGTGTGGGACCGCTGAAACGCTGGTTCTGGCACGGCATCAATGACTATTACAGCTTCCTCGACAACCAGTTTCTGCTGATTGCCTGGTGGGCCGGTGTGCCCACGGTGCTCACCTATATCGTGCTGCTGGTGAAAGCCATCCGCACCGAAAGCGAAATCCAGCTCTTTGAAGACGTTAAAGGACTTAAACTGATCATCCTGTGCTGGATCGGCGCCTGCCTTGGCCTGGCCATTTACTGCACCGTTTGTTCTGAACACTACTATTATTTCCTGTCGCTGATCATCGGCCTCAGCACCTGCCAGTACTCCCAGTTGATGGAAGCCGAACCGGAACCCGTGTATGATGAAGAAGATACTGAGTAAACACAGCACCAAGGTACTCTACGCCGCCACCCTGCTCTCCACCGGATTCAGTTTCCTGGGCAGCGTGCTCAACACGCGGCTGCTCTCCAAGGAATCGTTCGGCGACTGGAAATACCTGCAGAGCTTCATCATCCTGGTGGGCTATCTGGTCAACTTCGGATTGTATTCTTCCGGCGGCCGGCTCATCGCGGCCACAGACAAACCCGATAAAATCAGGACATACAAGGGCTACCTGCTGTATTTCGCCCTCGCGGGCGGGGCCATCATCACGCTCACCACCCTGTTCATCGGCCTGTTTATTCCGCGCCTGCTGAACGACAACCTCTTTCACCTGGCCCTGCTGATGTTTCCGTTTTTCATCATCCACCCGCTGGGCTTTTACTTTGAGGCCGTGTACCAGGGCGAACGGAAAATCCTCAGCCTGGCCCTCTACCGTTTTGTGCCGCCATTCGTGTATGTGGTACTGTTATATGCCCTGCAGTCATTCTCCAACGGCAGCATCCTCTACAATGCCCTGCTCTATTACAGCAGTTTCTTTGTGATCTGCCTGCTGCTGGTATGGCACGACCGGCCGGTGTTCAAAACCGGCACCAGCGAATGGGCCGACCTGAAAGCGCAGCACCGTTCCTTCGGCCTGCAGCTTTACTGGGGCAGCCTCTGGGGCGTGGGCGTGATCTACCTGCTGCCGCTGCTGGTGGGCTACTTCAACATCAACAATGTGGAAGTGGGCCATTACAGCCTGGCCCTGAGCTTCATCATGCCCATCTCCATCCTGCCGGGCATTGTGGGCACTTCCAACTACCGCAGCTACATCACCCTGCCCACCATCCCCGCAGGCAACTTCAAAAAAGTAATCCTGGCCTGCCTGGCCATGCAGCTCGGCCTGCTCTTTGGCATCGACTATATCATTGACTGGTTTCTCGGCCCGCGTTACCAGGAAGTATCGTTCCTCATCAAAATCGGCTCCACCGGCGCCGTACTGCACGGACTGGGCGATTTTGTCAACAAGTTCCTGCTGGCCAAAGGCGAATCCCGATACCTGAAAAAGGTATCCATTGCCGTGGGTATTGTGCAGCTGGTGTCGTCGCTGATCCTCATCAAACTCTATTCGGCCACCGGTGGCATCATCGCCAAATCGCTGGGCTCGCTCGTATTCTTCGGTTCGCTGTACTACTTTTACCGCCGGCGCTATGTGATCCAGCGTTCGGCCGGCCATGCCATCGTGTTCAATGGCACTGAACCCGAAGCGGAAACCGCACAGCAGCCGGAGGCCTGATCACATCATCATCCCATCTCGTTTATGGCAGATATACCCGGCAAAATCATGTACCGCCTCCGCGGCCTCCGGCTCAGGTTGCTGCAGCAATGCAGTACCCTGGGGATGCAGCTTTCCATGCGTTTACGCGGCGTGCAATCCGGCAGCGGCCTCCGTTTCTGGGGATGCACCACGGTAGTGCGTTATCCCGGCTCCAGCATCCGGATCGGCAGCCGCAGCAGTTTCCGCAGCGACCGCAACTCCAACCTCATCGGGGTTGACCGCGCCTGCATCCTCTCCACCCACAGCGCAACGGCTGTGCTGGAGATCGGCGAAGACTGCGGCCTCAGCGGCACGGTGATCGGCGCCAAAAGTTCCATCATCCTCGGCAACGGGGTGCTCTGCGGCGCCAATACCCTGATCACCGACTTCGACTGGCATGGGCTGGCGCCGGAACGCAGGCGGACAGACAGCGGCGACACCCGCCCGATCCGCATCGGCAACCAGGTATTCATCGGCTACGGCAGCGTGGTGCTCAAAGGCGTTACCATTGGCGACAACAGCGTAATCGGCGCCAACAGCGTAGTTACCCGCGACATCCCGGCCAATGTGATCGCCGGCGGCAACCCCTGCAAAGTGATCCGGCCCCTCTGATCCATCCGAACCTTTTCTATGCACATCATCTTTATCTCCACCGGCAGCTATCCCGACATGCACGCGGCGGCCATCCGGCATTCGCTCCTGGCCCGCGGCCTGGCCGAACAGGGCCACCGGGTGCAGTTCCTGCTGCTGAGTCCGCAGGACTGGCAGGGCAGCAACACCCTTCACTACCACGGCGTAGAATTTATCGAACTCAACAGCTACCGCGGCAGCAGCAAAATGCTCCAGCATTTTCATTACCTGCGCGGGCTGCGGCAGGCGCTCCGGATGATCCGCCAGGGCGCACCCGACCTGTTTTTTGTACATGCCGTGATGCCCATCCACGTAATCCCCATCACCTGGCTGGTGAAACAGGTGAAAAAAAGCGGCATACCCGTGTTTCATGAACGCACCGAACTGCCGTATGTGTTCGGCATCAACCCGCATATGCTGCGGATCTATATCCGCAACATGCTGCCGCAGTTCGACGGCATCTTCGTGATCAGCGATAAACTCATCAGCTACTTCAGCGAACATGTGCGCTGGGTGCGGAAACTGGTAACCGTGGTGGACCTGCCCTTTTTCCAGACCAACCGGCCCAGCCCCTACCCCTTCCCCTATATCGGCTATTGCGGAACGATCGGTGGCAGCAAAGACGGTGTACCCATCCTCGTGGAGGCCTTCGCCCTGATCCGGAACGAATTCCCGGATCTGCGGCTGGTACTCGTGGGCAATAACCGCAACCGCGAAGCGATCCGTGATACCCTCGACACCATTGAACGCTGCGGTGTGGCCGAGCGGGTGGTGTTTACCGGACTGGTAGACCGGGAGATGATGCCCGTGATCCTCGGCAACGCCGCCGTACTGGCGGTAGCCAAGCCGGATACCGAACAGAATTCGGGCAATTTCCCCATCAAGATCGGAGAATACCTGGCCACCGGCGTACCCGTAGTGGTAACCCGCGTGGGCGAGATCCCGCTGTTCATTGAAGACGGGGTGAGCGGCTATTTGGCAGCGCCCGGTGATGCCGCGGCCTTTGCAGACAAACTGCGGGAGGCACTGGCCAACCCTGAAAAAGCCCGTGCAGCCGGGCAACGCGGGAAAAGCGTGGCCGCGCAGCATTTTGATTACCGCCAGGTGGCGGAAAGAATGGCCGGACTTTTGCAGGAAAGACTGCAGGAACTCCGCACAGGCAGATCATAAGTAACCATTAGCAATGACCATTTTATTTCTCGCAGATAATATTGGCGGCGGCGGCAAGGAGCGGCGGATGCTGGAACTGATCAAATCGCTTTGCAAAGACCCCCGCTATAAAATCATCCTGGTGTCTATTTCGGATATGGGTGTGGGTTATGATTATATGTACGACCTGCCCATCACCATCATAGAAACCGACCGGGAATACAAATACTCAATGCGGCCGTTCCATGTAATCCGGGGCGCCATCCGCAAATACAAACCCAATATTGTGCATTCCTGGGGGTCGATGTGCAGCTTCTTCATCCTGCCGCTGCTCTTCAACCGGAAGTTCAGGTTCATCAACGGCATCATCGCCGACGCGCCGCTGCACCTGGGGTGGACGGATAAAAATTATTTCAGGGGCCGCATCACCTTCCTGTTTTCGGATGTGGTGCTCTCCAATTCCCTGGCCGGCATAAGGGCCTACGATGCGCCGCTGCACAAAACCTTCTGCATCTACAACGGCATCGATATGAACCGGTTCCGGAACCTGCCCGACCCGGAACAGCTGAAAGCGGAACTGGGCATTCAGCAGTACCGCTTCATCGCCGGCATGGTGGGCGCCTTCCACGACCGGAAAGATTACCGCACATTTACCCTGGCGGCCATCCGGGTGGCTGAACAAAATCCTGATGCCTGCTTCCTGCTGATCGGCGAAGGGAAAAACCGGGCGGAAACCGAGGCCCTGGTGCCTGAAAAACTGCGGAACCAGATCCGCTTCCTGGGCAGAAGGCCCGATGTGGAAGCCCTGAACCAGGTGCTCACGGTGGGCGTACTCTGCACCAACAGCGATGTGCACGGCGAAGGCGTTTCCAACTCCATCATCGAATACATGAGCCTGGGCAAGCCCGTACTGGCTACCGAAGGCGGCGGCACCAATGAAGTAGTGGAAGACGGCCGCAACGGCTACCTCCTGAAAAACAAGGACGTAGACGGTTTGGTGGAGAAACTCCGCCAGTTGCATGATCAGACCGAAACCTGCAACCAGATGGGCCGCGAAGCCCTGAACACCATTTACCGCAAATTCATGCTCGACCGGATGACCGAGGAATTCAAAACCGTGTACAACGGTGGCACCCTTAACAACCGGTTAACTAAAAAATAAAGGGTAAGGTTCCCGGGGCGTTCTGTACTTTCCGGAATTCTGTTATCTTCATTTCCGGCTTTCAAGAGTTGAATCCGTTTAATCCATCTGCTTCCGGGAGAAACCCCAGCATCCGTATCCAACCCGCTTTTCAACCATTTGAATCATGTCGCTCAGAAATCAACTCGGGAGATCATTAGCGCAACTGCTGATCCGCAGCGGACTCGTGCAGCGGGCCGTCAGGAAAGTGCAGCAGGAAGATTGTATCCTGTCGCTCTGCTTTCATGCGCCCAGCCGCCAGTTTTTTGAATCCTGTGTAAAATGGCTATCGGAAAAGGGATTCCGCTTCATCTCTGTTTGTGAACTGGAGGAAGTGATCAATGGCCGGCAGCCCTTCCCCCGGGGCAGCGTACTGATCACCATCGACGACGGCTGGCAAAGCAACCTCGACAACATCGTACCCGTGGCTGCGCAGTACAAGGTGCCGGTGGAAATATTTGTGAGCACCGAAGTGGTGGAAAAAGGGAACGGCTACTGGTGGTCGTACATCCTGGAAGCCCGCAAAAAAGGCATTGCCCGGGAGCCGGTGGAATTCTTTAAAAACATCGACAACGAAGACCGGATCCGCATCCTGGAAGAAACCCAGACCAAGATCCAGCTCAACCGGGAGGCCCTCACCATTGAACAGGTGAAAGAGATTTCCGCCAATGACTATGTGGCCATTGGCAGCCATAGCGTTTCCCATCCCATCCTGCCCCGTTGCAGCAACGCCCAGTCAAGGCACGAGATCTTCCATTCCAAAAACAAACTGGAAGAATGGACCGACCGCCCCATCCGGCATTTTGCCTATCCCAATGGGGATTATTCCAACCGGGAAATCAACTTCCTGCAAAAAGCAGGATATACCCTGGCGTTCAGCACCGAGCAAAAATACCTGACCCCGGATAAGCTCCGGCACCGTTTCAAACTGCCCCGCTTCATGGTGGTGGAAAGTGCTTCCTTTGAGGAAAACATCTGCCGGATTGTGGGCGTATGGCCGCTGAAGCCCAAAAAGAAAAAAGTGGTCTTCCCCTGAACAAGGCCCTCACCCGTTTTGTTAACCGCCGTTAACAAACTTATTCGTAAAAATACTAATCCTGCGCTGTTCAGCGTTTTAGCATTGTCACTCCTGTTTCCGCAGCGGAACCGGTTTGTGCAGTACACCCAATGGCTCCCCCCGGCCATCATCTTATGAAGGATTACAGTAAACATGTATTGTTTGTGGGCCCGCATTATCGCCTGCGGGGCGGAATGGCTTCCGTACTGGAAGTGTATGCGCAATTCATTCCCGGCTTCCGCTTCCAGGCCACTTACAAATACAAAGAACCCCTGCGGCGCATCCTGTTCTTCATGGCCGCCATGTTGCGGATGAGCGTGCTGTTTATCTTCAGCAGGCAGATCAAAATCGTACACATCCATGCGGCCTGCCGCGGCAGTTTTATCCGCAAATCCCTGGTGCTGCACCTGGCCCGTTTGCTGGGTAAAAAAACCATCCTGCACCTGCACGGCGGCGAATTCAAACTCTATTACCGGGAATCCGGGCGGCTCAAGCCCTATATCCTCTATACCCTCAATGCGGCGGATGAACTCGTGGTACTCTCGGAGGAATGGAAAAATTATTTTGATTCCCTCACCAGCCGGCAAAAATCGGTGGTGGTCTACAACCCTGTGATCATGCCGGACCAGGTGGCGCCCAACCGGCCCGGCATGCCGGTGGAGGTACTCTACCTGAACCACCTCACCACCAAGAAAGGCATTTTCGATATCATTGAAGCCCTGGCGGAACGCCAGGGCAGTCTGCGCGGAAAAATCAGGCTCACCCTCGCCGGCAGCGGATCGGAAGAAGCCGCCCTGCTTGAGCGGATCCGGCAGGCCGGCATTGAAGATATGATTGTCTGCAAAGGATGGGTAACCGGCGATGCCAAGCATGAACTGCTGCGTAACTGCCAGCTCTTCATCCTCACCTCCTATTACGAAGGTTTGCCGATGTCGATCCTGGAAGCGATGGCTGCGGGCAAACCGGTGATCGCTACCCGCGTGGGCGGTATCCCCACCATCGTCAAACCCGGCATCAACGGCTGGCTGCTCGAACCGGGCGACCAAAAGGCCATTGCCGATACGTTTGAAGAAGTGATCCGCCATCCTGAACTGCTGCAGCAATACGGCAGCCAGTCGCAGTGCATGGCACAGGAATACTCCGCTGCCCGGGTGGTGGAAAAACTCAACCTGCTCTACGAGGGCATGCTGAAGGGCACTGCCCTGAACCGCAAAGCCGCCCTCTGTGAAAAATAAAAATCCGGAACCCTAACCCTAACGCAAAAGCATACATGAAAATCTGGTTCGACCTGTCCAATTCCCCCCACGTAAACATGTTTTACGAACTGATCCGCGACCTGGAATCAGGCGGCCACGAAGTGATCATCACCTCGCGCCCGCTGGCCAACACCATCGCCCTGCTGGATCAGAAAGGGCTGAAGCACACCCAGGTGGGTGAACACTACGGCAAGAATTTTCTCAAAAAGATTTTCGGCTACCCCATAAGGGTATGGCAGCTGCGTAATTTTTTAAAGGATAAGAAAATAGACCTCGCGGTTTCGCAGAGTTCCTTTCACTCGCCGGTGGTGGCCAAACTGCTCGGCATACCGGCCATCTACACCAACGACAACGAACATGCCATGGGCAACAAGCCCGCCTTCCTCTGTGCCCGCACCATCCTGATACCGGAAAACCTGCCGGTGGAACGGGTGGCCAAAGGCGGGGTGTCGGCGCGCAAAGTGATCCAGTATCCCGGCGTCAAGGAAGGCATTTACCTTTGGAGCAAGGGAGAAGCCATTCAGGAAAAAAGAAAGCTGCAGACGGGTAAGGAAGTGAAGATCTACATCCGGCCCGAACCCCAGACCGCGCAGTACTACAAGGGAAAACAGAATTTCCTCGACGACACCATTGTGGCCCTGCAGGAAAAATATTCCATCACCGTGCTGCCCCGCGATGCCAACCAGTCGGCGCACTACCGGCAGGAAAAATTCAAACATACACGGGTACCCGAAAAACCGCTGGGCTTTGATGCCATCGCGGAAGAATGCACCGTATTCATCGGCGCGGGCGGTTCCATGACCCGCGAGCTGGCCATCCTCGGCATCCCCACCATTTCGGTGTACCAGGACGACCTGCTGGAAGTGGACCAGTACCTGCTTGCCAAAGGACTGATGCAGCACGAACCCGACCTCACCGCAGAAAAAGTAACCCAATACATCAACAGCCTCGAAAATGCTCCGCCCTCCCTCGAACTGATGAACAAGGGAAAGCAGGCTTATCAGCTGTTTAAACAGGAAATATTAAAATTCGAAAAAAAATGACAAGAGTCGCATTGATCGGAGCCGGCAAAATGGGCATCTCCCACCTGGCCATCCTGGGCGCCCATCCGGAGGTACAGGTAGTGGGCGTTGCCGACACCTCCAAAATTGTTACGGATGTGCTGGAAAAATATTCGTCGTTTCCCTGTTTCTCCGATTATAAAAAAATGCTGGAGAAAACCCAACCCGAGGCGGTTTTTGTAGCCGCCCCCACCAAGTACCACGGCACCATTGTTAAAGAACTGCTGGAAAAAGGCATCCATGTATTTGTGGAAAAACCCTTCTGCCTCAATGTTCAGGAAGGATCAGAACTGGTGGCGCTGGCCAAAAGCAAAAAGCTGGTGAACCAGGTGGGCTACCACAATAAATTCATCGGCACCTTTGAAGAAGCCAAGCGCATCCTGAACAGCGGCGTGCTGGGGGATATCCAGCATTTTCTCGGGGAAGCCTACGGCCCGGTGGTGGTGCGGAAAAAGCAGGAAACCTGGCGTTCCAAACCGGAAGAAGGCGGCGGGTGCCTGCTGGATTACGCATCGCACGTCATCGACCTGCTGAACTACCTCGTGGCCCCCATCGGCAAAGTGCACGGAGCCCTGTTGAAGTCCATCTACTCCGGCACGGTGGAAGACGCCGTATATGCCCTGCTCGAAACCAATAACCGCCTCTCCGGGGTGCTGTCGGTAAACTGGAGCGATGAAACCTACCGGAAAATGTCGACCACCGTTACCGTGATCGCCGACCGGGGCAAGATCATCGTGGACGCCACGGAAATCAAACTCTATTTCAAAGACAACAATGCCCCAGCCCCCTATACCCGCGGCTGGAATGTAAAACACATCAATGATTTTGCCGAAGAGGTGAACTTCTACCTCCGCGGTGAGGAATACTCTGCCCAGATCGATTATTTCATCCGGGCCATCCAGGGCAAGGTGCCCAACGATAAAAATACCTTTGAATCAGCCTGGCTTACCGACAGCGTGATCGAGAAAATCAAAAACTGCAAAAACTAATTCAACGATGGAAAGAATATTATTCGGAGATAACCAGTTCTTTGGGGTGAACCATGTGTCGGATGAAAAGTCGAGGGCCCAGATGATGAAGTTCAAGGAAGACAGCACCATCCTCAAAACCATCGACATCGCCATTGATGAAGGGGTGCATACCTTTATGTGCACCACCCATGACCGCATTGGCAACATCTGTGACCTCATCAGGCAGCAGCCTGACAGATACCGCGATTTCAGCATTTATCCCTGTATGCCATATGCCCACAAATACGCCAATGCCGTAACAGAGCTGGGCATTGTGGGCACCCTGAAACAATATGTACCGGGGAACTTCTTCGGCTCGCTGTTCAAGGGCGGCATGGCCTTCGTGTCCAAGGACTATATGTCAATGATGGAACTCCTGATTGATGCGGAAATGAAAATGTTCAAAGGCATCAATACGCCGGTGATCTTTATCCAGAATGTACTCACCGACCTCATCATGGGCCTGGGCATGAAGGATGTATTGAAAGCCTACCATGAGTACATCATCAAAAAATACAACGCCGAACCGGGCTACATTACCATGAACATGCCCAAACTGCTCGATATGCTGGAGTCGGTGGGCATCCGCAACCCCATCATCTGCTCTTCCATCAATGTGGACGGGTTCAGGATGAGCGGCGGCAAAGACCTCTATGAGCATACCCTCAGCACCCGAGAGGTGCGCGGCATCGCCATGCAGGTACTGTCGGGCGGCGCCACCCCGGTGAAACAGGCCCTTGAATATGTATGCGGACTGCCCAGGGTGGAATCCATTCTTTTCGGGGCTTCCTCACGGGGCAATATCCATGAAACAGTTTCCCTGATTCACCAGTTCGACGAAGCCCGTAAACAATAAACCCGACAGAAGCACCCGTACATGCTGTTCAATTCCCTCAGCTTCGCTGTCTTTTTCCCGTTGGTTTTCCTGCTTTACTGGCTGGCCACGGGTAAGAGCTACAAGGCGCAGAACATCCTGCTGCTGGTGGCCAGCTATTATTTTTATGCCTGCTGGGACTGGCGCTTTCTCTTCCTGCTGATTTTCTCCACCCTGCTGGACTATTTCACCGGGCTGAAGATGCAGGATGCCCCGGACAAAAGAGGGCGGCGTTTCTGGTTCTGGCTGAGCGTGCTGGTTAACCTGGGCTTCCTGGGTATTTTCAAGTACTACAATTTCTTTGCTGAATCTTTTGCATCCCTCCTCAGCCAGTTCGGCATCGAAGTGAGCGTATGGACGCTGGAAGTAATCCTTCCCGTGGGCATATCCTTCTATACCTTCCACGGACTGTCGTATGTAATCGATATTTACAACGGCAGAATAACCGCGGAACGGAACTTCATGGAATATGCCGTTTTCGTATGCTTCTTCCCGCTACTGGTGGCCGGACCGATTGAACGGGCCACCCACCTGCTGCCGCAGATCAAAAAAGAACGCCACTTCGATTACAGCCGGGTGGTAGACGGCATGCGGCAGATCCTCTGGGGCCTCTTTAAGAAAGTGGTGGTGGCCGATACCTGTGCCCAGTTTGCCAACAGCATCTTTGCCCAATACGACACCCTTAACGGCAGCACCCTGCTGCTGGGCGGCATCTTCTTTGCCTTCCAGATTTACGGGGATTTCTCCGGCTACTCAGACATTGCCCTCGGCACGGCCCGAATGATGGGCTTCGAGCTGCTGCGCAATTTTGCCTTTCCGTATTTTTCACGTGACATCGCCGAATTCTGGCGCCGGTGGCACATTTCCCTGTCGAGCTGGTTCCGCGACTACCTCTACTTCCCGCTGGGCGGCAGCAAGGGCGGCATGTGGATGCGGGTGCGCAACACCTTCATCATCTTCCTCGTGAGCGGGTTCTGGCACGGCGCCAACTGGACCTTCATCATCTGGGGGGCGCTGAATGCGCTTTACTTTATGCCGCTGCTGCTCACCAACAAAAACCGCAACAACCTTGAAATAGTGGCCCAGGGTAAAAAACTGCCCGGGCTGCGGGATCTGCTGGCGATGGGGAGCACCTTCCTGCTCACCGTGCTGGCCTGGATCTTCTTCAGGGCCGAGTCGGTAACCCAGGCCTTCCGCTACATCCGGAAGATCTTCTCCGAGTCGCTGTTCCGCCTGCCCGATGAACGGGCCTTCATCGGCATCACCACCCATCCCGCGATGGCCATCCTGCTGGTATGCTTCCTGATCCTGGTGGAATGGGCCGGCCGGGAACATCCTTATGCCCTGTCGCGATTTGCCTTCCGCTGGCCCCGCCCCGCCCGCTGGGCATTCTATTACCTGCTGGTGGTGGCGGTATTCCTTTTCATGGGCAAAGAACAACAATTCATTTACTTCCAGTTCTGACCGATGAAAACCTTCCTGCTCAAATGCCTGCTGTACTTCAGTATATTTTTCATACTGGAGAAAGCCCTGCTGCTCGTTCGGAACAGTGCGCCCGGCCGTGAACTTGATCAGCGGCTGGAGTGGATCCTGCAGGGGAAAATCGAGGCCGACCTCCTGGTGTTCGGCTCCTCCCGCGGCGCCCGCGACATCATCGCGTCGCAGGCCGGCGACAGCCTGGGGATGAAAGCCTTCAACCTCTCCTATCCCGGATCCAACATCCTGTTCCACGAATACCTGCTCAGCAAGCTGCTGCAGTATCCCAATAAAAAACCACAGGTGCTGATCCTGGCACTGGATGATCCGTACCAGTTTAAAACCACCTCCACCATCCTCTTCCGCTACGACCGCCTTTACCCGCTCGTAAAATATGAGGATGTACGCAATACCCTGATCGAACACGGCGAGAAAGACGCGGTGCTGTCCCGGCTTTTTGTGGTGCACCAGCTGGGCCTCAGCAATTTTGATTTCCGCAAAAAACATTTCGACCCCATCGACACCATCCAGGCCGACGGGTCGATGCCCATAGTGTTCCGGAGCCCGAAATTCAACAGCCCCTTCAACACTACGAATAAAAGCTATGATGTGGCAGGTGAAGACAGTGCCAAAATCGGCAGCTTCAAACGCTTTCTTGACCTCTGCCGCCGCAATAACATCAAAGTGCTGTTGGCCCTGGCCCCCAACTACGGGCTGGCCACCGCAGGTTTCGCGGAACGGGTGCAGGCGGTAGCGGGTGAATCGGCCACCGTGATGCAATACGACAGCACGCAGCAGGCCTACCGCAATGCCCGGTACTTTTATGATGCCGGCCACCTTACCCGGGAGGGCGCGGAAATCTTTACCCGCGAAATCACGGACTTTATCCGGTCCAAAGGCTGGACAACGCCGGAAAAAACGGTGGTACAGCGCCGATAATAAATACGGTGACAAAGCCGTTAATAACTCATTAACAAAATGCCGGCTACCGGTGTACCGGTCTGGCATATACCCCCATTAATACCCGTGTTATGTTAGTTACCATTGTAGCCGGCGCCCGGCCCAATTTCATGAAGATCGCCCCGATCATCAAGGCCATCTTTGCAGCACAAGCCCAGGGGCATTCTATTCAGTACAGGCTGGTGCATACCGGCCAGCACTACGATAAAAAGATGAGCGGCGATTTTTTTGAGCAGCTGGGCATCCCCGATCCGCACGTGAACCTCGAATGCGGCGGCGGCACCCAGGCTGAACAAACTGCCGGCATCCTCGTGAAATTCGAAAAGGAACTGATGGAAAACCGGCCCGATGTGGTGCTGGTGGTGGGCGATGTAACATCGACCATGGCCTGTACCCTCACCGCTAAAAAACTCTGCGTGGACGTGGTGCATGTGGAAGCGGGTATCCGTTCGGGTGATATGACGATGCCGGAAGAAATCAACCGGATTGTCACCGACTCTATCTGCGACCATTTTTTCACCACCAGCGAAATTGCCAACGAAAACCTGCGCAAACTGCAGGTGCCTGATCACCGCATTCATTTCGTGGGCAATACCATGATCGACACCCTGTACCAGAACCTCGGCCGCATCCGCCAGCCCGCCTTCTGGGAAGAGCAAAAACTGCAGGCCGGGCAGTACTTCCTGGTAACTCTGCACCGCCCCTCCAATGTAGACGATCCGGTTAAACTGCGGCAACTGCTTGAAGCCATCAACCAGTCTACGGGCGATTACCCCACCGTATTCCCCGTACATCCCCGCACGCGGAAAATTCTCGATAACTTTAACATCAGCACCGACAAACTGATTCAGATCGACCCGCTGGGCTACCTGGAGTTCATCTACCTGGTGAAACACGCCAAAGGCGTTATCACCGACTCGGGAGGGATTACTGAGGAAGCCACGGTGCTGCATATCCCCTGCCTCACCCTCCGGAATTCCACCGAAAGGCCTGAAACGGTGACGCAGGGCACGAACGAACTGATTGGCGACAACATCGCCAGGCTGGAACAATGCCTGCAGCAGATCATGCAGAACAACTGGAAAAAAGGAAATATTCCTGACCGCTGGGACGGACAAACCTCCGGGCGGATTGTGCAGATACTCTATTCACTTTATCAGAAAGAAATGGCGGCAGCCGTATAACTTAACTGCAACATGAAAATATTAGTTACCGGCACCGCAGGATTCATCGGGTTTCACCTGGCCAACCGGCTGGTGCAGGAAGGATATGAAGTGGTGGGACTGGATTCCATCAATGATTATTATTCCGTACAACTGAAAACCGACCGCCTGAAAGCTGCCGGCATCGATGAAGCCAGCCTCAGCTACAACAGCTTGTACCGCAGCCGCACACAGGCGGGCTACGCCTTCATTCAACTGCAGCTGGAAGACCGGGAAAACCTGGAAAAGCTGTTTGCCACCCAGCGTTTTGACCGGGTGGTGAACCTGGCCGCCCAGGCAGGCGTGCGCTACAGCCTCACTAACCCTTCCGCCTATATCAACAGCAATATCGTGGGCTTCGCCAACCTGCTGGAATGCTGCCGCCATCACCAGTGCGGCCACCTCGTATATGCCAGCAGCAGCAGCGTGTACGGCCTGAATGAAGCCATCCCCTTCCATACCGACGAAACAGTGGATCACCCCATCAGCCTCTATGCTGCCACCAAAAAAAGCAATGAACTGATGGCACATGTGTACAGCCACCTCTATGGCATCCCCACCACCGGGCTGCGTTTTTTCACCGTGTACGGCCCCTGGGGGCGGCCCGATATGGCGATGCACCTGTTTACCCAGGCCATCATCAACGACCAGCCGATCCAGGTATTCAATAACGGTGAGATGGAACGCGACTTCACCTATGTGGACGATATCGTGTACGGCGTGCTGAAAGTGCTGGAAAAACCAGCCACCGGCAACCCGGCCTGGGATGCCCGCAACCCCCTGCCCTCTTCCTCCCCTGCGCCTTACCGCATCTACAATATCGGCAACAGCCACCCGGTGAAACTCACCGATTTTATTGAAGCCATCGAGCAAAAACTCAATAAAAAAGCTGAACGCATCCTCATGCCCCTGCAGCCGGGCGATGTACTGAAAACCTATGCCGATATCCGGTCGCTGCAGGAAGAAATCGGTTATCACCCCGTTACCCCGGTGGAAACCGGCGTCAGCCGGTATGTTGACTGGCACCTCAGCTACTACCACAAAGCCTGAGCCGGTGCATTCCGGCCGATTTCAGTTGAAAAAAATTATCTTCGTGCCCGCTATCCAAAATGGAAAAAAATAATAAGATATACATTGCCGGCCACCGGGGAATGGTGGGCAGCGCCATTTACCGCAACCTTGCTGCCGCGGGTTACAGCCAGCTGATCACCCGCAGCTCAGCAGAACTGGATTTAAGGAACCAGGAAGCGGTCAACCGCTTTTTTGAAGCCGAAAAACCGGAATATGTGTTCCTGGCTGCTGCCAAAGTAGGCGGCATCCATGCCAACAATACCTACCGGGCCGACTTCATTTATGACAACCTCATGATTGAAGCCAACATCATTCACGCCGCTGCCCGCAACGGCGTGCAGAAACTGATGTTCCTCGGCAGCTCCTGCATCTATCCTAAACTGGCTCCGCAGCCCCTGAAGGAAGACTACCTGCTCACCGGTTTGCTGGAACCCACCAATGAACCGTATGCCATCGCCAAAATAGCCGGCATCAAACTCTGTGAAGCCTACCGCAGCCAGTATGGCTGTAACTTCATCAGTGTGATGCCCACCAACCTTTACGGTTACGGTGATAATTACGATCTCAACACCTCCCACGTACTGCCGGCACTGCTCCGCAAAATGCATGAAGCCAAAATGAGCCAGGCGGAGGAAGTGGTGGTATGGGGAACAGGAACGCCTAAACGCGAATTTCTTTTTGCCGACGACCTGGCCGAAGCCTGCGTTTACCTGATGCAGCATTACAACGGCGAACAGCTGGTGAACATCGGAACCGGTGAAGACCTGAGCATCGGCGAACTGGCTGCCCTGGTGAAGGATATTGTGGGCTTTACGGGCAAACTGGTTTTTGACAGCAGCAAACCCGACGGCACCCCCCGTAAACTGATGGATGTTTCCAAACTCCATGGACTGGGCTGGCAGCACCGCACCGCCCTGCCGGAAGGCATTGCCCTCGCCTACCAGGATTTCCTGGAGAACCACCTCAGCAGAAAATAAACCTATACCCCCCACCGTTAATTACTACCGATTATTATGAGTAAAACCTCCCATACCGGAAAAACCGCGCTGATTACCGGTATCACCGGACAAGACGGCGCTTATCTCGCCGACCTGCTGCTGGAAAAGGGCTATAAAGTGCATGGCATCAAACGCCGTTCATCCCTGATCAACACCCAGCGCATCGACCACCTATACCAGGATCCGCATGAAAAAAATGTGCGGTTCCAGCTGCATTATGGCGACATGACCGACAGCACCAACCTGATCCGGATCATCCAGGAAACACAACCCGATGAAATTTACAACCTGGCCGCCATGAGCCACGTTAAAGTAAGTTTCGACGAACCGGAATACACCGCCAATGCCGACGGCATCGGCACCCTCCGCCTGCTGGAAGCCATCCGCATCCTCGGCCTGGAAAAAAAGACCCGGATCTACCAGGCCAGCACCTCCGAACTGTATGGCTTGGTGCAGGCGGTTCCGCAGAGCGAAACCACGCCCTTCTATCCCCGCAGTCCGTATGCGGTGGCCAAACTCTATGCCTACTGGATCACGGTCAACTACCGGGAGGCCTATGGCATCTACGCCTGCAATGGTATCCTCTTCAACCATGAAAGCCCGCTGCGCGGCGAAACCTTCGTAACCCGCAAAATCACGCGGGCCGTAGGCGCCATCGTTAAAGGCAAACAGGATAAACTCTATATGGGCAACCTGGATGCCAAACGCGACTGGGGACATGCCAAAGATTATGTGGAAGCCATGTGGCTCATCCTGCAGCAGGACCAGCCCGAAGATTATGTCATTGCCACCGGCATCACCACCACCGTACGCGATTTTATCCGGATGGCCTTTGCCGAAACCGGTATTGAAATTGAATTCTCCGGCGAAGGGGTGAATGAAACCGGTCGCGTGAAATCCTGCAGCAACCCGGCTTACCAGCTGCCGATTGGCAAGGAAGTGATTGCGGTGGACCCGGAATACTTCCGGCCCACAGAAGTAGACCTCCTCATCGGCGATGCCACCAAGGCCAAAACCAAACTGGGCTGGCAACCGCGTTACGACCTCCAGGCCCTCGTGAAGGAAATGGTGGCCAGCGACGTGGAGAAAGCCTGAACCAACTGATCAAGCCGTTTCTGAATATTCCAGCCGTGCAGACCCCTGCACGGCTTTTTTATTTTCATCATCCGCATGGGGCATGCAGAGGAATACCGGCGCCATAAAAAAAGGGCTGTACGCAACCGTACAGCCCTTTTATTTCAACTGCCGTTGCTTAACGGCGGATAACCACTTTATGCACCTCCGGCGCCTGATCGGCTTCGGTGATGAGCAGGGTGTAGGTGCCTGCGGGCAACTGGTCTACCGCAATGCGGTTGGTACCGTTTTGCAGGCGCGCGCCATAGATCACCTGGCCCAGGCCATTCAGCAGGCGGGCTTCTACCCGGCTGTTGTAACCGCTGAGGTTCACATTCAGGTTGCTGCCGGCCGGGTTGGGATACACCAGCGACTGACGGCCTGAACAGGAGTAGTTCAGGGCAAGAATATTACTGAATGCATAGCTGCCGTCGCGGTCGGTCATGCGTAACCGGTAGTACACGCGGCCGTTGCGGGGCTGGTGGCTGAAGCCATAAGTGCTGTTGCTGCCCCGGCCCGGAAGGCTGGCTACGGGTTCAAACTGACGGCCATCGGTGCTGGTTTCCACCGTATAGGCCTGCAGGTTCAGTTCGGTGGCCGCCTTCCATTCCAGCTGGATGCGGCAGTTCTGCTGGCTGGCATTGAACCGCTGCAGGGTTACCGGCACCACTTCAAAAGTGCTGCGGGAGGTTTCTTCACAGAGACACTGGGTTTCGTTGGCTGCGGTGAGCGGACGAATCATGGCCGTGTACACATTGCTGCCGCCACAATAAGGCGCTGCCGGCACCGAAATCGTGAGGTTGCCCGAGGCACTGCCTTGTGCCGGTATCTCCGGACCAAACAGTTCGGAAGCGAACGGCGTGCTGTTGCTGCCGCAGAAGAATTCCACCTTATAGGTTCCAGCCGGTGCAGGCAGGCTGGAGCTGTTATTCACGGTGATCACCACCGTAGCCGTGCCGCCCTCTGAAAGGCTGCCCGACAGGTACTGGAAGCCGGTGATATTCAGCACCGGTTTCACCACATTGATGCTGTTCTCGCTGGTGGCCTGGATGGAACGGGCCGCGTTGGGACAAATATTCCCGCCGCAGGAGAGCGCACCGAAAGTACGTTCGTAGCGGCTGGAAAGCGTAAGACTGCCGCAACCGAGGTTCACATAAGCCGCGGCCACATCAAAGCTGAAGTTCACCGTGTTGCCCGAGGTAACGCCATCGGGCACTTTGAGCTTCAGGGTTTCGGTGCCATCCGTTTCCTGCACAGGGAAGCCGGCGGCTACGGTCATGCCTTCCGCACTGCTAAAGTTTCCGGCGTATTGAATCCCCGTGGGCAGGGTAACCACGATGGTATCGGTAATGGTGGTTGACTGACCCGACGGCGTGATGCTGCCCGTGATGCTGGCGGTGCCGCAATTGATTTCCAGCGGCGCCAGGTTCAGGCTGAAGGCCACGATGCCCGGGCTGGTGGCGCCGGTAATATTCACCGGGTTGGCCCGGAGGATCGCGTTATAACCCAGATCGGTAGTGATGGGTGAACCGCAGGGGCGGTCGGCCCGCTGCTGGACGCTCATCTTGCTGCCGCTCACAAAATCACAATCAGTGGTATAGATGAGCCGCAGCCGGGCTGCACGGCCCTGTGCACCAGGGTTACTGATGGTGCCGGGCAGGCCCGCTTCGGTAACGAGGCTGTGTCCTTCCACTGCATACACCTGCACCCCGTTGTCGTTAACGGCCGAAACGGCCTCCCAGTTGCCACTGCCATCGGGGTATTCGATTTCAGCGCTGGTAACCGACATGCCCACGGGAAGGGTTACCCTGAATTCGGGATTATCGGCATAATTGGCCAGCGCGCTGTTGATTTTAAAGATCACGGTGTCTGTAGCACACAATTCGATGCTCGGCACTTGCGGTTGCCGGTCGGCCGTAAGCTGAATCTGGCTGGGCAGGGGATCGGCTTTCAGCCAGAGGGTTTTCCAGCAGCCATAGGCAGCCAGGTCGGCGCCCGTGGGGTAGCCGGCGCAATCCCATCCGCTTTCGATGCGGATACTGTCGAGCGCACAACTGTTGGTATTGGCCGAAACCGTGAGGATACCGGTAGCGCCTGCAGCGAGGCTGCTCACCTGGTACAGGCCATCCCCATTCGGGCTGATCGGCGAGCCATTGAGCTTCACCACGTAATCGGTGAAGGAACCGTTGGGGACCAGGCGGATGAAATTGAAGGGTGCAGACTGGGCACTGCTGTTCTGCAACAGCACCGTCCATACCGCGGTATCACTGGAAGGCGTTGACGTGGCATCGGGTGAACTGAGGTTCACATTCGGTTTGTTCAGCACCGTAAAGCTGGAACTGGTTTGCGTACGCGCCGAATCGTCGAAGGTGGCTTCCGCAGCCGGCGAAGGCCACTGATACGTACGGCCTACCTGGCGGCCCGCAATGCTGAATGCGTTGGGGGTGGCACAGCTGCCGCGGGCATCCATACCAAACGTATAGAACGTACCCTCGCTCTGCACTTTCCAGTTCGGGTTATCGGTAAGGGCGGCGCGGGCATTGAAGGTAACCGTAGTGCCGGTAATGGATGACCCTTCAATACTGATATACGGGGCAACATTGGCGGCCGTGAGGTTGGTGGGCGCCGGAACCGTGTTGTTCACGATGCCGGTAACACTCTGGCTGCCGGGAATCACCGTCATGCCCGCCGGGAAATACAGGATCAGGCTGTCGGGTAAAAATTCAGGCCGGTACTCACCCGGGAAATAATTGGCCGTATAGCCGGACAGTTTACGCGTGAAGCCCCTGATTTCATGACGGGCCGCATTACAGCCGGTAAGGTTATTGCCATACAGCAGCGAGAAATGGAAGAGGTGCAGCGTATTGGCATTGTAGAGCGGCACAAAACAGGTAAACTGACTGGCCGGCGCCGGGTTGGCCACTACGCTGGCGTGTACGCTGTTACGCAGCAGCACAATATCGGGTGCATCGGCATACTGCTTGCCGCGGGTGCCGTCATCCACCACCGTCATGTGCTGACTGGAATTGGACGCCGACAGAAGGCTGTCGCGCAGCACAAACTCCGCCACCACAATCACGCTGTCGTTGGGCTGGAAGGGCGCCAGGCTGGTGAGCGCCAAGGGCGCCTGACTGAAATCGGCATTGAATTCACGGCCATAGGTTACGGTGCGGATGGGCACGCCGGGCACCACGGTTTCGGTGCCGCCGCGTTTAATCGTTACCGTAGCTGTGCCGGCAGGCCGCCAGATATGCTTGGAGAAAGACCAGTTGGAATTGATGTGGTTCCACGCATTGATCGTTGCCGGACTGGTTTGCGGAACCAGGTAAGCGCGGTACTCACTGATGAGGGTATCACCGGGGCGGTAGCGGTCCTGGTACACCACATCGGGATTCACCACCCCGATTGCATCCGGCATTTTATTGAAGTCGTTGTCGGCCGGACCAAAATTCTTGCGGCGGTATTTCCAGTACACGGGAACGGTACCCCCGCTGGCACAGGGACCGGTACACACAAAATCAATGGAAGAACTGGCACAGCGTTTCACGGCATTCACCGATGCCGGGTTGTTGATGGCACAGATGCTGTCGGGGCTCACGGTGATGACCGCATTCAGGATTTCTGTGGAACACAAGGTAGTGGGCGTACAGAAAATGAACTTCACCGGGTTGCCGCTGGTATTCACCGGATAACGGGTGACCACCGTATTGCCCACCACACGGGGATAACCCGCATGCGGTGACGCTACCGCGCCAATGAGGTTGGCCGCGCTGAAGGTAACCCCGGGCGGCATGCTGATGGCATATTCCACATAACCACGGTTGGAAAGTGCGGGGGTGGGACTGGTACTGCTGGAAAGTGTTACATCATAACAGTCGCCTGCCCGCACCTGGGCCGGAAATTCAAAGGCCGTGATGGAAGGAATATTGTAGGCGGCAGAGCTGCTGCCCACATAGTTGCCGGAGGAATACGTGGTGTTGCCGCAGGCGTTCTTGTACGACACCTGGGTGCCCTGGCCAAAGCCCTGGTAAATGTCTGTGCAGGTGTTGGCACTGGGGCAGTAAACCATGTTGTACGTGATCACCATGGAGTCGCCGGGCGCCAGGAAGATGGTTCCGGGCAGGGTGAGCTGCATATGCGCTACCTGGCCCTCGTTGCAAGCCAGGTTGTTGACGCCGGCAGAACTGAAGGTTTGCACAATGCCGGTATAAATGCTGTTGTCGGGGTGAAAAGCCGGGGCCCCCTTCACGGAAATCTGCAGGGTGGCCGTATCGATGTAACCGTAACTGTCGCCGCGGGGCAGGTTATTGAAATGCGTACCGGTATTGATCACAAAATTGATGGCCGTACCCGCCCCGGTGTTTTTGAGGATGTACACCATGGCACGGGGCGCCGAAACAAAGCAGGAGGAGAGCGCATCAGAAGCCGAGCGAACACTGATGGAAGGCGCAGCATTGCTCATGCTCATGCCGCTGACCTGTGTACGCGACTGGCAGCGGGCGCCGGAATAATCGAAACCGGCCACCCCGTAGGTGGTCACCACATTGCATTGCAGGAGCGTAACATTTTCCACCAGGCTCACAGATTCACCATTGCAGAGCCGGTGATCCGGTCCCAGCAAATCACCGGTAAGCAGATAATAGCTGCTGTCGCCATCGGTATATACCGGCGTTAAGGGATTGCCCCCGGAACTGAGGCTGTTGAGCTGCATGGATTCAGGCGGATACTTGATCCAGAAACCTACCGTGTCGGCACAGCCATTGCCCCCGTTCACCACACCAATGGTGCGGCTATAGGTATTCCCCACCACTGCATTCACGAGGGGGGCAGGAGGCGTAACGGTGAAGGCCGGCGCCAGCAGGCCATAGGTATTCAGGTTGGCATCCACGTCGCTGAAGCTGCAGCCGGTACCGGTAACGATGATGTTATCTTTTGTGGACGCTGCCGATCCGCAGAAAGCCCGGCGGCGCAGGGTAAAGCGAAGCGTCTGGCCTAGGGTGGTATTGCCCACAAAAAACTGCGGATTGCGGAGATCGGTGATATTGCTTTCCGTTATGGTGCCGGTACCGCTCACCTTGCTGATGGAACCCGGTATGTATTCCACAGTGCCGGGATTGTTGGTGGCGCCCAGGTTAACGGTAACCGTTGCCCCGGTACAGGCAGGAAAGGAAATCTGTACCGTAAGCAGGGTACTGTCGAAACCCCGGGTTACCGGCTCTGCCGGAACAGGATAAACGATGAACTGGGCCTGCGTGAGGGTACTGCTCAGCAGCACCAGGACAGACACCGCAACAAGGCGCAGAATAGCGTAATTTTTTTTCATGGATTGTTCAATTGGTCAATAATATTTACTTGCGGGGTAACAGATTCAAAAAGGCGAGGTTCATCAGCTAACAGGTTGTTCGCCGGAAAACCATGGCCATCCTGAGCCAGCCGGCATTTCAGCGGCAGGCACAGCGTATCAAAAATCCAACAAAAAATCCGCATTCAGAAATAAAATATTCCGGTTCACACCCCATAAGCCCTCAAGAATCAATGCTTTGGAAACAGCCCCGGTTCGGGTGAGGCTAACCGTTGGCGAAACAGCGGAGCCGGCAGGCACCGGATGGAGCAGACCAGCACAAGGGCAGACTGGCTGCACAGCCGGAATGCCCTTTTCCTCCCTCCCCGCAAAAAAATCTGTACGGCAGCCCTTGCAACGGCGAAGCAAATGCCGTAGCTTGGTTTAACCAGTGCATGCCGGTTGATCCGCCCCCGCTACCCGCCTGAAAATGACAAGGTTTACCGTTCAGCATGACCGATATCAGGATTTTTGGCCACCCTGTTTCTACCTTTATTACAGCATTATCCGCTCCCGGAAATAACGATTGAAACGCATTGTTCAACTTTTAAAAACGATTCCCCATGGTTACGGAAGCACAACACCGTTCACTCATCGACGAGTGCAACAAATGGTACGATCAACTGGCTGCTTACCGCCAGAAAATCAACAACCTCAAAAATGAATTGTATTATTTCGCCCCGGGCAAAACCGATCATGAGGTACTGCTGGGCATTGAGCATTTCCACAACCAGTTCCACATTCAGCTCATCAACATCCACGACCTGAAACACGAAATCAGGCACCATGTGCAGGAAGCAGAACGGCATCCCAATTTCGGGCACCGCATCCCGCACCATTACATCAAAGACAAGCTGGATTTGCTGCTGGCTGATCTTGACAAACTCGAAAAGGAGTTCCACACTTTCATTCAATCGTAACCATAACCTGCCCAGGCCCGCCAAACAACGGGCCTGGCAGGTTATTCAACCGTATGGTACCAAACTAAAATCTTGTTTTATGGCCACTTATGATTCCAACCACGTAAAGAATATCGCCCTGCTGGGGCATGCCGGCTGCGGAAAAACCACCCTGGCCGAAAGTATGCTCTTTGATGCAGGGATTACCAAACGCCGCGGCACCGTTACCGGCAAAAACACGGTAAGCGATTACCACGAACTGGAAACAGAACGGCAGAGTTCGGTATTCGCCACCCTGCTGCACTGCCCCTGGAAAGATTACAAAATCAACATCATTGACACCCCGGGCTACGATGATTTCGCCGGCGAAGTGATCAGTGCCCTCCGGGTGGCCGATACCGGCGTGATGGTGCTGAACGCAGTCAGCGGCGTGGAGGTGGGCGCCGATATCATCTGGGAATATACCGACCAGTTCAAAACCCCCACCCTGTTTGTGATCAACAAACTGGATGCTGACGGAGCTGATTTTGACCGCACCCTCCGTGAAGCCAAAACCCATTTCGGCGGCAACGTGGTAGCCGTACAATATCCCGTGCAATCGGGCGCCGGATTCAGCCAGATTGTGGATGTGCTGAACATGGTGATGTACAGCTTCCCCCCGGAAGGCGGCAAACCCGAAAAGCTGCCCATCCCGGCATCGGAAAAAGAAAAAGCCGACCAGCTGCACAAAGAACTGGTGGAAACCATCGCGGCCAATGATGAAGGCCTGATGGAAAAATATTTTGACCAGGGCGAACTCACGGAAGAGGAAATGAAAGCCGGTCTGCATACCTCCATGATCAAGCATGACATTTTCCCCGTTTTCTGTGCATCGGCTGAAAAAAATATGGGCATCGGGCGCATCCTCAGTTTCATTGATTATGTATGCCCCGCCCCCAATGAAATGCCGCCCCAGCAAACTAAAGCCGGCGGTAAACTGAGCTGCGATACCGGCGGACCCGCCTGCATCTTTGTTTTCAAAACCATCATCGAACCGCATATCGGCGAGCTGAGTTTGTTTAAAGTATACAGCGGCGCCGTAAAAGTGGGCAGCGAACTGGTGAATGAAAACACCGGGGTTACCGAAAAAATCAACCAGCTCTTTCAGCTGGAAGGACACAACCGTGTGCCCGTTCAGGAACTGGTAGCCGGAGACATCGGCGCCACCATCAAACTGAAATCCACCCATGTGAACAATACCCTGCACGAAAAAGGCGCCAATCTTGAACTGGTACCCATCGCCTTTCCGCATCCCAACCTCACCCTGTCCATCAGCGTGGTGAACAAGGGGGATGAGGAAAAACTGGCCCAGGCCCTGCATACCCTCCAGGAAGAAGACGCCACCGTACGGTACGAGGTTTCGCCCGAACTGAAACAAACCCTGCTGCACTGCCAGGGCGAACTGCACCTGAAAGTGCTGCAGTGGAAGATTGAAAACATCCACAAGCTGGAAGTGAAACTGGAAAAACCGCGGATCCCCTACCGCGAAACCATCAGCCGGCGTTCGGAAAGCAACTACCGCCACAAAAAGCAGAGCGGCGGCGCCGGACAGTTTGCTGAAGTGTACATGCGCATCGAACCCTGGTACGAAGGCATGCCCAACCCCGAGGGACTGAACCTGCGTCACAAGGAGGAATTCAACCTCGACTGGGGCGGCAAACTCGTATTCTGCAACTGCATCGTAGGCGGCGCCATCGACGCCCGCTTCCTGCCCTCCATCCTGAAAGGCGTGATGGAGAAAATGCAGAACGGTCCGCTGACCGGCAACCCGGCCCGCGATATTCGGGTATGCGTTTACGATGGCAAGATGCACGAAGTGGACAGCAATGATATCTCCTTCAAAATTGCCGGCCTGCAGGCTTTCCGCCAGGCCTTCATGGAAGCAGATCCCCAGTTGCTGGAACCCATCTATACCGTAGAAGTGCTCTGCCCCGATGAAATGGTGGGCGCCGTGATGGGCGATCTCCAGACCCGCATGGGCATCGTGGAAGGCATGGAAGCCGAAGGCCATTTCCAGAAAGTGGTGGCCAAAGTGCCGCTGGCGCAGATGCACCAGTACTCGTCCAGCCTCCGCAGCTTAACCCAGGGCCGGGCCCGTTTCCGTATGTTCTTTGATTCGTATGCCCCGGTAAGCTATGAAGTGCAGCGTAAACTCACCGAAGCGCATGCCCGGCATGAGGTGCTGGTTGACTGAGGTTTTACTTTGAGTGGCTATATACAAATATCCGGGCCCCAGGGCCCGGATTTGTTTTGATGAGGTTGCGGAACCGCCCTTCAGCCGTTCAGTTCCAGGCGCAGCGGCTTACTGATTTTTTTCACATAGGCACTGTTCTCCCGCAGCATGCGTACCCCCTGCCGGAAAGGCATGTAAGGCATGTTCAGCTGCCGGTGGTTCAGCCGGCTGATGCGGAACAGGATGTTCCAGTGGCGCAGAATTTCCTTCCACGCAAAAAAGATCGAATGGGCCGGGTCATACATGTGCGTGGGTTCACTGCCGGCTCCGTTGAGTTCGATGATGGAAAAATGCTTACCGGCCCGCAGCTCGTCCCAGCTGCGGAAACGGATGTCCAGCCGTCCGAAATAAAATCCGGGGATCCGGCTGCAGATCCAGTTGATCTCGTGGTGCAGCTGTTCGTCGGCTTCCGCGCTGCAATCCCAGAACTTTGATCCCCGGGCATGATTGCCGTAAGGCACCAGGATGCGCTCCTCCCCTTCCGGCAATACCGTATCCAGCAAACCGGGCTGGGTATGGCGGAGTGTGCGCAGTTGCAGCAGGGCCCGCGGATCCTTGCGGATAAGAGCTTCCACGATTGACCGGCCATCTCCCTTCACCGTCAAAAACGCCTTCCCCACAATACCCGAAATACGTCCTTCCTCCTCACCCGGGTAACGGTAATAAAAAATACCGGCTTCCATCGGATATTCCACGAGCGACTGCACCAGGAAATCCACCTCAGCCTGGGTGGCAAATGCCCTTAATTCGGCGGCATGCTCCACCCGCTGCACCAGCATGCCCCGCATCCCCACATCGGGCTTGGCCACCAGTGGGTACCGGAGGCTACTGGCCTGTATCGCCGCTTCAAGGGCTGCCCAGGCGGTACCGGCTTTGAAGAAAAGGGTTTCGGGATAACTGCCTTCCGGCAACAGCTCATAGATTTCCCGCTTGCTCTCCAGCAGGAACCCGCCGTTGCGGATGCGGGGATTGGAGGTATTGAAAAAGAATAAAGAGCCTGAACGCATCACCAGGAAAAGCCAGTAAGGATAAAGCGGCCCGTAAACAACGTTGAAGGGCCAGTACTCCCAGTTGGTCAGCCGGATCAGCCATTCGCGGCGTCGCAAGCTTTCAGGTATCATCATATACAGGTTTGCAGCGGCACTGCATGTTCAGGTTTGCCGGAGAAGTTGCCGGGGCGATTCATGAGGATATGGCTGCTTTAACCAGTGATCCGGGCAACAGTTTTATATGGCCGTCCAGGTGGTCAGTCCGTACTTCGTAAACGTATAGGGCTTCACCTCACCGCCAAAACTGCGCAGCACATCCGATACGGCATATCGGGTATTGCCCGGGCAGTAAAAGATCATGAATCCACCCCCGCCCGCACCACTGATTTTACCCCCGGTGGCGCCGGCGGCTTTGGCGGCATCATAGAGGGTTTCGATCCGCGAATTGCTGATGTTGTGGGCCATGCGCCGTTTTTGCCGGAAGCCGAAATCGAGGATCTCACCCAGTTCATTCAACCGGCCCTTCAGAAGGGCTTCTTTCATCATCCTGGACTGTTCCTTCAGCTGGTGCATGGCCTCAATGCTCTGGCTGTTTTTTTCCTGCACATTCTTCATCTGCTCTTTGATGATGCCGGCACTCTCCCGGGATGAGTCGGTAAAATACAGCACCAGGTTGTGGCCCAGTTCATGCAGGTATTCGGGGCGGATGCGCAGGGGATTCACAATCACTTTATCATCCGCATAAAATTCCATGAAGTTCACCCCGCCAAAGGTAGCCGCATACTGATCCTGTTTGCCGCCGGCCAGCAGCAGGTCTTCCCGCTCAATCTGGTAAGCCAGATGGGCCAGATCATAATCACCCAGCGGCAGTTTCAGCCATTCCGCAAAAGCACCCAGCACTGCCACTACCAGTGTGGAGGAAGTGCCCAGCCCCGATCCTGCCGGCGCCTCCACAAAAGTGGAGAGGCGGAAGCCGCGGGGCGCAAACGGAAAATCCCGCTGGATGCGGTTGTACACACCTTTCAGCAGATCGAGGCTGCCGTTGATGGGCAATGCCTCCGAGGCGGGAAATACCTGGCGCTCGCCCCGGTCGAGGGTTTCCACGGTGATCTGCTGATCATCGGTAAGTTCAATGCTGGCGAGCGCTGAAAGAGAGATGGTGGCATTGAGGATGGCGCCGCCATAGAGATCGCTGTACGGACTCACATCTGTGCCGCCCCCGGCGAGCCCGATCCTGAGTGGTGCTTTACTGCGGTAGATCATGCGTGAATGGTCAATGATGGTTGCTGAATCGTCAATAATACTTTACGGCTTACCCTAAACTTTCCTCAACCTCCCTAAACCTCAAACCGTCTCCTCTGTTGCAAGTCCCGCCAGTGCCGCAATGGCCCCGGTCATCCGGCTCCAGGTGTACTTTTTCTTTTCCTCCACCAGGCCCGGTAAAAAGGCATCGTGACCCAGCTCAAAAAAGCGGCGGATCGCATCCGCCAGCGCCCCGGGATTGGGCTCGGCCACCAGGCCAACCTTCCCTTCCGGCACCAGGGCGGGCAAGCCGCCCACATTGGTCACGATCATGGGTACCTCAAAATGGTAGGCCAGCGGCGTTACCCCGCTCTGGGTGGCACTGCGGTAAGGCTGCAGCACCACATCTGCGGCACAGAGATAATACTTTACCTGTGAATCGGGAATAAAATCGGTGCGCAGGATCAGCCGGTCGTCAATGCCGAGCCGCCGGATCTGTTCATCATAAGGCTGGCGGTCTTCATAAAACTCCCCGGCCACCAGGAGCCGGTAATCGCCGATGGCGCCCGGCGGTAAAAGGGCAATCGTATCCAGGAGGATATCAAGGCCCTTGTACTGCCGGATGAATCCGAAAAACAACAGTATCTTCTGCTCCTCCGGAATGCCCAGGTAGGCCCGGGCTTCCTGCCGGCTGATTTTTTCGCCAAAATTATCGTAGAGCGGATGCGGCACGAAGCGGGCCGGTTTGTTCCCCGAGAAGGGCGGCAGATCCCCGAGCACTTTTTCGCTCATGGTGATGAAGGCATCCACCGGCTTCACAAAATACCGGGTAAAGGGCAGGTCGCCGGGACGCTTTTCATGCGGAATAATATTATCGGCAATGCACACCACCCGCGTAAAACCATTGCGCTTCACGCGGCGGAGCAGGGTGCCCAGGCAGGGGCCCATGAAGGGCAGCCAGTAACGCACCACCACCAGGGCGGGCCGCAGTTTGCGCAGCTCCTCGCCCACTTTCCACCAGTTGAACGGATTCACCGAATTGATGCACACCCGGATGCGGAGATCGCCTGGCGGCGGCTCCGTGGAATACTGGGTGGTGCCGGGAAAGAGAAAGCCGGGATACTGAAGGGAAAACGTATAGAGGGTGGTATCCCAGCCCTGGCGTATGAACTCACGCGCCAGCCGCTCGTCATAAGCAGCCAGTCCGCCCCGCAGCGGGTAAGCAGGACCGATAATCACAACAGAACGGCGGGATGCTTGATCAGCCATGCACGATTGTTTTGACAAAATTCAGCAGCACTAACGGTAAGGGTTACCAGCCCACACGCTGGTCTACGAGATAGTGATTGCGGTCGCCGGCATTCCGGGCAATCAGCTCGCCCAGGAATCCCGCGAGGAACAGCTGGGTGCCCACCACGATGGAAATCAGTCCCACGTAAAACAGCGGCCGGTCGGTCATATTGAACTTCAGGAAAAAGAATTTCTCCGCAAACAGGTAGATCCAGGTCAGGAAGCCGATGAAAAACACCACACTGCCCCAGAGCCCGAAAATATGCATGGGCCGCTTGCCGAACTTGCCCATGAACATGATGGTGAACAGATCCAGGAAGCCGTTGATGAAGCGGTTGAGGCCAAACTTGGAGGTTCCGTATTTACGGGCCCGGTGTTCCACCACTTTCTCGCCGATCTTTCGGAAACCGGCCCATTTGGCCAGCAGCGGAATATAGCGGTGCATCTCACCGTACACTTCGATGCTCTTCACCACCTTCCGCGCATAGGCTTTTAACCCGCAGTTGAAATCGTGCAGCCGGATGCCGCTCACCCGGCTGGCCGTGGCGTTGAAGAGTTTGGAAGGCAGGTTTTTGGTAAGGGCATTGTCGTAGCGTTTCTTTTTCCAGCCGCTCACGATATCATAACCCTCTTCCACAATCATGCGGCGCAGTTCCGGGATTTCATCCGGACTGTCCTGCATATCCGCATCCATGGTGATGATTACATCGCCGGCGGCGGCGCGGAAGCCCTCATTGAGTGCCGCACTCTTGCCATAATTCCGCTGGAAGCGGATACCGCGGATGCAGCTGTTGGCACGGGACAACTGTTCAACCACTTCCCACGACCGGTCAAAGCTGCCGTCATCCACCATGATCACTTCATAGCTGAACCGGTTGGCTAACATCACCCGCTCTATCCAGGCTGCCAGTTCAGGCAGGGATTCTTCTTCATTGAAAAGCGGGATCACTACAGAGATATCCATACGTTGATTGCTGTTAAGGTAAACCGTTAAGCCCTTTGTTGCCGGCGCTGCATCAGCACACCCGACGTTACCGCCGTGATCAGCGCCCCGATGGCCAGGTAACTGAATATGGCTGCCATGATCATCACCGGCATAAAGCTCTTCCGCGCCATGGCCACCTGTTCACTGATCTCACGTTCGGTTTTATTGCCCTGCTTCAGGAGCTCGCTGCGGTAATGCGCGGCCATTTCTTCAGTGAGTTCAGGATGCATCTGCAGAAACACCGCAGTGAAGATCACCATCAGCAGCACCACCACAATGAAGCAGCGGAAGCCCTGCAGAAAATAACCGCCGAACTTTCCGGTGTTCTCCGGGCGGCGTTCATAACTGAGGAGGGTCCAGAGTATACCGGCTACATAAAGACTATACGTGATGTACTGCAGTTTGTTGTCGAAACTGCCTTTCACCTCGAAGATGATGAAAGAAGCAACGATCATCAGCAAACCGGTGATCAGGCCTTTCAGGGTGGCACTCAGCTGGGTCATGGCGCAAAGTACATTTTTTCACCGTTAATGATTCCCCTTACTTTCCCGCGGAGGCTGCGGCCGATAAAGGCATTGTTCGCGGATCGCGAACGGATGAGGGATTCCTCAAAAACAAAGGATTCACCGGGGCAAAGCAGGGTGAGGCAGGCCGTTGCACCGGCTTCAATCTGCGGATGCGGCAAACCGGCGATATCACGCGGCCCGGTGGTCAGTTTTTCAATCAGGGTGTCGAGGCTGATCAGCGGATGCAGTTCCTGCCATGCTGCTGCAAATACGCTTTCCAGGCCCTCCATCCCGGCACGGGCATATTCAAATTCGCACAACTTATGATCGGTATGATGCGGAAGATGATGCGAGGCGATGGCATCAACGGTGCCGTCTGCGATGCCCTGCAGGAGGGCCAGCCGGTCAGCTTCAGGCCGCAGCGGGGGATTCACTTTCAGATGGGTGTCATACCCCTCCAGCTGCTGATCCGTAAAGGCCAGGTGATAAGGTGTAACCGAGCAGGTTACCGCCAATCCCTCAGCCTTGGCCTGGCGGATGGCGTCCAGGCTCCTCGCCGTGCTGACCCCGGTAAGGTGCAGGCGGCTGCCCGTATAGCGCACCAGTTCAATATCGCGGGCCACCATCAGTTCTTCCGCCAGGGCGGGTTTGCCGGGCAGGCCCAGCCGGGTGGACACGATGCCCTCGTGCATGAGGGCGTGCGGCGCAATGCTGCGGTCATCCGGCAGCTGAACAATCACCCCGTCAAAAGCCTTTACGTATTGCAGGGCCTTGATGAGCAATCCCGCCGGCTGCACCGGGTTGAGGCCGTCGCTGAACACCCGCGCCCCCGACTGCCGCATGTCATACATCTCCGCCAGTTCGGCGCCCTTCGCATCGCGGGTGATGGCGCCGATGGGATGCATCCTTACCGGCAGTACCTTTTGCTGATTAACGATGTATTCAACCTGGCCCTTGTTGTGCAGTACCGGTTCGGTGTTGGGCAGCAGGAACAGATCCGTAAACCCGCCTGCCGCTGCCGCACGGGCCGCCGTTTCGAGGGTTTCGCGGTACTCCAGACCGGGATCGCAGGCATGTGCAAAAAGGTCGACCCATCCGGTGCTCACCTCCAAACCGGGCGCGGCAATGAACTGCGCGCCGGGCACCTCACCGAGCGTGGGGGCAACAGCTTCAATTTTACCGTCCTGAATAAGGAGATCCCGGGTCTGTCCGTGGTGGGGAGATGCAGCACAGCGAATGGTGGCCTGGCGGATGAGAACCTTCATGGATTTAGCGTTGCGCTAAGATAGCGAAGAGCGGCTGAATAACCATATCACCCTCCTTCAACCACCGCAGATCACGCCGGATGAACTGCGCTGCACCCCGGGAAAGGATCCCCAAAAAACCAGTTCCCGTCCGGGGCTGCGGTGCGGGATGGCCCATTTTGTCAAACTGTGCTGACCATGCAACCTAAAAAAAGAACCCCTGGCTTTCGCCAGGGGTATCTGTGTTGTTGTCGGGTGGACTGGATTCGAACCAGCGACCCCTTGCACCCCATACAAGTGCGCTACCGGGCTGCGCCACCACCCGAACAATTGGTGGGCGGCAAAAGTAAATGAAAAATCGTATTCAGAAAAGAAGATTTTGGCATTTCTGCAGAAAAAAACGGTGATGTGCCGGTCTCCCGCGCGGGCGCTGCTTTTCAGCCTGCTTTAACTGGCCGCGAATAAAAACATGTACAGCAAAGAAATGGCCGTAAACGCCACCAGGAACAGGTTGAGGCCGGGCGAAAAACGGGCCCGGTAACCAACACTGAGCATTATGCCCACCGACATCAGGATAAGCCCGATCCACACGAAATTGATGTAGGGGAAGATATAGGCCTTGAGGGTCACGAAATCAGTGACCGCGTCGGTTTCGCGCCAGGCGATCTGGATCATCTGCTGGTCGGGCGCCACACCGGCAAAACGGATATGCAGGTTCTGCGCATACACCGTATCATCTACCTGTACAATCCGCATGCTGTCGAGCCCCGCCGGACGGCCTGCGCCTTCCGGCAACTCAATCTTCTCCACATACAGCATCGGGGTGGCCCGGTAACGGGTACTGTCTTTGGTGACCACCGTAAGATCAGCCAGCACACTGAGGTCGCCCGGCTTGATGTTGAACTTATTCGAAGCCGGATTCTTGACGGTGCCGTTGTAAATCATGTACCCATTTGAGTAAAAAATGGTGTCCCCTTCCCGCACATCGCGGAGCTTAAAGGCACTGGTATCCTCGGCTTTCTCAGGATTGAGTACATAGGAAATATAAGTGAACACATCATGGGTGAGGTAACTCCGGGTATCGGGGTTGCTGCTCATGCTGTTGCCCTTCATGATGTACACATCCGGGCTCAGCACAAAACGCTCCGTTACCTTTTGAGAGCCGGGGGCCTTTTTCTCGAACAGGAGGTGATAAAAGTTGCGGCCGCTCTCATGACCGGAACTGTCGTTGAGGTAGGTCACCTCATAATCCCCCATGCGGGTGGGTACCTGGCGGATGAGGTTGATGTTTTCGGCCGGATTATCCTGCTGCTTCGTGAGCGGATCAATCCCCGTGGGCAGGGCGAAGGCTTTGTATTTTTCTTCGCTGATGATTTTTTTATTGCCTGCGGAAACAATCATCCCCGCAATCATCAGGGCAAAGCCCAGGTGAGCCAGCGATCCGCCTGCCGCCTTGAAATTACCGCGGAGGCCGCTGCGGATATAGGCTGCATTGGCCACCACCGCGTACACCGCAGCAAAGAAGGCCACATAAAGCGCGGCCAGGAAACCGGCGCCCTGGCGATAATACACGATGGGATAGAGGATGGCCACCAGCAGGGTGAGCACCGCAGCAATCACCGTGGGCCATACCATCTTCCGGGGAAATTCGCCACGGGGGGTGGTGCGGTAGCGGAAGTACTGCGTAACGGCAGTGAGCACCCCAATCACCACGGCCACCAGCACCATTACCTTATTGTAGGAAAACTCCACATCCTCAGCCGGGGCGATATTGGTTTTGAAAACCGCATTCACCACGGGCATGGAGGTTTTGCCGATGATGAACAGGGCGGATAAAAAGAGTACCAGCGATCCGATGAACATCCAGAATTCACGGGTATTGGTTCCCTCCTCCTGGTGCACGGCCGGCAGGCGCCGGTAATGCACAAAGAATAAAGCCAAAGAACCCGCGGTAAAGAAAACAAGGAAAGAAAAGATCAGGATATTCATGGCGCTGCCTGCCTCCGTGAACGCATGCACCGAGGTGTCGCCCAGGATACCGGTGCGGGTGAGGAAGGTGGAGTACAGCACAAACACAAAGGCCAGGATCAGGAACAGGTAGGTGGCCCGCAGGGAGTGCCCCGTGGCGTTGAACACCAGCAGGGTATGAATACCGGCCACGAGGATGAGCCAGGGTACCAGGGAGGCATTCTCCACCGGATCCCAGGCCCAGTAACCACCGAAAGAAAGGGACTCATAGGCCCATTTCCCTCCCATCATGATGCCGGCGCCCAGCACCAGCGCAGCAAACAGGGCATAGGGCAGCGCAGGCTTCACCCATTCTGTGTAACGCCGGGTGATGAGGCCGCCCACGGCATAGGCAAAAGGCACCAGCGTGGCGGCAAAGCCCAGGAACAGCACCGGCGGGTGAATCACCATCCAGTAATTGCGGAGCAGTACGTTCAGCCCCACCCCGTCTTTGATCAGGCTCAGGTACTCGGGACGGCTGAAGATGGGACCATTGATTTCATTGCGGGTGAGCACAAAGGGGCTGTTGCCGATCTTGGTGCCGAAAATATAAACCCCCATGATCATCATGGCCAGGAAAACCTGGGCCAGGCTCACCACCATCATCACCGGGGCTTCCCAGCTGCCGGCACGGCGGATCAGCAGCAGGCCCAGCAGGCTGTGGCAGATGGACCAGAGCATGAAACTGCCGCTCTGGTCTTCCCAGATACAGGCCAGCAGGTATTTGAACTCCAGTTCACGCGAGGTATGCTTGTAAGCATAGAGGTATTCGATGTAATGGTTGGCACAGATGTAAAAGATGATGCCGAATACAATGAACACGGCGAGGGTCTGCAAACCGAAAGCCCAGCGGGCATAGCGGAGCCAGGATAACCGGGTGACGCCTTCGGGCTGCCGCACTGCCATGAGGTAGGCGGCAGAAGCCAGCAGGGAACTGACAAAGGCAATCAGTACAAAAAAATGGCCCCATTGACCGGGCAGCAGGTGTTCCCCTTCAAATTGCATGGATGATTGTTTTACAGAACCGGGAACCCGCAGGTGGCTCCCCTGGATGAACCGGACAGGCACAGGCCTTCCGGGAGATTAACGGATGCAGCCCCGCAGCCCGCATTACTGGCTGACGGTTTGTTCAAGGGCCTTCTTGTCATCCTTATACTTACTGGGGCATTTCAGCAGCATCTCCTTACATTCAAACACTTCCCCTTCCATCTTGCCTTTGAGCACAATGCGTTCACTGTGCTCAAACTCCGAGGGCTTGGTGTTGCGGTACACCACGCGGGTACGGCCGCCGAGGCTGTCATACGCCATGAACGACATGTAATTAGGGTCTTTGGCCGGGTTATAATCCAACGGCACCGACTTGTCGAGGCTGGCAATCAGGTGCACAAATTTGCCCGGCTTTTTCCTGGCCGACTCAATGGTGTCGTACGTGGAAAAATCGGCCGAAAGCATCAGCAGGGCCCCGATAGCGAAGGCAATGGCCACCAGCAGGATGATATGTGTTCTTTTCATATGTAAGGGTGTGCTTGAACTGTTGCGAAATTAGCACAATTCAACCACCCGGCTACCCCTTTGTTGAGGTTTTGAATGTTAAAATATTCCCCTGCCGGCTCCCCTTTTTTCCACTTTATTCCCGGCCGAGTGAAGGAACGCACTATCTTTGCAGCCGCACGGCCAAAACCCAATGCCGGGCCCTTATTTCACACAACCGGAAGCGATGACTGACCTCTCCCATTTTGACCCCAATTCGGTGGGCAATCCCAACAACAATATTTTTGGTTTACCCTCCAGCGAAGCTGATGCCCGGCTGGTGATCCTGCCGGTTCCCTGGGAAGTAACCGTAAGTTATTCGGCCGGTACGGCCCGGGCGCCTGAACATATTTTCAAGGCCAGCCTGCAGGTGGATCTTTTTGATCCCGATTTCCGCGATGCCTGGAAGCAGGGATTCTTCATGCGGGAGGTAGACAAGAAGGTGCTGATGAAAAGCGACTACCTACGCCGGGAAGCGGAATTGTACATCAAGTACATCTCCGAAGGGGAAGACGTGAACGAAAACAAGTTCATGTGCAAAACCCTCAAGGAGGTAAATGCCGGGGGCATATTCCTCAACGAATGGGTATATACGCAAACCCGCGAGCTCCTGGAGGCCGGGAAACTGGTTGCCCTCCTGGGCGGCGACCACAGCACTCCCCTGGGTTACTTCCGGGCCATCGCTGAGCAAAAAGGCGAATTCGGCATCCTGCAGATTGATGCACACTGCGACCTCCGCAAATCATACGAAAACTTCCGCTACTCCCATGCTTCGGTGATGTACAACGCCCTTGAAGAGATTCCCGGGATCACCCGGCTGGTGCAGGTGGGCATCCGGGATTACTGTGAGGAGGAGTTTGATTATATCCGGGAGCACAGCGACCGCGTGGTTACCTTTTTTGACCGGGAAATCAAGCGTCGCCAGTATGAGGGCGAAAACTGGAAATCCATCACCGACTCCATCGTGGATGCGCTGCCGCAGCAGGTGTACATCAGTTTTGATATCGACGGACTGGATCCCAAACTTTGTCCGCATACCGGCACCCCCGTGCAGGGAGGCTTTGAAACCGAGCAGGTATTTTACCTGTTCCGCAAAATACACCAGAGCGGCCGCCGCATCGTGGGCTTCGACCTCAATGAAGTGGGCGTAAGCCAGGATGAATGGGATGAAAACGTAGGCGCCCGCTGCCTTTTTTATCTCTGCAGTCTGCTGGTGACCGCCAATCCGCAGTAAATTCCCGGCACGATGTTCAGCTTCCAGATCCAGGCCGATGCCGATGAAATCCGGATTCCGGTTACCCGGTCCATGCTCTTCATCGGCGGCATCCTGGTTGTCTTTTCCCTGAACCCGCATCCCCGCATCTCCGCCATCCTGGCCGGCCTGCTCCTGCTCACCGGTGGCCTGTTCTGCCGCACCCTGATGCAGCGATACCGCCTGCCGGCCTGGTTGCTGGCAAGCTCCGGAGCCCTCCTGCTGCTGGCAGCAACGGGCAACCTGATGGCGCCCCTCTTCCTGCTGCTGACGACCCTCTTCCTGCATTTCAGCTACCGGAAGCCCGTAGCCGAGGTGGACGAAGCCGGTCTGCGGATCCGCAAAACCCTCTCCCGGCAATCCTATACCTGGCATGAGCTCAGCAACCTCCTGATCCGTGACCGCCTGCTCACCATTGATTTCCGCAATAACCGGCTCCTCCAGCTCGAAATCAGCGGCCCCGACCCGGATGAAGCCGCCTTCAACCGCTATTGTGCGGAAAAAATTCAACAGGCGGCATAACTGCAGCCCCTTCGCAACCCCCTACTGAACCTGATTTTTCTGCCTGACCCAAGGCCGGCTCCCCGAAATGACCGACTTTTGCAGTCGCGCCGAAGCAGTCAATCCCCGGCGCGGCCACACCGATGAAGCACAGCCCCTATATCTTATATTCTGACGGCAACGGAAATATATTTGAAGACAAGACCCTTTATGTTACCGGCCGCAGCGGCTGGGATGCAGTACCCATCCCCACCGATGAGTGGATCGAACTGCCGGAAGGAGGCAACCTGTACGAACTGCCGGGACGCCGGGGCATCGGGATCGATGTGGCCACCGGCGAGATGCGGCTCTGTGAAAAGGGCTGGGCCGTTGCCGCCTTCATCCCCCCAGCGCATACCGGATTTTACATTGCGGCCTATGAAACAGAACCGGGTGCGCCCACTCTGCCGCTGTTCTGCTACACCGCAGCCGGCTGGTACAACAACCGCTTTTATGTACCCGCCATCCGGATTGAACAGGATATCCGCCAGGAATGCGCCGGATACGACGAACAGCTGATTGCCCGGGGATCAGCCGACCTGCTGAAAAACTATCCCCACAACCGGCTGGTGCAGCACCTGATGGAAAACTGCTGCAACACTTATCACTGCCCCGCCGCCCGCAACTTTGCACTCGGCCGCTGGGAATGCCCCGTTCCCAGCTCACCGGCCTGCAATGCCAACTGCGTGGGCTGCATCAGCTTCCAGCCCGAAGATGAAACCATCGTGAGCACACAGGACCGGCTAACGTTCAGGCCTACCCCCGAAGAGATCGTGGAGTTTACCGTTCCCCACCTCCAGCAGGCGCCCTACCCCATCGTGAGCTTCGGACAGGGCTGTGAGGGAGAACCTCTGCTGATGTGGGAAACCATCCGGGAGGCCATCCTGGAAATCCGTAAGCACACCCAGCGCGGCAGCATCAACATCAACACCAACGGCTCGCGGCCGGATGCCGTGAAAGCCCTCTGTGAAGCCGGCCTCAACAGCATCCGCGTCAGCACCAACAGCGCCCGCGAAAAAATTTATACCCCCTATTACCGGCCCAACAATTACCGCTTTGAAGACCTGTTTGAAAGCCTGAAAACGGTGCGTTCGTTTGGCGGGTGGACCAGCATCAATTATTTTGTATTTCCGGGCATGACCGACAGCGTGGAAGAATACGAAGCCCTGCGAAAGCTGATCCGCGAAACAGATCTCTGCATGATTCAATGGCGGAATTTCAATATCGACCCCGACT
>JAYRPG010000121.1:0-121782 GCA_041911275.1 Ferruginibacter sp. | reverse complement strand
GCGTAAGACCGTACATTTTAGCTATTTTTCTGCAGCCTTGAATTTTTTTGTTTCTTTTTTGTTTCAAGACAAAAAAGAAAGCTGGGTAAATGATCTGTCTAAAAGGGATTTGAGATTAAAGCACCTAATCCTATAATCAATAGTCAATTGGGTTTCGCCTGCCCCATCCTCGCTGCGACCGAAATCTCCCGCGCAACCCCGGCGAGGGGAGGGAGGGAACAGGGAATGAAGAACAGGGAACAAGGAACAGGGAACTGAAGAAATGGGGATCCCCCTTTCAATTCGGCGGGGTTGCACGGAATGCCTGTACTCGCCGGAATGATTCCCTGGTGAAAACCCCGCCGGAACAATGGGAACAGGGAATGATGAACAGGGAATGGTGAACAGGGAACTCCCCGTTCCGGCGGTGGTTTCGCCTGCCCATCCTCGCTGCGACCGAAATCTCCCGCGCAACCCCGGCGAGGGGAGGGAGGGAACAGGGAATGATGAACAGGGAATGATGAACAGGGAAAAGGTAAATAATCAATAATGAATAATGAATTGCAGGAGAGCGCCCCATGTTTTGAACAATGAACCTTTTGCGCCTTTGTGGAATCCTTTTCCGGGCGCATCTGTTGGGTAACCGGCGCCGGTTTTGAAACCGATTCATCACGTTCAAAACCCTGGTTATGCAAAGCGAAAACATTCTCCGCAGTTCATTGAACGACCTGCTCTTTGAAAACCGGAACAAGCTGTATGGCGCGTATGTGCTGCGCCGTGATTATCCCAAACAGCTGCTGCGCGCCCTGGTGGCCATGCTCAGCCTCTGCGCCATTTTCGCCCTGTTCAGTGCCGGTGCGTCTGAGTTCCGGCCGCCGGCGCAACTGTTGTTTGCTGATGGTCATGTGCTGCGTGAAGTGCGTGCATCCGTCCCCGTTAAAACTCCTCCGGCCGCGCAGCGGCGCGCAGTCGCCACCGCGAAGTTTGTTTCCCGCATCCGCATCAGTCCGGAGCCGGCCAGTACCGCGCCCATCAGCAGTCTCGGCCACCTGGCCATCGGCGGGGTTGATCAGCTGGCTGACAGCACGGCGACGGGGCAGGGGCTGGTTCTGTCCGGATTGGGTGCAGCGCCGGCACCAGCCGCAGCACGGGTGCCCGACCCGGAGGAGCCCGTAAGCGATCCGGATGTGCAGCCGGCATTTCCGGGAGGGCAGGCGGCCCTGCTCGCTTTCCTGCAGCGGCACCTCCAAAGCCCGGTTCCCCTGGAGCCGGGGGAGTCGGTGCAGGTGCAGATCAGTTTTGTAGTGGGTTATGATGGTGTTTTGCAAAGTTTTGGGATACAGCAGGATGGCGGCCGCCTGTTCAATGAGGAGGTGATCCGGGTGCTGAAAAGCATGCCCCGCTGGATACCCGGCCGGATGGGCAGCCGGGCGGTAGCGGCCTGGTTCAGCCTGCCGGTAAAGTTTACCGGCGATGAGTGATATCTGTGATAAATGCAGTAATTTGGAAGCCCGTTTTGCCAGGAAGAAACAAGATGACAGCGCAGCAAGATAAATACCCGTTGAACGAACGGCAGAAAGGATTGGTAAGGATGCGCAGCATCACCAATTACGGCATGGGTGCCTTCATCCTGCTTGCCGGATTCCTGTTCATGTTTCCCAACCGGTACACTGCCGGATTCCTTAACCGGTACGACCCGGTACTGATTAAAATTTTCGCGGTCATCTGCTGGCTATACGGTGGTTTCCGGATTTACCGCGGTTACCAGAAAAATTATTTCAACGAGTGAGTAAGCGGCGGACGACACGGATCGGGAAATACCTGGTAACAGCCGGACTGCTGGCGATGCTGGCGGGTTGCGGCGGGCGGCAACAACAGGCCGGCCTGCCCCTGGATACCCCAACCAGCGGACGCATCCGGATCAGTGTGGATGAATCCTTCCGGCCGGTGATGGCGGAGCAGATCAGGATGTTTGAAGCAGCTTATCCGCAGGCGGCCATTGAGGTGCATTACAAGCCCGAGGCAGAATGCCTGCGCGACCTCTTCAGTGATTCGGCCACCCGGATGGTGGTGGTTACCCGCGGACTCACGGTGGCGGAAGCCCGTTACTTTGATGATTCGCTGCACTATGTGCCCCGCAGCGAGCGCATCGCTTCGGATGCCATCGCCATCGTGGTGAACAGCCGGAGTGCCGATACCCTGTTTACCCTTGAGGGATTGCAGCAGCTGCTGACCGGGCAGGGTTATCCCGGCCGTAAAGTGGTGTTCGACGGGCTGAAAGCCACGAGCACCATCCGCTTTGCGATCGACAGTCTGCTGCAGGGAAAGCCCTTCGATTTCAACCGGGTGCAGGCGGCAAAGAACAGCCGGGAAGTGCTGGATTATGTGGCTGAAGACGAAAAAGCCATCGGTTTTGTGGGCATCAGCTGGATCGGCAATCCGGAAGACACCGCCCAGCTGAACCTGTTAAGAAAAGTTAAAATTGCCTATGTCAAATGCGGACCCTGTGTAGATTCGCCCTACGTGAAACCCACACAGGCCGGCATTATGACGAGAAGATACCCGCTGGTACGCGGACTCTACTATATCCTGAAAGAGAATTTTTCAGGGCTGGGTTCCGGATTGGCAGGCTTTATGCAATATGAACGTGGACAGCTGATCTTCAGACGAGCTTACCTGCAACCGGGGACCATGTCGTTCAGGGTGCGGGATGTGATGCTGACCGAGCAGTTACCGGGAAAATGATCCCGGACCGGATAAAACCTTTGTAAAAGCTTAAATACCAGATACGATGAACAAGTTAATCCTGGGTGTGCAGTGGGTTGCCGCCCTGCTTTTTTCCGGAATAGCACAGTGTCAGACACTGGAGGAAGGAAAAAAGATGCTGTATTACGACCGGCACGTGAGCGCAAGACAAATTTTTCAAAAGCTGGTAGCTGCCGACCCGAACAACCAGGAGGCGGTATACTGGCTGGGCATCACGATGTTTGTGCCCGATCACGATACCAGCATCGTAGAGGCCCGCAGCCTCTACCAGAAGGCGCTGATGAACAACAGCAACAGCCCGCTGCTCCTCGCCGGGATGGGACACATCGAACTCACACTGGGTCAACTGCAGGACGCCAGGAACCGGTTTGAAACCGCCATCAGCCTGAGCCAGGGTAAAAATGCCGCCGTGCTCAACGCAGTGGGCTTTGCCAATATCCAGGCTGACAAAGGCGATGCCCAGTATGCCGTGGATAAACTGAAACAGGCCACCCAGCTGAAGAATATGAAAGATCCCGATGTATGGACCAACCTGGGCGATGCCTATAAAAAACTCCTGCTCGGCGGCCCCGCGCAAACGGCCTATGAAACCGCACTGGAGCTGAACCCCAATTATGCCCGGGCATCTTACCGTATTGGTAAAATTTACCAGAGCCAGGGCAGGGCCCAGGAAGAGATCTTCATGCGCTACTATAATGAAGCCATAGCCAAGGATCCCACCTATGCACCGGTGTATGAAAACCTCTACCAGTACTATTACCTCACCGATGTGAACAAATCGGCCGAATACCTCGACAAATACCTGCAGCTGGCGGATAATGATCCCAAGGACTGCTATTACGGCGCATCCATGAAGTATGCCCAGGGTCTGTTTGCCGAATGCATCAGCAAAGCCAATGCCTGCCTGGCTGCTGAAGGCGATCATCCCTATCCCAATCTTTTTGGTCTGAAAGCCTTTGCCTATGATAAGCTGGGCGATTCAGTGAATGCGGTTCAGTCATTTGAAGCGTATTTTAAAAACCAGTTACCCGCCAAGATCGGGCCCACCGACTGGCTAACCTATGCAAGGCTTCAGCTGAAATTCCCCGGTAATGAAGCCGCCGCCGGCAGCAGCATCGACAAGGCCGCCGCGCTCGACAGCACGGAGAAAGGCAAGATTGATGCCTATAAAGTGATGACGGCTTTTTATGAAAGCCAGAAGAAATTCAGGGACGCGGCAGACTGGTACAACAAAATCATCAGCATTAAAAAAGACGTTCGCAAAACCGATCTCTACAACGCGGGATACAACTTCTTCCGGGGCGGAGACTATGTGTCCTCCATCAACGTTTTCAATATCTACACGGAGAAGTTTCCGGACGATGCGTTTGGTTACTACATGATCGGAAAGGCCAACTGGGCCATCGATTCCACCCTGGAGCAGGGACTGGCCAATGCAGCATTTGAGAAAGCCATCCAGGTGGGTCTTGCCGATTCGGTGAAGTACAAAAACCAGCTGATCGGCAGTTACAAATACTTCATTGTTTACAATGTGTACAAAAAGGACAAGGCAACGGCACTCAGCTACTGCGATAAAGTGCTTTCCCTGGATGCCAGCGATGCCGAAACCATCAATAACCGTGGCATTATATCGGGCAGCAGCACCAGTCCGCGCCAGCAGCCCAAGCAGGCACCTGCCGGTAAGCCGGCTGCCACTTCCGGTAAAGCATCCTAATCGGTTGATCACTGAACATGCAATTCCCGGCCCCCGCCCGAAAGGCGGGGGCCGGGCCGTAAAATAGCAGTTGTTTTTTGGTACCACTGTCTTATTTTTGCGCCATGCAAACATTTCTGTTACAGGCCACTGGCGTGAACAGTGCGGAAAACTATCTCCCTATCGGCATTCAGCTGCTTTTTGCCATCGGATTTATCGCGACCATGATGGGGCTCACCCATTATTTCGGACCCAAACGGAAAACCGCTGACAAACTCCAGAACTTTGAGAGCGGCATTGAAATCAAGGGCAATGCCCGGCAGCCCATGGCCATCAAGTACTACCTGGTGGCTATTTTATTTGTGCTGTTTGATGTGGAGGTGATTTTCTTTTACCCCTACGCGGTTAACTTCCGCGAGCTGGGCTGGCAGGGCTTTCTGGCCGTGGCTGCTTTTGTGGGGCTGTTCATTACCGGCTTCATTTATATCGTCAAAAAAGGCGCCCTGAACTGGGAAGAATGAACCCCGGGCCCGGTGCGGTTTCCGCTCTGTGCCGGGTCAACAGAAAATGCAACCGGATGGGAACATTACGTCATCCGGATTGTTGATTGATCGCCGGTAAGTTGAACCGGTTAAACATCAAATGCTGCAATATGCGTCCCGTACAATACAATGCCAGGGTTAAGATGGTGGAAGCCCCCCAGGGCCTGATGGGCGAGGGGTACATGGCCACCTCTTTTGATAAAGTAGTGGGCCTGGCCCGCAAAAACTCCATCTGGCCCCTTCCTTTTGCCACCAGCTGCTGCGGTATTGAGTTCATGGCCACCATGGCCTCTCACTACGATCTGGCCCGCTTTGGCAGTGAACGCGTGGGCTTCTCTCCCCGTCAGTGCGACCTGCTGATGGTGATGGGTACCATTGCGAAGAAAATGGGTCCGGTACTCCGCCAGGTTTATCTCCAGATGGCCGAGCCGCGCTGGGTGCTCTCCGTGGGCGCCTGTGCCAGCAGCGGGGGCATATTTGATACTTATTCTGTATTGCAGGGCATTGATCAGATTATCCCGGTGGATGTATATGTGCCGGGCTGCCCGCCCCGTCCGGAAGCCATCATCGACGGCATCCTGAAAATCCAGGAACTGGTGGGGAACGAAAGCCTCCGCAGAAGAAACAGTGAACAATACAGGGCTTTACTGGAAAGCTACGGTATTCAATAAGCGCATTGCCGCGGCCCGGTAGCGGCAATAAAACACAGAACAATGTCATTAACCAACGAAGTTGTCAGGGAAAAACTGGTTGAGAAATTCGGAGAAGCTTTAACTGACTTCCAGGAGCCGCATGGCATGCTTACCTTCACGACACCCAAGGAACTGAATCTGAAAGTGCTGCAGTTTCTTTATGATGACCCGGTACTCCGCTTCCAGTTCCTGACCGACCTGCAGGCGGTGCACTATCCTGATCAAAAGGGTGCAGAACTGGCCGTTGTTTATCATCTCCACAACCTCCGCGACAATCTCCGCATCCGGTTTAAAGTTTTCACCGCGATCGAAAATCCCGATGTTTACAGTGCCACCGCCCTGTACGCCACCGCCAATTTCATGGAACGCGAAACCTATGATTTTTTTGGCGTGAACTTCGTGGGACACCCCAACCTGAAGCGGATCCTGAATGTGGATGAGATGGACTACTTCCCGCTCCGCAAGGAATACCCGCTGGAAGACCAGACGCGGATTGACAAGGATGACGAAATGTTCGGACGTTAAAACAGCAGCCCTGAAGCGGCTGCAGATCCGCAGCCCGGCAGCTGATTCCTGGCGTTATTAAACCAACAGTATTCATGTCGCACACCGATCATATCTTACTACCCGAAGGCAGCATTGAGAAGCAGACCACTACCCTGAATCTCGGCCCCACCCATCCTGCCACCCACGGGGTGTTTCAGAATGTCCTGGAACTGGACGGGGAGCGGATCTTTTCCGCCGAATCCACCGTGGGGTACATTCACCGGGCTTTTGAAAAACTGGCTGAGCGTCGTCCGCTTTACCAGATCACCCCCATCACTGACCGGCTCAACTACTGTTCTTCGCCGCTCAACAACATGGGCTGGCACATCACCTGCGAAAAGCTGCTGGGCGTGCAAACCCCCAAGCGGGTGGATTACCTGCGCATCATCATCATGGAACTGGCACGCATCGCCGATCACCTCATCTGCAACTCGATTGTGGGGGTAGACAGCGGCGCCTACTCCGGCTTCCTGTACCTGATGCAGTACCGTGAACTCATTTATGAAATTTATGAAGAAGTATGCGGCTCCCGTCTTACTACTAATATTGGGCGTATTGGCGGTTTTGAAAGGAATTTCTCAAATACGGCATTTGAGAAACTCGAGAAATTCCTGAAAGAATATCCGGATACCCTGAAGGAGTTTGAAAACCTCTTTACCCGCAACCGCATTTTCATGGAGCGCACCATTGGCTGCGGCCCCATCAGCGCGGAGCGGGCACTCAATTACGGATTTACCGGCCCCAACCTGCGGGCTGCCGGGGTAGACTACGACGTTCGTGTCCACACGCCTTACAGCAGTTACGAAGATTTTGAATTCAGGATACCCGTGGGGTCTACCGGCGACTGTTACGACCGCTTCCTGGTGCGCAATGAAGAAATGTGGCAAAGCCTGAAACTGATCGGCGACGCTTATCAGAAAGTGCAGGCCTTCAAGGGAAGCGAGGCCGAAGTGTACCACGCTGACGCACCTGCCTATTACCTGCCGGAGAAGAAAGACGTGTACACCAAGATGGAAGCGCTGATCTATCATTTCAAGATTGTGATGGGCGAAACCGAGATCCCCGCCGGGGAAATTTATCACTCGGTGGAAGGCGCAAATGGCGAGCTGGGCTTTTACCTGATCAGCGACGGTGGCCGTACGCCTTACCGCCTGCATTTCAGGAGGCCCTGCTTCATTTATTACCAGGCTTATCCCGAACTGATCCGGGGCGGTCTGCTCAGCGATGCCATCATCACCATGAGCAGCCTGAACCTGATTGCGGGCGAGCTGGATGCGTGATGAAGAAAGTTGTGGAGTTCAGGGAGGTTCAGGAAAGTTGAGCATGTAGCGTGAGGAGGCCTCATTCAAGTTGCAGGATTAACTATACAGTGTTGACCATTGATTTTTGACCATGATACAATTCAGTGATAAAAGCCTGGCCAAAGTGGATGAGCTGATCAAACGCTATCCCGAAGGCAGGCAGAAGAGTGCGCTGCTGATGGTGCTGCACCTGGCCCAGGAAGAATTCGGCGGATGGCTGGATGTGCCGGTGATGGATTATGTGGCTTCGCTGCTGAAGATTGAACCCATTGAAGTATATGAAGTGGCGAGCTTCTACACCATGTTCAACCTGAAGCCGGTGGGCAGGTATGTGTTTGAAGTGTGCCACACCGGCCCCTGTATGCTCCGGGGCAGCGACGACATCATTGCCTACATCCGGGAAAAACTGGGTATCGGCCCGGGAGAGACCACGGCCGACGGGCTCTTTACCCTGAAGCCGGCGGAGTGCCTGGGCGCCTGCGGCTATGCGCCGATGATGCAGCTGGGCAAGCATTACCGCGAACACCTCACCCGGGAAAAAGTAGACGCCATCATTGCTGAATGCCGGGCCAATGCCGCGCAGCACAATTAACGGATACTGTACATGCAAGCGATCACCCCATACCTGAACTTCAACGGCGATGCGGCCGCGGCACTGGCCTTGTATGCCCGCGCCCTGAAGGGACAGGTGGTGACGCAGTCTACTTTCGCCGACGGCCCACAACCCTGCGACGAAAGCATGAAGGATAAAATTCTGCATGCGGTTTTTCAGTCGGGTGAGCTGATGCTCATGGTGAGTGATTGTCCGCCGGGCGTATCCGTATCCAGCGGCAGCAATACCTGGCTTTCACTCAATTTCGCGGAAGCGGCTGAACTGGACAACACCTTTGCCGCGCTGGCTGAAGGCGGTAAAATAACCATGGAACCCCAGGACACATTCTGGGGCGCAAGGTTTGCCATGCTGACCGACCGGTTTGGGGTGAACTGGATGTTCAATCACGACAAAGAACCAAAACCTTAACACAAGTATTAAAAAATACATGGGTAAAAAATTATTACTCGCCAACGCACAGGTTCCGGGTATCCGCAGCTTCGAGGTGTACCGTCGTGAAGGCGGCTACCGCAGCGTGGAGAAGGCACTGAAAATGCAGCCCGCCGACATCGTGGAGGAGGTGAAGAAAAGCGGTTTGCGCGGACGCGGCGGTGCAGGCTTCCCGGCCGGTATGAAGTGGAGTTTCATCGCCAAACCCGAAGGGGTTCCCCGTCATCTGGTGGTGAATGCAGATGAAAGCGAGCCGGGCACGTTCAAGGACCGCTACCTGATGGAATTCATCCCGCACATCCTCATTGAGGGGATGATTGTGTCTTCTTATGCACTCGGCAGCAATGTGAGCTATATCTATATCCGCGGTGAATATGCCTGGATACCGGATATCCTCGAAGAAGCCATTGCTGAAGCGAAGGCGAACGGCTTCCTGGGGAAAAATATCCTGGGTTCAGGATTTGACTGTGAGATTTATGTGCACCGCGGCGCCGGCGCCTATATCTGCGGGGAAGAAACCGCGCTGATCGAATCCCTGGAAGGCAAGCGGGGCAACCCCCGCATCAAGCCGCCCTTCCCCGCCGTAAAAGGCGTTTGGGAACGGCCCACCGTAGTGAACAATGTGGAAACCATCGCAGCCGTGGTGCCCATCATCAATGAAGGCGGCGAAGCCTATGCCGCCATCGGTGTCGGCAAATCCACCGGCACCAAACTCATCTCTGCCTGCGGCAACATCAACAAGCCGGGTGTGTACGAGATCGACATGACCATCAGTGTGGAAGAATTCATCTACAGTGACGAATACTGCGGGGGCATCCCCAACGGCAAGCGCCTGAAAGCCTGCATCCCCGGCGGTTCATCGGTGCCCATTCTGCCGGCCAACCTGCTGCTCACCACCGCCAAGGGTGAGAAGCGCCTGATGAATTATGAAAGCCTGGCCGATGGCGGATTCGCCACCGGTACCATGATGGGCAGCGGCGGCTTCATCGTACTGGACGAAGACCAGTGCGTGGTGCGGCATACCCTCACGCTGGCCCGTTTCTACCATCACGAGAGCTGCGGACAATGCAGTCCCTGCCGGGAAGGTACGGGCTGGATGGAACGCATCCTGAAGAAGATTGAAAACGGAAAAGGAGAGATGAAAGACATCGATCTGCTCTGGGACATCCAGCGCAAGATTGAAGGCAATACGATTTGTCCGCTGGGCGATGCCGCCGCCTGGCCGGTAGCTGCGGCCATCCGGCATTTCCGCGACGAATTTGAATGGCACGTGCTGAATCCGGAGGAATGCCTGAAGCGGAATTACGGGCTGGCGCATTATGCGGATCCGGTGCATGTACCGGTGTCAGGCTAATGCCAGGACGGGGAGATGAAATTAAATGCTTACCAGAAAGGACAGGCAGCCATTGCTGGTAAACGACTGAAGTGGCTGAATAAACCCGATGGAGGCAGTGCTTAACAGGAGAGGTGCCCATCGCGCCGTCAGGGAAATGGAATGGAGGATAGCGGCAGATAAAAGATCAACCGTCATGGCCTCCGGGATAGGGAGAAGGATGATGATGCATCAATGCCTTTTTTGATTTTTGATTTTTTAATTTTTTACAATGCCAGAAGAAGTAAAATCTACACCCGCGAACTTCAAGGTAACGATAGACAATATCACCATTGATGTTGCGCCGGGTACTACCATACTGCAGGCTGCCCGCCAGATCGGCGGCGATGTAACCCCTCCCGCGATGTGCTATTACAGCAAGCTCCAGGGCAGCGGGGGCAAATGCCGCACCTGCCTCGTGGAAGTAGCTGCCGGCTCTGCAGCCGATCCGCGTCCCATGCCCAAACTCGTGGCCAGCTGCCGCACGACGGTGATGGACGGCATGGTGGTGAAGAACATCACCAGCGAACGGGTGAAAGATGCCCGCGCCGGCGTGGTGGAATTTCTCCTGCTGAACCATCCGCTCGACTGCCCCATCTGCGATCAGGCGGGCGAATGCCATCTGCAGGACCTGGGTTACGAGCACGGCAAGGAAGGCACACGCTATGAATTCCCGCGACGCACTTTCGAAAAGCATGACCTGGGCCCCTACATCCAGCTGCACATGACGCGCTGCATCCTCTGCTACCGCTGCACCTATGTGGCCGATCAGCTCACCAACAAGCGGGTGCATGGCGTGCTCGACCGCGGCGAACATGCGGAAATCTCGACCTACATTTCCAAAGCCATCGACAACGAGTTCAGTGGCAACATGATTGATGTTTGCCCGGTGGGCGCACTCACCGATAAAACCTTCCGGTTCAAAAACCGGGTGTGGTTCACCAAGCCCGTGGATGCCCACCGCAACTGCGATACGCCCGGTTGCTGCGGCAAAACCACCCTCTGGCTGCGTGGCGACGAAGTGTTCCGTGTAACTGCCCGTAAAGATGAATGGGGTGAAGTGCAGAGCTACGATGGCAAACCCGGCTGGATCTGCAATACCTGCCGCTTTGATAAGAAAAAAACCAGCGACTGGGTGATTGAAGGACCCACAAAAATAAACCGGCACTCCGTGATTTCACAGGGTCATTACCTGAACCTGGTGAAGCCCGCGGAAACCATGCCCCGGGTGATGGATGGACGGGCGCCGAAACTGCTGATGGACATCCATACCGTGAGTGAAGTGAACCGGCCGGAGATTGAGCTCAGCAAGCTGAGCCGCCCCGCCCACTCTGATGATTTCAAAAAGGATTAATACCGCTCCGTGCGGTCAAACATACCCAGCATGACATTAACTGCTTTAGATCTTCTGCTCCTGATTGAAAAATTCGCCCTCATCGTGGTGGTGGTGATGACCTCCCTGGTGGTGGCCATGTACACCACTTTTGCCGAGCGTAAAGTGGCCGCCGTACTCCAGGACCGCCGGGGTCCTAACCGGGCAGGTCCCTTCGGTTTGCTGCAGCCGCTGGCCGACGGGCTGAAACTGTTTTTCAAGGAAGAGATCATCCCCAATTTCTCCTCCAAGTTCCTGTTCATCCTCGGTCCCTGCCTGGCCATGCTCACCGCCATGATGACCGGCGCCGTGATTCCCTGGGGGGATAAGGTGGAACTGTTCGGTCGCGAGATTTCCCTGCAGATCGCCGACATCAATATCGGCATCCTCTATGTGTTCGGCGTGGTGAGCATGGGGGTATATGGCATCATGATCGGCAGCTGGGCCAGTAATAACAAGTACTCCCTCATGGGCGGCCTCCGCGCTGCTTCACAGATCATCAGTTACGAACTGGCGATGGGCGTGGCGCTGATTGCCCTGCTGATGGTAACGGGTACGCTTAGCCTCAAAACCATGGTGAACCAGCAGCTTGATGCCTGGTGGAATGTGTTCCGCCAGCCCCTGGGCTTCCTGATCTTCCTGATCTGTGTATTTGCGGAGTGTAACCGCACCCCGTTCGATCTTCCCGAAGCGGAGAACGAACTGATCGGCGGCTACCATACTGAGTATTCATCCATGAAACTGGGCTTCTATCTCTTTGCTGAGTACATCAATATGTTCATCAGCAGTGCGGTGGTGGTAAGCCTGTTTTTTGGCGGTTATGATATTCCCATCCTGAACGACACCGCATTTGCGGAACAGTACGGCCATAACCTCATGGCCCTGCTGCACGCCGGTATGCTGTTCGCCAAAATCGCTTTCTTCCTGTTCCTGTTCATGTGGGTGCGCTGGACGATTCCGCGCTTCCGCTACGATCAGCTGATGAGCCTGGGCTGGAAGACTTTGATTCCGCTGGCGTTGTTCAATATGCTGGTAACGGGACTGATCATCCTGCTGCAGCAAAACGGATGGCGCTTTTAAAACCATTCAGATATCTTTGTGCCGTTTTATACGGCCTGTAAACTGATACTATGCAAACATTGACCAACCGGGCGCAGCCCGTTGACCGCAGACCGCTCAGCTTCATGGAGCGGCTCTACCTGCCGGCCATTTTCAAGGGCATGGGCATCACGTTCGGGCATATGTTCAAAAAGAAGCCCACCATCAATTACCCGGAACAAACCCGGCCGTTCAGCCCGGTGTTCAGGGGGCTGCATATCCTGAACCGCGATGAGCAGGGCCGCGAAAACTGCACCGCCTGCGGTTTGTGTGCCGTGGCCTGTCCGGCCGAAGCCATCACCATGGAAGCCGCCGAACGCCAACCCGGTGAGGAAAACCTGTACCGCGAAGAAAAATATGCGGCCCGCTACGAAATCAATATGCTGCGCTGCATCTTCTGCGGCCTCTGCGAAGAAGCCTGTCCGAAGGATGCCATCTACCTCAGTGAAACCTTTGCCCCGGCCAACTACCAGCGCAAGGGATTCATTTACGGAAAGAACGACCTGTTGATTCCGCATCCGCAGCACGACCCCGAGGCCTTTGCCAAAGCGCGGGGGAGCAGGGTGCCGCAAAAAAGCAATTAATTTCCATCCGCCGGCTCCGCCCGGCGGCAATAACTGGCTTTATGAGTGTAACGCAAATATTATTCTGGTTTCTGAGTGCGCTGGCCGTGGCCGGCGCCGTGATGGTGGTGGCCAGCCGTAACCCGGTGCACAGCATCCTGTTCCTGATCGTCACTTTCTTTGCCATTTCCGGTCACTACATTCTCCTGAATGCACAGTTCCTGGCCATCGTGAACATCATCGTATATGCCGGCGCCATCATGGTGCTGTTCCTCTTTGTGGTGATGCTCATGAACCTCAACGCCGAAACTGAACCGCCGCACAAAAGCAAGTACCTGATGTATGGTGGCGTGATCGCCGGTTCCAGCCTGCTGCTGGTGGTGGTGGCTGCCCTGAAAAAAAGCGAAACCACGCAGCAGCTTACGCAGATGAAGGAAGGAGAGGTGGGGCTGATCAGCAACCTGGGTAAGACTTTGTTCACCGATTTTGTGTTTCCGTTCGAAATCAGCAGCGTGCTCTTCCTGAGTGCCATGATCGGCGCCGTGGTGATTTCGAAAAAAGAAAAACAGCAACAGCCTTAATATCCGGCAATGAAGAAACTGATGGTGGTTGTGTTACTGGCGGGAGCCGGGCTGCGGGTTTCGGCGCAGATTGATCTTAACCGGATCCTGAACCTGAACGACCTGGCCGGAAAAATGATGACGGTAAAAAAAGGCTTCGCTCCGCGGTTTTCCATCGCGAAGGTGGAAATACCCAAAATTGCGCGGGTAGCCGAGATCTTTAATATCAAGGGGAATGCGGAAGCCATCCGCCTCTTCAATACCTTCAAAACCGGCCGCACCATTTACCGGGTGGCGGCGGCAGCGGGGGGAGCGGTGGCGGCTTACGGTACCATCCGGGCCCTGGATAAGGCAGCCCGCACCTCCGATTACAAAGGCGCCCTGATCGGCGGCCTGAGTACGGTGGGGGCCGGACTGCTCACCAAGCTGCTCACGAAAGCCGCGGCCTACAAAGCGGTGGACGTGTTCAACGGGGTGGCCACCCGCAAACTGAAAGACATCCTGTCCATACAACCCGCCAGTTCCATGCCGGGTATGGGCTTATATGTGAAACTGTAATACGCTATGCCTGTAAACTATTATATCGTGCTGTCGCTGGCGCTCTTCTTTATCGGAGTCATCGGCGTGCTCACCCGGCGGAATGCCATCATTATTTTCATGTGCATCGAGCTGATGCTGAATGCCGTGAACCTGCTGCTGGTGGCTTTTTCGAAGATGCATCACCTGAAGCTGGGCCTCCATTTCCCCAGCCTGGCCAGCGAGGCCCAGGTGTTTGTGTTTTTCATCATGGTGGTGGCTGCCGCAGAAGTGAGTGTGGGGCTCGCGATCATCGTGATGATCTACCGGAATATCCATTCGGTGGACGTGAACTTCCTGAACCGATTAAAACATTAATGATCCCTGCTGAAACTGGTATATGAATAACACGCTACAAATCGTCTGGCTGATACCGGTGCTGCCGCTGCTGGGCTTCCTCCTCAACGGCCTGCTCCGCAACCATCTTTCCAAATCACTGACCGGTATCATCGGCAGCGGGGTGGTGCTTGCCGCTTTCGCCCTCAGTGTGTATGTATTCATGAGTGTACTGGGCGGTAATACGCACCTGGCGCATTATTTTGATTTCATCCGCACCGATGCCTTCAGCATCGGATTCGACTTCAGGATCGATGCCCTTTCATCGCTGTTTCTCCTCATCATCACCGGGGTGGGCTTCCTGATTCATGTTTATTCCACTTCCTACATGCATGAGGAAGCGGCTCCTGATTTCGCGAAGTATTTTGCCTATCTCAACCTCTTCGTGTTTTCGATGCTGTTGCTGGTGATGGGCGGCAATTACGTCATCATGTTCATCGGCTGGGAGGGCGTAGGGCTCTGTTCCTATCTCCTCATCGGCTACTGGTTCAGGAATAACGAATACAACAATGCGGCCAAAAAAGCCTTTATCATGAACCGGATCGGTGATCTCGGCTTCCTGCTTGCGGTATTCTGGCTGATCAGTAAACTGGGCACCACCGATTATGCTACGGTGTTCAGCAATACCGGCAAACTCACGGCAACGGATATCACCGGCATCACCCTGCTGCTGTTTGTGGGCGCCACGGGTAAAAGTGCCCAGATTCCTCTCTACACCTGGCTGCCCGATGCCATGGCCGGTCCCACGCCGGTGAGTGCCCTGATCCATGCGGCCACGATGGTAACTGCCGGCATTTACATGATTGCTCGCAGCAATATCCTGTATACCATGGCGCCGCTCAGCCAGACCATAGTGGCCATTACCGGCCTTGCTACGGCGATTCTTGCGGCCACCATTGCACTCAAACAGTACGACATCAAAAAGGTGCTGGCTTACTCTACGGTAAGTCAGCTGGGTTATATGTTCCTGGGCCTGGGCGTGGGGGCTTACACCGGAGCCGTATTTCATGTGATGACACATGCTTTCTTCAAGGCGCTGCTGTTCCTCGGCGCCGGCAGTGTGATTCATGCGATGGGCGGCGAGCAGGACATGCGCAGGATGGGCGGCTTGAAGAAGCACATGGGCATCACCCACCTTACTTTCCTGGCCGGTTGTATTGCCATTGCCGGCATGCCGCCTTTTTCCGGATTCTTCAGCAAGGACGAAATCCTGGCCGCCGCTTTCAGCCGCAACCCGGTTTACTGGGCCATCGGGGTGGGCGGTGCGCTCCTCACCGCATTCTATATGTTCAGGCTGTATGCCTTGACCTTCACCGGTCAGTTCCGGGGTACACATGAGCAGGAGCATCATCTGCATGAAAGTCCGGCTGCCATCACCATCCCCCTCATCGTGCTGGCTGTGCTGGCCGTATTCGGCGGTTTGGTGGGGATTCCGGAAGTGTTCATGCATGGTGCACACCGGCTGGAGCATTTCCTGGAACCGGTATTCAGCGCTTCCAATGCCTATGTACAGCAGCAGGGTGGCGTTCATCATCCTGATCATGCCACGGAGTACCTGCTGATGGCCGTATCTGTGGGCGGGGCCCTGGTGGCGCTGATCCTGGCCTGGCGCAGGTTCAGCCGCTACACGCCCGGTGACCAGCCGGAAAGCGGCCTGGGCAAATTCCTGGCGAACAAATGGTATGTGGACGAACTGTATGACGCCGTGATCGTCCGGCCCCGCAACACCCTGGCGGCCTTCCTCAACAACGTGGTGGAACGCAGGGGTATCGACGGACTGGTGAACGGGGTGGGCCGTGCGGTTCAGTACGGAAGCCGCCAGCTCCGGCTGCTGCAGAGCGGTCAGGTGGGCGCTTATGTGCTGCTGATGGTGCTGGGCATGCTGGTATTATTCATTATTCAATTTTTCCTGTAAAAACATATTTTGATGCTGGGCGATTTCATCACATTACCACACCTGCTGATCCTGATCCCGCTGCTCGGAGGCGTGGTGAGTTTTTTCCTGAAAAGCGACCGGGCCGCGAAGAACTGGAGTGTGGCTGCATCACTGTTCACCCTGGCGGTGTCAGTCTGCAGCCTGCTGTACAGCAAGAACGCAGCATTGAACGGGCTTACTTTTGGCTATGAATGGCTCAAATACATCGGGGCGAGCTTTGCGGTGGCCCTGGACGGCACCAGCCGCCTGCTGACGCTGCTTACCGCGGTTTCCTTCCCCCTGATTTTCATCGCCACTTACCGCAACAGTTATCGGAATGCCCCGGTTTTCTATGGCCTGATGCTGCTGACGCAGTGCGGGCTGATGGGGGTTTTTGTGGCGACGGACGCCCTGCTCTTTTACTTTTTCTGGGAACTGGCACTTATTCCGGTTTACTTCCTCAGCAGCCGCTGGGGCGGCGAACGCCGGATTGCCGCTACCTTCAAGTTTTTCGTGTACACGTTTGCGGGATCCTTGCTGATGCTGGTAGGTATTCTATATGTTTACCTGCACACTGCACCCGCCAGTTATGCCGATCACAGTTTTGCCATGGCTTACTTCCATGGCGCCCTGCTGTCGCCCGCGGAGCAGAACTGGCTGTTCTGGCTGTTCTTCATCGCCTTCGCGATCAAAATGCCCATCTTCCCCTTCCATACCTGGCAGCCTGATGCTTATGAGCAGTCGCCTACCGCGGTGACCATGGTGCTCAGCGGGGTGATGGTGAAAATGGGACTTTTCGGCCTTATCCGCTGGCTCCTGCCCATGTTCCCGCAGGCTGTGATGAAATTTGATAATGTGGTGATTGGTCTGTCTGTGGTGGGCATCGTCTATGCAAGCCTGCTGGCCATCCGGCAGGATGACCTGAAACGGCTGATCGCGTATTCCTCTATAGCGCATATTGGTTTGATGTGTGCTTCGCTGTTCACCCTCAAAACCGTGGCAGCAGAAGGGATGATGCTCCAGATGTTCAATCACGGCATCAATGTGATCGGCCTCTGGATAGTGGCAGATTATATTGAGCAGCACCTGGGCGTGCGCAGCATTTCGCAGTTGGGCGGCCTGGCGCACCGGGCGCCGCGCCTCACCATCCTGCTGGTGGTGACGGCACTGGCCAATGTGGCCCTCCCGCTCACCAATGCTTTTGTGGGCGAGTTCATGATGTTCACCGGGCTGTTCAGTTTCAGCATCTGGTACACCGTGGTGGCCGGGCTGGGCATCATCCTGTCGGCTGTGTATACGCTCAACATGATTCAGAAGGTGTTTTACGGCGAGGCCAACACCCTTACCAGCGGTATCCGGGATCTGCCGGCCGGGCCGGTTGTGGCCCTCTCGGTGGTGGTGGTGCTCATCTTCGTGGCAGGCGTTTACCCGCAACCGTTAATCGATCTTACCAAAGAATCGGTAACGGCCTTATTACATAATTTCAGGTAATTCAATAAATCGATTCCCGTTAGGGAGCTCAGTTATGAATGCAATTTTATTAACAGCAGTCTGGGGAGTGGTGATGATGTTCGGCGGCGTTTTTTTCCGGGGTAAGAACACGCCCCTGTATGTAGCCGTGGCAGGCCTGCTGCTCATGCTGCTGGCCAATGGCGCCGAGATCATCCGGCAGGAGCCTTTCATCAGCATGAACATCAGGGATATGCTCCGCTTCAACAGCTTTAACCTGGTGTTTATTGAGCTGATGCTGCTGTGCACCCTGTTGTACTTCCTGCTCAGCGGGCGCGATATCGCCCGGGTAGGGGAGCATGTGTCGGAATATTTTGCCCTGATTTTCTTTGTGCTTTGCGGCGTGGCCATCTCCGCCACCTTCAATACCCTGCTCACGCTTTTCCTCGGCATTGAGATCATGTCGATTCCCCTGTATATCCTTACGGGAAGCGATAAACGCAATCTGAAAAGCAATGAGGCGGCCCTCAAGTATTTCCTGATGGGCTCATTCTCCACCGGTATCCTGCTGATGGGCATTGCCTTCCTGTATGGCGGCAACAGTGCCGGTTCATTCTACATTGATGCCCTGAACCTCGGGGAAGGTCAGTTGCCGGTGATGGTGGCTGTGGGGCTGGTTTTCCTGCTGATCGCGATGGCCTTCAAGGTATCAGCAGCGCCGTTTCATTTCTGGACGCCGGATGTGTATGACGGCGCGCCCACGGTTTTCACTTCCTTCATGGCTACGATTGTTAAAGCCGCTGCTTTCATTGCGTTTCTCCGTCTTTTTGAGAATGCTTTTGGTGTTGCACACCGCCAGTGGCAGGTGCTGATTGCCGTGATTACGGCGGCCACCCTTTTTATCGGCAACATCACCGCGGTGTTCCAGCAAAGTGTGAAGCGTATGCTTACCTACTCCAGCATTGCCCAGGCGGGCTTCATGCTGTTTGCGGTATTTGCGCTCAATGAAACCGCCAAGGAGGGCCTGGTGCTTTACGCGGCCGCTTACAGCCTGGCCACGATCGGTTTCTTTGCCATCCTCATCCGGATGAATGACTATACGGTGGATGGCTTTAACGGACTGGCCAAAGAACAGCCCCTGTTGGCGGTAACCGGCGCCGTGTTCCTGCTGTCGCTCACGGGTATTCCGCTCACTGCGGGCTTCCAGGCCAAACTCTACATGCTGCTGGCTGCACTCAAAAGCGGGCAACAGCAGTGGCTGGTGATCTTTGCGGTACTCTGCGCCGCAGTAAGTGCCTACTATTATTTCCGGGTGATCCAGGCCATGTTTTTCCGCGAAAGCAGCAGTGCAGGCCCGGCCCTTCAGGTGAGTGGCACTTTCCGCCTCCTGCTGGTGCTGGTGGCTGCCCTGGTGATCCTCCTGGGAATCTACCCCTCCCTGGTTACAGAATGGCTCCATTACTGACCGGGGCCGCTTCCGCTGTTTACCGCCTGTATATTTTTGGGTGGGGTCTGCTGATCAGCCTGTAACTTTATCGCGAATTCAGCGGCATGCGATACACCGATATTCTCTCTCTTTCTTACAACACGGTTAAGAGTAACCGCCTGCGCACCGCCATCACGGTGGCCATCATTGCCCTGGGCATCATGGCGCTGATTGCCATCATCACTGCCATTGAAGCGGTGAACCAGAGCCTCACCAAAAGTTTTTCCACCATGGGGGCCAACGCCTTCAGCCTCCGTTACCGGGAGCGCCAGGTGCGTTTTGGCGGAGGCGGACCGCCCGAAGCCCGCAAAACCAGCCGCCGTTCGCTGCGCACCAAATCTTCCAGCGAGGGCAGGATCATTTCGCTGGATGAGGCCCGGCATTTTAAGCAATATTATACCTTCCCGGCCGTGGTGGGGATCGCCATCCCGGGCCCGGCCGGCATTATCGCCAATGTGGGATCCCGCAAAACCAATCCGGATATCCGCATCATCGGCGGCGATGAAAATTACCTTGAGCTGAACGGTTACGAACTGGCGGCGGGGCGCAATTTCAGTCAGCCCGATGTGGAGAGCGGCAGCCCCGTTTGTGTGTTGGGCTATGCGGTGGCCGACAAACTCTTTGCCGGTCAGCCGGAGCGGGCCGTGGACCAGTCGATCATGGCCGCCAATGCCCGTTACCGGGTAATCGGTGTGCTGAAAGACAAGGGAAGCAGTGCTTTCATGAATGCGGATAAAGTGGTGATCACCACCTACAACAATGTGCGGCGGGTGCATGGCACCGAAGGCCGGTCGTACAACCTGGCGGTGATGGTGCGGGATATGAGAATGATGGATGTGGCCATCGGCGAGGCTACCGGCGTGTTCCGCACCGTTCGCAAACTGGATGTGAAGGAGGAGGATAATTTTTATATCGACAAAAGCGACAGCATTGCCCAGTCGCTGATGAAAAACCTCGGGTTCCTGCGCTACGCCACCCTGGCCATAGCCCTCATTACCCTGGTGGGGGCGGCCATTGGTTTGATGAACATCATGCTGGTGGCGGTCAATGAGCGCACGAAGGAGATCGGGTTGATCAAATCCATCGGCGGCCGGTCATCCAGTATCCGTGCACAGTTTTTGTGGGAATCGGTGATCATCAGCCTGATGGGCGCCCTTGTGGGGATCCTGCTGGGCATCCTCTTTGGGAATGTGGTGGCCCTGATCCTCAAAACCGGATTTGTGGTGCCCTGGTGGTGGGTGTTTACCGGCGTGCTCGTATGTTCGGTGGTGGGTTTGCTGGCCGGGTTGTATCCGGCCTACAAGGCATCGAAGCTGGATCCGATTGTGGCCCTGCGCTATGAATAGAATCCGCGGCAGCAAAGGGCTGAAGGCCGCTGAGCGGGCGCTGAAACCGGGGTCAAAAAAAATCAAAAAAAAAATGGCCGGGTTTGTTTCTTTCGCTTTATTTGCTAAATTGTGCCTCGCGAAAAAACTGTACCATAGAACGCTTGTGCAGCACCGGCTGTACCGGATCTGATAGCTTTTTTTCAGCAAAAAATTTTAACGAAACCGCATAATTCACTCACAACAAAAACAGAACGTCATGGCAGAAACAAAACCGACTGCAACCGTTAAACCGGCATCTTCAGTACAAGAAAAAAAATCCGGCAATGCGATTTCCCTGCTTGCTCCCATCATCTGCATCCTGGCAGGTTACCTGATCTGGAGGTTTATCCTCGGGAATCCTTCCGGCTTCAACAAAGTGGGCACCGGCTGGTTCTGGCCTGATCATGATGGTCCCAAAAATGCCTTGAACAAAATGTACCTCGGGGGTATTGTGGTACCCGTGCTCATCGGTACTTTCCTTACCTGCGTAACCTTTATCATCGAGCGCTTCCTCACCATCAGCAAAGCCATGGGTACCGGCAGCAACGCTGATTTCATCCGCAAGGTGCAGTATGAACTCGCCAACAAAAATGTAGACGCCGCCATTGCCGCCTGCGACAAACAAAAAGGCAGCGTGGGCAATGTAATGAAAGCCGGTCTTTTCAAATACAAGGAAATGATCAGCAACAGTGAACTCAGCACTGATCAGAAAGTGCTGGCCATCCAGAAAGAAGTGGAAGAAGCCACTGCGCTTGAACTGCCCATGCTGGAAAAGAACCTGGTGTTCCTGTCCACCATCGCTTCTGTGGCCACCCTGCTTGGTCTGTTTGGTACGGTACTGGGTATGATCCGTTCCTTCTCTGCCCTGGGTGAAGGAGAAGGCGGTGGCGATGCTGCCAACAAACTGTCGGTAGGTATCTCTGAGGCCCTTTACAATACCGCACTGGGTATCGGTACCTCAGCTTTCGCGATCATTTTCTACAACATCTTTACCACCCGTATTGATGGCATTACCTACGGTATCGACGAAAGTGGCTTTACCCTCACCCAGAGCTTTGCCTCCATGTACAAGTAAGCCGTCAGGTTTATGGAAAGAGGATTGATCTGAATCTTAAAGTCAAAACATTACTATGGGAAGAGCGAAGATACCCAGGAAAAGCACCAATATTGACATGACGGCGATGTGCGACGTTGCCTTCCTGCTCCTGTCATTCTTTATCCTGGCTACCAAACAAAAGCCGCCGGAAGCGGTGGCGGTCGTAGCGCCCTCCTCAGTATCCACCAAGGCGGCACCGGAAAAATCCATCCTGATCACGCTGACCAAGGAAGGCAAGGTGTTCCTGATGCTGGGGGATGATACGAAAAAGAAAGAAGTGATTGAGGACATCAATACCGTTAAAGGGCTGGGGCTCACCCCGGGCGAATTGTCCAAAATTGCCAAGATGAGTTTTATCGGCGTTCCGCTGGGCAAACTCAAGGCACTGGCCAATCTCGAAACGCATCTGGCTCCCTCGCAGATGGAAGGTATTCCCATCAAGGACACCACCAACAATGAGATGGTGGACTGGGTGCGGAGCATCACCAATGCTTATGCGGGAACCGATCAGCGCAAACTCGAGGAAATGCTGCTGGTAAAGGGTGATGGCGATGCCACCTATCCCGATTTCAAAAACATTAAGTTTGCGTTCAAGAAAAACAGCATTTTCAAGTTCAGGATTGTCACCAATTCTGAATCGGCGCCTCCCGGTTCTGAGCTGTATAACGCCATCCGGGCCAAGGGTGGGGCGCTCCCGGAGGAATAAGCCTCTACTATTATTCACGATTAAATTGTTCCAGCCATGGCAGAAATGGATACCTCGTCGGGTGGCGGCCATAAAAAAGGACCCGGCGTCAAGAAACCAAAGAAATTATCAACCCGGGTTGACCTGACCCCGATGGTGGATCTGGGATTTCTGCTCATTACCTTCTTCGTGTTTACCACTACCATGAGTAAACCCACGGCAATGAAGATGAATGAGCCCAAAGATGATCCCGAACAGCAACTGAAGGTGAAAAATTCAGGTGCCATGACCATCCTTCTTGGAAAGGCCGACCAGGTGTACTATTACATGGGAGAACTCACTGCGGAGAATGCTTCGCAGCAGTTCAAGAGTTCCAACTTCAAGGAAATCCGTCAGGTGATCCTGGATAAGAAGAAGGCGACCCCCATGGACGATCTGATGTACATTATCAAGGCGGATAAAGACGCTAAATTCAGGAACGCGATTGACATCTTAGATGAAATGTCGATCAACGAAATTCCGCCTGGTCACTACGCCGAGGTGGACATCACCGATACCGAGGTGGAACTGATCCGTTTGACGGAAGAAGCCAACGGAATCAAGTGATATGGAATCTCAGCGATTACCGCATCTTAAAAGCAAGAAAAAAACGCAATGGAAGCCAATAAAATTTTAACTGCTGATATTCTGGACATCATCTTTGATGGAAAGAATAAGCAATACGGGGCTTATGAGCTGCGCAAAACTTACAACAAGCGCCTCACCCGGGCACTGCTGCTCACTGCCGCCATCGCCGCCCTGCTCTTTCTGGGCTCGGTGCTGGCCAGCGTGGTGAAGAAGGACAAGGGTGCCGAGATTGACGTGCTGGACACCCAGATGGCGGAAATCAAGAAAGAGGCGCCGCCTCCGCCGCCTCCGCCACCCCCGCCGCCGCCGAAAGCACCGCCGCCGCCGGAAATCAACCAGATCAAGTTCACCCCTCCCAAGATTGTAAAGGACGAGGAAGTGAAGCCCGATGAAAAAATCGAGGAGATCAAGGAAGACCAGGTGATCAGCACCAAAACAGTGGAAAGTGATAATAAAGACGCTGTGGTGCAGGCCCCCATCGAAGACAAGGGTACCCAGATTGTGGAAGCCCCCAAGAGCGATGATGAGGACAAAGTGTTTACCAAGGTAGAGAATGAAGCTGAGTTCCCCGGTGGTAACGCCGCCTGGGCCCGCTACCTGGAAAAGGCCCTTGGCGGATTCAACCCCGCTGATGAAGGTGCCCCTCCCGGTAAATACCAGGTGATTGTTCGTTTCATTGTGAGCAAGGACGGCAGCATCAGCAATGTGGAAGCCGAAACCAGCCATGGTTACGGAATGGAACAGCAGGCCATCAAGTGCATCAAAAACGGTCCGAAGTGGAAGCCCGCGCTTCAGAACGGCCGCAACGTAAATGCCTATCGCCGCCAGCCGGTTACCTATGTAGTGGAAGAGCAATAATCAACACGCATTATCTTATTAAATCCCCTCCCTGGTGAGGGGATTTTTTTGTGCCGTTTGGCTAGGTTTGTGGAAATCGTAAAACATGAAACAGGTGTTTCCTTCCCGAAAAGGACCGGAAATCCTGATCCCGGTAACGCTGTTGCTGGGCACGGTTACCCTGCTGCTTCTTTTTTCTCCTGCCTGGCCGGCCGGCATCCTGCTCTTGTTGCTGGATACCGGGGTGCTGCACCTGTTTCTGCATACCCGTTACACCCTGGAGGGTGATGAACTGCAGATCGAATGCGGCTGGCTTTACCGGCGCAGGCTGCCGGTGAAGCGGATCCTCCGGATTGAAGAGACCCGCAATCCGCTCAGTTCACCGGCGCTTTCGCTCGACCGCCTGGCCCTGGTGCTGCAGTCAAGGGAATACCTGCTGATTTCTCCGGCCGATAAGGCGGGTTTTATTGCGGCTATACGCCATCTGCAGCCATCCCTTGAAGTACGCTATCGCAGACCAGCGGTGGCATGATGGAGCAGCCTGGCAGCCAGGGTTTGCATACCTGTGCGGGTGGTATGGCGTGATCATTTCCTTTTTTTCGTTCCCGCCCGGCGGCTGTGTTATCTTTGTGCCATGCTTGGAAAACTCACCGGCTGGGATGATACCATTGTGGCGCTGGCTACCCCCCATGGCCTGGGTGCCATTGGTGTGATCCGGCTCAGCGGTCCCCGGGCCATAGCGATTGCCGATGCCCTCTTCCCCGCTAAAAGCCTGGAAGCACAGCCCAGTCATACCCTGCATGTGGGCATGCTCAGGCATGAAGAACAGGCCCTGGATGAAGCCGTGGTGGCACTGTACAAGGCCCCCCGGAGTTATACGGGCGAATCGGTGGTGGAAATCAGTTGCCATGGCTCACCCTTTATCCTGGAACAGGTGATGCGGGCCTGCACACAGCTGGGAGCCCGGATGGCACGTCCGGGTGAGTTTACCCAGCGGGCTTTTTTGAACGGCAAACTGGATCTTACGCAGGCGGAGTCGGTAGCCGACCTGATTGCCAGCAATACAGAAGCCAGCCGCAATACGGCCCTGCACAATATCCGCGGGGGCTTTTCACAGGCTTTACAAGGCTTGCGGGATCAGTTGCTGCAGTTCTCGGCCCTGATAGAGCTGGAACTGGATTTTGCCACAGAAGATGTGGAGTTTGCCGACCGCAACCGCTTGCATGCGCTGGTGGATGAGGCCAGCCGGGCAACCGATCAATTGCTGCAGTCATTCAGGCTGGGCAACGTGATCAAGAATGGCGTGAGCGTAGCCATTGTGGGGCGGCCCAATGCGGGCAAATCCACCCTGCTCAACACTTTGCTGAACGAAGACCGGGCCATTGTGAGTGAGATTGCCGGCACCACCCGCGACACCATTGAAGAAGTGATCAATATTGATGGTATCCTGTTCCGCCTGATTGATACCGCGGGCATCCGGGAGAGCAAGGATGTGATTGAAAGCATCGGGGTGGAGAAAAGCCTGGAGAAAATGCGGTCAGCGGATATGGTGCTGTACCTCTTTGATGTGCAAAGCACCAGCGCCCATGAGCTGGAAGCAGCACTCCTGCAGGTGCAGCGACTGAACAGTCACTGCCTGGCCGTAGGCAACAAAACCGACCTGATGGGAGAGGAAGCCGCGCAGGAAAAATTTGCCGGCGACGCGGTGCTCTTTATTTCTGCGGAAACAGGGCTGCACATTCCTGCCCTGCGGCGCCGGCTGGCCGATGAGGTGATCCAGGGTACCGTGCATCCCGACAGTACGATCGTGACCAATGCCCGTCATTATGAAGCGCTGCAGCAGGTAGCGGTTTCACTCACTGATATCCGTAACGGATTGTACAACCAGCTTTCAGGCGACCTCCTCGCCTTGGATATCCGTCGTTGCCTGCATTATCTGGGTGAGATCACCGGTGAGGTCACCAATGAGGATCAGCTGGATTATATCTTCAGTAAGTTTTGTATCGGAAAATAGGATGCCTGATTAGCCCTCCATGAAGTGTCCGTTTTCAATGTATGCTGTCGACTGTTTAATTCGGCATCTCCCGTTCTTTTCCCAACCGGGCAAGTAAATCTTCCAGGTTGGTTTCGCTGGTGATGCCCAGCCGCTGGCGTAGTCGCTGGCGGGTTTTGTGCACGCTGTCGGGTGAAATGCCCAGCATGGTAGCCATCTGCCGGGTGGTGAGCTGCAGCCTTGTGAGGGCAGCCATCCGTTGTTCCGAGAGGGTAATTTCCGGTGCCGTTGCCTTCAGCTGCTGGAAAAAGAGCGGGTAAATTTTTTCAAACATCTCTTTGAACCTGTCCCAGTCATCCTCAGTGAGGATGGTGTAATTGCTGAGGGCGCTGATGGTTTCCTGGCGGCCTGCGGAGGAATGATTTTCCCGCATCTGTTGTTCCAGTTTTTCAATCAGACTTGTTTTTTCAATGATGTTCTGGGTAAAGAGTTCCATCTGCAGCCTGGCTGCCGTTATTTCATTTTCAATGATTTTTTTCTCATTCTCCAGGCTTTCCTGCCGGTACTTGTGCTGCAAACGCTGCCTGTTGACGAGCAGCACACTGATCAATGCCAGTAAAACGATGCCTGCAATCATCGCGTTGCGCTGAAACACCTGGTCATTCTTTTCATCCTGCAGGCGGTGGATATTGTACCGGCTTTTTTCTTCGTTCAGGCGCACATGGGCAATGGCGATGCTGCTGGTATTGATTTTTTGTTCGATTTCGTCATGAAGCTGCTGATGCAGGGAGGCATAATGTATGGCGCTGTCGGCCATACCGTTTTGGCGGAAGATGTCTGCCGCTGCAGCATAAATGTTTTGCTGATAAACTTCGTCCGGCATTTTGCGGATGAGGCCGAGGGCTTCTTTTACCTGCTGCAGGGCCCGGGCAGCATTGCCTTTGGCCAGGTTGGTCCGGGCAGCCCATTGCAGGGAGTTGGCGGCATTGTCGTAATATTTATGTTTCAGGCTTACCTGGTAGTCCTTTTCCAGCAGCGCCAGGGCTGTATCATACTGTTTGCGGATATAGTGAACCTGGCCCATATTCCCGCCTACAATGCCCTGCCAGTCATCGCGGTTCAGCGTTGAGGCCTTTTCAAATGCCAGCTGGTAATAGTGCATGGCAGAATCATACCGTTGGGTTCGATGATATGCCAGTGCCAGCGTGTTATAGGCCATCATTTTGAAAAGCTCATTCAGATCTTTTCGTTCACTGCGTTCTCCCTGGAGAAATTTGATGCTGTAACTGATGCATCTTTCATATTCTCTCACGCGGTACATTTGTTCGGCCAGGGACTGGTAATAAGGGAACTCATCATTGCCGAAGAGTTTTTCGTGCAATTCCGCACTGTACATGCCATACATGACGGCCAGATCCATCTCATTGTAGTACTTGGCAAGAGTAAAAAAAACTTTACTGGTAAACGCAATCAGGTATTCATCATTGGTTTCATTGGCCTGTTTCATTGCGTCTTTCATCAGCTGCAAAACGGCGTTTTTTGAAACCCAGTCGCCCCGGATCCGGTCTTTGAGCTGAAGCACCCCCGCTTTGAATACCAGGTACTGGATATGGAACCGGGGATGTTTTTTATTGTCCCACTCGCCCAGCTCCTGCAGGGTCCTGTTCAGCCTGCCGGAATCGCCGATGTCTTCGGCCTCTTTGCGCAGCTGGCTGAAGGCTTCATATTGGGTGTCTTCAGGATCACTGAGTTTTTCGCTCCATGCTTTGGCGGTATACGCGCCAACCTGGCCGGAGGCGGCCGGGCCTAAGTGCAGGATCAGGATGATAACCAATAATAAGATCCGGAATTGACGCATGCAGTTTTTGGTACACTTCATTCCAGACGTTAATATACAACCTAATCCAATAGGATCGTAGTACAGCTGGCTGCTTTGTGCAGCACATATCCTCGGAGGAGGACTCCGTTCCTTTTCAGGAAGCCCGCCGTTGTGTCATACAGTATGCGGGAAATAGAACGGCCTGGCAAGCATCAGGGGATTCCCCGGAACCGTTTTCCGGCCTTCTGTATTGTTGGGGCAACTGAGTGTTAGCTGGATTGTCAGTATTTTGTAAATAAAAGTAAATAAATACTTTTATTCAGGGCAGCGCATTACCTTTGGGGGTATAAAAAAATAATGTATGGAAACTACCGATGCCGAAGTACTGAATGTTACCCTGCTTGAGCCCCGGCTGAAGCATCCCACCATTTTCAGTCGTTTTGATGCACTGCCCCCGGGCGGCTCACTCGTTATTCTCAATGACCATGATCCCAAGCCGCTGTATTACCAGCTTCTTGGTGAGCGGGGCGATGTGTTTGAGTGGGAATACCTCGAACAGGGGCCGCAGTGGTGGCGGGTGCACATCCGCAAACGCGGCGATGCAGAGCCGGGTGAAACCCTGGGGCAGATCACGGCATCGGATATGCGAAAAGCTGCGGTCTTCAGCCGCTATAACCTCGACTTCAGTTGCGGCGGACGTAAAACGCTCCGGGAGGCCTGTATGGAAAAGGGGATTGATGCTGCCCGGGTGGAGCAGGAACTGCAGCAGCTGGACCAGGAAGCGGTTACCAGCCCGGATGCGCCCGGCAGGGAGTGGACAGTAGAACAGCTCTGCCGGCACATCGAAACCGAATGTCACCTTTTCCTGCAGGAGCAGCTTCCGCTGGCGGTTGAGCTCTCAGGGCTGGTGGTTGCTGCCCACCGGGATGCGCATCCGGAGCTGGACACCATTGACCGCTTGCTGAAGCAACTGGCAGCCGAACTGCAAACCCACCTGGTGAAAGAGAAGCAGGTTTTGTTTCCTTATATCCGGTCGCTCAGTATGCTGGCGCCTGCTGGCCAACAGCCGGAGGAGACGCGGCATTTCGGGAGCATCCGCCGGCCCATATCCATGATGGAGATGGAGCACGAAGTGATCGGGGGATACCTCCAGACGATCAGGAAGATTACCCGGGGGTTCACGCCTCCTCCGGATGCCTGCGACACTTTTCAGCGTTATTACCGGCTGCTGAAAGAGCTGGATACCCGGTTGAATGAACAACTGCATGTGGAAAATAACCTGCTCTATCCGGCAGCGGTGGCGCTGGAACCGGCCGGGGTAAAATGATGACACTGCATTCCATCAGCTGTTACAATTGTTGTGTATGACCATCTCAGCTCAAACCAAAATTGCTGCCATCCTGAAGGCAGTTCCTGAATCCCTGGATGTGATGGTGAGCATCAGTCCGCGTTTTGAAAAACTCCGCAATCCGGTGCTCCGGAAACTGATGGCGGGACGCACCTCCCTGGCCATGGCTGCAAAGGTGGGCGGCTGCCGGGTGGAAGATTTTTTTGCCAAACTTGAGCCACTGGGTTTTAAACGGGCAGCGGTAGACGGGGCCGCAGCTTTGCCGGCGACTGAACCCCTGCCCGGTTTTCTCCGAAATCCGGAGCCCGGCACCGTGGTGGTGCTGGATGTGCGGCCCCTGCTGGAAGAGGGTCATGATCCGCTGCAGCAGATCCTGCAGGCCGTGAGCAGCCTGGGCCACGGTCAGGCCCTGCAGATCATCAACAGTTTTGAACCGGTTCCGCTGATTCAGTTACTGGGTAAGCGCGGCTTTGCCAGTTATACCGAAGTGCTGCAGCCCGACCGGGTGCATACCTGGTTTTACCGGGAAAAGCCTGCTGAGCCGCAGCCGGCAGCATCATCCCCGGCAGATCATCAAACCGGTTTTGAAGAAGTGCTGCAGCGTTTTGCCGGCAAACTGGAGGAAAGGGATGTGCGGCATCTGGAAATGCCCCAGCCCATGCTCACCATACTCGCCGCCCTGGACCAGTTGCAGCCGGGCCAGGCATTGTTTGTACACCATAAGCGTATTCCTGTATTTTTACTGCCTGAACTCACTGAACGAAAACTGCATTACCGCATCCGCGAAGCCGCCGGGGGCGAAGTGCAGCTCTTGATTTATCCCAATTGAACAACGTGTCAACGCCCGCCTCCATACCGCATACCCCGCACCGGGTGGTGATTCCTTTCTACGGGTATGCGGCGGTATCCCTGCTGATCGCTACGGGGCTGCTTTTTACCGGGGCGGGAGCATTTACGGGTCATTATTTTCATCCGCACATCCTGGCCATTACCCACCTCATGGCATTGGGCTGGGGTACGATGGTAATTCTCGGATCGGCATACCAGTTGTTGCCGGTGCTTACGGGCAGTCCGCTCTACAGTGTACGCATGGCCATAGTCAGTTTCTGGTTGGCGGCCATGGGTATTCCGCTGCTGGTGTATGCTTTTCATGTATTTGATATGGGCTGGCCGGCCCTGGTTGGTGCGGCACTGGTAATAGCGGCCGTGTGCTGCCTGGTTGTCAATATAGCCGTTACCGTTAGTAGGGCTCCTGAAAAGAAAGGGGCCGTGCATGCCTGGTTTATCTTTGCGGCTGCCCTGTGGCTCCTCATCACCGCTTTTCTGGGTTTGCTGCTGCTGATTCAGTTTACCCGGCCCTTTCTGCCCCATGATGCCCTTTATTATCTTCCCCTCCATGCGCATACCGGCATCGTGGGCTGGTTTCTGCTGCTCATCATCGGGGTGGGCAGCCGGCTGATCCCGATGTTCCTGGTATCAGGATACAGCCGGCCCCGCCTGCTGTGGCTGATTTTTGGGTTGCTCAACGGCGCCCTCCTGCTGGCCTGGGCGGCCTTCCTGTACTGGTTTAACCGGTTGCTGCTGGGGCTGGCTGCGGCATCAGCCCTGGCAGCGGTGCTGGGCTTTGTCTATTACTGCCGCGGAGCCCTGCGTCAGCGGCTACGGAAAAAAGTGGACGGCCAGCTCCGGGTTTCCCTGCTGTCGGTGCTGCTGATGCTGCTGGCCCTTATCCTCACGGTGCTGCTGACGGTGTGGATGAACTTCCCGGTAAGGCTCATCCTGATCTACGGGTTCCTGATTTTTTTTGGTGTGCTCACTGCCCTTATTTTCGGAATGACCTTCAAGACCCTGCCCTTTATTGTCTGGAACAGGCGCTACCAGCAGCTTGCCGGCATGGCCGCTGTGCCCCAGCCGGGAGATTTGTTCAGCAGGCGCCTGTTTACTGTGATGATGCTGGCTTATGGCGCCGGTTTGCTGATGTTTATCACGGCGGCATCCCTCGGGGATATCCTGCTGCTGCGCATCGCATCGCTGCTGCTGATGACATCGGCCTGCTGCTACAACCTGAACGTGGTAAAAATATTGTTTCACCAACCTGTCTCCGATGGACCTGCTTAACACTACTCATGCCGGATCAGCCAGGGCCCGGGAAGCCCTGAGCGGGGTGATGGATCCTGAAATCGGACTGAACGTCTGGGATCTGGGGCTCATTTATGCCGTTCACCTGGATGAGGATGCCCGGTCATTGCAGGTAAAGATGACCTTGTCCACCCCTTTCTGTCCGGCGGGCGATGCCATCACCCATGCCGTGGAGCGGGCGCTGGAACAGGCTTTTCCCGGCTGCTCCGTGCAGGTGGAACTGTGTTTTGATCCGCCCTGGCATCCTGATCGCATCAGTGCGGCGGGTAAAGCTTTTTTAAACAGATGATATGCTGAGTTTAACCTGTAAACATGCAATCCGTGCGGTGGTATTTCTCGCCTTCCGTCATGAAAGTGGCGAGCGATGCGGATTGCTGGAAATTGCGGAAACCATCCAGGCCAGTGAGCACAGTGTGGGCAAGCTGCTTCAAACGCTGGTGAAAGCCGGTTTGGTAAACAGCAGCAAGGGCCCCGGTGGGGGGTTCTACCTCACGGCGGCGCAATTGCAGCGTCCCGTACTGACGATTGTCGAAGCTATTGACGGGCCGGAAATTTTCCGGCAGTGCGGGCTGGGCTTCAGCCGTTGCTCGGATGCGCATCCCTGTCCGCTTCATGGTGAGTATAAAAAAGTGCGGGATTTGTTCGGGAAAATGTGCCGGGAAAAAACCATTTCGGATCTCTGTGATCCCGTCAACAAAGGCCTGGCCCACCTGCTGGGCTGAATGGAAGCGGGCATGGCATTCATCATTTTAAAATTGAAACAGGATGAAAAATTATGAAACAGTTTCTGAGGCCCTGCATGATCTGTATCAGCGGGGATACAACGCTGATTTTTCCCTGTTGGCCGGCGGTGACTGTATTTATTGCCACCATAACAGCCACAGCCTTCAGCCTGATGAATTTGTGATCGATGAAGTGTACCGGTTTGAAGGCGAAACCGATCCCGGCGATGAGATGGTCATCTATGCCCTCTCTTCCGAAAAATACCAGATCAGGGGAACCCTGCTGAATGCTTACGGCATGTATGCGGATACAGGTCAGGCTGCCTTGGTGGCCAAACTGAACCTGCAACCCAGCCAGAAAGTGCAGCCGATCAAAAGGGTATCCGGGCTGCTGCAACTGAGCCGGGAGCATCATTACATCCTGCTCCTGAGCTGGAAAATCAAGACCGGCCTTGATAAGCATGTTGAACTGTTCCGCATCCGGCAATACCTCAGCTGGTTTTACAGGCATCACCTCCTGCCTCATTTTGAGCGGGAGGAGCAGATGCTTTTTCGCCTCCCGGGCGCGGATCATCAGCACTGTCAAACAGCGCTTGAGCAACACCGGCATATCCGGGCCATCATCGAAAATCCCCGGGCGGATGCTGATGAGCTGAACCGGCTTCAGCAACTGCTTCGCGAGAATGTACGTTTTGAAGAGCGGGTGCTCTTCCGGCAAATACAGCAGCTGCCCGCCCTGCAAACTGCCGGAGTCCTTCAGCAGCCCGGGCACGAAGCCCGTTTCTCCGATAATGAATCAGACCCCTTCTGGAAATGAAAAAGAAAGTACTGATCCTGGGTGGTGGTTTTGCCGGTTTGGAACTGGCCAGGAAACTCAACAAAGGTCTCTTCGAAATTGTGCTGATCGATAAACTGAATCATCACCAGTTTCAGCCCCTGTTTTACCAGGTAGCCACTTCCCAGATCGAACCCTCCAGCATATCCTTTCCTTTCCGCTATGTGTTCAAAGGGAAACCGGATGTTCAGATCAGGATGGCAGAAGTAACCGCCCTGCATCCCGACCTGCAGAAAGTCTCAACCTCAATCGGTGATTTCAGTTATGATTATCTCGTGGTGGCCACCGGCTGTACCACCCATTTTTTCAATCATGCATCGCTGGCGCAGCATGCTTTTACCCTGAAAACAACGTATGATGCCATTGCCATACGCAATCAGATCATTACTGTTTTTGAGAAAATCCTCAGTGCTGCCCCGGATGAACGGGAGGCGCTGTACAACCTGGTGATTGTGGGGGCGGGGCCTACCGGAGTGGAGCTGGCCGGGGCTTTTGCGGAGATCAAGCGGTATGTTTTGCCCAAAGATTATCCCGGGATTGATTTTTCCCGCTTCTCCATTTATCTCGTGGAGGGAGGGAGCAGGCCCCTGAATACCATGAGTGCTGCTTCCGGCCGTGCCGCTTATGCTTATCTGGAGAGAATGGGCGTGAAGCTGGTGATGGACACGCTGGTGAAAGATTATGACGGGAAAGTAGCGGAGTTGTCAGATGGCAGCCATCTCCCCGCCGCCACCCTGATATGGGCCGCCGGTGTAAGGGGGAATGTGATCAGCGGCCTGCCGCCCGAAGTGTGGGTGGCCAATGGCCGGATGCTGGTGGACCGGTACAACCGGCTGAAGGATTCTGAGCATATTTTTGCCATCGGGGATATTGCCTATATGGAAACGCCGGCGTATCCGAAGGGGCATCCCCAGGTGGCCAATGTTGCCATTCACCAGGCCCGGTTGCTGGCGAAAAATCTGGAACGCATCATTTCGGGTAAGCCTTGCCGGGAGTATGAATACAATGACCTGGGTTCGATGGCTACGATCGGCAGGAACAAGGCCGTGGTGGATTTGCCCTTCGTCCGCTTCCGGGGCTACTTAGCCTGGCTGGTCTGGATGTTTCTTCACCTGATGCTGATTCTGACGGTGAGAAACAAACTGATTATTTTTATCAACTGGGCCTGGGCTTACTGCACCAAAAACAGTTCGTTGCGCCTGATCCTGCGGGCTGACCCTGCCCGGCGAACGGGCTGATTGATGACGGTTACCGGGCTGCCGGTTGCAGAAGAGCGGCGTGGTGTTGCATCCCGCCAACTTTTCGGGGCGCGCCTTGTTAAAGATTGCATGCGCAGATCTATCCCTGTAAGGCTGTTGTGCCGGATCTTGCCGGCCCTGATGCTCACCGGTATGCAGGCGCCCCTGCAGGCCCAGCCTCCTCAGCGCTCTTTCTGGAAAAACCTGCATCCTGATTCCCTCACCAGCCGTACCCTGCATTTTCTGCCCATGCCCCAGCTTGCCTATACGCCGGAAACGGGTTTGCAATATGGCGTGGCCTTCGATTATTTTTTTAATGCCGGCACCGGAACTTCAGCGGATTCGGTCAGGGAATCCTATATCTGGACCAATGTGTATTATTCAACCCGCAATCAGCTGATTATTCAGCCGATCTGGCAGGTGTACACCCAGGGGGAGCAGTGGTATTCGAGGGGTACTGCCGGATACGTGAATTATTTTGAAAAAGTATGGGGCTTTGATAACCAGAATAATGATGAAAAGGCATACAGCAGCGTTACCTACCACCGGCTTTTTTTACAGGGCTTACTGGCGAGGAGGTTGAAGCCGGGTATTTTTGCCGGCCTGCGCGTCAACAGCAGCTATATGTACGATGCCCGGGAAGCAGGCAACACATGGGTGAGTGGGATGCCGGGTGCGGACCGAAGCATGGCTTTGGGGCTGGGGCCTGTGTTGCTGTTCGATCACCGTGATCACCCTTACAATACGATGAGCGGCTGGTACCTGGAGGCCTCTTCGGCCCTGCATGCGAAATTCCTGGGCAGCGATTTCCGGTACACCGACTGGCAGCTGGATGGCCGTTATTATCATGCTTTCCGTCCGGGCCGCACACTGGCTTTGCAGGCAACGGCCAGCCTGCTGAGTGGTGAAGCCCCGTGGCGGGAATGGAACCGGGTGGGCGGCCCCGGGATGCTGCGTGGATTTTTTGAAGGCCGCTACCGGGGAAGACACCTGCTGGCTGCACAGGCCGAATACCGGCACCAGGCCAGCCGTTTTTTGAAACTGGCCGTATTCATCGCTGCCGGACAGGTGGCCAATGATTTCAGTGATTTTTCGCTCATCAGTCGCCAGCGCGTGGCCGGCGGCGCCGGCTTGCGGTTGCTGCTCAACCGCAAGCGTCAACTCTATTTCCGCTGTGACCTGGCCATGACGAATGATGGCACCCGGGGCTTGTATTTCAGGCTGGGGGAGGCATTTTAATGCCGGCCGGCACTGAAGATCAATTCCTCAGCAGGCATTATCCGCCGGTACACCGGATGGTGATCCGGTTCACTGATTTGCCTTGTCCGTTTTTATCCCTGAATACCACTTCCACCGCATACTGACTGCCCGCTTCCATGGGCGCACCGGTATTGATGATACAGCGCAGCAGTGCAGCCTCTTTTTCCGTGAACCGGTCATGGCCTTCATAGAGGTCAGCTTCCTGCAGCAGTACACGGCCATCGCTGTCGGTTATTTTCAGGGAGCAGCCTACGGCTACCTTACCGTTTTTCAGGATCAGTCCCTTCATGCCCTGGTTGATGACCATGAACTGTTCGCCCAGGGGGATATCCGTATGCGTGAGTCGCTGATCGTTCATGGCCAGGAAAACATCTGCCGGTTCTGTCGTTTCCCAGCTGCAGGTGAGGCCGGTTTGGAAATCTTTCCGGATGCCGGCCTGCTTTTTGGCTGCACAGGCGCTCAGCAGGCAGAGGGCAAAGAGCAGCCCCGGCAGCCATGCGGAGCCCCTCCTGATCACTGGACGAGGACTGCAGTATTTGCGGAGGCTGAAAAAGGAAAGCATAATGGGGCCTTTCGGGTTAAATTTATGGCTGTGTTGTCCTCCTTTCAGGTTACAGTTCGCTGTGCCGGTAGCTGCAGTCAGCGGCGGGTCTGCAGTTCCCGGATCTGGTTTTCCAGTGATTCATTTTTGCTGTTGAGGGCTTTGATGGCTTCGAGCAAATGCGGGATCAGGCCGATATAGTTCACGCCCTTGTGTCCTTCTGCGTCGGTGTACACCAGTTCGGGAAAGGTTTGTTCCAGTTCCTGGGCCAGCAATCCGGTTTGCAGGGTACTGTCTTTGCCGGGATTTTTCCAGTGGTACTGATACCCGTTGATGCGCTGCAGTTTGCTCATGCTGCCGGTAACCGGTTCAATATCTTTTTTCAGCCGGGCATCGCTGGTCAGGATCAGGTTGCCGGCCAGGTAGCCGATTCCGTCTCCGCGTAAGCTGAGTACATTGCCAAATCCCTGGTTGAAAATATTGAATAAGGCCTGGCTGGGTACTGTGGCGGTAAAAGCGTAGAGATCCCAGTAGTTGCTGGTTCTTGCGGTATTGCGGAAAGTTACCCGGGCGCCATCTGCAGATTCGGATTCTTCCACCACCAGCAGACCGCTGCCGCTGCCGCTGTTGCCCCGGGTGTGCAGCAGGTATTGCGGTGTAACGGTGCCAATGCCAATCCGTCCGTTTCTGAGGATGGTAAGGGCATTGCTGCGGGCATTGTCGGCGAAGCCGTTGCCCACCACCAGAACGGGGTCGGTGGTAACCCGGTTGAAGGAGGAAGTCATATTGCTGGTGTCGTTGTATTCACCCAGGGCCACGGCGTTACGGGATATGGATTTTGCCCCTGATCCCATCGCGATTGACCAGAATCCGGCACTGTGACTGCGGTAGCCGAAACTCATCGAACCGTAATTCCCGGTATAACTTTCCTCCCCGAATATCAAGCTGAAGTTGCTGGGCAGCCAGCTGTTGCTGCGTCCCATGTAAAAAGAGTAACTGTCGTTGATGGAGAGTACATTGCCCAGCGCTTCACGGTAAAAGTTAAAATACGCCTGGTTTGTGTTGGTCGGGTAGCTGTTGGCCGCCAGGGTCCATCCGTTGTTGTTGTCGGCGTTGGCAAAGGAGAGCCGTGCATAGTCGCCGGGATCAGCCTCTTCCAGTTTCAGATGGCTGAAACCCCCGCTGGCACTGTTGCCCCGGATGTGGGCGATGGAGCCGGGGCTGTTCGTGCCCAGGGCGAGACGGCCATTGCGGAAAATGGTAAAGGCATTGCTGCGGTTGTTCATGCCTGAGCCGTTGGCTACTGTAAACAAAGGATCGGTTGATGCGGTTGAACCGCTGCTCTGGAGAAAGCTCGTGTCGTTAAAACGCCCGATTACAAACGCATCGTGCGTTTTGGTGACGTTCCGCACCCCAAATGTCGCCGACACTTCACCGGCTGTACGGTTCAGGGCGCCGGCGGCAAAGCTGTAATTTGCCACCGCTTCATTGCTGGCTCCCAGGGCCACACTGTTTACGCCATAGGTTTTGTTGTAATCGCCGGCGGCCAAACTGCTCACGCCTGCGCTGGTGTTATGATTGCCCAGCGCGGTACTGTAGGAACCGGAGGCGGTATTGTTATTGCCCAGGGCGGTGGAGTTCTCTCCGGTGAGCGCCGGCGACCAGTTTTTATCCACATCGTCTACCGTGCCGGCACGCAGTGCGCCCTTCACCGGGTCAAAAAATAAAAAACGTCCGCTCACATATTCATTATTGCCCGGGATGCTGTCGCGACCGTACACCAGCGGCAGTGTAGTGGGGTTGCCGCTGTTGTGTACGGCGTTGGCCGATTGTACAAAGGGGCCGGCAGCGTCTCCTGCAAGGGCAGTCCAGCTGCTTCCGTTAAAGAAATAAAACTGGTTCAGGTCATTGTCAAAAACCAGTAACCCTTTTGCCGGTGCTGCTATGCCCGTACGCTGGGCACTGCTCATGCGGGGGATCAGCAAACCTTTCCCGGTACTGCTGAGGTCGAGGAGCGCGCTGTTGTGAGGGGCAGCGGTGCCGATGCCAACATTATTCTGTGCATGCGCGGCGAGGCAACTGCCGGCGACCAGGAAAAAAAAGAAGATGGCTTTCATGACTGTTGTTTTTCATCTCAAAAATCCGTTGGGATGCCCGGGCAGGAAAGTTTTTCAGGGCGGGGTGCCGGATCAGCTGGTTGAAATGCGGTTTCGGGGCGTGGAAGTGATCGGAAACGCTGTTGCGCAAGGCTGTATAGGCTGAACGGTAGCTGCAGTTCAGGGGCGACATCCCGCATTTCAGTACCGGCTTACTGCGCTTGACCGGGTTAATCTTGTACAGGCTGCTGTATTTTCCTATTTTCCCCTTTGTGAAATACCGGATGATCGTGTTGTTGCTGGCCTTAACCATGTGTTGGCACGCGGGTGCGCAGCCCACCCGTCCCGACCTGGTGTTTCATCACCTCACCGATAAAGACGGCCTGAGCTACAATTTTGTCAACTGCTTTCTGAAGGACCGTCAGGGTATGTTGTGGGTAGGAACTTACAATGGATTGAACCTGTATGACGGGGTGCATTTTTATGTTTTCAGAAAAGAGGGCCTCAACCAGGGACTGCCGAGCAATACGGTGCACCGGCTCACAGAAGACAGTGCCGGCAAAATCTGGGGCGCAACGGATGAGGGCATTTTCAGCTATGACCGGGCTACAGGCCGGTTCCGGACCTACCGTACACCGCGGTACAAGGATTTTCCGGGTGTATACAATATACGCTGCGACCGGAGCGGACAAATATGGGCCACCAATGTTTCCGGCCTGCTGCTGCTCAACAGCCGTGCAGACAGCTTTGAACTGGTAAAAGGCACGGACGCATTTGAGCCCTTTGAAACCCGGAAGAACGGATTGGCTGAAAGTCCGGATGGCAGTGGTTTCTGGCTGGCTACCCGTACCGGTCTCAGGTTTTATGACCGCCGGCAGCACCGGTACCTGCAGGCAGGGGAGGGGATGGATACCGTTTTGTTTACACCGCATGCCAGTGCCGCCCTCTGTGCAACACCGTATGGGCATTTCTGGTTCATGGACAATATCCGGAAGCGCCTTGTGGCCTTTGACCCGGTGAAGCGAAAAGTGATCCGGGTACTGCAGCCCCCGGAACTGGGAGCGGCCTCCTATGGGGGAACGCTGTACGAAGACCGGGAGCACCGGCTCTGGCTCAGCACCTGGAACAATGAAATTTTCATTTTTGATTACCAGCACAGTCAGCAGGCGGTCCGGCTCCGGCATCAGCCCGATGATCCCACGACTGTGGCCGGTGACTTTTTCTGGGATGTGCTGGAGCAGCCTGATGGTGCCCTCTGGCTGGGAACAGTAGGCGGCATCTCCCGTTGCCATCTCTCCTCTCTTTTTTATAAAGTGCACCGGCTGCCCGGGTCGGTGCTGCAATCGCCGAATACTGCCATTGAATTCCTGACTGAGTTGCCGGGTACCGGAACCTGGTGGATCAGCACCAGCACCCGGATGCTGCTGGAATACCATCCTGCCGACGGCCGTTCAGCGGTGTGGGATATGACGCGGATGGAGCGCAACCGGAGCGGAGATCATCCGGTACACATCAACCGGATGCTGATGAACCGGGGTGTGCAGTATCTTTTTTCCGAAACCGGGGCCTGGAGCCGCAGGGGCAACGGTCCGTTCCGGCCTTTCAGTCTGCCGGCGCCTGCCGACACCCTGGTGATCCGCAATGCTGTTTTTTTAAACGACTCCGTGATGTACTGTACCGATCACCGCCAGGTGGTACAGTGGAACCTCCATACCGGCCGGCTGCTGTTCTGCCGTTACCGGCAGGAGCTGCCGGCATTGAAGGATGCGCCTGTTTACCAGCTTTACATCACCCCGGCTCCAGACGGTTCCGTATGGACACTTAACGGCATCGACTGGATCACCAGGATCAGGGGTACAGAGATGCAGGGGGTAAAATGCTCGGATATCCGGAAAGACGGTGGCAGCGGATATTATACGGCCATGTGTGCGGATGCCGGCGGGGAAATCTGGATGACCAAAAAAGCGGATGGTCTTTACCGTTATCATCCCGCCACCGGCGCTTACCAGGTTTACCGGGAGTACGACGGGCTGCTGAATGATCACCTCATGGCGCTGGCGCCCGACCGGAGCGGAAGGATATGGACGGTTTCGTACAACCAGTTTTCGGTATTCAATCCCCTGCTGGGCAGTTTTTATAATTTCACGCTCCCCCTCAGTACTAACAACTATCTGTACACGAATTTTATGCAGCCGCTTTCCGGGGGCAACATCATCTGCAATATGGCGGCGCACCTGGTGGAGTTTTTCCCCGACCGGCTGCGGCCGGCCAGGGTGAGTGATCAGCCCCTGATCAGTCAGCTTCGTGTGGATGGGCGGGAGGTTTTGCTGCCCGGCAGCACCACCCTGGCCCTGGAGCCGGAAGAGAACAGTGTGCAGATCCGCTTCGGTATGCTTACCGACCGCAAACTGCTGCAGTATGATTTTTATTACAGGCTGGAAGGGGCGGAGGAAAACTGGACCAAAGCCGGCGCCAATGCGGAAGTATCGTATAACAACCTTGCCCCCGGCAGCTATGTGTTCAGGGTGAAGGCGGTGGCCGGGGATAAGGGATGGCATTCTGCCGAAACCCGGCTGTCGTTCCGTATTGCCACTCCTTTCTACCGGAGCAGCTGGTTCCTGGCGCTGGCTGTGCTGGCAGGGCTGATGGCGGTGTACGCTTTTTACCGGTACCGGCTTTTGCAGCAGCGCCGCCTGCTGGAACTGGAACATAAAACCCAGATGCTGGAAAAAGAGAAAGCCGTGGTGCTGTATGAAAGCCTGAAGCAGCAACTGAACCCACACTTCCTGTTCAACTCACTGGCTTCCCTGTCCGGACTGATTGAAACCGATCAGCAGCTGGCCTCTTCATTCCTCAGCCGGATGAGCAGGCTGTACCGCTATATCCTGCGCAGCAGCGAGCAGGAAACTGTTCCTTTGCGCGATGAGCTGGCCTTTGCAGCTCTGTTTGTGCAGTTGCAGCAAACACGGTTTGGCAAAGGCTTGCAGGTAAGCGTAGATGTTCCTGAGGCCTTCATGCATTACCGGGTTGCCCCGGTAACGGTCCAGAACCTGCTGGAGAATGCCATCAAACACAATATTGTGGATCCGGAATCTCCCCTCTGCATCCGCATCACGGTTGAAGATCGTTACCTTTTGGTGTGCAACAACCTGCAGCGAAAACTGAAAGTGGAATCCTCCAATGGCCAGGGGTTAAGGCACCTGCAGTCGTTGTACAGTTTTCTAAGCGACCGTAAAGTGATCATCGAAGAAACACCCGACAGCTTCTGTATCCGCCTGCCCCTGATTGAAACAACCTGAATGCTGAAATTATGAAAGCACTCATCATTGAAGATGAACCCATCATTGCCCGGATGCTGCAGCAAAAGCTGGGCGCCGTCGCCCCCGATGTATCCGTTATCGCCATACTGGGCAGCCTGCGTACGGCGCGCCGCTGGTTTGCTGAACATGCGGAGCCTGATCTTATCCTGATGGATATTCAACTGGGTGATGGCGTGAGTTTTGAATTGTTCAGTTCGTTCCGGCTGCAGTGCCCGGTGATCTTCACCACCGCGTATGACGAATATGCCATCCGCGCCTTCCGGACCAACGGGGTGGATTATCTCCTGAAGCCGGTGGAAGAGGATGACCTTCGCCGGGCTGTTGAAAAATGCCGGCTGATCCACCAGGGACGGCATGCCCCGCCCGAGGGGTTGCAGGGATTGCTGGCCGCGATGATCCGCCCCGCTTCTGCCCCGCAGTACAAGGAAAAGTTCATTGTGCAGGTGAGGAACCAGTGGATACCGGTGAATACGCGGGATATCGCCTGTTTTTCCAAGGAGTGGATGCATTACCTGTATCTCCACAGCGGGGAAAAATACCCGCTGGACTGCAGCAGCCTGGAGGAACTGGAAGCGATGCTGGATCCCCGCCAGTTTTACCGGGCCAACCGGCAGTTCATCATCAATATCGATGCCGTGCATTCGGTGAAACCGGTTGAAAATTCCAAACTGCTGATCCGGCTTCGCGAGCCCAATGAGGCCCTGGAAATTGATATGAGCCGGCTGAAAAGTCCTGATTTCCGAAAATGGCTCGACCGGTAAGGGCGCTCCCCGCTTCCCACCGGCAGAATAAAAAATTGTTAAAATGTGACCCTTCTACGGTATTCCCCCGGCCTACCGGGCCCGCCCGGGGTGATCCAGCCTGCATTCCGGGCGCAACGGATATTTCTTTCGCAGGATCCCGGACACCAGGCTTGCAATAGTCTGGGATAAAGCCGCTAATTTTGCCCACTCATGAAAAAAAGCGGGTTGCTGATATTGCTGATTTGTCAGGTACTGCTGGCGGCTGCCCGGCCGTCAATGGCACTGCATACGGCTACCCCTGACCGCGTTCAGGGGGCTGCTCAGCAATCCGGTAAGCTCCCCTTTCAACTGCCGGAACAGGAAGAATTGCCCGGCCTGGAGAATGCGGCAGCAGAACTGGCCGATGAATGCCAGGATCTGCCAGTGCCTTCCGCGCCATTACCCCATCCGCTGCCCCAGCCCTGCTTATTTGGCGAGCCCGAACGGGCCGGTTACTGGCCTGTCGCCGGGGATATCCAGACTCCTCCTCCTGAAGCCTGACTGATTCCTTTTTTTCGCAGCAACCTGCTGCACCGACTCCGGCATTCCGGATAGCTTTACTTATTTTCTGACATCATAGCCCAAACCATGCGTTTCTGTATACCCGTGTACAGGGGCCGGCTGACCGTACTGGCTGCCGTCCTCCTTGCCTCCTGCTCATCAGCACCCGACCGATCATCGTCTGCACCTGAAAAGTTCCCGGTTGTTCATCCGGTAAGGATGGACACGGTTTACCAGAATGAATTTGTGGCCGACATCCAGTCGGTGCAGAATGTGGAACTCCGCACCCGGGTGAAAGGTTTCCTCGAAAAAATTCATGTGGATGAAGGACAGCCGGTGAAAGAAGGCCAGGTGCTGTTTACCATCAGCAGCCGCCTGTTCCGCGAGGAGTTGCTGAAGGCACAGGCCCATCTCAAAAGCGCCATCGCCGAAATGAAGGCCGTGGAAGTGGAGATCCGGAACACCCGCCTCCTGATGGAGAAAAATATTGTATCACAGCCCGAACTGGATATGCTGCTGGCCAAAAAGGAAGCGGTGGAAGCCAGAACGGAAGAGGCCCGTTCCTCCATCGCCCTGGCACAGCTGAACCTTTCGTTTACGGAAGTGAAAGCGCCCTTCAGCGGGGTGATCAACCGCATCCCGCTCAAAACCGGAAGCCTGGTGGAAGAGGGAGCACTGCTGACCACGATTTCCAACAACAATGAAATGTTTGCCTATTTCAATGTATCAGAGAAGGATTACCTCGGCTTTATCAAGAGCAATGAGGCCGATAAGCAGCAGGTGTCGCTGCTGCTGGCCGATAACCAGCTCTTTCCGGAGAAGGGATGGATTGAGACCACCGAGAATGAAATGGATAAGAGTACAGGCAACATTGCCTTCAGGGCCCGCTTCCGTAACCCGCAGCACCTGCTGCGGCATGGCAGCAGCGGGAAAATCCTGTTGCATGAAAAACTCAGCGGCGTTCTGGTGATTCCGCAGAAATCCACTTTTGAAATCCAGGACAAATCCTATGTGTATGTGCTGGATAAAGAGAACCGGGTAAGGATGAAAGCATTCGTGCCCTCAATGAGGCTGCAGCATTTGTTTGTGGTGGAATCCGGGTTGAATCTGGAAGACCGCATCATTTATGAGGGCGTACAACGGGTAAAAGAAGGCGACCGTGTGGAACCGCAGCTCATCTCTTTCCAGCAGTTGATTGCCTCCCTTCGCCCCTGACCGTACTAAACTTAATCTCAGTCCATGACCTCTCAATTCATACACCGGCCCGTGTTGTCCATCGTGATCTCTCTGCTGATCACCCTGCTGGGGCTCATTGCACTTACCCGGCTACCGGTAACCCAGTTCCCCGACATTGCGCCACCGGAAGTGACGGTGACCACCAAATACACCGGCGCTAACGCTGAGGCCTGTGTGAAAGCCGTGGTTACCCCGCTGGAACGTGTGATCAACGGGGTTCCCGGGATGGCTTATATGTCATCTGTTTCCGGGAATGACGGCACCAGCGTTATCAACATCATTTTCAAATCCGGCGTGGATCCTGAAATTGCCGCCGTGAATGTGCAGAACCGGGTGGCCTCCGCGCTTGATGAGCTGCCGGAGGAAGTGATCAAGGCCGGTGTGATTGTGGAGAAAGTGCAGAACAGCATGCTGATGTACCTGAACGTGCTGAGCACTGATACGGCGATGGATGAAAAGTTCCTCTACAATTACGCAGATATCAACCTCCTGCCGGATCTCAAGCGGATTGAAGGCGTGGGATTTGCCGATATCATGGGATCGAGGGAGTATTCCATGCGCATCTGGCTGAATCCCGGCCGCATGGCCAACTATAACATTTCCACCGATGATGTTATCCGGAGTCTTAAGCAGCAGAACCTGGAAGCCGCGCCGGGAAAAGTGGGGGAGAGCTCCGGTAAATTCCCGCAGTCGGTGCAGTATGTGATCAAGTACACCGGCAAATTCAATACTGAGGATCAGTACCGGAATGTAGTGGTGAAAAGCAACAGTGACGGGGAGGTGATCCGGCTCAAGGATATTGCTGAGGTGGAATTCGGCTCACTGGAATATGATGTGCTGTCCAAGGAAAACGGCCGCCCTTCTGCGGCCATCCTGCTGAAGCAGCGCCCTGGCACCAACGCCAACCAGGTGATCGCGAATGTAAAGGCACGGATGGCGGAACTCAAAACTTCCTTTCCTGCCGGCATGGATTATACCATCAGCTATGATGTGTCGGCATTCCTCGATGCCTCCATCCAGGAGGTGATCAAAACCCTGGTGGAAGCCTTTATCCTGGTGGCGCTCGTGGTGTTTATTTTTCTCCAGGATTTCCGCTCCACGCTCATTCCCGCCATCGCGGTTCCGGTATCGCTTGTGGGTACGCTCTTTTTCATGCTGCTGTTCGGGTTCTCCCTCAACCTCATCACGCTCTTTGCGCTGGTGCTGGCGATCGGTATTGTGGTAGACAATGCCATCGTGGTAATCGAAGCCGTGCATGCCAAAATGGAGCAAACGGGTTATGGTCCGTTGCGGGCTACCGAAAAAGCGATGCAGGAAATCACCGGGGCCATTATTGCCATTACCCTGGTGATGGCGGCGGTATTCGTACCCGTAGCTTTTATACCCGGCCCTTCGGGGGTATTCTACAAGCAGTTTTCCATTACCATGGCCATTGCCATCGTGCTATCGGGCGTGGTGGCGTTAACGTTAACGCCTGCCCTTTGCGCTACCATGCTGAAGCCGGCGCACCATTCACACCAGGGCTGGCTGCACCGGTTTTTCGGGGGATTCAACCGCTGGTACGAAGGATTGTCGGGCCGTTACCAGCGCCTGCTGTCCGTAATTGTCAACCGGAGGGTGATCACCTTTGGCCTCCTGGTGCTTTTTTGCGGCCTTACCGGCCTCTTTACCCGGCTCGTGCCCGGCGGTTTTATTCCCAATGAAGACCAGGGAACGATCTATGCCAACATCACCACGCCCTCCGGGGCCACACTGGAGCGTACAGAGAAGGTGGTGGATGCCATCCAGCGCACGGCACAGGAACTGGATGCCGTTGCTTCCGTTTCTTCCCTTGCCGGATACAGTGTGCTTTCTGAGGGTACGGGTGCCAGTTATGGGATGAACCTCATCAGCCTCAGGAAATGGAGCGACCGCAGGCACGCTGACCAGGATATCATTGACAGCCTGAAAGAACGTACACGGCCCATCAAGGATGCCACCATCGAATTCTTTACGCCGCCTCCTGTGCCGGGTTATGGCAATTCCAGCGGTTTTGAACTGCGCCTGCTCGACAAAACCGGGCGGGGTGATTTGCAGGAGCTGGAAAAAGTGGCCCGCAACTTCGCGCAGAAACTGAATGAGCTACCGGAAATTGAAAACGCTTTCACGCTCTTCAATGCCAGTTTCCCGCAGTACATGGTGCAGATCGACAATGTTAAGGCTGCACAGAAAGGGGTGGTAGTGGAAGATGTACTCAGCACCCTGCAAACGATGCTGGGCAGTGAGTATGCCACCAACTTCATCCGCTTCGGCCAGCTGTACCGGGTGATGGTGCAGGCGCAGCCTGAGTTCAGGGCAAAGCCGGAGGATATGCTGAAGCTGTATGTAAAAAATGCGGATGGCGAAATGGTGCCGGTTGCCGCTTTCCTCACCATCCGGAAAATCTTCGGTCCCGAGCAGGTGACCCGCTACAACATGTTCCCCTCCGCAATGCTCAATGGCGAGCCGGCGCCGGGCTTCAGCAGCGGGCAGGCCATTGACGCGGTGAAGGCAGCGGCCAGTCAGCATCTGCCCAAGGGCTATGGATTTGACTGGGCGGGTTCGTCACGCGATCAGGCCGGGGCGGGCAATGAGTCGCTGTACATCTTCCTCGTGTGCCTGCTCTTTGTTTACCTGCTGCTGGCCGCGCAGTATGAAAGTTTTCTGCTGCCGCTGCCGGTGATCCTTTCCCTGCCCACCGGTACCGCGGGCGCCTTCGGGCTCTTGTGGATGATGGGCCTCGAAAACAACATCTATGCCCAGGTGGCCATGATCATGCTGATCGGTTTGCTGGGTAAAAACGCGATTCTCATCATTGAGTTTGCCTCCATGAAGCACCGGGATGGACTCAGCCCGTTCCGGGCTGCGGTGGAAGGGGCCACGGTGAGGCTGCGGCCGATCCTGATGACCTCCTTTGCCTTTGTTGCCGGCCTGATTCCCCTCCTTTTTGCCAGTGGAGCAGGGGCAACAGGTAACCGCACCATTGGTGCTGCTGCGGCAGGGGGCATGCTGTTCGGTACAATTTTCGGCGTCATCATCATCCCCGGGCTGTATGTGATTTTTGCCTCACTGTCCGACCGCTTCAAAAAAACAAGGCGCAAAGAAGAAAAACCCTTCACTGAAACCATTTAAGATGAAAATTTTTAACCTGATTGCATGGCCGGCGGGCATCAGCCTGTTGCTGATTTTCAGCGGCTGTTCGGTTCCCCGGGGTACCGCCACCAGCGTTACCGCTTTGCCGGCGGCCTATACGAACAGTACCGACACGGCAACATTAGCCACCATCAGCTGGCGCCGCTTCTTCGGCGATCCCTATCTGGTGAAGCTGATTGATACGGCCCTGGTGCGGAACTGGGACCTGCAGTCGGTCGCGCAGCGCATCCGGTCAGCGGGCGCTGATGTGCTGGCGGCACGCGGACCGCTGCGGCCTTCCCTGGACCTGTCTGTAGCCAGCGGCATACGCCGCTTCGGGCTGTACACCATGGATGGGGCCGGTAATATTTCCACCTTCATCCAGCCGGGTAAAATTGTGCCGGTTGACCTGCCGGATTATTACCTCGGTTTGCAATCGTCATGGGAGCTGGATGTGTGGAAAAAGCTCCGGTCGCGCCGGAAGGCCGCCCAGGCGCGGCTGCTGGCCGGTACAGAAGGAAGGAACTGGCTGGTATCGGGCCTCGTGGCCGAGATTGCCGCCGCCTATTATTCGCTCAGCGCGATGGACCAGGCCCGGCAGGTGCTCACCGAAACCATTGCCCTGCAGGAACAGGCCCTGGGCATGGTGCAGACCCAGAAAGCCGCGGCGGTGATCAATGAGCTGGCGGTCAAACAATTTGAAGCGGAGCTGAAGCGCCTGGAAGGCCTGCGTACTGCGGTGCAGCAGGACATCATCAGCACCGAAAGCCATATCCGGCTGCTCACGGGCAGCCTGCCCGGGAAGGTGGAGCGGGACACCGCATTGTTCAGCCAGGTGGTGCCGCCCGACCTGCAGACCGGGGTGCCGGCCTCCCTGCTCACCAACCGGCCCGATATCCGCCAGGCGGAGGGCATGCTTCAGGCTGCGCGTGCCGATCTGGCTGCATCCCGGGCATTCTTTTTTCCCCGCCTGCAGATCAACGCGGCCCTGGGTTACCAGGCCTTCCGTCCCGACCTCCTGTTTACCACACCGGCTTCCATAGCCTATACCCTGCTGGGTAACCTCACGGCTCCGCTGCTGAACCGTGCAGCCCTCAAAGCGCAGTTTCAGCAGGCTGATGCAGCACAGCTTGAAGCCTTGTATCAGTACCAGAAAACAGTCGCTACGGCCTATACCGAAGTGTACACCGGTATGCACCGGATCCGCAACCTGGCCCGGCAGTACCAGCTTAAATCGGCGGAAGCGGAGGTGCTGATGCAATCAGTAGACATTGCAGCCACGCTGTTCAGAAGCGGGCGGGCCACTTACCTGGAGGTATTGTTTGCCCGGCAAAAAGCCATCCAGGCCAAGCTCGAGGTGGTGGAAATCCGGAAAATGCAGATGATGGCCACCGTGGCCCTCTACCGGTCGCTGGGGGGCGGCTGGCGATAACTCATGCCTGTGAAAATGCAGAACGGGGCTGTGTCAGCTATTGACGCAGCCCCGTTTTTGTGGGGATACTCAGGCTCTTACCTCCACCTTAAAGGCCAGGCTGAAATACGAAAAACATTGTCCGTCGGCATGCTTGTCGGTGAACTGCCATTCCTGCCCGGCGCCAAAGGGAGGCTTGCGGTGTGAGCCCACGGCTTCGCCTACCCCGAGGTAAGTGTCCGGACTTTCCAGCCTGAAGCCATAGGCCTTTCCTTTTGCCAGGTGCAGTCCGGGCATGCTGAAGGCCAGCCACTTGCCTGCCTCATCCTTGTGGATATTGAGGGTGGAACTGCTCAGAGCAGGCCCCCAGCTGTTCTGTTGCGGATCGAAGCTGTGCAGGGTCATCGTTACATGGCCGGGCTGGGTTACGAGGGATGAAAAAACTTCTATGGATTCGAGATCCGCCTCGGCAGGGGAGATGAAGGTTTGTCCGGTAATCACATGTTCATTGTCGCGGGGGCGGAAACCGATCCAGGTGGTGGTGTTGTTGGCAACCTGTTGCACAACCGCCAGTTGATGGGGGTTCTTGGTGTGGGTTTTCATAGTAGGCAAGATTAAAAGTACGGGCACTGATCGTTGATCAGCACCCTGTATAACTGCTGATCTGCGCTTTTATTGTGTCGCTTTTGTTTTTTTCAGGCTCTGCTCTGCCCCTGCAGTACGGGAGAAAAGGAAGGGTCTGCCGAAATATGATTACTTTTACCCATCATTGATTTTAAATACCCGCTACATTGAGATTTACAGATTTTGGATTTGACAGCCGCCTGGAAGAAGGCATTGAGGCTTCTGGTTATGAAAACGCTACCCCGGTGCAGGAACAGGTGATTCCGCTGGTACTGCAGGGAAAAGATGTGATTGCTTCCGCCCAAACCGGTACCGGAAAAACCGCCGCCTTCCTGCTGCCCCTGATTCACCGGATCCTCTCCGAGCCCTTTAACCCCAACAGCATCACGGCCCTGGTGATTGTGCCCACCCGTGAACTGGCCATACAGATTGCCCAGCACATGGAGGGCTTGTCGTATTTCACTTCCGTCAGCTCCATTGCCGTTTATGGCGGGGGCGACGGCAATGCGTTTATCCAGGAGAAAAAGGCCCTCAGCGCCGGCGCCGATGTGGTGATCTGCACCCCCGGCAAGATGATTGCCCATCTCAATATGGGCTATGTAAAACTCGACGGACTGAAATACCTGGTGCTGGATGAAGCAGACCGGATGCTGGACATGGGTTTTTACGACGACATCATGCGCATCATCCAGGCCCTGCCCCCGAAAAGGCAAAACCTGCTGTTTTCGGCCACCATGCCACCCAAAATCCGGGAGATGGCCAGGCGCATCCTGCATGAGCCCGCGGAGATCAATATCTCCATCAGCAAGCCCAATGAAAAAATCACCCAGCTGGCTTATGTGGTGTACGAGCCGCAGAAGATACCCCTCGTTAAGCACATCCTGCAGCAGAAGGAGTTTGATTCAGTGCTGGTTTTCTGCAGCAGCAAGCTCAGTGTGAAGCAGCTCACCCGTGAACTCAAAAGAGCACGGTTGCCGGTAGACGAAATACACAGCGACCTGGAGCAGGAAAAACGCGAGGAGGTGCTGATGCACTTTAAAAGCGGCCGCATCAATATCCTGGTGGCCACCGATATCCTCAGCCGCGGTATTGATATTGATAATATCGGCCTGGTGATCAACTATGACGTGCCCCACGACGGCGAAGATTATGTGCACCGCATCGGGCGTACCGCACGTGCCGCTGCCGAGGGAACAGCCGTTACTTTTGTGAGCGAAAAAGAGCAGCGCAAATTTGAGCGGATTGAACGTCTCCTGGGAAAGCCGGTTCAAAAAGCCGAACTGCCTGAAGTGATTGGCCAGGGGCCTGAATACAAACCTGCCCAGCATCACCACCACCAGCGGGGCCATCATCCCCAGGAGCGTGGCACTTCCCGTCAGGGCAGCCGCGGTCCCCAGCGGCAACGGCACAAAGGCGGCAAGGGCCGGCCTGCGCCCGGACCCGGCGGCAGCAAGGCGTAAACAGCCTGTATCCTTACATTTGGGTAAACAAGGCCGATGGCTGCCCTTCAGCGTCATATTTTTTTTCTTTGCATCCTCCTGGTTGCCGGCTGCCTCTGCGGCAGGGCACAGCAGCGGGATCTGAGCTTTGTGAATTATACCACCGCTGATGGCCTGGCCGATCATGCGGTACTCACCATGATGCAGGACTCCCGGGGCTTCATGTGGCTGGGTACGCGGGAGGGGCTCAGCCGCTTTGATGGAACCCGCTTCCGCAATTTTTTCAACAACCAGACTGATCCGCATTCCCTTCCCGGCAATTATGTTTCCGCCATTTTTGAGCGGGATGCACATACCCTGCTGCTCCTCTGCGATGGCAAAATAACGTTGCTGGATACCCGCACTTTTCGTTTCAGCCGTCCGGCTCTTTTCTTCAGCCGGGATATTGCCTCGGTGCAGTCGGGTGATGGGCGCTATTTTTTTGCGGGCCGCGACACCTGCTTTGTCACCGATCCGCACCTGAACTTGCTGGAAACCCTGGTGCCGCCCGTCAGCAGGCCTGGCGAATTCATGGCCGGCGCACCGCTGGATACCGGGCGTTGGCTCCTCCACAGTTCCCGCGAGCGGTGGATTTATCACCGGGCGGCCCGCAGGTACCAGCGGCTGCAACCTGCCCTGTCGCTGCCCGAGCACCAGCAGATCATGCGCTTCCTGCATTTTGATCCGCGCACGGGCTGGTTGTTTTTCTCCAACTACTGGAGCGGACTGTATGCACTGGATACCACGGGCCGGGTGGTGCGAAACTGGAATGCCGCCGATGCTTCCAGCGGCATGATGGCGAATGACATCAGTTTTTTTCTGCCTGCCCGGGAAGGCGGTTACTGGGCGGGCAGCATTTACGGCGGCCTGTCTTACCTAAAGGATTTCAGCAGCCCGTTCAGGGCTTATCTGCCGGATGATCACAACCCGCTCTCTCTGCCCTCCAGGCAGGTGTTCAATGCCTGTTACGACCGGTTTGGCAATCTCTGGCTGGCCACCAATGCCGGCCTCTCCCGTCAGGGGAAAAACGCCGGCGCTGTATCGTTTTTCAGCGACCGCATTACCGGCGCGCCTTCGGGTTCTGTGATGGTGAAGCTGGTGAAAGGATCCGATGGCCGCATTTATTCAGGCGTGTACAGCAGCCGGATCGCTTTCAGCCTCGATGCTGAGGGCGGCGATATGCAGCGTCTGCCCGCTGATGACCTGATGCCGCTGTGGGACATCAGCCGCTCAGGACAAGACGTGATTTTTTCCGGCGCCGGACACCGCGTAGCCCTCTACGACACCCGCCGCCGACAGTTGCGCTACTCCGGGGTGCTGCATTCTCTTTTTCCTTCCTCCGACCTGGTGGTGTTATCGTATCTCGACCGTCAGGGCGATCAATGGTACAGCGGCAATAACGGTGGCGGACTGGTACGGATCCCCGCCAACGGGGGCAGTCCGCAGCTGTATACCAAAAACGGCCCGGCGGGTAAATTCTCCCATGGCTACTATTCCGTATGTGCCGAAGATCATGCCGGCAATCTCTGGTTCGGGGTGAACAAATCCGATAAACTCCTGAAATGGATCCGCTCCGAAAACCGTTTCACCGAAACCTCACTGGATACCCTGCCCGGTATCGGCAGGCTGAAAACCAGCGTGATCAATGATCTGGAGTTCGACGGCCATCATACTTTATGGATCGCCACCGATGGCACCGGCATCGTGGCGTATAACCTGGATGCGCATAAAGCCCGGATGTACACCATGGACAACGGCCTGCTGAGCAACTACATCAGTTCGCTGGTATTTGATGACCGGGGAAGGCTCTGGGCAGGCACCCTCAAAGGACTGAACGGCCTGATGCCCGGGCAGCAGCAGTTTGCCGGATTCACCAAACGCAACGGCCTGCCAGCCGACTATTTCAGCGAACCCTGCATGTTGTTCGACAGCAGCACCCGCCGCCTCTGGCTGGGCAGTAACAACAGCCTGCTGTCGGTTTTTCCGGACAGCCTGGTGAATGCCACCGTTACAGAGATGCCGGTTTTTGTGGATGACTGGCTGGTGAACGATCAGCTCCGGATCCCCGTTGCGGGCCTGACCCTGCGTCCGCAGGACAACCGGCTTATTTTCCGGTATGTGGCCGTGGACATCAACGGTGGCACTGATGTGGAGTATGCCTACCGGCTCGAGGGATTTAACCGCGACTGGGTGTATGCGGGCAGCAGCCGGGAAGCCGGGTTCATGGATTTGCCGCCCGGCACCTATCATTTCCGGGTGAAGGCCCGGCATGCGGGCACTTCGGTGTGGAATGAAATGCAGCCCGCCATCCACTTTACCATTGATGCGCCCTGGTACCGGAAGACTGGTTTTATTTTACTGCTCCTGATGATGGCGGTAGCCGGGTTGGTGCTGTTGATCCGCGCCTACCTCAGCCGGCGCCTCCGCGCACAAAAACTGTTGCTCGAGAAAGAGCTGGCGGTGGAACAGGAGCGCATCCGGATGGCCCGCGAACTGCACGATGGTTTGGGCAGTATGCTCAGCGGCATCAAACATTCGCTCAGCGCCATCGGCAACGAGGCCACCCTCACCCCAGAACAGCATGTGAAGTTTGACTATACCGTGGGTAAACTCGATGATTCCATCAAAGACCTGCGGGCAGTATCGCATGGTATGTTTTCGGCAGAATTGCTGGAGCAGGGGCTTGAAGCGGCACTCAGCAACTATTGCGCCGCCACTTCGGCCACTTCGGGGCTGCCCGTTACCCTGGAATGCATCGGGCTGCAGCAGGAGGTGATCCCCGGCGAAACGGCCTTTCATCTTTTCCGGATGGTACAGGAACTGCTGCAGAATGTGGTGCGGCATGCGTCGGCAACATCCGCCATTGTACAGGTAAGCTGTCATGAAGGCATGATTGCCCTCACGGTGGAAGACAACGGCCGGGGGTTTGATATGGCGCAGTTGCGTTCGTTCCGGGGAATCGGTTTAAAGAATGTGGAGAGTCGCGTAAAATCGATGAAGGGCAGGCTGGACATCCGTTCCCAGCCCGGCAAAGGCACTTCGGTGCTGGTGGAAGTGCCCCTGCATTGATCAGATGAGTTGCATCTGCATCGCCATCCGGATGAGCGAAGCCGTGTTTTTTGTCTGGAACTTGATCAGCAGATTCTTCCGGTGCGTATCCACTGTGGTGTTGCTGATGAACAGCTTTTCCGCAATCTCTATATTCGTCAGTCCTTCTGCAATCAGTTCGAGTACTTCCTTCTCCCGCCGCGTGATCACGGGTACCGGTCCGTTGTCTGATTTTTTCAGTGCCGCCGCGGCTTCATCGCTGATGTAGGTTTTGCCGGCCGCTACTGTGCTGATGGCTTCCACCAGTTCGGCCTGGGTGGCATTTTTAAGGATGTATCCGCTGGCGCCGTTTTCCAGCATGCGGTGGATATAGGATTGCTGGTTGAATGTGCTGAGCCCGATGATGAAAACGGAAGTATATTTTTCCTTGATTGCCCGGCAGAGCTCAATGCCGTTCTGGCCGGGCATATTGATATCCATGAGGATCACGTCGGGCAGTTGTTTTTCCAGGAAGGAAAGGCAGGCAGCTGCATTCGACGCATGGCCCAGCCACTCGATATGCCTCTCCTGCTGCAGCAGGGAACGGATTCCCTCAATCACCATGTAGTGATCATCGGTAATGAATAGCTTAATCTTCATAACTGCCGGCGTTTCCGGTTGCCCGGAACCGTGAATGTACATACTGTTGGCTAAATCCATACGGCAGCTGTTTTTCCGATGAGTACAAATAACCGGTTATTTCATTGCCTGCACCATCCCTTATTCAGGTGATTTTTCAGATCCGGGTACCGGCAATATCCTCTTTTCAGGGGATTGCCCGGCCGGCCGCTTCCTGCCAAATTTGTAACAAACCACCTGCAGATGAGATTGATTGTTTGGATGGCCGCCACGCTCTTTGCCAGCTTCCCCCTTTACGCCCAGAATGTGGGTATCGGCACCACTACACCCCATGCCAGCGCCCAGCTGGAATTGTCCAGCGCGAACCGGGGTTTTCTGATGCCGCGGATGAGTACGGCTGAACGGAATGCGATTCCTTCCCCTGCCCGGGGGCTGATGATCTTCAACACCGATGACAACTGTACTGATCTCTACGACGGCAGCAACTGGATCAAACAGTGCGGCGCCAGGCCGGCCGGCACCGCTACGCTGAATGACAGCGTATGGCGGCAAAGGACGAATCTGCCTGCTATGTACTATGGACGGGGCGCCGCTTTTTCCATCGGCACCAAGGGGTATTTTATTTCGGATGGCGGCGGCTTATACGAATACGATCCGGCTACGGATACCTGGACCAACCGCGCGGGATTCCCGCCGGGGGTGCGGTACCGCGGGGTGGCATTTTCTATCGGCACCAAGGGGTACTTCGGACTGGGCACGGCCGGCGATCCCCTGCGGGATGATTTCTGGGAATACGACCCGGCAGCAAACAGCTGGACGCAAAAGGCCAGCTTCCCGGGTGGAGCGCGGAAATATGCCGTGGGTTTTTCGATTGGCGCGAAGGGTTATGTGGGTACCGGTGAAGATAACGATGTGAGCAAGGATGATTTCTGGGAGTACGATCCCGTGTTCAATACCTGGACGCAGAAAGCCAGTTTGCCTGGTGGTGTCCGAAGCTGGGCACAGGGTTTTTCAGTGAATGGTAAAGGGTATATCGGCGGCGGCAATACCGGCAGCTTTAACTATCCTTCTGCAGATTTCTGGGAGTACAATCCGGCTGCAAATACCTGGACGCGGAAGGCCGATATGCCGGCCAGCCGGAGCATGGGCGTAGCCTTTGCCATCGGTACCAAAGGGTATATGGGTACCGGATCTGATTTCGGTTACCTGAATGATTTTCATGAGTACGATCCCGCGGCCAATACCTGGACCACCAAGGCTTCCTTTCCGCCCGGCGGCCGGTTCCGCTGTATTGGTTTTGCCGCCGGCACTTCGGGCTATATTGGCGGTGGTGACGTGCTCACGGCTTTTTACAGTGATTTCTGGGCGTTCAATACAGCGCCGGTTTCTGTGAATGCCTACAATGCTTCAGCACTGCCCCTGGCTGCCGTGGTGAGCGACGGCACCTGGACACGCAGCGGCAACACGGTTTACAATGCCAACGGGGGTAATGTGGGCATCGGCACGGCCTCGCCCTCCGCAAAACTGCATGTTGCCGGCAAACTCAAAATTGAAGACGGCTCACAGGGACTGAACAAACAACTGGTTTCGGATGCTGCAGGCGTGGCCGGCTGGCAAACTGCACCCTGGCTGTTTTCGGGAACGAACGTATACAACAGCAATAGTGGCAACATCGGGATTGGCACATCAACACCGGCCTACCCACTCTCCTTTGCCACCGGTGTGGGCGACAAGATCTGCCTTTCGGGCAGCACCGGCCCTCATTATGGTTTCGGGGTTCAGAGCGGCCTGCTGCAGATTCATGGGGGCGGTGATTTTACCAGCATCGCATTCGGCTATGGCAGCAGCGCCAGTTTCACCGAAAGAGCCCGGATTATCAACAGCGGAGAATTTGGATTACAGTTGACGGGTCGGGTGCAACTGCGCACCGGCACCGGCTCGCCGGGCATCTGGCTGAATAATGCAGCCAATACCGGCAGCACGGCCTTTATCGGCCTGGCCAGCGATAACCTGGTAGGCTTTTTCGGCAATTCATCCGCCGGCTGGGCACTCACCATGAACACCAATACCGGCAACGTGGGGATCGGGCTCAATGGCAGCTCGCCTGCACGTCCCCTTTCCTTCCCCGCCGTGCTGGGTGAGAAAATTCTGCTCTATCCCGGCGGAACGGGAGAGGTAGGCATTGGCGTGTACGGCAACGAACTGCGGCTGCATTGCGACAATCCGGGTAGCAAGGTGAGTTTTGGCACCCAGGACAATGCCGGCAATTTTACAGAGAATGCCAAGGCCGAACGGAACGGCGCCTATGCCTTTGCCGTCTTTGGCAGTCTCTGGGTGAATGGCACCACCTATGCCAGCGACGAACGCTTTAAGCGGGATATCCGCTCCATCGCTTCGCCGCTTGAAAAACTGCTGCGCATCCGCGGGGTGGAATATGCCATGGCCGGTGAGGGTTTTGAACGCTATCATTTTGCTGCAGGGCGCCAGATGGGTTTGCTGGCGCAGAATGTAGAGCAGGTGGTCCCCGAGGCCGTGCAGGAAATGGATGGCTACAAAGGCGTGGACTATGCCCGGCTGGTGCCCCTCCTCATTGAGGCCATCCGGGAACAGGAACACCGCATCCGGGATCTGGAACGCCGGCTGCCGGTATCCACGGGCCCATAAAACCTTTGGGCACGGGTGGCAGGGCAAATCACATGTTTGGGCGATTGACCGGTTGGCGCTGATGGCTCAACTTTGCAGCGCCAGCCCTTGAACGGACGGGTAAGTTATATCATTACCATCAATCATAAATGTCATGAAAAGTATTATTGCTGCCCTTGCGCTGATCCTGCTCACTGCAAATGCCGACGCACAGTTGCTCAGGAAACTGAAAGAAAAAACCGAGAAAGCCCTGGAGCAGAAAGCGGTGGGCAACAATGCCCCGGCCGCCGGCAGCACGGGAGCATCCCCGGATAATAGTGCTGCTCCGGCATCACAGCCTGCCGGCACCCGACCGGGCGGGGATGCCAAACTGGTGTTTACCCTGGCGCCCGACGAGCGGCTGCTCTACGATGAAAGCCGGGTGATGGCTTACAATCAGCAACTGCAATACCAGTTTGTGCTGCAGAACCGGAAGTATGATTTCTTCCTGGTGGATAACGGCGTTCGCACCGGGCCCTTCAAATCCGCTCCCCAAATGTCCCGCATGGCTGCATCAACCCGCAAAGATGATGAGCAGGATGAAATCAACCTCGGCAATGACCGGAAGGATCCGGTTACCCTGCAGTACAGCAAAACCATCGGCGGCAAACTGCACATTGTTTTCAATGGAAAAAACTACGGGCCTTATGATTATGTATCGAAGATCCTGGTGTCGCCCGACCAGAAAAAGTTTTTTGCTGCCGTGACCATGGGCGGTCAGACCCCGATGATGGCCCAGATGGGTATGGGGAACCTGTACATTGTGAATGAGAGCGGATTGAAAATGCAGGCAGGGGAGGGCGGCATGAGTATTCCATTACGCCTTACCGCGAGTGAAGGATTTAAGCACGCCCTCGTGATGGTGATGGATCAGCAAACGCAGAAGGTGCTTACGCTCACTACGGCCGGCAAGCAGGAAGAAGGCAGTATGGCCGATCTCTATGCGGGTAACAACGCCCGCTCCATGCTCACGGATCAGGGCGACATCATTTCCATCCCGGCGCAGAGCCCCACCCAGCTGCTGGTAAACGGCCAGGAAGTGGCCCAGTTTAAAGTGCCCCTGAAAAACCGCGAGCGTTTGTACCTCGCGCCGGTATTATCGAAATCGGTTTACTATGAAGAGGGGATGCTCTACCGCGGCGATGGAAGCGCAGAAAGCCTGAAGGGCGTGCTCTTCCCCAATTTTGTTACCCTCAACAACGAATCCTTCGTTTACTATTTCCAAATTTACGAGGATGAAAACGGCAGTAAAGAAGTTTACCTCTGCCGCAAGGCACTTTAAAAGCGCCTGCTGCCTGGGATTGGCTGTGATGCTGGTGGCCACTCCGCCGCCGGCCCGCGCCACGCCGTTTTCCGCCGGCCCGGCGGGGTATGACCGGGAGCAGGCCGTGCAGGTAATGGCGCGTTACCGCGACAGCTTTGAGGTTTATGCTGAGCTGTGCAGGGTAAGTTCGCGCCTGATGCGGTCGGTGGTGTTTCCGGAAGTGCTGCGCTATTCCAGTTTGCGTGATGGCATTGAAACGGAAAGCCTGCGTACACTGTACGTGCAGCTGGGATCGGATTACGCCGATTTCTCCATTGGCCTCTTCCAGATGAAACCCAGCTTTGCCGTACAGGTGGAGGCGGAGGCGGTGCGTATCCTGCCGTTATCCCTGCAACAGCGGCTGATGCTGGCTTATCCCCCCGGTGACCCCGAATCGGAGCGTCGCACCCGGGTACGGCGTTTACAGGACCCGGTTTGGCAGCTCCGTTACCTGGCTGCTTTTGTGGCAATCTGTAACTACCAGTGTCGCTTGTACGCTTTTAAGGATGAGGAAGAACGCATGCAGTTTTATGCGCTGAAGTACAACGGGGGCCTGCAGGCTCCGGACCGCTGGATCCGTGGGCGGATGGCGGCCGATAACCGCTATCTCGCCAGCGGTATGCCCGGAGGGCGATTCCGCTATGCGGCACTCGCATCCTGGTATTTCCGCACGGTGCCTGCCTGAGTCTGATGATGGCGCATCGCCGGTCAATCCGCCGCAATCATTACCTTCGCGGCATGCAGGATTACCGAACACTCCGGATTGTTTTCATGGGTACCCCGGCTTTTGCCGTGGCCTCGCTGGAGGCTTTGCTGCAGGCGGGCTGCCATATTGTGGCGGTGGTAACGGCGCCGGATAAGCCCGCCGGACGGGGAATGCAGCTGCAGCAAAGCGCCGTGAAGCAGTGCGCCCTGGCTCATGGCCTGCCCGTGCTCCAGCCGGAAAAGCTGAAAGACCCCCTTTTTCTCGAGGCCCTTCGTTCGTATCGCGCCGATCTGCAGGTGGTGGTGGCATTCCGCATGCTGCCTGAAGTAGTGTGGAACATGCCGCCCATGGGATCGCTCAACCTGCATGGCAGCTGGCTGCCCCAGTACCGGGGCGCGGCGCCCATCAACTGGGCGGTGATCAACGGCGAAACCGAAACCGGCGTTACCACCTTCAAACTGCAGCACGCCATTGATACCGGAGATATCCTGCTCCGGGAGCGCCTGCCCATCGGCGAAAATGAAACTGCGGGAGAACTGCACGACCGGATGATGCATGCCGGCGCCCGCCTGCTCGTGCAAACGGTGCAGGGGCTGGCTGAGGGCAGTCTGCAACCGGTGCCCCAGTCCACGGCGGCTGCTGCAGAAACCCTCCGGCATGCGCCGAAAATTTTTACCGATACCTGCCGTATCGGCGCTGCCCGTACCGTAACGGAGCTGCATAACCTCATCCGCGGTCTCTCGCCCTATCCGGGCGCCTTTACCCTGCTCAACGGGAAAACACTGAAGGTGTTCCGCAGCGATAAGTTTCCGCAGGCGGCTGCGGAGGAAATCGAAACCGGCACCACCGTGCGGTTTTACTCCGATCAGAAAACCTATCTCCACCTCGCCTGTGCCGACGGCCGCCTGGCCCTTCTCGAACTGCAGCTGGAGGGCAAAAAGCGGATGCCGGTGGCTGACTTTTTGCGGGGATACCGTCTGGATCCCGTTTCCTGAAGGGGAGGGGAACAGCAGCCGCTCTCGCAGAATCGACCCACACAGCCGTTATCTTTGCGGAAACGTATTTCCACATTACCCAGCTATCCGACATATTAAAGAGCCCGGTGGAATACATCAAGGGCGTGGGGCCCCAGCGCGCCGATCTCCTGAAAAAGGAGCTGGGCATTTTTACGTTCAGGGACCTGCTCGAACATTATCCCCTCCGCCACCTGGATAAAACCCGGGTGGATAAAATTGCGTCCCTCAATTACATGACGGAGTACGCCCAGGTGGCCGGCCGGCTGCGGCATTTCGAGATCCTGGGCGAGAAGAAGGGCAGGCGACTGGTTGCCTACCTGCGCGACGACAGCGGGGAACTGGAACTGGTATGGTTCCAGGGCATCAGCTGGATCGAAAAAATGCTGACTACCGGTCAGCAGTACCTGGTTTTCGGCAAAATCAGTTTTTTTAACGGTAAGCCCCAGATGAGTCATCCGGAAATGGAAGTGCTGGTGCCGGAAAAGGCCGCCGGCAAGCCTTTTCTCGATCCCATCTATCCCACTACCGAAAAGCTGAAGGCGCGCGGCCTCAACGGCCGTTCGCTGAGTAAACTCACCTACAGCCTGCTGCAGTTGCTGGAGCCGAAGGATGTACCGGAAAACCTGCCTGCCGCAATGCTGCAGAAATACCGGCTGATGCCGCGCTGGGATGCGTTCTGTCACATTCATTTTCCGGCCAGTGAGGAACATTTTCAGCAGGCGGTGCGGCGCATCAAATTTGAAGAGCTGTTTTTTGCCCAGCTGCGCCTCGCCATGATCCGCAGTGCCCGTCACCGTTTCAGCCGGGGTTTTGCTTTTGACAAGGTGGGCGATCTCTTCAACCGGTTTTATGAAACCTTTCTGCCCTATGCGCTCACCGGGGCCCAGAAAAGGGTGCTGAAAGAAATCCGCCGCGACCTGGGCAGCGGTCGGCAGATGAACCGGTTGTTGCAGGGGGATGTGGGCAGTGGCAAAACCATCGTAGCCCTCCTCTGTACCCTGATTACGGCTGGCAACAGCCGGGATTCCGACGCACAGCCTTTTCAGTCGGTGCTGATGGCGCCCACCGAAATCCTGGCCCAGCAGCATTATAACAGCATTACGCAACTGGTGCAGGGCTTGCCTTTCCGGGTGGAACTGCTCACCGGCTCCACCAAGGGCAAACAGCGCAAGACCATCCTGGAGGGCTGCGCGGATGGCAGCATCCATCTATTGATCGGTACCCATGCAGTGATAGAAGACAAAGTGGTGTTCAGCAATCTGGGGCTGGCGGTGGTGGATGAACAGCATAAGTTTGGCGTGGCCCAGCGGGCCGCCCTCTGGCAGAAAAATACCTGCCCGCCCCATATCCTTGTGATGACGGCCACCCCCATCCCCCGTACCCTGGCCCTCACCGCCTATGGGGACCTGGATTACAGTGTGATTGATGAACTGCCGCCGGGACGTCAGCCCATCCTCACCCTGCACCGCTATGAGAACCGGCGGCCACAGGTGATGGATTTTGTGCGGGAAGAAATCGGCAAAGGCCGCCAGGTATATTTCGTGTATCCCCTCATTGAGGAATCTGCCAAGGTGGATTATGAAAACCTTATGAAGGGCTATGAAGAAGTGAAGTCATTTTTCCCTGAGCCCCGCTACTGGATCAGTATGGTGCACGGGCGGCAGACTCCTGAACAGAAGGAGGCGAATATGCAGCGCTTTGCCCGCCACGATACCCAGATTATGGTGAGCACTACCGTGATTGAGGTGGGCGTGAATGTGCCCAATGCCTCCATCATGGTGATAGAGAGCGCAGAAAAATTCGGACTCTCCCAGCTGCACCAGCTGCGGGGCCGGGTGGGTAGGGGCTCAGAAAAAAGTTTTTGCATATTATTAACAGGCCCCCGGGTGAGCCAGGATGCCCGCGAAAGGATCAATATCATGTGCGCCACCAACGACGGATTCCGGATTGCAGAGAAGGACCTGGAGCTGCGCGGCCCCGGGGATATTGAAGGTACCCGGCAAAGCGGCGTGATCGACTTCAAACTGGCCAGTATCGTGCAGGATAAGGCCATGCTGGAAGTTTGCCGCGAGGAAGTTTCAAAACTCCTGGAAGCCGATGAGGAACTGAGTATGGCCGAAAATTTGCCGGTGAAAAATTACCTGCAGGCACAGCAGGGTAAAACGGCCTGGAGCAAAATCTCCTGAGCACCGGCAACAACCCCGGTCCTTTGTTGTTATTATTGATTAAATTGTATCAAAATTCTGCGCTTGATTTTCCGCCCTGCCACATACGCCCGCTGGTTGTTTACCCTCTTCCTGAGCACCTTTTCTGTAACCCTGGTTACGGCACAGCTCGAGTTTGTGGAAAACAAGGGCCAGTGGGATGCGCGGGTGCAGTACAAAGCCGAAATGCGCAACGGCGCCTTCTTTCTGCAGCCCTCCGGCTTTACGGTTTTGCTGCAGCACGAAGCAGACCTGGAAAAACTTTCTGAAAGGGTGCACGGGCACAGCCACCAGGAAAAGTCAACCGAGGCCAGGGTGCCTTCCACCAGCTTCGACCCGGTGGTGATCCGCTCGCATGCCTACCGCGTTTCTTTTGAGCAGGCATCCGGCCTGGCCATGGCCCAGCCCGACAAGATGCTGCCCACTTACAACAATTACATCTACGGCAACGACCCTGCCCGCTGGCAGGGCAACTGCCGCCTGTTTCAGGCCGTTACTTACCGGGACATGTACCCGAATATAGACGTGCGTTACTACGCCGATCAGGGTACGCTCAAGTATGATTTTATTGTGCGCCCCGGCGGCCGCATCAGCGATATCGTGCTGCGCTACGACGGGGTGGATAAACTCAGCATTAAAAACCGGGAACTGCTGATCGGCACATCGGTGGGTGAGATGCGCGAACTGTATCCCTACACCTACCAGGTAACGAAGAACGGGCGTGAAACGCTGGACTGTAATTATGTGCTGGAAGGAAACAACCGGGTAAGATTTAAGGTAAAGGATTATGATCCGGAGGCCACCATCGTGATTGATCCCACCCTGATCTTTTGTTCATTCACCGGCAGTACCAAGGACAACTGGGGCTATACCGCCACCCCCGGACCCGACGGCAGCCTCTTTGCCGGCGGCGTGGTGTTCGGCAGCGGTTTTCCTGTTTCCACAGGGGCCTTCCAAACAGTATTCAATGGTGGTACGGAGGATGATGCCAACGGACCTTACGATATCGGCATCATCAAACTATCGGCCAATGGCACCCAGCGGCTCTATGCCACCTATATCGGCGGCAGTGGCAATGAACAGCCGCACAGCATGATCTGTGATGCCCAGGGTAACCTGGTGATTGCCGGCCGCACCAACTCGCCGGCGGCACCGGTGGGGCGTGAAATACCCTTCCCCGTTACATCGCCCATGATCGGCGTTGCGGGCAAGTATGACATCTTTGTGGCCAAACTGAACGCGAATGGCACCGGCCTGATCGGCTCCCTGCGCATGGGCGGCCGTGAGGATGACGGCGTGAACATCCGGTCCAAATATTCTCCGCTGCTGGTACCCGGCCAGAGTGACGGCGCTTACGATACCCGCCGCAACTACGGCGATGATGCCCGCAGTGAAGTGATCCTCGATCCGGATAACAATATTTACCTGGCTTCCTGTACACAATCCACCGACTTCCCGGTACAGAACACCAATATCCAGACCAGTTTCGGCGGTGGCGGCAGCATCATCCGCCAGGATGGGGTGATCGCCAAATTCAGCGCTGATCTGCGCTCGGTGCTTTTCTCCACCTTCTTTGGCGGCAGCGGCAATGATGCCTGTTTTGTCGTGGCCCGTAACCCCGCCGACGGCAATATTTATGTCGGGGGCGGAACCACCAGTACCGACCTGCCCGGGGATAAAACCGGGGTGCTCACCCCTGCCTTTCAGGGCAATACCACCGATGGCTTTGTAACGATCATCCGGCCTGATGGTTCTGCCATCATCCGCACCACCTATATCGGCACCAACGATAACAATACCGCTTCGGATGGCATTGACCTGGTATACGGCATCCAGTTCGACCGGTTTGGCTATCCCTATATCATGGGCACCACTACCGGTAACTGGCTGGCCCTGAACGCGAGTTTCAGCAATCCCGGCGGCAAACAGTTCATTGCCAAGCTGGAGCCGGATCTCTCCCGGTACATTTATACCACCATGTTTGGCACCAACAGTCCGGCGCCCAATATTTCTCCGGTTGCCTTCCTGGTTGACCGCTGTCAGAATGTATATGTGTCTGGCTGGGGCGGCGTGCTCAACACCAGTAAACAATATCCCAATGCCGGTACCGGCGGCATGGAATTCCTGATCACTCCCGGCGCCGTACAACCGCGCACCGACCGCAATGATTTCTTCTTCTTCGTGCTGGAGAAAGATGCGGCCAGCCAGCTCTATGGCACCTTCTTCGGGCAGAATGGCGGCTTTACGGATCATGTGGACGGCGGCACGAGCCGTTTCGATGCCAACGGCATCATTTACCAGGCCATCTGTGCCAACTGCGGCAATACCCCCGGGATATTCTTCCCCACCACGCCCGGAGTGTGGGCGCCCGGCAATCTTTCCGGCGCCTGCAACGAAGCCGCCGTGAAAATAGAAATGAATTTCGGCGGGGTAGGTGCCAGTGTGAAAGCCACCATCAACGGGGTGGTGGATACCGTGGGCTGCGTGCCGCTCACCATCCGCTTCACCGATACACTCGCCAAGGGCAAACGTTACATCTGGCATTATGGCGATGGTACCCGGAATGATACCACGCTGGCGCCGGTGAATGCCGTGGAACACACCTACACGAACGTGGGCGTATACCGCCTGATGCTGGTGTCAATCGATTCCAGCACCTGCAATATTGCCGACACCGCTTATGTGCAGGTGAGGGTGGGCAACAATGAAGTGTCTCCCTCATTCACGGCCACCAAAACCGGCGGCTGTGAAAGCCTGACCTTCCTCTTCAATAACACCACCACAGCGGTGCTGCCGGTGTTCAGACCCAATACCTTCGTCTGGGATTTTGGGGATGGCACGCCGCCGCTCCGCACCGGGCGCAATGATGTTACCCATACCTACCGTGCTCCGGGGATTTATACGGTATGGCTGAAAGTGGATGATTCCACATTCTGCAATGCCCCCGACAGCATCAACCGGCAGGTGCGTTTAGCCGTGAACGTGAATGCAGGGATCCGCACCCCGGCCACCGGCTGTGTGCCTTATACGGCGGTGTTTGAAAATGCTTCGCTGGGGGGAACTGATTTTATCTGGGACTTCGGCGATGGCAGCCCGGTGTCAAGGGAGGTGAGCCCCAGCCATCTGTACAGGAATACCGGAACCTACACGGTACGGCTCACGGCAATTGATACCAGCACCTGTAACCGGCAGGATGATACCACGGTGACGGTTACTGTATTTGCCAATCCCACGGCCGGATTTGATGCCAGTCCCAACCCGGGCGAAGCCAACCGCCCCATCAATTTTATCAACGCGTCATCCGGAGCAGTGAGCTATATCTGGGATTTTAATGATGGTACTACCTCCACTGACCCCAATCCCTCACATCTTTTTAATGAATCGAGGGTATTCAATGTATGCCTGGTTGCGGTGAACTCGGCCGGCTGCCGGGATACAATCTGCAAGCCGGTGGAAGCACGGGTGATTCCGTTGCTCGATGTGCCTACGGCTTTCACGCCGGGCCGTTTTGGCGTCAACAGCTCCATCATGGTCACGGGTTTTGGGATCGGGAAAATGGACTGGCGGATTTACAACCGCTGGGGGCAGCTGGTATTCCAGACCTCCAACCGCAAAGATGCCTGGGATGGCACGTATAAGGGAAAGATTCAGCCGATGGATGTATATACCTATACACTGGACGTGGAATTCACCGACGGCAAAAAACTGCGCAAAACCGGGGATATTACCCTGCTGCGGTAAATGCGGTAACAATCTTCCTGCCCGGGCAGCATAAATGACTTCGGGCGGGTAATACAAAAAGCATGAAGGGCGTAACACGATATTTTCTGGGGCTGCTGCTCGCCGTCACTACCGGTGCAGCGGCACAGGATCTGCATTTTTCCCAGTTTTTCCAGTCGCCCCTCAACACCAACCCGGCCAATACAGGCTTTATCCCCGACGCAGATTATCGCATTGGCGCCCATTTCAGGGATCAATGGTCGAGCATCCTGACGCAGCCTTATAAAACCTTCAGCATTTTCGGCGATGCGCAGCTGTTCCGCGATCAGCTGGACAATGGCTGGCTGGGGGTGGGGGGCATGCTGCTCAGCGACCAGGCCGGTACGGGCTCGCTGCGCTCCACCAAGATTTACGGCTCCATTGCCTATCACCAGATGCTGGGAATGAGCAGCCTGCTGTCTGCGGGTTTTAACCTGGGCTGGGCCAACAAGCGGATAGACCAAACGAAACTCACTTTCCCTGATCAGTTTGATGGCCGCTTCTTCGACAATACCCTGCCTACCGCGGTAACGCTGATCAACAACAATGTGAGTTATTTCGACATGCAGGCGGGGGTGAACTACGCTTATTTCCCCGACGAGAATACCTACTTCAATGCCGGTTACTCCATCCATCATATCAACCGCCCGCGGGAAACCTTTTTTGAAGAAACGGCCGGAAACCCGCTGCCTATGCGGCATATCGGCTTTCTGAATGCCCTGCTGAAACTCAACAACCGGGTAATCCTCAATCCGAATCTGTATTACAGCAACCAGGCCCGTGCTTCGGAACTGATGGCTGGCCTGAATGCCCATTATAACCTTACCGGGGATGGCGAAAAAATCCTGATTGCCGGTTTGTATTACCGCACCCGGGATGCCATCATTCCCATGCTGGGATTTGAGATGAAAAACATCCGGTTTACTTTCAGTTATGATGTTACCACTTCGCCCCTGAGCAGTTTCAACAACTCCCGTGGCGCCAGGGAATTCAGCCTGATGAAAAAGGGCTTCTACCCGCAGTCGGCAGGGCGGGATGTGCTCTGTCCCCGTTTCTGAATCTTTCCATGAACGGCACCGGCGGCTGACTGCTTCCTGCGGATAATTACCGAATTTTATAAAAAAAATGATGGCTGCTGCCGCTTCATACAATCCGCTTCAGCCGGCGCACCTGGATGTTTTCCGGGCAATTGCCGGCGGGGATTATGTGCTCACCGGTGAAGCGGAGCGAAGGGCCTACGGCCGTGATGAAACGGAGAATCTCTGTTATCCGCCGGCGGTGGTGATCCGCCCGCGGACAGCCGCTGAAATCAGTGCCCTCCTCCGGTACTGCAACCAGGAGGGCATACCGGTAACACCACGCGGTGCCGGAACCGGCCTAAGCGGCGGCGCCCTGCCGCAGTTTGGCGGTGTGCTGCTGTCGGTAGACCGGATGAACAGCATCCTGGAGATAGATGAGCGCAACCTGCAGGTCACCACCGAACCCGGTGTGATTACTGAAGTGCTGCAGGAAGCCGTGAAGGCAAGGGGATTATTTTACCCGCCTGATCCGGCCAGTCGAGGCAGCTGTTTTATCGGGGGGAATGTGGCCGTCAACAGCGGTGGCCCCAAGGCCCTGAAATATGGGGTGGTAAGGGATTATGTGCTGAACCTGGAAGTGGTGCTGCCCACCGGCGACATCATCAACACCGGCGCCAACGTGCTCAAGAACGCCACCGGTTACCCGCTTACCCAGCTGATGGTAGGCAGCGAAGGCACCCTGGGCATCATCACCCGCATTGTGCTGAAACTGCTGCCGCATCCGCGACATGATATGCTGCTGCTGGTTCCTTTCCGGTCGCTCGAAAAGGCCGGTGAAGCCGTGAGCGCCATCTTCAGGGCGGGTTTTGTGCCCAGCGCACTGGAACTGGTGGAGGTGGAGGCCCTGCGGCTCGTGGCAGACCGCCTGAACGATCATACAGTGCCCATCAGCGCGGATACCGAAGCGCACCTGTTGCTGGAGTGTGATGGCAATCACCCGGGGCAGCTGCTGAGCGATATGGAAGCCATCGCGGCACTCCTGGAAAATTATGACTGCGGCGAATTGTATTTTGCGGAAGACCAGGCGCAGAAAGACCGCCTCTGGCGCTTACGGCGTCGGGTAGCCGAAATTGTGAAACTGGAGGGGTATACTATCGAAGAAGATACGGTGGTGCCCCGTGCGGAGTTGCCGGCGCTGATCCGCGGGGTGAAGGCCCTGGGCCGACAGTACGGGTTCGACAGCATGTGCTATGGCCATGCCGGCGACGGTAACCTGCACATCCGCATCCGCAAACCCGGTGCCGTGTACAGCCTCGGGAATCCCGAAATTGTTCCGGCACTCCGCGCCCTGTTTGAGCTGGTGAGGAGTCTGGGTGGTACCATCAGCGGGGAACATGGCATCGGTTTGCTGCAAAAGGAATATCTTGACATCGCAATTGACCCGGTAAGGATAGCGCTGATGCGGGGCATCAAACGGCAGTTTGATCCCAACCAGATCCTGAACCCCGGAAAAATTTTTGATCTGTAAACAGCATACACACATGAGAAAAATCGGGCTGGCCATCTTCTGTATGGCTATGGCAGTAAGCCTGCAGGCGCAGGAAGAAAACAGTGAACGGACCGGGTTCCGGAAAGACATGCTCTTTACCGGCGGCAACCTCAACATCGGCTATTTCAACGGCGTAACCGTACTGGGCGCCACCCCGCAACTGGGCTACAGCGTGGCCAGCTGGCTGGATGCCGGTATTGTGCTGGGTTATACCTACACCAGCCAGAGCCTGAATTCAGTGGAAAAGGTGCGGCAGTCGATTTTCGGACCGGGTGCCTTTGTGCGGCTCTTTCCCGCAGACTTCCTGTTTGCCACCGCGCAGTTTGAGCACAATTTCATCCGGCAGAAATACATTTATTACGGCGGCTCTGATGTAAGGAAAACCAATGTGAGCAGTCTCCTGCTGGGCCTGGGATACACCAGCGGTAAGGAAGGCCGCAATACCCCATACTATTATTTTTCGGTGTCGGTAGATGTGCTCAATAATCCCAACTCACCCTACCGCACTTACGCCAATGAGATCTTCCCGGTGGTGAACGCGGGCTTCAATATCCCGCTCTTCCAGGGATCCGGCAAACGGCGCTGATTCAGCCGAAGAGCTCATCCGGCTCGCTGATAACCGTTAATGCCGCTTCCACATCGGTGTACAGAAAACCTTCTTTCTTCATCTGCTGCAGGTGCTGCAGGAGGGCATCGTAGAAGCCGCCTGAATTGAGGAGATAAATGGGTTTGTCGTGAATGCTCAGCTGATTCCAGGTGAGTACTTCAAACAGCTCATCCAGGGTGCCGAAGCCGCCGGGGAGGATAATGGCGGCGTCGGCCCTTTCGTACAGCTGCCGTTTGCGTACATGCATGTTTTCCACCACAATCAGTTCGGTGACTTTATCGTGCTGCTGCTCCCACTGGTTCAGCAACTCGGGGATGATGCCCGTTACCGTGCCGCCGTTGTCGAGTACGCCGTTGGCAATGGCGCCCATCAGCCCCCTTTTGCCGCCGCCGTAAATGAGCCGGATCCCGTGCCGGGCAAATAACTCGCCAAGCCGGCGGGCATGTTGTTCAAACAAAGGCTGTGCGCCGTTTTTACTGCCGCAGAAAACTACTGCTGAACCGGCATGGAACATGATGAAAGGTTTTGTCCGCAAAGAACCGGGTTTTTGTCTATTTTCAATTTTAATTTTTTAAAACCGCATGCATGTCCCCCGCGCTCCTCTTTTCCTTTGTGATCGGATATTTTTTCCTGCTGCTGGTGGTGGCTTATTACACCAGTAAAAATTCCAACAACGATTCTTTTTTCATCGGCAACCGCAGCAGCAACTGGATGCTGGTGGCTTTTGGCATGATCGGCACTTCCCTGAGCGGGGTAACTTTTGTGAGTGTACCCGGTACCGTGGGCAGTGCGGGGTTCCAGTATTTCCAGGTGGTGATGGGCTATTTCCTGGGCTACCTGGTGGTGGCCTATGTGCTGCTGCCCCTGTATTACCGGCTCAACCTCACCTCCATCTACCATTATCTCTTTACCCGGTTCGGGCCGGTGTCGTACAAAACGGGCGCCCTTTTTTTCATCGTTTCCCGTGCCCTGGGCGCCACCGCCCGGATGTACCTGGTGATCAATATCCTGCAGCTGTTTATCCTCAACAGCATGGGGGTGCCCTTCTGGGCCACCGCCCTCGTAATCCTTGTGCTCATCCTCTTCTACACGTTTGAAGGCGGCGTAAAAACCATTGTGTACACCGATACCCTGCAAACCACGTTCATGCTGCTGGGACTGGTGGTGTGCATTTTCACCGTGCTGCACAAACTGGATTTCAGTTTCGGCACAGCAATGGATGCTTTGTCCACGGCCGGTTTGTCGGGCATCGTCAACAGCGATGTGCAGAGCAGCGGTTTCTTTCTCAAGCAGGTGCTCGGCGGCGCGTTCATCACCATTGCCATGACGGGGCTCGACCAGGAGATGATGCAGAAAAACATCAGTGTACGTACCCTCCGCGACTCACAGAAAAATATCCTCACCCTCAGTACCATCCTGCTGCTGGTGAATTTCCTGTTCCTTTTCATGGGCGGGTTGCTCACCCTTTACGCGGCACGAACCGGCAGCACGGTGAAGGGTGATGACCTTTTCCCCGCTGTGGCGCTGGGCGGCACGCTCAGTCCGCTGATCGCCGTAATCTTTATCATCGGCCTCATTTCTGCACTTTTCCCCAGTGCCGACGGCGCGCTTACGGCGCTTACTTCATCATGCTGCATTGATATCCTGGGAATCAGGCGTAACCCCGCCTGGAATGAACAGCAGCAAAAGCGCATACGCCTCACCGTTCATCTTGCCTTTGCGGCGCTCTTTTTCCTGCTGGTGATGCTGTTCAAATGGATTGACGACAAATCGATCATTGATGTGATCCTCAAGGTGGCCGGTTATACCTATGGCCCCCTGCTGGGGCTCTTTGCCTTTGGCATACTCACCCGGCGCAACCTGCACGACCGGTATGCCTTGTGGGTATGCCTCGTGGCGCCCCTGCTGGTCACCGGCATCGATCTGCTCAACAACCCCGACTGGTTCATCCGCCGTTTTGGGATTGGCACTGAAATGGCCACCGGTTTGCGGGAGTTGTCGATGCAGTGGTTCGGCGGCTTTAAAATCGGGATCGAAATCCTGATCCTGAACGGCCTGCTCACCTTTGGCGGACTCTGGATGATTTCCCACCGGAGCCCCGAAACCGCCCGCTGAAAAAGCCTATCTTTAGCCCGTTAGCCAGTGCCATTCCTCCTGCCGGGCAGGGATGGCATTCTTATGTGCCCGGTATCCCCCACGCATGGAACTGATTCACCCGCAGGCCGAACAATATGCCGCCGCTTTCACCGCTGCCGATGAGGCCCTGCTGGCCGAACTGGCTGCGTGGACGGAGGCGCACCATCCCCATGCCCACATGCTCAGCGGCAGGGTACAGGGACAGTTCCTGCAACTGATCAGCCGGCTGCTGCAACCCCGGAGGGTGCTGGAAATCGGCACCTTCACCGGCTACAGTGCGCTTTGCCTGGCTGCCGGTATGCCGGATGATGGCCAGCTCTTTACCCTGGAGCTGCGGGAGGCCGATCATGCCACCGCCCGCAGTTATTTTGACCGCAGCCGTTTTGCCGGCCGCATCCATGCCTGCTGCGGCGATGCCCGGCAACTGATTCCCGGCCTGAAAGAAACCTGGGACCTGGTGTTTATTGACGCGGATAAAACCGGGTATATTGAGTATTACGAGTTAATTTTGCCCTCAGTTCGCGAAAATGGCCTGGTGATTGCAGATAACCTGCTGTTTCACGGTCAGGTTCTCGAAAACGAAATAAAGGGAAAGAATGCGCAGGCTATTCATGGTTTTAATGAGCATGTTCGAAAGGATCCCCGGGTACAGCCGGTAATGCTAACGGTACGCGACGGACTCGGACTGATCCGCAAAAAAGGCCGGCACGAATTTTCCTGATATTTACCTGATCCAGCACAAAGAAAACACGCATGAAAAAATGGTTTTTTTGTACAGCCGCCCTTGCACTGCAGCTTACTGCTGTGGCACAGAAACTGACTCCGGAAGATTATATTGAACAATACAAGGACCTGGCGATCCGTGAGATGAAGCGGATGGGCGTACCCGCCGCCATCAAACTGGCGCAGGGGCTGCTGGAAACCGAGAACGGCAACAGCCCCCTCCTGAAAAAATCCAACAACCACTTCGGCATCAAATGCAAGAGCAACTGGACGGGTGGCGGCGTGAGCCATGATGATGACGCCCTGGGCGAATGTTTCCGCACGTATGCCTCTGCCGAAGAATCGTACCGCGATCACAGCAACTTCCTGCGCGGCAGCGAACGCTATGCACCGCTGTTCCGGCTCGACCCTGCCGATTACAAGGGCTGGGCCTATGGCCTCAAGAAAGCCGGCTATGCCACCAATCCCCGCTATCCTGAAAAGCTGATCCAGAGCATCGAAAAGTACAACCTGCAGCAATATTCCCTGGTTGCCGTGAACGAAGTGCCGAAGTACGATGCCGCCCAGTACAAAGACGATCCGGAAGTGCCTTTCGTCTATACCGAAACGGAGGCCGCTGCGCCTGAAGCCGCTTCATCACTCACACCGGAAAAAGAAACCGTCACCTACATCAACCGCAGCCGTTGTGTGCGGGCTGCCCGGGGCACCTCCCTGCTGGCCATTGCCAGCCGCTTCGACATCCCGCTGGCGAAACTCCTTCAGTACAACGACCTCAGCCAGGATGGCCTGCTGCAAAAAGATCAGCCCGTATTCCTGGAGAAAAAGCAACTGGAGGGCAGTACTGCTGAATACCTTTCGCGGGAAGGAGAAACCCTCTATGATATTGCCCAGCAGCAGGGTATTCAGCTGGAATGGCTGGCTACCTACAACCGGCTTAGTCCGCACACGGTCATCAGTCCGGGCACGCGCCTCTCCCTGAAACCGGGTGCGCTCACGGCGGCCAACCGTCCTGCGCCTCAGGCGTCCGCTGCCACGGGCAAAACCCACCGGGTGCAACCCCGCGAAGGCTTGTTTGCCATTGCCCGGCAATACGGGGTAACGGTGCAGCAACTGCGGGAGTGGAACAGCCTGGAATCAGACCAGCTCAGCATCGGCCAGCAGCTGATTGTTTCAAAATAAAATCAACCGGAAAAACATCCACATGTCAGTTATACAGGTTATCGACAAAAAATTCACGCCTTACATTACCGCTGCAGAAATTCAGCATCGCATTCAGGCGATGGGCGTAACCATCAGCGATGATTACCGGGATAAGCGGCCGATCTTCCTGGCCATTCTCAACGGATCATTCATGTTTGCCGCCGATCTGTTCAAGCACATCAGCATTGAGGCGGAGATCTGCTTCATTAAACTGGCATCCTACAAGGGTACCAAATCCACCGGCAATGTCATCACCTCCATCGGCCTCGATGAACCGCTGAAAGACCGGCACGTGATTGTACTGGAAGACATTGTGGATACAGGCAATACCCTCAACAAGTTTCTGCCCCAGCTCCATAATCAGCAGCCGGCTTCACTCAGCATCGCGGCATTGCTGCAAAAGCCCGAGGCCCTGGAGTACACCCTGGAAGTGCAGTACCTGGGCTTCAGTGTGCCGAATAAATTCCTCCTGGGCTACGGGCTGGATTATGATGGCCTGGGCCGAAATTTGTCGGAAATCTACCAGCTGGTGGACGAGGAATGAGGCAATACAGGGGGTGGGGGCGACGTTTATCCTTTAAGAATGTAAATTTACTCTAATATTTACAGTTGAGAATACTGCTATCCTATATCCTGCTGATCCTGTTCATGCCCGGCGCCTATGCGCAGTACTACCTGCGCGGTGAGGTGAGGGATGAAAAGAATGAATACCTGCAGAATGTCAGGATCCGGTTGCATTCCGACCGGCTCACCTATTATTCCGGCAGCACCGGTGGGTTTGGCATCTCCAGTGTGCGCAAGGTGGATTCCATCACGCTGAGCCTGGATGGCTTTGAGCCCCAGACCGTGGCCATCAGTGCCGATAAATACCTGGAGGTGATGATGAAGCAGCTCTCGGCCAACGCCAGCAAGAACCGGCCCAAACTGATTTCCATTACGCGGGATCCCAAACTCAGCACCAAATTCAACTGGTACGTGAGTGATGAATCCTATTTTTCGCTGGTGGAAAACGAGGAGGTGGAAACTGTGAAATTTCCCAATACCGGTTTTTCCCTCAACATCAATAAAGCCTCCTACAGCAATATCCGCCGCTTCATCGGCATGAAAAGCGTGGTGCCCCCGGATGCGGTGCGGCTGGAGGAACTGCTGAATTATTTCAACCTCAATTACAGGGAGCCGGAAAAGCAGGAGCATTTCCGGATTGAATCGCAGGCCTCCACCTGCCCCTGGAACAGCGCCAAAAGGCTGCTGTACCTGAATGTGAATGCGAAGAAGGTGGACCTGGAAAAAGTGCCGCCCAGCAACCTGGTATTCCTGATCGATGCCTCCGGCAGTATGGATCTCCCCAACCGTTTACCCCTGGTAAAGGCTGCCTTCCAGATGCTGGTGAAAAACCTCCGTGCTTCCGACACCGTATCCATTGTGATCTATGGCGGTACCGTGGCGGTTTGGATGCAGCCCACCAGCGGGGCGGAGAAACAGAAAATCATTTCTGCCATTGAAGAACTCACGGCGCAGGGAGATACCCCCGGCGAATCGGCCATCCGCCTGGCTTATACCATTGCCAAAAGGAGTTTCATCCCCCATGGCAACAACCGCGTTATCCTCGCTACGGATGGTGATTTTAATGTGGGTGAAACCAGTGAAAAGGCCCTGGAAGACCTCATCACCCGCGAGCGGCAGTCGGGCGTATACCTCACCTGCCTGGGCGTAGGAATGGGCAATTTCAAAGATTCCAAGCTTGAAACCCTTGCCAAAAGGGGCAACGGCAACTATGCTTACCTCGACGATATCCGCGAAGCGGAAAAAGTGCTGGTGACGGAAATGACCCAAACTTTCTACACCGTGGCCGACGATGTGTTCCTGAATGTGCAGTTCAATCCTGCCCTCGTGAAGAATTACCGGCTGATTGGGTTCGATAATAAACGGGATGCCATCGCCGACAGTACCGGATCGCTGGAAGGCGGTGAAATCGGGAGCGGCAACAGTGTGATGGCCATCTTTGAATATGAGCCCCTGCAGCAGAACGACAGCCTCCAGGCCCTCACTGCACAGTCCCTGGCCGAAGTGAACCTTCGCTATACCCCCAGTTTTACCCGCACCCAGAAATACCTCACCCATCGCTGTGCGGCCGCTCCCGCTGCTTTTGGCAGCATCAACCGGGAACTGCAGTTTGCCACGGCCGTATCGATGTTCGGCATGAAACTCCGCCAGTCGAAGTACCTGCCCGATAAAACCGGCGACTGGGATAAGATTGCCGCGATTACCCAGGCGGCCTATAACCCCGGCGACTACCTGCAAAAAGATTTTGTAACCCTGCTCGACAATGCGCGGAAGATTTATGTGAAGTCCAAATCCCGCAAAAAGAAAAACGAGGATGAAGATTAACCGGTGTTGTCTGTTATGCCGGGTGCAGCGTATTTCCGTTTCATCAGCTTTCTGTTACATTTATGTGCTAAACGCCTGATAAAGCGAAAGGGCAGCCTGTGTAAGACTGCCCTTTCGCTTATATTTTGCTGCGGGAATCAGCTGAACATTTCCCGCACCTTATCAAAGAAGGATTTTTCACCCTTCTCCGGTTTGGGCTGGAAGTGAGCGCTCTGCTGCATTTTTTCCAGCATGGCTTTTTCTTCCGCATTGATGTGCTGCGGGGTCCATACATTCACGTGAATCAGCTGATCGCCTTTCTCATAACTGTTTACGGAGGGGAAGCCCTTGCCTTTCAGGCGGAAGATTTTACCGCTCTGGGTGCCGGCGGGTATTTTGATCTTGGCCTTGCCGTCAATCGTGGGTACCTCCACCTGGGTGCCGAACACGGCTTCGGGGAAGGAGAGATAGAGATCATACGCCACATTCAGCCCGTCGCGGTGCAGTTGTGCATGCTGTTCTTCCTCAATCACCACAATCAGGTCGCCGGGTGCGCCACCGCGTTCACCCGCATTGCCTTTGCCGTTCAGGCTCAGCTGCATGCCTTCCTGCACGCCGGCCGGAATATCGATGGTTACGGTTTCTTCGCCATACACGCGGCCATCTCCCTTGCAATGCGTGCATTTGTTCACCACCGTGGTGCCTTCGCCGTTACAGGTGGGGCAGGTGGTAACGGTTTGCATCTGGCCCAGGAAGGTTTGCTGAACGCGCCTTACCTGGCCGCTGCCGCCGCAGGTGCCGCAGGTTTGCACACTGTTTTTATCTTTCGCGCCGCTGCCGTTGCAGGTGCCGCAGCTTACGTATTTTTTTACTTTAACGGTTTTGCTGGCGCCGCGGGCCATCTCCTCAAAATTGAGCTTGATCTTGATGCGCAGGTTGCTGCCCCGCACCCCCCGCGAACGGCCTCCGGATGAGCGCCGGCCGCCACCGCCGCCGCCAAAAAAGCTGCTGAACGGACTGTCATCGCCGAAGATATCGCCGAACTGGCTGAAGATGTCATCCATGTTCATGCCGCCGCCATAGCCGCCTCCATTCCCGCCTCTTCCGGCGCCGAAGGCCTGGTGACCAAACCGGTCGTACTGCGCCCGTTTATCTGCGTCGCTCAGCACCTCGTAAGCTTCGGCCGCTTCCTTGAATTTCTCCTCTGCGGCCTTATCTCCGGGATTGCGGTCAGGGTGATACTGCATCGCCACCTTGCGGTAGGCCTTCTTGATATCATCCTGAGAGGCCGATTTGCTGACGCCCAGTATTTCGTAAAAATCCTTTTTCATAAATGTTGGTCAATTGGTCTGTTGATCCGCAAAGCCGGATCGGTGTCCCTCCTCATCCCTCGGCCTGGGTTCATTTTCCCACCACCACTTTGGCAAAGCGGATGATTTTGTCGTTGAGGTAATAGCCCTTCTCGATTTCGTCAACCACTTTCTCTTTCAGCTCTTCCGTAGGGGCCGGAATCTCGGTGATGGCCTCATGTTTTTCCACATCAAAGGGGGTGCCGATGCTTTCCATGGGTTTCAGCCCCTTTTGCTGCAGGTTGTTCCGCAGCTTGCTGAATACGAGCTGGATGCCGGTTTTGATCTGCTCGAGGTCACCGGCTTTCTGCAGCTGCCTTTCAGCGCGGTCGCAGTCATCCAGCACTTCCAGCAGGCCCGTGATCACTTCCCTGCCGGCGGTCTGCATCATTTCGTAGCGTTCCTTGGCACTGCGCTTTTTGTAATTGTCGAATTCTGCGAATAAACGGAGGTATTTGTCTTTCTGCTCATCCAGTTCTGCCTGCAGCCGGGCTGCAATATTTTCAGCCTCGGGATTGCTCAGGTGGGTATTTCCGGGGATGTCAGCGTCCGCATTGAGGTCGAGGGTAGCTTCAAGCGGCTCCTTTTCGGTAGCCTGATCGTTCGTAACGGTTTCTTTGGTGTCCATAATCAATGGTTTATAGCCTTTCTGTTCAGTTTGCAAAGGTACAACTGTCAAATCGTTTGCCAAGCCGGGGTTACAGCCAAATTGGCAAAGGAGGCCGGCGATCAGGGATAACTGTTTCATGCCAAACTGATTGCACTTCATCAAGCTAACCAGCCCGCCATGTCACCCGCATACTTACAGCTATTCCAACATTCATCCGCCAAAATCCCCCATTTCCCCAATCTTTGCCGGATGAAATCGGTACTGCTCAATAAGAACATCAGCCGCCGCATCGAATCGGGGCATCCCTGGGTATATGTGAATGAAGTGAACCGGGGTAAGCTGCTGGATGCGGCGCCGGAGCCGGGTGAGGTGGTGAATGTGCTTACGCACGACAAGCAGTTTGTGGGGCGGGGTTACATTAACCCGCAATCACAGATCCTGGTGCGTTTGCTGACCCGCAACCGCGAGGAAGTGATCGACGATGCTTTTTTTCTCCGGAAAATCCGGGAAGCCTGGCAGTACCGCCAGCGGATCGGCTATACCACCAATTGCCGTTTGGTGTTCGGGGAGGCTGATGGTTTGCCCCAACTGATCATCGATAAGTTCGGGGAGTATTTTGTGCTGCAGACCCTGGCCCTGGGCATCGACCGCTGGAAACCGGCCATTGTGGTGGCCCTGGAAAGCCTGTTCAGTCCCCGGGGTATTTACGAACGCAACGATGTGCCCGTTCGGGAGCTGGAAGGGTTGCCGCAGCAAAAGGGTTTTCTCTCTGCTCCTTTTGATACAGATATCCTCATCACAGAAAACGGGGTGCAGTTCCTGGTGGATCTGGCCAACGGGCAAAAAACAGGCTTCTTCCTGGATCAGCAGGATAACCGGGCGGCCATCCGCCATATTGTGAAGGATGCCGATGTGCTGGGCGCCTTCTGTTACACCGGCTCCTTTGAAATCTGTGCCGCCCATTTCGGTGCCAGGAAGGTAACCGGGCTGGATATTTCGCAGCCGGCCATCGATCGCTGCAACCGCAACGCGGCCCTGAACGGGGTGGAAGACCGCTGCGAGTTTCACTGCGTGAATGCCTTTGATGTGCTCAAAACCTGGTCCAAAGAAGGCCGCCAGTGGGATGTGGTGATGCTCGACCCTCCTTCCTTCACCAAGAGCCGGGCCAGTATTGACAAGGCGGTAACCGGGTACAAGGAAATCAACCTGAGAGGCATGAAACTGGTTAAGCCCGGGGGCTTCCTGGTTACCTCCAGTTGTACCAATCTCGTGCAGCCCGAACTTTTTCTGGATACCATTTATGCCGCCGCCCGCGATGCCCGGCGTTCGCTCCGGCAGGTGGCCTTCCATCCCCAGTCGCCGGATCATCCGATCATCCGGGGGCAGGAATACACCCACTACCTGAAGTTTCTGATGGTGCAGGTGCTTTAACGCACCTGCATTCAGGGCTTGAGCAGCTCCCGGACTTTCCGGTCCAGTTCAGGCCCCTCCGGGTCAATGGCCCGGATGATGCCTTTCCGGTCGATCAGGAAGGTGGTGGGGATCTGGTCAACGCCGTACTTTTCGGCGGCGGCTGAATGCCATCCCTGGCGGTCATTCACCTGCGTGTACACGATACCGTCATCTTTTACGGCTTTCAGCCAGGCGGCCTTTTTCGTGTCGAGGGAAACCCCGAACACTTCAAAGCCCTGCGACCGGTAGCGCTCGTACAGTTTTACCACGCCCGGGTTGGCCCGCCGGCAGGGTCCGCACCAGCTGGCCCAGAAATCCAGCAATACCACTTTGCCCCGCAGGCCTGAGAGCCTCACAATGCTGCCCTGTGCGTCGGGAAGAGCAATTTCAGGAGCTTCCTGGCCGGCACTCAGCTGGCCCCGGCTCTCCAGCGCCAGCAGCAGGCAGGCGGCTACGATCCATGTTTTCATGAACAACATTTTTTCTTTTGCAGCCATGCGGCTAAATATTTCAGCAGGCGTTTCATCATTTCATTTTCAGGCGCCAGCCCAGGTAAAACATTCTCCCGCTCACCGGCCCCCACACCATGGTGGCATCAAAATAGGGGCCAAATGGCTGTGCCGCTGAGAGGATAACGTTCCGCTGGTAATAGTTGCCGAGGTTTTCCACCCCAATATACAGATCGAAATTTTTTCCGGGGCCAAAACTCCGGCTCACCTGCCCGGCCATCACGGCATATGCCGGCGAGCGGTCGCCCATGCGGTACGCGGCCGGGTTGGTAACGGTAGAGGGTAGGCGCTTTGAGCTGTTCCAGCTCACGGTGAAATCCAGCTTCCAGTTGCCGGCAGACCAGGCCAGGTTGCTGAAGACCCGGTGCGCCGCAACGAGGGGCCGCTTGAGCAGCACCCCGTTGTACGTGGTGCGTACATCAAAGTACCGGTAAGCCAGCCGCATCTCCAGCTTTTTAATCGGCTCAAACTGCAGTTCAGCCTGCAGGCTGTTGGAGAAGGATTTGCCCTGCAGGTTGTAGAACTGCACCTGGCGGGGATTTTCGAGGTCGGTAACCACCTGGTTGCTGAAATCGTTTCTGAAAAAATCAATGCTCAGCAGGGCATTCCGGTGCCACCAGTGCAGTTTCTGATCAATGCTGATGCCTTTGTTCCAGCCCACTTCGGGGCTCAGGCCGTAGGCGCCGCCCGGGCGGCTGCCCCGGATCAGCACCTCGCGGGCACTCACGAGCACACTGCTGTTTTCCGCAAAAATATTGGCGGTGCGCTGTCCGCGCCCCAGGCTCAGGTGGATGGTATTGCCCGGGAAGGGCTGCAGCCGGATATTCAGCCGGGGGGTAATGAACCAGCCAAACAGGTTGTGGTAATCCGACCGGATACCGGCCACCATCATCACGCCTTTCAGGTTGTCGTAGGTATACTCAAAGAAGGCGCCGGGCACCGATTCGGTACGGTGGTAAGGCGTGCCCTGGTACTGCTCCCGGTACCGGTCGTTCAGATAGCTCAGGCCGGTTCTGAATTTGTGCCGGGTATTGCTGATGACAGACTGGTAAATGAGGTTGGCGTAGAGGTTGCGCTGGCGGCCGTCGTAGGTGGTGAGCCCGAAATACGAATCCTGCTCATGCTGAAAGCCGGCCAGTTGCAGGCCAATGCTTTTGTATTTCTGTTGCGGAAATACATAACCGATTTTGGCAAAAGCTTCATAGCGGTTGGTGTGGATGCCCAGTCCGTAACGATCGGTGCCGAACTTATCCCGCCCGGCCCGGAAATCCGTTTCGCCGCCGGTTCTCCGTTCGGCAAGTACCTTCACGCCGAATTGCATCATCAGTCCCCGGGCGTCTTCATATTTCCACCGGTTGATGAGGGAAAACAGGTTGCCGGTAGGCAGATCCCTGAACCCGTCTTTGTTGAAATCCACGGAAGCGTTGCTGATGAAGTCGTCGTGCAGCAGCAGGGCCGTGGTCCATTTTTTCCCCACCTGCCGGGCCAGGTTGAGGTTGAGGTCAGTTTTGCCGAAATCATTGATATAGGCATTGGCATAGAGCGATTCGGATTTCTCCGGTTTTTTCAGTTCCACATTGATCTGCCCGGCAATGCTTTCATACCCGTTCACCACGGAGCCGGTGCCTTTGGACAACTGGATGGATTCTATCCAGGGGCCCGCGATGCTGTTCAGCCCCAGGGAGGTGGCCAGGCCGCGCGGCCCCGGCAGGTTTTCCACCGTCAACTGGGTATAGATGCCGCTCAGCCCCAGCAGCTGAATCTGTTTGGAGCCGGTAACGGCATCGTTATAGGATACATCCACGGAGGGATTGGTTTCAAAGCTCTCGCTGAGGTTGCAGCAGGCGGCTTTGAACAATTCCCGCTCGGTCATAATTTGGGTACGCACCGGGCTGAGGGTGGCCAGGAAGGTGGAGCGCTGCCGGGAAGTGACCAGCACCTCATTCAGGGCCTGCCCTTCCGCGAGTACGATTTTCAGCTCATGCCGATCGGTGATGGTGAGCGTATCGGATGTTAAGCCGGCATAACTCACTACCAGCTGATGCTCCGTAGCGGAAGGGGTGAGCCTGAACAGGCCGTGTTCATCGGTTTGGGTGCCGCTGCCTGTGCCCAGCCATACCACGGAGGCTCCGGCCAGGGGGATGAACTGCCCTTTGCGGTTGGTTTGCATCACCATCCCTTTAATGAAGTGGGCTGCCGGTTCAGCGGGTGCAGAGGCGGCCGCATGATCCAGGTGGTCGGCCGCCGTTGAATCGGTTCCGTGCTCTTCTTCACAGGAGGCTTTGTCCAGGTCGCGGTAATGGCAACAGTCAGGGAGGGCGTTATAAATACTGAGATTGGCTTTCTGGTCGCCGATGTCATGGCCGGCGGCTACAATTTTCTGACGGATTTTAGCCAGTTTCACTTTGCCGGGGATATAGGTTACCGTGAGCAGTTTGCTCTCCACATCCCAGCTGGCCTCTTTTACGCCTTTGATGCTGGCGGCAGCCTCGATGCGTTCCTCGCACATGCCGCAGGCGCCTTCTACCCTGAAGCTTACGGTGCTGTCAGATGCCGGTTGCTGGGCGGATGCTGCGGCAGATAAAAGCAGACAGCCGGTGATTACAGTTATGATTTTCATGTGAACATGCTGTTGAATGAATGGAATCAATGAATGGCCCGAACGCACAGGCGTTTCGGGTAACCTGCAGGATGCAGGGGTACAGCATGTTTACAGCCGGAATATGCAGAGCAGGGCCTGCGCAGAACAGGGCAGGGGTGGAGGAGGATCGGGAACTGCGGGGCTCTTATGGCATACTGGTGTGGCAGCAAACAGCGGCTCCGGCCGGACCGGTACCCACAGCGGTGCTTCCACGGGTGCTTTGAGTTGCTCGTTGCCGGCCTGTTTGTGGGCATCTTCAAGCTTCACAAATTTGTACTCATCGCTGCAGCACCCGCCTTTTTTCTCTTTCATGCCGCAGCGTGTGCAGCACTCATTATCGTTGCTGAAAAGTTCAATCCCGGCCAGCCGGCCCATGCAATAATGCAATTCCATGGCTATGCCAGACGACATACCCAGGTACAGCACTGCAAGCAGGGTGACCAGGAATTTTTTCATGCAGCAAAATTACGGCGTTTTGCTGATCCCGGCCTGTTAAAAAAAAGTGGACTAATTCACGAAGTTCCAGAGCACCCCAAAGCGGATCAGCAGGCCGGGATACACATAATTCGGGGCGGCAAAATTGCTTTTGGTGAAGCCGAAGCCACCGGAGAAGTCCATGCTGTTGAGGTTTTCGGCCCGCAGGTAGCCGGTGAAGGAGCGGATCCTGAAGTGCAGGAATGCGTGCACGTCGGGGCGGTTGTTCAGGGTAACGCTGTCCTGCGGAAAAAACTGCCCCATCACGGGCGAATAGTTATAGCCCCGGAACGGACTGCTGTACCGGATTTCCAGGCCGGTGCTCAGGTTCAGGTTGCGGAAAAACCGGCCTTCATAGGCCAGCCGGTTGCGGGTGAAAAACAGGGGAACCCGGATGGGCGAGCCCGGGCTGTTGAGTTGCACGGTGGCTTCGCTGTACAGGTTCCAGCGGCGCGAAAGGGCAAAGTTGCGGGAGGCGCTGAGCTGCAGCAGATTGATCACGCTCCCGAACTGCGCGGTTTGATAATAGCCGCTGAAGTAGGTGTAGTTGGTAAGCAGGTAATTCGCTGCCGACAGGTTGACCACCGGGTTTTCCGCGGTTACCCGGATCACCGTGATGTTTTCCTTGGACAGGGAACGGAAACCGTTGAAATTGAAGGAGGAGGCCGCGTTGAAAATAAAGGAGGGCGTCCGGTTCACATTCCGGAAGTAGAGGTTAACATTTCCCCAGCGCCGGTTGAGGTACCGCGACAGGCTGGCGGTAATCGCATAGTCGCCACTGTTGGTGCCGGCCAGGTAGAGTTCGGCCTGTGCCTGCAGGTCCCATAACTTATTGCGGGTTTTGTTGCGGTATTCGCCATGGATCACCGAGTTGTAGAAGCTGCGCTGCCCCGAGTTAAAACGTCCCTGCAGATTTTCGAGCCGGATACCGGCGAGGAGGTACTGCCCCTGGTTTTTGGCATCCGGAAACTGCAGGATCGAAAAATCATTGACCAGGATTTTCCATTCGTCCAGCAGCCTGAACCTGCGCACCGATTTCCGGATGCTGGTATCGTACCAGTTCTGGTACAGGGCTGAGTCGATGGTGCGGCCCGAAGTCACGGAATCGATGTATTCATACCGGCTGCTGGTCCAGCTGATGCTGTGCTGAAACCGCAGGCGGGGATAGAAAAGGTATTCGGTGGTGGAGTCATTGACGGCGATGGAGTCTTTTTTGCCCAGGTCGTAATGATGGCGGTAAAACAGGGTGAACTCTTTTTGCTGGTTACCCGTGCTCACAAAACTGTTAAAGGGATTGGGGAGGTAGGCCGACTGAAACGCCAGGTTCACCGGGATGGCAAAGCGGCGCTGGTAAATCGGGGTATCCAGGTAGCGGTTACTTACCATGCCGCCGTTCTCCGAATTTTTGATGCTGTTGTTGAGCAGCACAAACCAGGCCGCATAACGTTTTTTCGGTCCCTGGTAATGGCTGAACAGCCGGTAATTGTTGTGATTGGCATTCTGGTTCACAAAAAAGCCGGGGGCATTCAGGAGCCGGTATTCCAGCCCGAAGTGCAGCCCTGGGCGCGGGCTTTGGAAATGCAGGATGCGGATGAGTTGTTCCTTTCCCGAAGCCAGCTGGTAACCCAGTTGGGTGAAGGGCTTGCTGGTGCGGTAAAACCGGGTGCTCTCCAGGCTGTACTTGTACACGTCAAAGGCATGGAAGCCCGGGTCGGTGCCGGTTTTGGTATTCGCACTGAAAAGCAGGGAATAGGCGGCGGCCCCGCTGTTGCCCAGGTATTGGGCCGTCCAGGGCAGGGGGTAGTAACGGGAGAAGTCGTTGAAATTGGTATCGGGCTTCAGGTAACGAATGGAATCGAGGTACCGGAAGGTATAACTTACCGAATCTTTGGCATCATCGCGCCGCACGAATCCGATGGTGTCGCGGCTGCCGCTGCCGCCCGGCACGCCCCCCCGGGGAGCGTTCGCCCGCAGGTTGGGCCGGGTATTGCCCCCCACACCCGTGGCGCCCTCATTCTGGCCCATGCACAAAGTGGCCAGCATCAGGAGGCAATGGATCAGGAAAAAGTGTTTCATGCAGCAGTCTGTTCAGGCGATTTTCGGGCAGGGGCAAAGGTAACCAGTATCTGGTTAAAGCCCTGTTTAAAATCAGCCCCGGATATTCCTGTAAACGTTTCCGTAAAAAAGCCCGGCAAAATGGTATCCGGCGGCCAATAACTAACATCCGTTCACTATCTTCGCCAAAATTTTCACGATCATGAATTTGCACGAATACCAGGCCAAGCAACTGCTGAAAAAGTTCAATGTTCCCGTTCAGGAAGGCGTTGCCTGCAACACCCCCGGTGAGGCTGAGGAAGCCTACCGCCAGATTCATACCCAGTATGGCAGTAAGTTCGCTGTGGTAAAAGCGCAGATCCACGCGGGCGGCCGCGGGAAGGGCAAAATTGCCGGCACTGAACAGCGCGGTGTAGCGGTGGGGAAAAGTGCAGAAGAAGTGAAACAGATCGCCCAGACCATTATCGGCGGAACCCTGGTGACCCTTCAGACAGGCGCCGCCGGTAAACTCGTGAATAAAGTGCTGGTGGCCCAGGATGTATACTACGAAGGCCCTCAGCCGGTCAAGGAGTTTTACCTCTCCATCCTGCTCGACCGCACCAAGGGGCAGAACGTAGTGATGTACAGCACCGAAGGCGGGATGAACATTGAAGACGTGGCCCACGAAACCCCGGAGAAAATTTTCAAGGAGTGGATTCATCCCGGTGGCGGACTGCAGCCCTTCCAGGCCCGCAAGATCGCCTTCAACCTCGGCCTCAGTGGTGAAGCATTCAAAAACTGCGTGAAGTTTGTGACCAACCTGTACAATGCCTATGTGGGGCTGGACTGCGGCATGCTTGAAATCAACCCGCTCTTTAAAACCAGCGATGACAAAATCATTGCGGTGGACTGCAAGATGAGCATCGATGAGAATGCCCTGATGCGGCATGCGGATGTAGCCGCGCTGCGCGACATTACCGAAGAAGATCCCACGGAAGTGGAAGCCGGAAAATACAACCTCAACTTTGTTAAACTCGACGGCAACGTGGGCTGTATGGTGAATGGCGCCGGACTGGCCATGGCCACCATGGATATGATCAAACTCAGCGGCGGTGAACCCGCCAACTTCCTGGACGTAGGCGGTACAGCCAATGCCCAAACCGTGGAAGCCGGTTTCCGCATCATCCTCAAAGACCCGAAAGTGAAAGCCATCCTCATCAACATCTTTGGCGGTATTGTGCGCTGCGACCGGGTTGCCCAGGGTGTCATCGACGCCTACAAATCCATCGGCAATATCGAGATCCCCATCATCGTGCGCCTGCAGGGCACCAATGCCGATGTGGCCAAGCAGCTCATTGATGAAAGCGGCCTGAAAGTGCAGAGCGCCATCCTGCTGAGTGAGGCCGCTGCACTCGTGAACAAGGCCGTAGCCTGAGTAAATCCCGCAAATGATATCGTAAAATCCCTCCCCCGCGGAGGGATTTTCATTTTCCGGAATTCAGCCGGATTCGTAAAACTGCTCCCACACCTATCGTAAAATTTCATATTCTGGATTATTCCAGAATCCGGACAATTTTCCCGCTCATGCTGCGTTATAGAGCTGTGTTAAACCTGTTTATTGCCCTTAACACAGATGTTCTATGGAGCCATACAAAATTTTTATCGTAGAAGATGATCCCTGGTACGGGGAAATCCTGGAGTACCATCTCTCCCTGAATGAGGATTATGTGATCAGTCGCTTTGCCACCGGCCGCGAGTGCCTGGCCAACCTGCACAAAAAGCCCGACCTGATCTCCATCGACTTCTCGCTGCCGGACTATACCGGTGATAAGTTGTTTGAGAAAATCAGGCAGACAGACGACAGTATTCCGGTGATTGTGATCAGCGGCCAGGAAGACATTGCTGTAGCCGTGAACCTGCTCAAAATGGGGGTTACGGATTACATCGTTAAAGATGAGAATACCAAGGACCTGCTGTGGAATGCGGTGATCCGGATCCGGCAGATGGGCAGCCTGAAAAAGCAGGTGGAACAACTGAAGGAAGAACTCGGGCAGAAGTTTGCCTTTGACAAAAGCATCAAGGGCAACAGTCCTTCGCTCCAGAAGATTTTCACCCTGATGGAGAAGGCCACCAAAACCAATATCAATGTTTCCATTACCGGCGAAACCGGTACCGGTAAAGAAGTGGTGGCCAAGGCCATTCACTATAACTCCGAGCGCCGCAAGAAACCTTTTGTTGCCGTCAACATGGCAGCCATCCCCAAGGAACTCGTGGAAAGTGAGCTCTTCGGGCATGAAAAAGGCGCTTTCACCGGCGCATTAGCCCGCAAGGCCGGCAAGTTTGAAGAAGCCAACGGCGGCACCATCTTCCTCGATGAAATCGCTGAACTCGATCTGAGTCTGCAGAGCAAGATCCTGCGGGTGCTGCAGGAGAGGGAAGTGATCCGGGTGGGTGGAAATGAAAGCGTAAAGCTGGATATCCGCCTCATCGTGGCCACTCACAAAAACCTGGCGGAAGAAGTGAAGAAGGGGAATTTCCGGGAAGATCTTTATTACCGCGTGATTGGTTTGCCCATTGAACTGCCGCCACTGCGCGAACGGGGCAATGATGTGCTGATCCTCGCGAAGCATTTTACCGATGAGTTTGCCAGAGATAATAAACTGGGCAGCATCACCATCTCGGCCGCGGCCAAGGATAAACTCATGAGTTATCCTTTCCCCGGTAATATCCGTGAACTGAAAGCGATGATGGAGCTTGCCTGTGTGATGTGCGCCGACGGCGAAATTTCTGCGGATGACATCACCTTCAATTCCACCCGCTCCTCCGAATTGTTTACGCTGGAACAGAAAACCCTGCGCCAGTATACCTGCGATATCATCAAGTACTATCTCAAAAAATATGATGATGATGTGATGCTCGTGGCCGAGAAACTCGACATCGGGAAATCCACCATCTACAAAATGCTGCAGCAGAAAGAGATCGTGCTGGAATGATGTGAACAGAACTTTTTTAATCCAATATCTTAATCAATCTTATGCGGAAAAACACCGGTACCTCATGGGAAACTGACAAACAGGTGGCACACCGAAAACCGGCACGCCGTAAGTCGGAGACCGGCCTCATTACCGCGGCGCCTGATGCGGAATGGGCCGACCGTCATGCGCCGGATGCGGCCATGCTCCTGCAGATGACCGAAACCATGCCGGGCGTACTCTTCGCCTGTGTGGCCATGCCCGGGGAGGGATTTGTATTCAGCTATCTCAGCCCGGCTTTTGAACGTGAATTCGGCATTGCGCCCGGCCGCATGCACCGCCTCACCCAGTTTGTGCATCCGGAAGACCAGGACGCCCTGCAACAGGCCCTGGATGCCGCCGTGCGTACCCGCAGACCGTTCAGCTGCGAATCCCGGATGATTCTGCCGGGCCGCGGCCTGGTATGGCGTTCGGTGAGCTGCCGTTATGCGCAGGATAACGATAAGGGCTATCCTGTTTTTACCGGGCTGATGCTTGATATTTCTGAGCGGCGGAAGGCCGATGAAGTGCTGAACGAATCCGAAGACCGGCTGCTTTCCCTTATTTCCAAAATGCGGGATGGCATCCTGGTGGAAGATGAAAACCGCAAAGTGGTACTGGCCAATGAAGAGTACTGCAATATGTTCGGCATTGCCCTGCCGGCGGATGCCATGCGGGGCGAGTGCAGCAGTTTGTTTGTGGATGCCACCGGGCAGCAGTTCTGTGATCCCGATTTTTTTGAGGAGAAAATGCTCTCGCTGCTTGAATTCCAGAAGCCCGAAATGGATGAGCTGCTGGAGATGAAAGACGGCCGCATTCTCAAACGCGACTTTATTCCCATCCGCAGCAGCAGCCTCTACAAGGGCCATGTATGGAAGTATACGGATGTTACCACGGAAAAAAATGCGGAGAACGCCCTGCGGATCCGCGAAGAGAAATACCGCAGCATCATCGACAATATGAATCTCGGATTGCTGGAGGTGGATACGGATGAAAAGATCCAGTTTGCCAACCAGTGTTTCTGCGAAATGTGCGGTTACGACCTGGAAGAGCTCGTGGGCCAGCGGGCCGCCCAGCTCTTCGTGAAAGGGGAGAACTATGAGCTCATGGAGCAGAAGAATGAAGAACGCCGCCGGGGTTCCACCGATGCCTATGAGATTGTGGTCAAGAACAAGCGCGGACAGGTAAGGTGGTGGCTGGTGAGTGCGGCGCCCCGTTACAACGATAAGGGCGAGCTGGTGGGTTCCATCGGCATTCACCTGGATATTACCGATCAGAAGCAGCTGGAACTGGAGCTTACCGAGGCGCGCATACAGGCGGAACAGTCTACCCGAAGCAAGGAAGTGTTCCTCGCCAATATGAGTCATGAAATCCGCACGCCGATGAACGCCATCCTGGGCATGTCGAGCCAGCTCGCCAAAACCGGGCTGAGCAAGCGGCAGCACTTTTACCTGGATGCCATCAATGCGGCCTCTGAAAACCTGCTCGTCATCATCAACGATATCCTCGACCTCTCCAAAATTGAAGCCGGTAAACTCAGCCTGGAGCAAATTGCTTTTGAACCCCGTGCGGTCATCAAAAGAGCCATGCAGGCCCTCAGTCACCGTGCCGAGGAAAAAGGGCTGGCCCTCACCAACTCCATCCTCGATCAGCGCGTATCTGAAGTGCTCACCGGCGATCCTTACCGCCTCAACCAGATCCTGCTCAACATCATCAGCAATGCGGTGAAGTTTACCGAGAAGGGCGGGGTGGATATCCGCATGGAAGTGATCAATGACGCCCGGCTGAGCCAAACCATCCAGATCACGGTCAAGGATACCGGCATCGGTATGGATGAGAAGTTCCGGAAAAACCTGTTTGAGAAATTCTCACAGGAAGACGCCTCTGTAACCCGTCAGTATGGCGGTACCGGACTGGGCATGAGCATCTGCCGGCAACTGATTGAACTGATGGATGGGGAAATTCATGTTGAAAGTGAAAAGGGAATGGGAACCACCATGTCGTTTGTGATTACTTTCCCCAAAGGCAAGCTTGAAGATCTGCCATCTAAGGAAGTGTTTGTGGCGGATGAAAAGATGCTGGCAGGTAAAAGAATACTGGTGGTGGACGACAATGAAATGAACCGGCTGCTGGCCACCACTATCCTGGGCAATTACGGCGCCGAAACCGTGGAAGCCGGCAATGGTAAAGAATCCGTGGAATACCTTGAACAGCATACCGTGGACCTGGTGCTGATGGATATCCAGATGCCCGTGATGAATGGCTTTGACGCGGCCCGTTATATCCGTGAGCACATCAGTAAAGACCTGCCGGTGATCGCCCTTACGGCCAATGCCATCAAAGGCGATAACGAAAAGTGCCTGGAAGCCGGGATGAACAGTTATCTCGCCAAGCCTTTTAAGGAGGAGCAGCTGATGAAAATGATTGCGGATACCCTGCACACCCAGAGCGCCCTCAACTCCCGGAAAAGGGAGGAGGTGCTCACCGAGGAGCCGGAGCCTGTTTATTATGACATTACCGATATCCGCACCATCAGCCGCGGCAACGAAGCCTTTATCATGAAGATGCTCAAGATGTTCGTGGAACAGATTCCCATGTATGTGCAGGAAATGAAAAAACACCTGGCTGCCGGGCAACTGGTACCGGTGGGAGAGACCGCACACCGCATCAAACCCACGATCGACAATATGGGCATCAGTTCCTGCAAAACCATTATCCGGGAAATTGAGCGGATGGGGAAGGCCAACGAAGATAATGGTACGCTGGCCACCCTGCTGGACAAGGTGGAGGAAGACGTGAACAAGGCCGTGGAAGCCATCCGGAAAGATTTTCAGCTTTAAGCTGCATCCCTGTTGAATGACAGCAGGCTGCCTGAGGGCAGCCTTTTTTTATGGGCAAGCCTGCCGGAGGAAAAATCCGGTTGGGGAGGTGCCGTGTAAAAAAATAAACCCCCGACAATGCTGTTGGGGGTTAGTGCCCGAGACTGGATTCGAACCAGCACGCCGTTTCCAGCGCTACCACCTCAAGGTAGTGCGTCTACCAATTTCGCCACCCGGGCTTGAGGGCTGCAAATATAGGAATGTTTCCCGTTTTAAAAAGCGCAAATGCAAAGTTTTCAGCGGCAGAGGGTAGAGGGGGCCGTCAGCGCTTCAGGATAATGCGGAAAGTGGTGCCTTTTCCGGGTTCGGAATGTTTCACGAAAAGCTCGCCCCGGTGGTATTGTTCCATGATGCGTTTGGCGAGGGTGAGCCCCAGCCCCCAGCCCCGTTTCTTGGTGCTGAATCCGGGTTTGAACACTTTGCCCAGGTGCTGTGGCTGGATCCCCTTGCCGGTATCGGATACATCAATTAGCACGCGGGTGGGTTCATTCTGCAGGCTGATGCTGATCCGCCCGCGACCTTCCATGGCATCCAGCGCATTTTTGAGGAGGTTTTCAATCACCCAGTCAAACAGGGGGGCATTGATCATGGCCCTGATCTCCTGCTCGCCGCCCGTATCCATGCTGAACTGAACCCGCTCCGGGGCCCGGCGGCGGATGTACTGCACCATCTGCGCAACCTGCTCCACCACATCCTTCTCTTCCAGCTGGGGCGTGCTGCCGATTTTCCCAAACCGGTCACTCACCAGTTTCAGGCGGTCCAGGTCTTTTTCCATCTCCTGTACTGTTCTGGGGTCAGTGCCCTTTTCTTTCAGCCATTCCACCCAGCCCTGCAGTGAAGAAAGGGGAGTGCCGAGCTGGTGGGCGGCTTCCTTGGCCATGCCTGCCCAAACCTGGTTCTGGGTGGATTTGTTGCGCACGCTGATCGTTACCAGCATCACCACCATGAACAGGGCTACAATGAGCAGCTGTACCAGCGGGTAGTAGCTCACTTCGTTCAGCAGCCGCGACTTGCCGTAGTAGTACTTGTTGATGATCAGGGGCTGCTTGCTGATCTCCACCACCACCGGATCGTGCAGGGCTTTAAACCGGCGCACCATCTGCCGCAGGTAGCCGGTATCCGTTTTCATCAGCAGGGTATCCAGGTTCAGTCCCTCACCGGAGGGGTTGTCCTGCTCATCGGTTTCAATGATGGGGATATCGGTGTTGTGTGAAGCAATGGTGTTGGTGAGATCGAGGGCCGCCTGTTCGGTGACCACCGCGCGGGTTTTGAGCGACTGCACCCAAACATCTACCTTTTCCCGCTCATCATGGGCGATTTTCCGGGAGAGGTAATTCGAATAAAATACCGTGCCCGTCACAATGGCAATGGCCATCAGGGCCAGCAGGGAGCGCCAGTGAAAGAGTTTCGGCAGCATGCGATAAAAGTAAGCAATAAACCGGCTGCCGGCGTGGCAGCGGTTTCAGGCAAAATAAACTATGTTTGTAAAAATACCTTCCGTCTGCAGTCCATGTCTTTCCCCGAACCGTCTCTCTCCACAGCCAGCCCTGCATCACTGCCGGAGGTGGCCGTGGTGATCCTCAACTGGAACGGGCAGGCTTACCTGGAGAAATTCCTTCCCTTTCTGCTGCGTTCCACCTATCCCCGTATGCGGGTGATCGTGGCGGATAATGCCAGCACCGATGGTTCCTGTGACTGGCTGGCGGCCAATTATCCGTCCGTGGAGTTGCTCCGGAACCGGGAGAACGAAGGCTTTGCCCGGGGGTACAATACAGCGCTGAAACAGGTACAGGCCGATTACTACGTTTTGCTCAACAGCGATGTGGAAGTGAGCCCCGGCTGGATTGAGCCGGTGGTGGCGCTGATGGAAAAGGATACGGCGATCGGGGCCTGCCAGCCGAAAATCCGGTCGTACACCCAGCGGTCACAGTTCGAATATGCCGGCGCCTGCGGGGGCTGGCTGGATGAATTTGGCTATCCTTTTTCACGGGGCCGCATCTTTGATGTGCTGGAAGAAGACCAGGGCCAGTACGACCAGGCTGCGCCCTGCTTCTGGGCCAGCGGCGCGGCCATGTTTGTGCGGGCAGAGCTGTTTCACCGGGTGGGCGGACTGGATGCCTATTTTTTTGCGCACCAGGAAGAAATTGATTTTTGCTGGCGCCTGCAGCTGGCCGGCTACCATGTATTCGTGCAGCCCGCCTCGGTAGTGTACCACATCGGGGGTGGCACCCTGCCGAAGGAAAATAATTTAAAGGTGTTCCTCAATTTCCGAAACAACCTCGTGATGCTGGCCAAAAATCTGCCGCTGCGCGAGGCCGCCTGGAAAATCCCCATGCGCATGGGGCTGGATGCGGTGGCCGCCTGGAAGGGTTTGCTCAGCGGCAGCGCCGGTTATTTTATCGCCATCGCCCGTGCCCATATCGGCTTTGCCGACTGGCTGTTTTTCAAAAAGCACGGCTCGGTATTCCCGCCTGAAAAAAGCTCGCGCCTGCAGGGGTATTACAGGGGATCAGCCGTTTGGCAGCATTTTGTAAAAGGCAAAACCCGGTTTTCGGAAATTGTTGGCGGCAAATAATTTTTTTATATCCCCAAACCTTATTTTTGCACCCGTAAAACAAGGATATGCAAAAGGAATTCATCGACAACCGGCACAAGGATTTCGCCCATAACTGGGTATCCTCTTCCCGTTTCCTTTTCTATTGCCAGGTTTTCCTGGTGGTGGCTTTTGTACTCGGCGGCTGTTACGGCCTCTATACCCATCGTTATAAGGGTAAGCCCGAGGTTGCCGTTCCGGAAAACACCCAGTACAATCCGAAATACAAATCCTGAAAAATTTGTGTTGTATTGATGGCATGCTTATCTTTGCCATCCCAAAAAACAAAAAGTTCTTTTTGATCGCTCTGTAATCACTTACAGAACTCCTGCGGAAGTAGCTCATTTGGTAGAGCACGACCTTGCCAAGGTCGGGGTGGCCGGTTCGAGCCCGGTCTTCCGCTCCATTATCCCGACTATACAGTCGGGATTTTTTTTCAGTATTCGTGTCTTACCCGGGTGGTGGAACTGGTAGACACGCAGGACTTAAAATCCTGTGGCCAGCAATGGCCGTGTGGGTTCGATTCCCATCCTGGGTACCAAGGCAGCCGGCGCTGCCTTTTTTGTTGCCCATTCCTTTAAGAGAAGGGTTTGAAGTTTTAAGTTTCAGGTTTAAGGTTGGCTGTGCATCGGGCATGCTAAGGTTTTTTTCGTTGAACGCCCCTTGTACATGGTTCGCTAACCTGAAAATTGAACATTGCAGATTGAACATTGGGTTAGGTAGCACGTTGCCAAACGCGCTGAGGGCCTCAGAAAAATAGCGTGAAGAAATGTACGGCCTGAAGCGTCAAGCGGCGAAAGTGTTGGGAATAGCACATCGCAGATCAAGGTATTGGCGGCGCTGCGAAACGCAGTAGGGGCTTAGCTTTTTCGCCGTGGCGTAAGACCGTACATTTTAGCTATTTTTCTGCAGCCTTGAATTTTTTTGTTTCTTTTTTGTTTCAAGACAAAAAAGAAAGCTGGGTAAATGATCTGTCTAAAAGGGATTTGAGATTAAAATACCTAATCCTATATTGAACATTTCCTTCTTCATTATTCCCTGTTCCCCATTCCCTGTTCAATATTCCCATTCCTCTCCAGTTCCTACCTTTACAGCCTCAACCGGACTTTGACTTTTTTTAAAAACATACTGCTCCGTGTACTGGCCTTCCTGCGTCCGAAACTGAACCGGGTGCAGTACATCATTGTCATTGCCATCGGGGCGGGGCTCAGTGCCGGCCTTACGGCCGTGTTCCTGAAAACCGGGGTACATTTTATTTATACCCGCCTCACCGCATTGCCCGTTTCCAGCCTGGCCACACTTTTACTGCCCACACTCGGTCTGCTGCTCACCGTATGGGTTACCCGAAGGTTTTTCCGGTCGGGGCTGGAGCGGGGTATTGCCATGGTGCTGAAGTGTATTCATCTCCGCTCTTCCGTGATTCCTTTTTCGCATACCTGGTCGCATGTGCTCACCAGTTCATTAACCGTAGGCCTGGGCGGCTCAGCGGGGCTGGAAGCGCCGATTGTGGCCACCGGATCGGCAATCGGCTCCAACCTGGGCCGCGTGAGTGAATTGAATCCGGCCGAGCGCACCCTGATCCTGGCCTGCGGCGCAGCAGCCGGTATTGCCGCGGTGTTCAATGCGCCGATTGCGGGCGTGATTTTTTCCATTGAAGTGTTGCTCTCCGAAACCGTAGTCAGTTATTTCATTCCGCTGATCCTTGCATCGGTTACCGGGGCCCTCTGTTCTAAAATCATCCTGCAGGAAGACGTATTGCTCAATTTTGCACTCCGGCAGCATTTCGATTATCACAATGTTCCTTTTTATGCGCTCCTGGGCGTACTGGGCGGGTTTGTTTCCCTGTACTATGCCCGCACCTATAAATCGGTGGAGGGGCGCCTGCATCGCTGGAAACTGCATCCTTACCTCAAGGCGCTGGCTGCAGGGTTGCTGCTGATGCTGCTTTTCCTGGTTTTTCCGCCGCTCTTCGGCGAGGGGTATGAGAGCATTAAAACCGTGGCTGGGGCCGAACTGCATGCCTACACCAGCCGCAACAGCCTCCTGCAGCTGTTTACCGGGAACTGGGGGCTGATTCTTTTTACCGGATGCCTGGTGCTGAGCAAGCCGCTGGCTGCTGCCATAACCATCGGCGGCGGCGGCAATGGCGGCAATTTTGCCCCCTCGCTTTTTGCGGGGGCACACCTGGGATTTTTCTTTTCCAGAATCATGAATGCCTCGGGGCTGGTGAAGATCCCGGAAAGCAATTTCAGTCTGGTGGGCATGGCCGGCGTACTGAGCGGCGTGATGTACTGCCCGCTCACCGCCGTATTCCTGATCGCAGAAGTCACCAACGGGTACGAGTTGTTCATCCCGCTCATGATTGTTTCATCCCTGTCGTATTTCATCGTCCGCAGTTATCAGCCCTTTTCCATGGAACTCAGGAAACTGGCGGCCGACAGCGGCGTATTCAGCCGGAAGAAGGAAAAGAGTCTGCTGGCCTCCATGGAACTGAACGACATCCTCTCGGCCGAGTATGAAACCATTTCCGCCGACCGGATGCTCCGCGATCTGGTGGAGGTGATCCGCCGGAGTGAGAAAAACATTTACGCCGTCACCGGGGCCCGGGGAAAATTTGCGGGCATCATTGAGCTGAATGATGTGAAGCAGTACCTCTTCCGGCCGGCTGATTTTGATAAGCTGTCGGTGAAATCCCTGATGAAGAAACCGCCGGCTATACTGCGCCCGGGACAGGATATGCGCTCGGTGATGGAGCAGTTTGACCTTACCCGTAGCTGGTACCTGCCGGTGATCAGCCACGAAGGGGTTTTCCTGGGCTTTGTTTCCAAGACCCGCCTGTTCAGCAAATACCGCGAACTGCTCTCCGGCCAGCACGATCTTTACGAATAAACATTCCCGGTGCATATAGCCCGAATCGGTTACTTTTGACGCATGCTTGCAAATGATGTTCTGCTGAAGGCATTTGAGCGGATGTGTACGGCGCGGGCCATGGCCCGCGTGTATGAAAATAACCGCAGCATCTGCCGTTATGTACATTCCACTTCCCGCGGTCATGAAGCCATCCAGCTGGCCACCGCCTTCCAGTTGCAGCCCCACGATTATGTGAGTCCATACTACCGGGATGAAAGCCTTTTGCTGGGTCTCGGATTCTCGCCCTATGAACTCATGCTGCAACTCCTGGCAAAGAAAGACGATCCCTTCACCGGTGGCCGTGAATATTACAGTCACCCCAATTACCGGGGTAAGGACAAGCCCACCATCATCCACCAGAGCAGCGCCACCGGTATGCAGGCCATCCCCACCACGGGGCTGGCCCAGGGTATACAGTACCTCGAGAAAGGAATGGGTCGCCGCGATGAGCCGGGGTATCCCTTCCCGGTAGTCGTTTGCTCACTCGGCGATGCCTCAGTTACCGAGGGGGAGGTGAGTGAAGCCTTTCAGTTTGCAGCGCTGCACCAGTTGCCCGTGATTTACCTGGTACAGGATAACGACTGGGGCATCAGTGTAACCTCAGGTGAAGCACGCACCGCCAACGCGGCCGAATTTGTTCAGGGGTTTAAGGGACTCCGTGCGGTGAGTGTGGATGGCAGTGATTTTGAAAGCAGCTATGAAACCCTTCACTGGGTAATCACCGAAGTGCGGGAGCGTCGCGGCCCCTTTCTGGTGCATGCGCGGGTACCCCTGCTGGGGCACCATACCAGCGGCGTGCGGAAAGAGTTTTACCGCGAAGCGGAGGAACTGGAGCAGCAACTGGAGCGCGATCCGGTAAACCGCCTGCGGAACCGGTTGCTCGACCGGGGCGTATCGCCCTCATGGCTTGATGAGATTGAACAGGGCAAGGCTGCCTGGGTGCAAGGAGAGTTTGAGCGGGCGGTGGCTGCGCCCGAGCCGGATCCGGCCGATGCTACCCGTCATGTGTTTGTGCCCACCCCTGTTATGGAAGAAAAGGGACAGCGTGCACCTGCGGGCAATCCTAAAGTACTGATGGTGGATGCGGCCTTGTTTGCCATCCGCGAAATCATGCAGCAATATCCGGAAGCCGTGCTCTACGGGCAGGATGTAGGCCGCAGGCTGGGGGGCGTATTCCGGGAAGCCGCCACCCTGGCCGAGCAGTTCGGCGATCACCGGGTATTCAATACCGCCATCCAGGAAGCTTACATCATCGGTTCCACGGTGGGCATGAGTGCTGTAGGACTGAAGCCGATCGTGGAGGTGCAGTTTGCTGATTACATCTATCCCGGGCTCAACCAGCTGGTTACGGAAATTTCGAAGAGCTGTTACCTCACCTGTGGCCGCTTCCCGGTTCAAACCCTTATCCGGGTGCCCATCGGCGCTTATGGCGGCGGCGGGCCTTATCACAGCGGGAGCGTGGAAAGTACCCTGCTCACCATTAAGGGTATTAAAGTGGTGTATCCGTCCAATGCGGCGGATATGAAGGGACTCATGAAGGCGGCCTTCCTGGATCCCAACCCCGTTGTGATGCTGGAACATAAGGGATTGTACTGGAGCAAGGTGCCCGGTACCGAGGAGGCCAAAACAGTGGAGCCTGATGCGGAGTACATCATTCCGCTGGGCAAGGGCAGGGTAGTGCTGGAGGCGCATTCCGAAAGGCTGGCGGCGGGCGAAACCTGCTGCGTGATCACCTATGGCATGGGCGTGTACTGGGCCAGAGCGGCTGCCAGCCAGCTGGGGGGGCGGGTGGAGGTGGTTGACCTCCGCAGCCTGTATCCCCTCGATGAAGAACTGGTGTTCAGCCGGGTCAGGCAGCATGGCCGCTGCCTGGTACTGACGGAGGAACAGCAGCTGAACGGATTTGCAGAAGCCCTGGCGGGACGAATTGCTGCGCATTGTTTCCGCTGGCTCGATGCGCCGGTACAGGTGCTGGGGGCAGAAAATGTACCGGCCATCCCCATGAATACGGGGCTTGAGCAGGCCGTGCTGCCCAATGACGAAAAGCTCCTGGAAAGGCTGGAGGTCTTATTGCAGGAATAGTATTTTTTTGGATGAAATTGCAGTATATTTGCAGCCCAAAATGCCGGGGTAGCTCAGCTGGTTAGAGCATCGGATTCATAACCCGAAGGTCGGCAGTTCAAGTCTGCTCTCCGGTACCAAGCCTCTGATTCAGAGGCTTTTTTTATGGCGTTTACTTTATACATAATTGTACTCTCCGGTATGAAGCCTCTGATTCAGGCGCTTTTTTTATGGAGTTTACGGTATATATCTTATACTCACCGGTTCATCACCAGTTATACATTGGGTATACCTCAAACCTGCTGAGCCGGTTCGCCTCGCATCATCAGTACTTAAAAGGAGGGTAGGGAAAAGAGACGGCATCGCAGACGGCCTGATGGTGCCCCGATCGGGGCACACACACAAGAGGACGTGGAAAATCAATACTGGAATCGGCTGATGGAGGGCGGAACTGTTCATCAGTGTATGGTTCCTGGTTCGCCGGGGCCAAGGGCCATTCACCTCACTTCACTTCCATTTTCAGCAGCATCTCATTTTCGATGAAGGCTTCCAGTTCATCCCCTACCACGCATTCACCCACGCCGGCAGGGGTGCCGGTAAAGATGAGGTCGCCGATGTTGAGGGAAAAATAATTGGAGATGTGGGCAATGATCGATTCAAAGTTGAAGATCATGTTGCCTGAGTTGCCCTGCTGCACCAGTTCCTTGTTTTTATAGAGGCTGAAGTTGATGTTCTTTTTGTTGAAGCCCGGGGTGAGCTCGAGGAATTTCCCCACGCAGGCGGAATTATCGAAGGCCTTGGCTTTTTCCCAGGGCAGCCCTTTGGCACTCAGGTCGTTCTGCAGATCGCGGGCCGTGAAATCGATGCCCACGGTGATGGCGTTGTAATAGTTGGCGGCATGACGTTCCTGGATGTATTTCCCGTTTTTGGATACCCGCAGCACCAGTTCACATTCGTAATGCAGTTCGTTGGTGAATTCGGGATAATAAAAAGGTGTGTGGCTCTGCAGCAAAGCGCTCTTTGGCTTCATGAATATCACCGGTTCATCCGGTATATCGTTGCCCAGTTCTTTGGCGTGTGCCGCATAATTACGGCCTACACAGATTATTTTCATCTTTTTGCAGTTAAGAGGATATCAGGTTAGAAAAACGAATATAATCAAAACCCCTCATAAAACAACTATTGCGGGTCGTTTTTGGCGGTGTTGACGGAGGCATCCCAGCTGTTGACACTGCTGGCAATCTGCTGGATGCCGGCCGAAACAAATTGTTCTATGATGTCAACGCTTTTTTGAATTTTTAATTGCACCACCGGCATCTCAGCCGCGCTCCATTTCCCCAGCACAAAATCAGCCTGCATGCCTTTCGGATACTGATTGCCGATGCCGAAACGAAGCCGCGGATAGGCTTGGCTGCCCAGGCAGGCTTCAATATCTTTCAGCCCGTTGTGGCCGCCGGAAGAGCCGGAGGCGCGCAACCGCAGCTTCTCAATCGGAAGGGCCAGGTCATCCAGAATGGTCAGGGTATTTTCCAGGCTGATTTTCTCTTTGTCCAGCCAGTATTTGAAGGCTTTGCCGCTGGCATTCATATAGGTGGTGGGGCAGATGCACACCAGGGGTTTGCCCCGGTACCTGATTTCGGCCACCATCGCCAGGCGGTCGGTGCGGAAACTGCCTCCGTGTTTGCGCACCAGGGCGGCCACCACATCAAACCCGATATTGTGCCGGGTGTGCGCATATTCAGTGCCGATATTACCCAGTCCGCAAATGAGGTATTTCATCATGGCCGTGAAGATAAAACATGCCGGGTAAACAGCGGATGAAGGCAAAAAAAGAGGCCGTTCCTTCAGCGGAACGGCCAGCATCTATTCTGTGATTGACGGGATCAGGGTACCGACAACCATTTTACAAAAGCCATGAAGCGGATACCGAATGCCTGCATGTACTGTGTTTGTACGGGCATACTCAGGGTGTTTGTTTTCATACGTATGGGTTTTAGATTAAAAAATACGGCGGTATCAACCGGATACAGCGATCCGTAATACGACCATAACGGCCGCTGGTATCATTTATTGCCCCCGCCCCGGATATTTTGATGAAAAATATGCACCTTGCAACCCAACCCCCGCGCTCCATGTATCTACGCCGGCTTTTCCTGGGATGTTTACTCCTCACCCTGCTGCTGCAGCCCCCGGCTTATGCCCAGCCGCAGAGCCAGGTCAACCGGGGGCGCCTCACCGGCGTGATCATCACGGAATCGGTGCTGGCCACGGCGGGCACCATTGCCCTGCACTATCTCTGGTACAAGAAATTTCCCAAGAGCCGTTTTCACCTTTTCAACGACAATGCCGAGTGGCTGCACATGGATAAGATCGGGCATGCGGCCACCGCCTATAATTTCAGTGCCATTCAGTACGATATGATGCGGTGGAGTGGTGTGGGCAACAAGAATGCCGCCTGGATCGGGGGGCTCACCGCCCTGGGCCTGCAAACCATGATCGAGATCTTTGATGGCTTCTCAGCCGAGTGGGGGTTTTCCAAGGGCGATATGCTGGCCAATATTGCCGGCAGTGCGCTTTTCGTGGCACAGCAGCTGGCCTGGGGTGAACAGCGCGCCCGGCTCAAGTTTTCATTTCACAAAACCATTTATTCCAAATACAATCCCGAGGCCCTTGGGCGAAACAAGTGGCAGCGCTGGCTAAAGGATTACAATGGGCAGACTTACTGGCTTTCGATCAATCCGGCCTCCTTCATGCAGAGCAATACTTCATTTCCGCACTGGATGAACATCAGCCTGGGGGTGGGGGCCGACGGCATGATCGGCGCCCGCTCCAATCCCACCCGCATCGGCAACCTCGACATTCCGCGTTTTGAACGCAGGCAGCGCTATCTCTTCTCGCTCGATGCCGATCTGAAACGGATCAGCAATCCCAACGACGATCCGCGGATTTGGCTCACGGTGCCAAATGTGCTGAAAATGCCTGCCCCGGCACTCTCCATTCAAAAAGGCGATCCGATGCGTTTTCACTGGTTGTATTTCTGAGCAGTCAGCGGCGGCGCATGAGGGCGGCAAACAGCGTATCGGCTTCCTGCGTATAGCCGATGAGGTATTGCTGATCCAGCAGCTCCAGGTTTTCGGTGCGCACCAGTTCTTCCACCACCTTTTCGTTTTCTGCCTCAAACAGGGAGCAGGTAATGTACAGCAGCAGCCCGCCGGGTTTCAGGTGCGGCACGGTGCGCCGGGCAATTGTCTGCTGGCGCCGGGTGTAACGGGGCAGCTGCTGCGGATCAAAGCCATGGAGTTGTTCGGGGGTTCTGCCCCAGGTGCCGCTGCCCGTGCAGGGAGCATCGCAGATCACCGCGTCAAAATGCCCTTCCGGGAGCGGCGCAGCATGCTGTTCAAGATCACAGGTGAGTGCCTGGTATGGATGGATGCCGGCCCGCCTGAAACGATGGGCGAGCTGCTCCAGGATATTTTTGCGTATATCCGTTACTGTTAAAGTTATCTCTCCCCTGAACAGGTCGTGTGCCAGGATGGATTTGCCCCCGCTGGCCGCGCAGCAGTCCCACACGGCCGGCGCCGCGTTGCCGCAGGGCAGCAGGTTACGGCCGCGCAGCAGGGCATCCAGCGTATGCTGCGATTGACGGTCCTGCACCACCACTTCCCGGTCGGTTTCCAGAACAGGTTCCAGGTTGAAGCCGGCCGGAAACAGGAGGCAATCCGGTTCGGGTATTTCCGGCCCGGGTTGCAACGCTTTTATTTTTGCGTATACCCCTTCCCGGTATCCGGGGCGGATGCGCACGAAGAAACCGGGTTGCTGCAGCAGGGCCGTCATCCAGGCATCGCGGTCAATCGCCTGGCTGATGAGCTCCGGCCAGGGAAAGAGTGCCTGCAGCCGGAAGCGTGGGGCGAGCGCCTGGATTTTTGCTGAGAGGCTCAGGCCGGCCCGGGCGCCCATCCCGGGCTCCAGGGCTTCAAGCATCTGCGGATCGGGGTGAGGACTGAGGAGGTAGGCGATGGCCAGTGAAGAAGCATCAGGCGTTGCGGGCATGGCATGCCCGGCGCGGAAATAGCTGTAGCAAAGGGCCGCAATCATTTTCCGGTCGCGGGAGCCGTGCTGGCGGTGGCGGGCAAAGTACTGCTTCAGCGCAAGGTGAAAGGGCGCCGGTCCCCGGTACAGACGGATCAGTTCCAGGGCTGTGCGGGTATAACTGTGGTACCGGCTCATGCAAAAGTCAGTAAAGCGGCTTCTGGGCAGCAAAACGCTGATGACGGCCGCATCAGAGTTCCAGCAGACTTTGAACGGGGTCCCGGCCAAAGAGTAGCAGGGCCGGGTTTTCCAGCAATTCTTTCACCCGCACCAGGAAGCTCACGGATTCGCGGCCGTCGATGATGCGGTGGTCATAGCTCAGGGCGATGTACATCATGGGCCGGATCACCACCTGTCCGTTCAGGGCCACCGGCCTTTCCTGGATTTTGTGCATGCCCATGATGGCGCTCTGCGGGATATTGATGATGGGCGTGCTCATCAGCGAACCAAACACGCCCCCATTGGTGAGGGTGAAGGTGCCGCCGCTCATTTCTTCGATCGTGAGTTTGTTGTCGCGGGCTTTGCCGGCCAGTTCCACTACTTTCTTTTCAATGTCGGCCATGCTCAGGCTTTCCGCGTTGCGGATAACCGGCACCACCAGGCCTTTGGGAGCTGATACAGCGATGGAGATATCGCAGAATTCGTGGTAGATGATCTGGTCGCCATCAATCATGGCATTCACGGCCGGCCATTCCTGCAAAGCAAAGCAACAGGCCTTGGTGAAGAAGCTCATGAAGCCCAGGTTCACCCCGTGCTTCTCCTTGAATTTATCCTTGAATTTTGACCGGATTTCCATGATGGCGGTCATGTCCACTTCGTTGAAAGTGGTGAGCATGGCCGTGGTATTTTTGGCCTCCACCAAACGGCGGCTCACCGTTTTCCGCAGGTTGCTCATTTTCTCCGGACGGGTGCTGCGGCTGAATGCCGGGCTGCCCGGCTTGCGACCGGGATTGCTCAGGGCTTCTAGCACGTCCTGCTTGTAAATTTTACCATGGCTGCCCGAGGGCGTTACGCTGGCGGGATCAATTTTTTTATCGGCCATAATGGCGGCAGCCACCGGGGTGGCCTTGGGTTCAGCAACAGGGCTGGCTGCCGGCGTTTCGGCAGGTTTTTCCACCGGTGCCGCCGGCTTTTCGGTTGCCGTTACGGGGCTGGCCGCAGCCGGCCTCGGAGCAGCCGTATCAATTTCACAAACCAGTTCGCCGATTTTCAGGGTATCGCCTTCCTGCGCCAGGGTCTTCAGCTCCCCGGCCTGTTCGGCATTGATTTCAAATGTGGCTTTTTCACTCTCCAGTTCGGCAATCACTTCGTCTCTTTCCACCCAATCGCCGGTTTTGCGCACCCATTTCACGAGGGTAACCTCGCTGATGCTTTCTCCTACAGCCGGTACTTTGATAGCAACTGTCATATTTACCATTTAGAGGGGCAAATTTCGGGTAATTTCACCCAACCCAGCAAACAGATTTTCAGGGTGTAGTCTGTTGAAAAATAATCTGTTTGCGGGATGAAAATATTGTTTAAATTCGCATTATCTTCACCGCCGCTAATCCTAATATCTTATTGTGTACCGAAATCTGTGCTTATTCCCCCTGGGGATAAACATATTTTTTTTCAGATCACATAAGTTGTATATTTATATCACACAGAAACAACAGTTCATTAAATCAAACTTTAGCTCCATGAAGCTTAGCAAATTACATCTTGCACTGCTGGTTGGCGGTTCAATGGCCTTTCAGGCGGCCGACGCCCAGTTGTTCATCGACCAGGCTACCTTCACGATCCAGTCCGGTGCCACGGTAACGGTTCAGGGTGATGTGACCAGTAATGTCAGCATTCAGGGTACGGGCAAAGTGATCCTGAAAGGATCTGCCAACCAGAATGTCAACATGAACGGCAACACGGTTCCCAACCTGGAGGTGGACAATGCCGCGAACGTGACCCTCACCGGTAGCGCCAAGATTGGCAGCAGCCTGCAGTTCACGAATGGTAAAATCCTGCTGGGGGCCAATAACCTTACCCTCGCTGCCGCTGCTACCAGCACCGGTGCCGGTGCGGGAAAGTTTGTTGAAACCAACGGAAACGGTCAATTGCTGAAAGAAGTTACCGCCAACCTCACCGCCTATGAAATGCCGGTAGGAGCGGGCACCAGCTATCGTCCCGCTTTTGTTACCACCAACGGTACCTACAGCAATGCGAACGTGGGTGTACGGGTGCTTGGCGCTGCCCACCCCAACCGCCCCAACAAAATTTCTGACTATATCGCTGCTTACTGGCCTGTAACCCGTACCGGTGTAACGGGAACGGTAACGATAGCCGGTCAATACCAGGATGCTGCCGATATCACCGGCAACGAAGCTAACCTGCGCGGTTATTTTTATGATGGCTCCGAATGGTCATCCACCAACGGCACCAATGATGCCGCCCTCAACCGGGTAGGTACTTCCTTCAGCACCAATGGTACCCTTTACGGGATGGACAAGTTTGTTTATGTGAAAGCGAAGGCTTTCCTGCAGGGGCCCTTCAATACCAGCACCGGGGTGATGAGCGATGCCCTCCGCACGCCCTCCAACCTCATTCCGCTCACCGATCCTTACCGTTCTGCTCCCTACAGCACCACCTTCACCCACGTGAACAATGCCGGTGCTGAAACGGCTGCTGCCACGGTATTCAATGATCAGGCCAGCACCAATGACAATATCGTAGACTGGGTATTCCTGGAGCTGCGCAACAGCACGGTGTCACCCGGTAATGCGGTACTCCAGACCCGCAGCGCACTGCTGCAGCGGGATGGCGATATCGTGGATATCGACGGGGTGAGCCCGGTTACCTTCAACAATACCGCCAATGGCAATTACACGGTTGCCGTACGTCATCGTAACCATCTCGGCATGAGCGCCGATCCTTCCACCAACCTCTATGCTGCCGCAGAAGCCCGTGCTACGGCTCCTGTCCTGGACCTTACCACGGCAACTGATGCGCAGATCTTCGGCACCTCCGCTGCTTATACCACCGGGGGCGGCAAGAACCTGATGTGGGGTGGTAACGCCAACTCCAACACAAACGTTCGCTTTATCGGCCTGTCTAACGACAAGGATTACCTGCTGCTGACCGCCCCCAACAATGGTCTGGGTAACGCAGCCGCTACCACACTCTCTAACGTATACAGTCCTTCAGATGTAAATATGAACCGTAACGTCCGCTTCATCGGCCTGGCCAATGACAAAGACTTTATGCTCATCAACGCCCTGGGCAGTTCTGCTGCTGCTGTGCGCACACAAACCTTACCGAACTAAAGAAGACCCAAAGAAGCACCAAACAATCCAACAAACGTAAACAGTGAGAAATATGAAAAAATTATTCCTTTTGATGATCGCGGCCGGTATGAGCGCAATGGGTGTAATTGCCCAGACCGTTAAAGCCAGCATCGGGCCTGGTACGCAGGCTAACCGGCTGAAAATATACCTGATGCCGGATGCCACCCAGGCATCCAGTATCTCCACCCTGCAGTTCAACATCGGGGTGGTGGAAACGGGTATCACCACCCCGCCCACCCTCACGGTGGTATCTCACGGGTTTGGCTCTGCCACCTGGTCAGTAACCCCCGCATACAATGAGGGCGGATACTGGAACTACAATATTTTCACGGCCTCCAGCCCGCTGACGCCCAGTTTTACGGCCAGCACTGAGTTTGAAGCCATGGAGGTGGAGTTTGCCGGCGGTGTGCCTCCTACTGGTACCGTAGGCCTGGTGACCCTGCCCGATGGTGGCGCCACTACGGGCAATGCGCTCTTCCTTTGCACGGGTTCCATCATTTCCAACGGGGTTGCCGACCTCTATTATGCTCGTCCCGGCGCAACGGTGGATAACCAGAACAGCTACGATCCCAATTTCATCAACCCGGGTGTGGCCACTTCTTTTGTAACCATTCCTGATGTGGTGCTGCCCGTTCGTTTCCTGAACTTTACCGCCACCCGCAACAACAACCAGGCTATCCTGAACTGGGCGGTGGAGAACGAAGATGCCAGCACGGCTACTTATGAAATTGAGCGCAGCATCAACGGTACCAGCTTTGTAAAAGCAGGTGAACTCCAGGCCCTCAACAATGGCCGCGCTTCCAACAGCTACAGCTTTACCGTAGATAACCTCTCTGCCATCCGCAATGCAGGGGTGATCTACTTCCGCATCAAGCAGATTGACCGTGATGGTCAGTATGTGTACACACCCATCCGCAACATCCGCCTGGATGGTAAAGGCCTGATCGTAGGCGTTTATCCCAACCCGGTGAAAGGGATGGCCAACGTAACTTACGACCTCACTGAGAACACCGACGTGATCATTAGCCTGATCGATGCTTCCGGCAAACAGGTGTATGCCAACCAGCTCCAGGGCTTTAAGGGCGCAAACATCAGCAAAGTGAACTTCAGCCAGTTTGCAGCCGGTACCTACACCCTGAAGGTGCAAACCAGCACTGAACTGAAAGTGATGCCGGTGGTTAAAGTCAATTGATTCACCGCGGTTTTCCGCACTGTATAAAAAATAAACCCCTCACTGAGGGGTTTATTTTTATCCGGATCCTGCTTGCAGGTAATGCTGTCTTCACTGCAGCGGAGTATGTGATGTGATTCAGCAGGTTTGTAAGCGGCTCTACCGGCCAGTCTGAGGTTCTCAGGCAAATAAGGTGGAGGAGGATTCAGCAGCCCGGACCATCACGTTCTCAGGTAAGGAGCGTGGCATCGGCTGATGAGGTTTGGACAGGTTTCAGTTATGTCCCTCCGGCATAACCGGCAGCATTGCTCTGCTAAGCACCCTCCGGACTGCTTGTTTCACCTTGTTTTACTCTGCGGTACGGGTGTAGCAAAACCGGCAATCCCGATTCAAAGGCTCCGGGTTATGCTCAGGGCTGGCCAAATGCTTTCTCCAGCAGTTCAGCCTGTTCGCGGGCATGAATTTTCGCATAGCCGGTAGCGGTAGAAGCGCCCGGCGCCCGGCTGATGATGTAGAAGGGGAACTGCTGCAGATTCATCCGCAGGTAAGCCGCTGCGCCCATGTTCAGGGGTTCTTCCTGCACCCAGTACCAGATGGCTTTCGGGTACTTTTTATACAGGGCATCCAGCTGCTGCTGGGGGAGGGGATAGATTTGTTCCAGCCGGATGACCGCTACATCCTGCCTGTTGTCTTTCTGTTTGCGTTCGGCCAGATCAAAGTATATTTTCCCGCTGCAGAGCAGTACTTTTTTTACGGCTTCCGGATCGGGCTGGGTGGGATCGTCAATCAGTTCCCGGAAACTGCCCGATGTAAATTCGCTCACATGGCTGTAGGTGCCGGCATGGCGCAGGTTGGCTTTGGGAGAGAAATTGATCAGGGGTTTGCGGAAGGGCCAGGCGAGTTGACGCCGCAGCGCGTGGAAGAAGTTGGCAGCCGTGGTGATATTGGTGACCACGATGTTCAGTTCGGCGCACATCTGCAGGAATCTTTCCATGCGGGCACTGCTATGTTCAGGGCCCTGGCCCTCATAGCCATGCGGCAGCAGCATAACGATGCCGTTCATGCGGTTCCATTTCTGCTCACCGGCGGTGATGAACTGATCAATCATCGTTTGGGCGCCGTTGCTGAAATCACCAAACTGTGCTTCCCACAGTACCAGGGCATTGGGGTTGGCAAGGGCATAGCCATACTCGAAACCCAGCACGCCATATTCGCTGAGGAGTGAGTTGTAGATCCTGAATTTGCCGCCGGCGCCTTCAATATTGCGGAGCCGGTTGTAGGGCTGGTTGGTTACTTCGTCGCGCAGCACGGCGTGGCGGTGTGAGAAGGTGCCCCGGCGTACATCCTGTCCGCTCATGCGTACATCCTTTCCTTCCAGCAGCAAACTGGCATAGGCCAGCAGTTCGCCCGTTGCCCAGTCAGCTTTCTGTTCTTCGTTGAACAGTTTGATTTTATCCTGGATGATTTTCTCCACCTTTTTCAGGGGTTTGAAATCTGCGGGCCAGGTCATGATGGCGTCAAAAAGTTTGGTAAAGTCTGCGCCACTGATGGCCGTAACCGGCGACTGATCGAAATCGGCCGCTGTGGCTTTGCGAAGACTTTTCCAGGCGAGTTCAGGGGCCTGGTAGTGATAGGGGAGCGGGTTCTGTTTTACCTCATCCAGCCTTTCCTGCAGGTCGCTCCAGAATTTCTTTTCCATTTCACGGGCCAGTTCCCGGGCTTCGGCATCCCCGTTTTTCAGCAGGTAATCGGTATACACTTCCCGGGGATTCGGGTGCTGGTCGATCAGCGAATAGAGCTGCGGCTGGGTGAACTTGGGATCATCCCCTTCGTTGTGCCCGTGTTTGCGGTAGCAAACCATGTCGATGAAAACATCGCAGTTGAATTCCTGCCGGTAGCGGGTGGCTATTTCCACGCATTTCACCACGGCTTCGGCGTCATCGCCGTTCACATGCAGCACCGGCGCCTGTACCATCGCCGCCAGCGACGTGCAGTAATCCGCACTGCGGGCATCATCAAAATCCGTGGTAAAGCCGATCTGGTTATTGATCACAAAATGGATGGTACCGCCCGTGTAATATCCTTTCAGGTTACTCATCTGCAGCACTTCGTACACAACGCCCTGCCCGGCAATGGAGGCGTCGCCATGGATCAGGATCGGCAGGATGCGGTCGAAATCGCTGTTGTACATCACATCAGCCTTGGCCCGGCTGAAGCCCACCACCACCGGGTCCACGGCCTCCAGGTGCGAAGGGTTGGGCATCAGTTTCAGGTGGATGGTTTTTCCTTCCGGGGTCTGCAGTTCACTGCCATACCCCATGTGGTATTTTACATCACCGCTGCCCATGGTTTGGTCAACCTTGGCGGTGCCTTCAAATTCACTGAAAATCTGTTCATAGGTTTTGCCCATGATGTTCGCCAGCACGTTCAACCGGCCGCGGTGGGCCATGCCGATCACCACTTCCTGCACATCCCGCTCAGCGGCGGTATTGATGATGGCATCCAGTGCGGCAATGGTGGTTTCGCCCCCCTCGAGGGAAAAGCGCTTCTGACCAATGTATTTGGTGTGCAGGAATTTTTCAAACATTACCCCCTGGTTGAGTTTTTCCAGGATGCGGCGGCGCTTGGTGAGGGGGAGGGGCTGCTGGAATTCCGTTTCCATGGCACGGGTGAGGAAATCCACCTTTTTCTGGTCGCTGATGTACTTGAACTCAATCCCCACATGGCCGGCATAGCACTTCTCCAGGTGCGCCTGCAGGGCTTTCACCGTTACCGGACCCAACCCGATGAGGTTTCCGGCCTGAACGGTTTTGTCCATGTCGGCTTCCGTAAAACCGTAGAAATCCAGTTCGATATTCGCCCCCCGGTCCTTACGTTTGCGGATGGGGTTGGTTTTGGCCAGCAGGTGCCCCTTGTTCCGGTAGCCCAGGATCATGCGGTATGCCCTGATTTCCAGCTGCCAGTCGGCAGTCATCCCGGCGCTCCCGGAGCCCGGTGAGGCCGCACCGCTGCTCACGGCAAAGTCGAACCCATCAAAAAACTTGCGGAATTCGGCATCCACCGTTTCCGGGTTTTTCAGGTAATCCTGGTACAGGCTTTCGATATAGGCAGGGTGAGCATTGGTGATATACTGGAAATCCTTCATTTCTGGGGTGATTTTTGGGAGCACAAAGTTAATAGTTATGCGTACAGTTCGCAGAGGCTCAGGCGGTTCTTTTTCCCGGCACCGCCCCGCGGGGGTCTCCGGAAGGGGTTTTTAGAAAAAATGGGGGTGCCTGGTGATTAAATCAGCAGATTCCCCTATCTTTGCAGCCCAAAATAATACGACACATGGCAAATCACGCAGCGACCAAGAAAGATGTCCGTCAGAGCCGCAAGCGCAACGAGCGTAACCGTTACTACGGCAAAACCACCCGTAACGCCATCCGCGACCTGAAAGCCATCCAGGAAAAAGCGCTCGCCGGCGAGAAACTGAAAGATGTTTCTTCCATGATCGACAAACTCGCCAAGCGCGGTACGATCCACAAAAACAAAGCTGCCAACCTGAAGAGCAAGCTCACCCGCAAGGTGAATGGCCTGGCTAAATAATTTCGGGTTACGGTGCATATAACTGAACCTGTCAGTCTCTGCTGACAGGTTTTTTTGTTAACCATTTATGAAGTGGACAATTTCATCCTGCGGCTAGCGGATCAAGCCGTAACTTTGCAGACTTACATTTAAACAGTGAATATGAAAAGATTGCTACTCCCGTTGCTGCTTGCCGGATCCCTGCCTGTGTTTGCCCAGATTCCCCCGGGCTATTACAACAACGCCTATAATGGCGCCGTACCCAAAACCTGTGCGGATCTCAAAACGGCACTCTTCCAGATCATCACCACCGATACGCTGAATATCCCCTATAATTCATCCGTGAGCTCTGTGTTCGACACCCGCGACGCGGTGAATAAACTGGACCGTCGGCGCAATGATGCCAATACCGCCGATATCATCTGGGATATGTACACCGATAATCCTACGGGCCCGGAAGTGGTGGAGTTCAGGCCGGTTACCGACCAGTGCGGATCCACCACCCAGCCGGTGATTGGGTTCTGCTACAACCGGGAACACTCTTTTCCCATGGCCTGGTTTGGCGGCAGCATCCAGCCTATGCGTACGGATATGCACGCTCTTTTTGCCACCGATGCCTGGTCGAATGCCCGGCACGATAATTATCCCTACGGAGAAGTGGGCACCGCGGAATGGACCTCCCCCGCCGGCGCCAAACTGGGCACCTGCTCATTCCCCGGCTACAGGGGGAAAGTCTTTGAACCGATTGATGCCTATAAGGGAGATTTTGCCCGGGCCATGTTCTATATGGTAACCTGCTACCAGAATTTTATGCCCAACTGGGTAAACAATGGCATTGCTGATTCGGTACTGGACGGCACCACCTGGCCTTCCCTCGAAGTCTGGGCCATCCGCCAGTGGTACAAGTGGCACCTGCTGGATCCGGTAAGTCAGAAGGAAATCAACCGCAACGACAGCATCTATGTTTTTCAGCGTAACCGCAACCCCTACATCGATCATCCCGAGTTTGTGGAACTGGTATGGCGCTGCACCAATGTGCTGCCCGTAACACTTACCGGCTTTACCGCCGTGCCGGCCAGGGGCGCCGTGGAACTGAACTGGACGGTTACCGATGAAGTAAGCTTCCGTCAATACGAAGTGGAAAGAAGCAGCGACGGTCGCCGTTTCTCCACCATCGGCACGGTGGCTGCAGCCAGCCTGAGTGCTTATGCGTTCACTGATGAACGCATCCCGGCCAACGGCACCCTCTACTACCGGCTGAAGATGGTGGATGCGGATGGTCGCAGCCGCTACAGCAAAACGGTAGCGATCAAGCTGCAGGCGCCCAAAGGCAGTCTGCAGTGCTACCCCAACCCCGCACAGCATGAACTGAATATCCTCTCCACCACGCTGAATACCGGCCAGGTAAAAGTTACGGTAACGGATCTCGCCGGCCGCGTACTAATCAGCCGTATGGCTCCGGTATTCCAGGGCCGCCTCAGCCTGGATGTGCGCTCATTGCCTGCAGGCCGTTACCAGGCTGCTTTGCAGACCGGGGAGGTAACCGAAAACGGATCGTTTGTGATCGTCCGCTAACGGCGGGCCTTACACGCATAAAAAAACCGGACGCTGCAGCGTCCGGTTTTTTTATGGGAAATAGTTGGGGAGATTATTTTTTCATGGCTTCGGCGATGGTTTTGCCGATATCCGCGGGGCTGGCTACCACGTGAATGCCACATTCGGCCATGGTCTTCATTTTGGCAGCAGCCGTATCATCGGCGCCGCCAACAATGGCGCCGGCATGACCCATGCGCCGTCCGGGAGGAGCGGTTTGTCCGGCAATAAAGCCCACCACCGGTTTCTTGTTGCCGCTGGCTTTGATATAACGGGCTGCTTCAGCTTCCATGCCCCCGCCGATCTCACCGATCATCACGATGCCGTCGGTTTCGGGGTCGTTCATAAAGAGTTCAACCGCCTGCTGCGTGGTGGTACCGATGATGGGGTCGCCGCCGATGCCGATTGCGGTAGAGATGCCCAGGCCGGCTTTGGCCACCTGGTCGGCTGCTTCATAGGTAAGGGTGCCGCTCTTCGAAACGATGCCGATGCGGCCTTTCTTGAAAATGAAGCCAGGCATGATGCCCACTTTGCATTCTTCCGCGGTGATTACACCGGGACAGTTGGGACCCACCAGCCGGGTGTTTTTTCCGATGAGGTAGTTCTTCACTTTTACCATATCCTGCACAGGGATGCCTTCGGTGATGCACACCACCAGGCCGATGCCTGAGTCAGCGGCTTCCATAATGGCATCGGCTGCAAAGGCCGGGGGCACAAAGATGATGCTCACGTCTGCGCCGGTGGCTTTTACCGCATCGGCTACAGTATTAAATACCGGTTTGTCGAGGTGCGTAGTGCCTCCTTTGCCCGGCGTAACGCCGCCTACTACCAGGGTGCCGTATTCAATCATCTGGGTGGCATGGAAGGTGCCTTCTGTACCGGTAAAACCCTGTACAATGATTTTGGAATTTTTATTGATCAGAACTGACATAGTGCAGGTTTAAGTGGTTGCAAAATTAGGGTGCTGCGGGCATTCAGCGAAATGTATTTGGTCCGGAATCCATGCCAACGTTCCCGGAAAGGAGCGTCGTTTCAGGCACCCGGTGCGTCAAAGCGGATACACTCGCGCTGTTCTTTTTCGGTGTAAGCCAATCCGTATTGCTGCAGCACCTCATCAGGCACCCCATTCCATTGATTGGGCTGGTTGCCTGCATAGCCGATATCCTTCACGCCGGCCGGAGAGGTGTAGAAACCGGAGGCGGTGAGATTCCGCATGAGGCTGAAGAAGGCCGCACCCTGTCGCATCGCGGGAGCAGCCTGGTCGGGATAGGCGATATCTTCCACAATCTGCAGCCGCTCCTTTTCGCTGCAGCCCGCGAATGAACGGCCAAATCTTTTCAGGCTTTCCATCTCCAGCCAGCGGAGCCCTCCGCGCAGCGGTACCTGGTGGGCCGGCTGGTCCTTTGCCATAAACTCGATGAAGGCAGGCACGCCGGCTTCACTGGCACTCATGCTCACGGCATCGCGCGGGATGATGATATCGGCCAGCAGACTGATGGTGGCCATTTCCGCGGGCGTGAAGAAGGTTTCCTGATCCAGTTTGCGTTGCTGCGCAATTTCTTCGGCCATCCGGTCAGCATCGGCTGCCGGAGCTGCTGCCTGGTTGGGTTTGGCTGTTTCCGGCTGGCAGGCGTCCAGCATCACGCCGGCGGAAGCGGTACCGATGATCAGGGCTTTGATCGATTTGCGTCTGTCCATGCGGGGGATGATTAAGGGATGATGACGTTGAATTAAGTTCTGTTGAAAAAGGCTGTAAATACAGTATGATTGCCGTTAAAGGTTTTGCTTCTTCATTTCGCTGACAATGTATTCCGATGCCCGCATGCTCAGGGCCAGGATGGTCCAGGTGATGTTTTTATCCGCCTGCGACACAAACTGGCCACCATCCACATTGAACAGGTTTTTACAGTCGTGCGCCTGGCTCCATTTGTTCAGGGCTGATTTCCGGGGATCATCGCCCATACGGATGGTGCCGGCTTCATGGATGATGTTGCCCGGGTTGGAGAGGCCATAATGATTCTGTTCATCATCCTTATCGCCCCAGGTGATCACGGCGCCCATCCGGTGCATGATTTCGCGGAATGTTTCCTTCATGTGCCGGGCCTGTTTGATTTCGTGGTCTGAGTGACGGGTATTGAAGCGCAGCACCGGGATGCCGTATTTGTCCACCACCCCCGGATCAATCTCACAGTAGTTGCTCTCCAGGGCAATGCTCTCCCCGCGGCCGGCCATGCCCACCGAGGCGCCGTAAAAGTACCGGTAGTCTTCCTTCAGGGAGGCGCCATAGCCGCCGCCTTTTTTCTGCACGCCGTTCACGGGAAAGCGCCCGTTGAGGCCTTCAATCCCCCAGCCGAAACCATAGGCCGGTTGCTGCATGCCTCCCCAGTATTCAATATGGTAGCCCCGGGGAAAGTCCAGCTTTTTGTGATCGCCCCACCAGGGCGAATACACATGCATGCCGCCTACGCCGTCTTCGTTATACCGCTTCCGGCCAAACAGGGCCGGCAGTACGCCCCCCATCGCTGCGCCGGTACTGTCGTGCAGGTAGCGTCCCACCACATTGCTCGAATTGGCCAGCCCGTTCGGATGCCGCTGGCTTTTGGAATTCAGCAGCAGGCGGGCGCTCTCACAGGCAGAGGCGGCGAGTATCACCACTCTTCCCCTCACCGTATATTCCTGCAGATCGGCTTTGTTGACATACGATACGCCGGTGGCCAGTCCGGATTCGTTGGTGAGCACCTCGCGGGCCATGGCGCCGGTTACCAGGTCTACATGGCCTGTGGCAAGCGCGGGTTTGATCAGCACCGAGGAAGAAGAAAAATCCCCATACACCTTACAGGAACGGTTACACTGTCCGCAGTAAAAGCAGGCGCCGCGATCCTTGTTGATCTGGCGGGTGAGGATGCTGAGCCGGGAGGGGATAACGGGAATGCCTATCCCCGTTGCGGCTTTTTTGATGAACAGTTCGTGCAGCCGGGGTTTGGGAGGCGGCAGGAAGATGCCGTCGGGATCGTTGGGCAATCCTTCCCGGGTGCCGAACACCCCGAGCAACCGGTCAATTTTGTCGTAATAGGGAGCAATATCTGCGTACCGGATGGGCCAGTTGTCCCCGAGCCCATCCAGGTCTTTGCGGTGAAAATCGTCTGGGCCGAAACGCAGCGAAATACGCCCCCAGTGATTGGTGCGGCCGCCCACCATCCGGGCCCGCCACCATTCCCAGCGATCGCCCGGGGCATGGGTGTAGGGCTCGCCATCAATCTCCCAGCCCCAGAAGGAAGCATCAAAATCACCGAAGGGTCTGAACCGGGTGCTGGCGCCGCGGCGGGGAGAGTCCCAGGGATTTTTCATCTGGGAGGAGTGGAGCGCCGGATCAAAATCAGGCCCGGCTTCCAGCAGGCATACTTTCAGTCCGGCTCCGGCGAGCACATAAGCGGCCATGCCGCCGCCGGCCCCGGAGCCCACTATCACCGCGTCGTATTTTTTGGGGGATTCTTTGATCTGCAGTGTATCACCCATACAGCAAGCATTTTATGCCGCTCAATTTCCGAAAAATAATGCTGCGGGGCAGAATAGTTGTTCACACAACAAACCCCGGCGCCGGGCCGGGGTTTGACAGTTTCAGCAAAGATCAATCATAATGCTTTTACTTTGATATTCCGGAACCATACGGCATTGCCATGATCCTGGAGGGCAATTTTGCCGGTAAGAAAACTGCCGAAGCCGGGCATGCTTGCGAACTTGCTGCCGGCAATCAGCGCTTTCCAGCTTTCCGATTTCAGGTTGGTGTGCACCACGGTAACCCCGTTCAGTTTCAGGGTGAGCCACCCCTGCCGGCAGATGATCTCGGCATGGTTCCACTGGTTAAAGGGTTTTACGGTTTTCCTGGAGCAGGCAATCAGGTCGTACAGATCGCCGGCCCGGTGTTTGTCAATTTTGCCGTCATCATGCCCTTCGTTGTCGAGTACCTGCATTTCAGGCCCGGTTTGCCAGGGGTATTCATACCGACTGTCTTCCTGCACATAAAACATGATGCCGCTGTTGCCGTTGCGGGCAATCTTCCAGTCTGCTTTGAGGTGAAAGTCGCCCAGCACCCGCTCATGCACGATATCGCCACCGTCGCGGGTTTGCCAGCCCTCGGGGTTCGATGGATCGAGGTACAGGCAGCCATCCGCCACCTTCCAGGCGCTGCCGATGCCGGTTTGGTTGTAACGGTGCCAGCCCTGGGTGGTTCGTCCGTCAAAAAGCAGTTGCCAGCCTTCTTTTTTTTCCCGGGCACTGAGGGTATTCGGCTTCGTCTGGCTCCGGGCTGGCAGCACCGCCAGGGCAAGGAATAATGTGGCGAGGATTTTCATCTGGCTTATTTTTTCAGCATCAGGATGTATTTCACCATGGCTTCAGCATCGGCCTGGGGCAGGTTGGGATGCGAAAGCATGGGTACGGTGCCCCAGTTTCCGGAGCCGCCCTTGATGACTTTTTCAGCCAGCATGGCAATGTTCTCCGGGGTGTTCGCATATTTTTCCGCCACTTTGCGGTAGGCGGGACCGGTAGCCGTTTCGTCGATTTTGTGGCAGGCAATACAGCCTGACCGGGCCACCAGGTCGCGGCCGGCAACAAAGGCCGGATCATCCGTTACGTCGGCAGCAGGTTGGGTTTCGGTTGCGGCATAATGGTCGCTGCCGCCGCAGGACCATAATCCTGCGCAGATCGCGGCGCCCAGCATCAGTTTTTTCATATTGTTCAGGTTTTATTTGTCAGTGAAGTCCGAGCAGCCGGCGGTTATACGCTTCGTCGCTGTCGGTTTTGGCGAAATCGTCAAACGCCTTTTCGGTAACGCGGATGATGTGATCGCGGATCAGCGCCGCGCCCTCCCGGGCTCCGTCTTCGGGGTTTTTGATGCAGCATTCCCATTCCATCACCGCCCAGCCGTTGTAGCCATACTGGGTCAGTTTGCTGAAAATGGCTTTGAAGTCAATCTGCCCGTCGCCGGGGCTGCGGTAACGTCCGGCCCGGTTCAGCCAGCCCTGGTAGCCGCCGAAGGTGCCCTGCCGGCCGGTGGGATTAAATTCTGCGTCTTTTACGTGAAAAGCGCGTATGCGTTCGTGATAGATGTCGATGTATTCGAGATAATTCAGCTGCTGCAGCACAAAGTGCGAAGGGTCGTACAGCAGGCAGGCACGGGGATGATGGTTCACTTTGTCCAGGAACATTTCATAGGTAATGCCGTCGAAGAGGTCTTCTCCCGGATGGATTTCATAACAGAGGTCTACGCCGGCCTCATCACAAGCCCGGAGTATCGGGGTCCACCGTTTCGCCAGTTCGGTAAACCCGGTGTCTACCAATCCGGCAGGCCGCTGCGGCCAGGGGTGAAAAGTGTGCCAGAGCAGGGATCCGCTGAAGGTAGGCATGGCCGTTAGTCCCAGGTTGCGCGAAGCCCTGGCGGCATAAAGCAGTTGCTGTACAGCCCATTCGGTGCGGGCCGCCGGGTTGCCGTGCAGTTCGCGGGGGGCGAAGGCATTGAACAGCTCATCATAAGCGGGATGAACGGCCACCAGCTGCCCCTGCAGGTGGGTGCTCAGTTCGGTGATCACGAGGCCGCAGTTGCTCACCATCCCTTTCAGTTCGTCGCAGTAGGTCTGGCTTTCAGCGGCCAGCTGCAGGTTGATGCAGCGGGGATCCCAGGTGGGTATCTGCACCCCGGTAAAGCCCAGTGACGCGGCCCAGTTGCAGATGCTTTCCAGGGTATGGAAGGGAGGCTTCTCATCGAGAAACTGTGCCAGAAAGATGCCCGGTCCTTTAATGGTTTGCATAGCAGGCTGTTGATGAAGGTTGCCGGATCTGTTGGGTAAACAGAATCCTTTTCTGAACTATTTGATTGCATTGGTGCGGATACTGCGTCTGCACTTTACCTGTGGTTCCCGGGTATCCGTTGCCGTACGGCAGGGCATGAAGATAATGCCAAAACGCTGATCTTCCATCATGCCGGCGTTGCAGCTGGCAGGCCGCTTTTCCTGTCTGCCTGCTGAGGTGCGCCGGAGGAGAAATATTCAGATCACGAAGGGCGTCCACTTTTCCCGGCTGCCGGCGGAGGCCACAACAGTGTCGATAAAGGCCATTCCCCGGATGCCCTCATCCATGCCGGGAAAGTCGAGGGCTTCGGCCGGTGGTACCCTGCCCTCCAGCCGGGCTGAAAGGGTGAGGGCGAAATTCCGGTAGAGATTGGCAAAGGCTTCAATATATCCTTCCGGATGCCCGCCCGGTGTACGGCAGTTAAAGACAGCTGCTGCAGAAAGCTGCGCCCCGTAATTGCTGCCTGCCCGCAGGATTTGTGCCGGCGCATCGGACCATTTCAGCAGCAGGGTGTTGGGTTCCATCTGCGACCACTCCAGTCCTCCCTTCTCGCCATACACCCGCAGTTTCAGCGCATTTTCCTCACCCGCAGCCACCTGGGAAGCCATCAGCACACCGGCGGCGCCGTTATTGAATTTCAGCAGCACGTTGCCATCATCATCCAGCATTCTGCCCGGCACCATGATATTGAGATCGGCACATACCTGCGTAATGTGCAGGCCGGTTACATATTCAGCCAGGTGGGCGGCATGCGTACCGATGTCGCCCATGCTGCCGGCCTTGCCGCTGCGGGCGGGGTCGGTACGCCACGCTGCCTGCGGATTGCCTTCCCGCTCACTGAGCCGGCTCAGCCAGCCCTGCGGATATTCCACCCACACTTTGCGGATCTTGCCCAGCGCGCCTTCACGGATCATGGCCCGTGCCTGCTTGACCATCGGGTAGCCGGCGTAGGTATGGGTGAGGCAGAGCAGCAGCCCGCTTTTATCGACGGATTGTTTAAGTTGCAGGGCTTCCTCCAGGCTGAACGTGACCGGTTTTTCCAGTACCACATGAAAGCCTTTCTCAAGTGCCATCATGGCCGGAGCAAAATGGGCAACATTGGGCGTAACGATGGTCACAAAGTCCATCCGCTCATCCGCGGGCAGCCGGCTTTCCCTGTCCAGCATTTCTTCGTAGCTGAGGTAAATGCGGTTGGCAGGGAGTAACCAGTCTTCGCCGGATGCACGGGCCACCTCCGGCCTGCTGCTTAACGCGCCGCAAACCAGTTCAATGAGTCCGTCCATGCTGCTGGCCATCCGGTGGATAGCCCCGATAAAGGCGCCCTGGCCGCCGCCGATCATGCCCATCCGCAGTTTTCTTTTCATAAAAAGCCTTCTGTATGTTTCGCCAACAAGTTTACGAAATCTGCCGGGCACGCTGTTTCATTTTTTTCCGCACGGCCCTTGCTTTGGGCAGCAAGGGGGCCGGGCCCTGCACACCTGCGCAACGGCGGACCGGATCAAAAAAATCATGCCGCATCCGTTTTGCTCCAGCGTAAATCCATTACATTTAAGTTCCGGCATCACTGCCGGATTCAAATTGCAACGCCGTATGAAATCGTTTGTCCGTGCTCAGCTGAGCACCATGATGTTCCTGAATTTTTTTATCTGGGGAATCTGGTTTGTCACCATGGGTACCTACCTGATCCGGGGAAACCTGGGTGCGGATGATGCCCAAACCGGCCTGGCTTACGGTACACAGTGTCTCGGCGCCATCATTGCGCCGTTCATCATCGGGATGATTGCCGACCGTTTTTTTGCCGCGGAAAAAATACTTGCTGTGCTGCACCTCGCCGGAGCCGTGCTGCTCTGGCTCATTGCCGGCCAGGCGGCCTTTGCGCCGTTTTACAGCCTGCTGCTGGTGTACATGATCCTCTATATGCCCACGCTTGCCCTCGTTAATGCCATCGCCCTCAGGCAGGTGAGCAACGCGGAGAAGCAGTTTGGTGGTTTGCGGATGTGGGGAACCATCGGCTGGATTGTGGCGGGGTTCATCATTCAGTGGATGAACTGGGAAGCCAGTCCGGCAGGGCTAGGCATCACGTTCAGGGTAGCCGCCGGCGTTTCAGCCTGCTTCGGCTTGTTCTCCTTTACGCTTCCGCATACGCCGCCTCCGAAGGCGGGGCAGCCGGTATCGGTGCGGGAAGTGCTGGGTTTAGACGCACTCCGTGTGCTGCAGGACCGCAACTACCTCATCTTTTTTCTTGCATCTGTGCTCATCTGCATCCCGCTGGCTTTCTATTACGGACAAACGAATTTATTCCTCAACGAATCCGGCATGAAGGGCGCAGCGGGTGAAATGATCTGGGGCCAGGTGGCCGAAACTGTATTCCTCTTCCTGATGCCTTTTTTCTTCAGCCGCTTCGGGGTTAAGCAGATGCTCCTGATTGGCATGCTGGCCTGGGTGCTCCGCTACCTCTTTTTTGCTTACGGCAATATGGAAACCGGCACGCTGCTGCTCTACGGCGGCATTGTATTGCATGGTATCTGTTATGATTTCTTTTTTGTGACCGGGCAGATTTACACCGACCGGAAGGCCGGCGAGCAGGTACGCTCTTCCGCCCAGGGGCTGATTACGCTGGCCACTTACGGCGTGGGGATGTATGTGGGTTTCTGGCTGGCCGGAAAAATCGTGGGGTATTATGCCATCACGGATGCTGCCGGAAAAATCACCGGCCATCACTGGCAGTCGGTCTGGTTTTTCCCCTGCTTTTTTGCTGCGGGCGTAGCGCTGCTGTTCCTGCTGTTTTTCCGCAACGATAAATCACCCCTCACCACCCGGGCATGAAAAGAAGGAAACTGATACAGTCACTGACACTTACTGCCGGAGCGCTGGCCACCGGAAGCCCCTGGGCCGCCTGTTCCCCCTCTGCCCATCAGCCGGCATCCCTGAAGGGGCATATCCGGCATTCGGTATGCCGCTGGACCTATGATTTTCTGACACTGGAAGAACTCTGCCGGGTGGTGAAGGAAGCGGGCTTTTCGGCGATTGACCTGCTGGCGCCGAAAGACTGGCCGGTGCTGCAGCAGCACGGCATCCATTGCTCCATGTGTTATACCGGCGGAGCGGTGAGCCTTACCCGGGGCTTTAACGACCCGCAGTATCATGCCCGCCTGGTACAGGATTACCTGGACGTAATGCCCCTGATGAAGCAGGCGGGCTACAGCAACCTGATCTGTTTCAGCGGCAGCCGCAACGGGATGGATGATGAAACCGGGCTGAAGAATTGTGTAACCGGACTCAAAAAAATACTGGGCAGAGCAGAAAGCCAGGGCATCACCGTGCAGATGGAACTGTTCAACAGCAAGGTGGATCACCCGGATTACATGGCAGACAACACAGCCTGGGGAGTGGAACTGTGCAAGCGGCTGGACTCGCCATCTTTCAAACTGCTCTATGATATTTACCATATGCAGATCAGTGAAGGGGATATTATCCGCACCATCCGGGATCATCACCCGTACTTCGGGCATTACCATACCGCCGGTGTGCCGGGCCGTCATGAAATCAACGATTCCCAGGAACTGAATTATCCGGCCATCCTGCGTGCCGTTGCGGAAACCGGGTTCAGGGGCTATGTTGCGCAGGAGTTCATTCCCACCGGCCTTACCCGGGAGGAGAAGATAGCGGCTTTGAAGGATGCCGTGAGGCGCTGTGATGTATAACTGAAATCCTAACATTCAACTGTATACGAAAATTTATGCCGGCAACAACAGTTTATGATGCCATCGTGATTGGCTCAGGAATCAGCGGGGGATGGGCAGCCAAGGAACTCACTGAAAAGGGGCTGAACGTGCTTTTGCTTGAGCGGGGCCGTAATATTGAGCACGTCAAAGATTATGTGAATGCCAGCCGGGAAAGCTGGGAGCTGCCCCACCGGAACCGCCCCACCCGGCAGATGAAGGAAGACTTCCCCGTGCTGAAACGGGATTATCCGCTGAATGAGATCACGCAGGGGATGTGGGCCGATGAAAAGGAAAATCCCTATACCGAGATCCGGCGCTTCGACTGGTACCGGGGCTATCACCTGGGCGGTCGTTCACTGCTCTGGGGCCGGCAGAGTTACCGGTTCAATGCCTGGGACTTTGAAGCCAATGCGCGGGAAGGCATTGGAACAGACTGGCCCATCCGTTATGCAGACCTGGCGCCCTGGTACAGTTATGTTGAGAAATTTGCGGGTATACAGGGCAGTAAGCAGGGGCTGGAGGTTTTGCCCGATGGTGAATTCCTGCCACCGATGGAGATGAATGTGTCCGAGCAATGGGTGGCAGACAACCTGCATCGTTATTACAAGGGTTCCCGCCACATG
>JAYRPG010000120.1:0-2932 GCA_041911275.1 Ferruginibacter sp. | reverse complement strand
TCCCGTCACGATACCCGGTATCAATCAATGAAGTCCATTTAATTGATGACGTCGAAGTTATGGCATGTGTGACGATGCTGAGAAAGCGCCCTTTTTCAGGTGTTTTTTTAATCTTTTTGGGGTTTAAATTCCTATTGATGAACAACGCTTTCATTTACGGGACAATGACCGGCAACGCTCCCGGTACACCGGAAGCGTTAGTGTTCAGAACCAGGTTTCCATCTGAACGCCAAAATTCCATTCCCCGCCTGCATTAAACCCGCTACCGCCGAAAGCATCATCACTGGCGTAGTTATCCAGTCTGCTGCTCCAGTCCATCCAGGTGGCGAACAGACGCAGTTCCGGACGGCTGAAGAAGTCCCCCAGACCTCCTGCCTTGAGGGTGGGCGCAAACGTCAGCTTGTAAAAACTGCCGTTAACAGCATTGCGGTCCTTATACCCTTCAGGTTTCAGATCCATGTACTGGTAAGTGCCCTCAAACGCCAGCGCAAAATTCTGCGTCACCTCCTTAATCAAGCGGGTGTTCAGGGTCACCCATTCATAACTGTCTCCACGGGCATAGCGATCCTTACTGCCCTGCGCCATGACTGACGGGGCGATATGCCAGCCGTTTCCGAGCGGGGTGGTACCATATGCAGCAAGACGCCAAGTATCCGCATCACTGCGTAGTGCACCGTCAGAGCCAATCCCCTTCACTTCCGCCCCCAGACCATGCCCGTACAGAAGTGCTATTTTCGCCGTTCCCTCACGTAATCCCCAGAAACTGTCATTATGAAGTCCGGCCAACACATGCACACCGTGGCTGGCGGCACTGGCATGGATAAGGTCGCCATTATTGTCCCTGCGGTCATCATTATCCTTTGCCCGCATACCGCTGACCATAAGCTGGAACGGCCCGGCAAAGTGGTTCATGGTAAGGATATAGTTCTGGACGTTGTTATCGATATCCTCCATCTCCCCGAAATTGCGTCCATACAGGGAGAAGTTACTGCGCAGAGTGTCGTTCCATTTCACGTCATAGATACCGCCCCCGGTTCCGCCGAGGAAAACCACGTCCGAGTCCAGCCAGTGGATATCAAAGTTGTCACGATCGAAACGTTTACCCGCCCATACCGTACTGTGCTTCAGCGGCCCGGTGAAGTCCGGCAGATTTCCCAGTTCAGCCACCACCTGGCGGACGTTAAGGTCACTGGAGTTCGCCGACCAGTCGTTATAGGTTTTCTGACCATCCGCCAGCATCACCTTAAACCGGGTGGTGGCCCCGCTTTCGAGCGTCTTTTTGTGCTCAAACACGGTTTCCACATAAGTGTCTCCCTCATTCCCGAGGCGCCCGACCGAGCCACCGGTCTCTCCGGCAGGCGTCAGATACGGACCACTTTTGCTGCCGGATGCGGCATCGTTCATCAGCAGACCCGAGCGGGCATAGCCGTGAAACTCAAAACCACTATTGTCCGCTTTCTTTTCCGGTGGTACGGATACGGTCTGTGGCACAACAGGTTGTGTCGCCGGGGTGGCGGCCAGTTGCTGCACCTGCTGTTCTGTAGCGGTTGCCCGTGATTCAGCCTTCTGAGCACGGGTTTCAGCATCCTGAAGCCGTTTTTCCAGGGCCGCCAGCCGGGCTTCAATACTGTCGGTATTCCCCGCCGCAAAGACCGGGGAACAGGCCAGCAGAATGGCACACGAGAGAAGGTGTTTTTTCATTTTTATATCCTTGTAAAAATAGAGGTATTGTTGACAGCTAAATCGATTTAGTCACCCACAACAAAAATGACGTGCACAACGGTTACGGGCAGGAAACGGTCAGGGGTGTTTCAGTAAATCCTGGCGACGGGGTAACGCTGTCATGGCACCTTTTGCTGTCGTGGCAAGCGCACCACAGCGCTGGGCCTGTTCGATGACGGATGCGAGTGCCTGCTCACCGGAGGGCATCCCCTCTGCCGCCAGCGCTGCCAGCAGACCTGCCACGAAGGCGTCACCGGCACCGGTCGTGTCCACACTCACCACCGGTGTTGCCGGGAAGTACAGGTTTTTTCCCTGCCAGCGAGCCATCACGCCATCCTTTCCTTGGGTTACCAGCAGCAGTGCCAGGGGATAATGTGATGCCAGAACATCGGTTCCCTTCCGGACATCCTGTTCACCGCTGATAAAGAACAGTTCCTCTTCCGATACCTTTGCCACATCCGCCAGCATGAGCGCCCGGTGCAGACACTCACGCAGTTGCGATGTGCTCTGCCACAGGTCAGTCCGGATGTTGGGGTCAAAGCTGACCCTGCCGCCAGCCTGCCGGATGTTCTCCATGGCCTGAAACGTGGCGCTGCGGCAGGGCTCTGCACTCAGGGCATTGGAGCAGGTATGCAGCCATTCACCGGCACGAAAGGGCGGTAAATCATCAGGGGTAAGGAAAAGGTCTGCCGAAGGGCGCACCATAAATGTGAAGGTTCGTTCACCACCCGGCACCAGCGACACCACCACTGTGGAAGTCCGGTACAGAGGGTCGGTATGCATATACGCCGTGTCCACACCCTCATCAGCCAGGGTTTTGCGCATAAAACGCCCGAAAGGGTCATCCCCCACACACCCGACAAACCCGCTCAGGCCCCCCAGTCGGGCCACGCCCACGGCAACATTGGCAGGCGCACCACCAGGGCACTGCAACAGCGTGCCCGGCTTCTCCGGTAATAAATCCACCACGGCATCACCGAGACCCCATACTTTTACTGTACTCATTCATACTCCATGATTTTCATCAGTCATATTCAGCGGATGACAGACAGCTCAAACATCGCCATATCCGTGGTTCCGGCTGGAATTGGATACCAACCCGCATTCCGGAGCAGGGCAGCGAGGGCAGACACATCGCCGGTCAGGGGATGCAGCAACCTCCCCTGATAATCAAATGCCGCCTCAAGACGTGAGCGGGAAAGATAAAAGC
>JAYRPG010000119.1:0-21838 GCA_041911275.1 Ferruginibacter sp. | reverse complement strand
GACCAACTGAGCTAATTCCCCGAATTATATAAGAACTAATACTTTTCAAATCTTTCCTCTTGCATGCCATGCAAGCGTCCCGAACGCTTTCGGGACCAACTGAGCTGATTCCTCTAATTAAGAACTAATACTTTTTCCCCAACGGGAGTGCAAATATAGAGCCCGGAACAATCCCTGCAAAATCATTTTTTAATTTTTATTGGCAGGGGATGCCGGAATCCCGTTTGCAGCGGGCTGCGCCTTGCCGGCAGCAGGATTGTCCATCGATTGCAGGGCCTGCAGATTCTGTTTGGCCAGGGCAAAACTGGAGTCGAGGGCCAGGGCTCTCTCAAAATACTGCCTGGCTTCCGCCTTGCGGTCGAGGTCGTACAGCGTGAGAGCATGAATATTGTACACCCCCGCCTGCAGGTAAGTGCGGCCGGTTTGCTGACCAAACGAATAAGTCATGAGGTATTCGGGCTTGTACGTCAGCTTTTCAGCAGCCTCAGCCGTGGCAAGGCATTCGGCCAGGCGTTTGATGCTGTACTGCAGTTCCATCAGTTTATAGGCATGGTACGGACTGCTGGAACGGGCAAACAATTTTTCAAAAATGGCGATGGCTTCCTTGGGCTGGTTGAGTTTATCCAGCGCAATGCCTTTCAGTTCCAGCAGCGTATTGTCATCCTTCTTCACATTCAGCCGGCGGTCGGCCCAGTAATAACACTGCGGGAAAGCCCCCTGCTGCATATACAGCATGGCCAAGGTATCAGCATAAGGATTGTCGTCCCCTGCTTCGGAAAGATAATAATGGAGGGCATTGATGGCTGTGAAGGCATCGCCACTGGCAATGGCCATGTTGAACACCTTGAGGTGAGCGCTGATTTTCGCGGGGGCTGATTTCCCGGTCTGTGCCATAACAGGCAGCGAAAGCAGGGCTACACAACTGCCGGCAAGAAGTTTTCGGATCACAATTATCGATTTGCCGGACAAAATAAGAAAAAAAACGGCTCCGCCAGCTTTGCCGGCAGGCAAGGCACGGAACCGTTTTTAATCAGCACTTTGCTTTTTCATTACCGCCCACACCCATTTTGTCGAGGATCGTATCCAGCGGACAGAACCGGGTAATGGAAGACTGCAGCAGGTTCAGCCCTACAAAGGCTGTAAACAGGAGCCAGTATTCATTCACAAAATGCGCCAGTGCCAGGCTTACCAGGATAAAAGTGCCGGCTACTGCTCTCACAATCCTTTCTTTCATAATATTCGATTGAGTGGTTAATAACTGCATTGATCCACCGGCAGGATAAAGGCCCGCACCGGAAAGCGGCTGCCGGTTTCCCGGTTGAATTCCCTGACCATCTCCAGCGCCTGTACCGCCTTGGCATCGTCGGTAAAGCTGAAGAAAAACAGGGCATGGGTGCCCTCCAGCGAGGTGCCAAACCAGTTGTCGGGGAGGTATTCGTGAAACTCGGTTTTGTGGCCAACGGTTTCAGAAACACTGAACACCTTGATATCCGCTTTTTCCATGATGTGCGAAACCGCCCGGAGGTCTTCCCGCACACTGGTGATCACTAACATTTTCATACCCTTAAGATTTTGATGATGGATATTTTTTCCGGAGCAACCGGTAGTAGATCAAAGGTACAACCAGCAGCGTGAGGAAGGTGGAAGTTATGGTGCCGCCCATCAGGGAGATCGCCAGCCCCTGGAAGATGGGATCGAAAAGGATGATCACCGCGCCCAGTACCACCGCGCCGGCCGTGAGCAGGATGGGCGTTGTTCGTACGGCGCCGGCCTCAATCACCGCCTGTTTCAGGGGGATACCCTCTTTCAGGCGGATATCGATAAAGTCGATCAGCAGCACCGAGTTGCGCACCATCACGCCCGCCAGGGCGATGAAACCGATCATGGACGTGGCCGTAAAATAAGCGCCCAACATCCAGTGACCGGCCAAGATACCGATCAGCGACAGCGGGATGGCCGCCAGCATCACCAACGGGGTGATGAAGTTCTGGAACCAGCCCACGATGAGCATGTAAATGATGATGATCACGGCAGCGAAAGCAATGCCCAGGTCGCGGAACACTTCATAGGTAATCTGCCATTCCCCATCCCACTTCAGCGTGTACTCATCCTCGTTATCGGGCTGATGCGTATACTCTTCCCTGATGGTATATCCGGCGGGCAGCTGGATTTTACGCAGACTGTCAGACATGGCCGTGATGGCATAAACCGGACTTTCCAGGTCGCCGGCCATATCGGCGGTTACATACACCACCCTTTTCTGGTTCTTCCGGTAAATGCTCTTGTCCTTCAGAACGCGGGTGATGGTCACCAGATCGTTCACCGGCACGGCATTACCGGCCTGCCCCACCACCTTGAGTTTACGCAGTTCCGCTAACCCCGACTTATCCGCATCTGCCAGCTGCAGGCGGATGTTCACCGGGCTGAAGGATGCCGGTGTGTGCAGGCTGCCGGCCACCTGTCCGCTCAGCGCACCATACATATTGGCCACTACCTGCGCCGGAGCCACTCCCAGCCGCATGGCCTTGTCTTTATCCACCGCAAAATGGTATTCCCACTGATCGTCTTCCGCATACCAGTCTACGTCCACCACATCCCTGGTGGCACTGAACAGGCTGCGTACCTGCCGGGCAATCTTCAGCTGCCCCTCATAATCCGGGCCGTAAATTTCAGCCACCAGGGTTGACAATACCGGCGGGCCGGGCGGAATTTCCACGAGCTTCACATTGGCGCCATAACGTGCGGCAATCGTCTGCACCTGTTTGCGCATCGACTTCACAATATCGTGACTCTGCTCAGCCCTTTCGGTTTTATCCACGAGGTTCACCTGGATATCCGCCACCTGGTCGCCGCGGCGGTTATCGTAATGCCGCACAAGCCCGTTGAAACTGATCGGCGCAGCGGTACCGGTGTAGATCTGGTAATTTTTCACGAGGGGCTGCGAGGCCACATAGGCCGCAATTTCGGAGGCAACGGCATGGGTACGCTCCAGGGTACTGCCCTCCGGCATATCAATCACCACCTGGAACTCGTTCTTGTTATCGAAAGGCAGCATCTTCACCGCCACCGAACGGGTATAAAACAGCATCAGCGAGCCCAGCATCACCACCACCGTACTCAGGATGAAGGTCCAGCGCTTCCAGCGGATTTCAATGAGGGGGTGAATGAAGGCATGATAGATCTTGTAGATGCGGGTTTGCTCCATCTCCACGGGCGCCTTTTCATGACCGGGCTTCTCTTTCTCCCGCAGGAAAATATACCCGAGATAAGGCGTGAGGGTAAGCGCCACCACCAGCGACAGCAACATGGCGATTGAGGCGCCAATGGGCATCGGACTCATATAAGGGCCCATCAGTCCCGACACAAAGGCCATCGGCAGCACGGCCGCAATTACGGTAAAGGTGGCCAGGATGGTGGGGTTACCCACTTCATTGATGGCATAGATGGCCGCCTGCCTGAAGGGCAGCCGCTTCATCCTGAAATGCCGGTGCATGTTTTCCGCAATGATGATGGAATCGTCCACCACAATACCCGTAATGAACACCAGGGCAAAGAGCGTAATCCGGTTCAGGGTATAATCCAGGAAATAATAAGCAAACAGCGTGAGGGCAAATGTAACCGGCACCGAGAGGAAAACCACCAGTCCACCCCGCCAGCCCATGGCCAGCATCACAAAAAGGGTTACCGCCACGATGGCCACAAAAAGGTGCAGGAGCAGCTCAGACACTTTGTGCGACGCCGTTTCTCCATAGTTACGCGTTACCGTGAGCTGTACATCCGACGGCAGCAGTTCTTTTTTCAGATGATCCAGCTTGGCCAGGATTTTACCGGACAGCTGCATGGCATCAGCTCCCTTTTTCTTGGCAATGGCCAGGGTAACAGCCGGGTAAGCCGAGCGGTGGAGCCGGGCGGTGCCGGTATCTGCAGCCCCAAAACCGAACTGTACATACTGCGCAGGTGATTCAGGGCCCTCGGTTACCGTGGCTACCTGCTTCAGGTAAACCGGCTGCTGGCCATTCATCCCGATGATCAGGTTGGCCACATCTTCTGCGGTATTGAGAAAATTACCCGTCTGCACCGGAAAGGCTGAATCCTGCTGCAGCATCGTGCCCGAAACCAGCTGGGCATTGCTGCCCTGGATGAATTTGCTCACCGTCAGAAAATCCACCCGGTGCTCCGCCATCTTATCCTTATCCAACTGCACTTTCACTTCCCGGCTGCGGCCGCCGATCAGGTTCACCGCGGCCACATCACTGATTTTCTTGATTTCATTGGTGACCGCCTCGCCCAGCCTGCGCAGTTCATAATCGCTTTGCTGCTCACTCCAGAGGGTAAGGCCGAGTACCGGCACATCGTCGATGGCCCGGGTTTTGATCAGCGGCATGGTTACCCCCTGGGGCATGCGGTCCATATTCTTCAGGAGTTCATTGTAGAGCTTCACCATCGAACGCTCCACATCTTCACCCACATAAAACTGAACAATCAGCATCGCCTGGCCCTGCAGGGAGGTGGAATACACATACTCCACCCCTTTTACATTCGACACAATTTTTTCGAGGGGCGCTGTGAGCTTGGTTTCCACTTCCCGCGGCGAAGCGCCGGGGAAGCCCACATAGATGTCGGCGATGGGCACATCAATCTGGGGTTCCTCCTCCCGGGGAATCAGCAGGGTGCTGTAGCCGCCGATCAGGAGAAAGGCCACCATCAGCAGGATGGTGAGTTTGGAACTGATAAACGCTTTTGCAATATTGCCGGATAAACCTTCTTTCATGGATGTATCGGTTGTGGTGGTATACGATTTTTACCGTCAGGCATTCAGGAACGGATCGCCCGGACATTTTGAGCCCGCAGTGATCAGTTGTTCCATGTGCTGTAACGGATGGATGCTTATTTCTTTACGCTTACGGGAGCCCCATTGTAGAGCTTTCCTTCAGCATGCAATACATAGGCCTCCCCTTTGGCAAGCCCTGAAATCACTTCTACCTGGTCGCCGAGGGTACGCCCCAGCCGCACCCAGCGGAGCAGGGCCTTCTGGTCCTGGCTCACTGTGAACACCCCGGTCAGCTCTTCGCGGTTGACCACCGCCGATGCCGGGATCAGCAGACCGCTGCCGGCCGGAGCCGCAGCCGCTGTGGGGGTAACCGGAAAGCTTACCCGAACAAACATGCCTGCATAGAGATCTTTGCGCGCGGCTTCCGGTATGCTGATCTTCACGGTATACTGGCCGCCGGTGAACTGGGATGAGGGCACCAGCTGCGTGATGATACCCCGGAAACCTGTTCCCTGGCTCTTCACCTCCACTTCGGCAGTAGCGCCGGTTTTGAGCCGGCTGATATCGGCTTCGGCCACAGTGGCGGATACCTGGAGGATACCGTTCTGTTCAATCATCAGCACGGGCATACCCGGACTGGCCATAGTGCCGGCTTCAGCCATCTTACGGGTAACCACACCCGAAAACGGCGCGGTGAGGCTGGTATACGAAAGCATCGCATTCACTTCGTTGCGCATCTGTCGGGCGGCTTCCACCCTGGAGCGGGCAGACTGGTACTGGAGCGTAACATTATCCAGCTCACGGGCGGTGGCACTCTGTTCTTTAAAGAGCTGGGTAAACCGGTCATAATCTTTCTGTGCCGTGGCAAAAGCCGCTTCTGCTTCGGCAATCATCGCGCTGGTCTGCGCTCTTTTAGCCCGGATATCCTCATCACTGATCGTGGCGAGCACCTGTCCCTTATTGACCCGGTCACCTTCTTTTACATAGATGGCATTGATGCGGCCCATCACGCGGGTGCTGATGGCGGCGGTTTGCGCCGATTCAATCTGTCCGCTGGACAGGATGGCACTGGCCTCCGCAACAGCCGTGGTACCCAGGGTAACCACCACGGGTTTGTCTGCGGCTGCAGGCGCGGGTTGTTCACTGCCGGAGCAGGATCCCAGCAAGCTGATGGCGGCCAAAAACAATACAGGGAGCGTAAACTGTTTCATATGTGTAGATATCTTTTTTAAGGTGGTGAAGATTTATTGATCGGAAGCACCATGCTGGAAACGGAGCGTGGCAGCTGCCAGGTTATACTGGTAAACAGCCTGCACATACCCCAGGCGCTGCTGCGACAACTGGGTCTGGGCCATCAGCACATCTGATGTTTTCACCAGCCCCTGGTCAAAACGGTTCTGCAGCACCCGGAGCGCTTCGGCCGATTGGGCCACGGCCTGCTCCTGCTGACGCAGTGCAAAACGGGCATCCTCCAGCTGACGCTGTGCCTGGCTGATGCGGAGACGGGATTCATCCTCCTGTTGCTTCAGCTGTTCCTGCAGCCTGGATTTTTCCAGTTGCTGACGCTGCTGCTGATTTTTGGCGCGGTTGCCATCAAAAAGATTCCAGGAGAACTGCAGGCCCAGCATCCAGGCATTGGCGCCAAAACCAAATACCCGGTTGTCGTTGAGCTGCCAGCTGCCAAAAGCATTCACGCGGGGCAGCCGGGATGCCCGGGTGGAGCGGATCATCAGGTCTGTGGCTTCCACCCCCTTGCGCATGGCCTGGAAATCGGCGCGGGCCGCATTGAACACCAGGCTGTCGGTGGATTGAGGGGTTTGCTGCAGACTGTCGGGCACATAAACCGTTCCGGCCGTACGGCCCATCAGCAGGCTCAGCATGTCGGATACCGTGCCGATATTCGATTTAGACTGGCTGAGCTGGGTTTCTGCAGCGAGCAGCTGCACTTCTGCATTCAGGAGATCAGATTTCTGCACCATGCCCTGGCGGAAATAGTCTTCAACATTCTTATACATACTCTTAGCAGTAAGGCGGGCCTCCTGCAGTACCGCATCAGCGGCATACAGCATTTGCAGCTGCATGTAGGCTTTGCGGGTTTCAAAAGCCAGGAACTCGCGGGTGCGTGCTGCAGCCAGGCCATACAACTCTACCTGTTTGGCCGCCGCCCGACGCTGGTACAGCATGTCCATATTCACCAGCGGCTGCTGCACATCCAGCTTGGTATTGAAATCGGGATAGGCGCCGGGGTGATTCAGCAGGGCCGGGTTGAAATCAGCCGCCGTAATCAGCTTCTGCTGAAGGCGCATGCCAAATGCGTTCAGCGGATTGTTGGTGGTAACCGCCGTATAACTGATCCCGGCCTGCGGCAGGAAGATGGCATCGGTTTGGCGGTAATTGCTGCGGGCTACCTGCTCATCGAGCCGCGCGATCCTGGCGGCCGCATTACCCGTTACCGCAGCCTGCACCGCCTCCTGCTCCCGGAGGGCTACCGGCTGCTGGGCAAAGGAGGTGACTGTGCACCCGGCGAGCGCCAGCATTAACCAGAATTGTTGCTTGATCTGCTTCATATTTCAAAAATTTCGACGCAAAACTAAATCGGTGTTGGAACCTCAACCGTGACATAAATCACTGGTAAAAAAAGGGCGCGGTGGAAACCGCGCCCGCTTTTTCAAAACCAACTGTATAAAACTAAAACATGCATCCGGCGGCTGGACAACCGCCGGTAACTTCGTGGCAGCAGGGCGCAGTAAACACCAGGCTGCCGGAGACTCAGGGCTGACCCTTGTCAATGATCTTCTGATATTCATCCTGATCCAGGATCACCGGCTGATAAACTTCACCTGCAGCCCGCAGCCGGCGGCTGAAGGCGGCAAGATGCCGTTCCGATCCTTCCAGGAGATACTGGAACACTTCCAGCACATCCGGTGCGGTGGTACGGGCCATCCGGACCTTCAGGTCACGGATATCGGCCTCTTCCACCCGGGCGCCGGCCCGGAGCGCTGCAGGGAGTGAAACGGTTCCTTCCTGTACACTGCGCCGGTAGAGCGCCTGCAGCTCAGGCTGTGGAAACACACCGGTGCGTACAGCCGGCACCGGCTGGCCGTATTTTTCCAGCAGTTCCTGTACCGTTTCCATATGACGCCGCTCGCTGTGGCGGATATTCCCAAAGGGGTTCACCGCCCAAAGGGCAAACAGGGAATCATAAACATCCCGCGCCAGCTGCTCTTCCGCATACATAAAGCGGAGATCGCTGAGCACCGTTGCAGCGGGTTTTTCCTGTGCCTGCAGCATGAGTGCAGTACCCAGCAAACCAATCATGATCCGGAATGGCTTCAACATGGCAGAACAATTATGGATGAACAATCGGCCTCAGATGAACAGCATATGCGTGCCCAACCCGGCGCCTTTGGCATAAAAGTCGCCTACGGTAATCACTTCGTCAACGCCGTCGTACAGATCTTCACGCTCATAGTGGAACATATCCATCGCCAGTTTGCAGGCCCAGAGCTTTACCCCCGAAGCGGTGAGGATATCGAGGAATTCCTGCACACCGGGCATATCGAGCTTCTCCATCTCCTTTTTCATCATCGAGGAAGCCAGGGCTTCCATACCGGGCAAACTGCCGAGCAGCGTGGGCATGTGCATGCCCGGATTACCCACGGTAGCCACATGCAGGTGTTCGAGTTTTTTCTTGTGAACCGCTTCCAGGCCAAAGAAGGTGAAGAAGATTTCGGCTTCTATCCCCTCCATCCTGGCGCCGTTGGCCAGCACAAAGGCAGCATAAACATTTTCAAGGGAGGCCTTACTCAGGATGATCATCATCTTCCTGATTTCGCCGTTATACTCAGACATGGCTGTAGTTTTTGAAATTGAACAAAGGGTTTCGCAGCATCAGATGCAGCTGGCCGGTTTGGGAATCCCGGCGATCCTGGTGGCGGTTTTCAGCGGTGCATTCGGAAACAGCACATAAAACTCCTTGATGTCCACCACCCCGCTCTTTCCGATTTTACGGATACTGAGCGGAGATTCTTTCCGGTACTCATCCTGGATATAATGAATCACATCCCAGTGGCGTGGACTCAGGCTGATGCTGGCTTCCTTGGCCAGTTCCTCACCTATCTGCGGATTCCATTCTTTGAAATCGGTCATGTACCCTTCATCATTCACGTGGATGCTGGTACCTGCAATCATCTTTTCCATAATATTGATGTTTTATTTAGTTGGAGATTAAAATTCTTTTCCGGCTTCCTGCATTTTGGCAGACACAAAGGGGATATGCGTACCCTTTAGCAGCATATTCCAGTAAATCCACCGGAAAGCCAGTTTACCCATGTGGTTCATGCGGCTTTCCTTCATCAGCCGCAGGGGCCCCACACCCGGGAAGGGGAAAGTGCCTTCCACCGGTTCATGGGTATAATTGAAATCGATCAGCAGGGCTTTGCCGCCACCGGTTTCAATGAAACAGTTGGCATGCCCGTCGAACTCTTCCTTGAGGGGCTCCTCGCGGATGAAACGCAGGATATTTTCGGTGAGGATTTCCGCCTCAAAGTGCGCCACCGATCCCGCCTTGGAAGCAGGGATATTGCTGGCATCGCCGATCACAAATACATTCTGCCATTGCTGCGACTGCAGGGTGGCTTTATGGGTGGGCACAAAGTTGAGTTCATCGCCCATCCCGGATCGCTCAATGAGTGCATCGCCCTTGTTGGTGGGCACGGTAACCAGCAGATCAAAGGGCACTTCCTTGCCGCCGTAATCAATGATCTTTTTGTTTTCATTATCCACTTCAGCAATTGCGAAATCACTCACGATGCGGATATTTTTTTCCTGCAGCAGGTGATCCAGTTTCTCCGTGGCTTTGGGCTTGGTAAAGGCGCCGCTGAGCGGAGTAACATAAGTGATCTCTACCTTATCCCGCATGTGTTTGTGCTTGAAATAGGAGTCAGACAGGAAAGCGAACTCCAGGGGAGCCACGGGGCACTTGATCGGCATTTCCGTGATGTGCACCACCAGCCGGCCACCCTCCCACCCGCGCAGTTTGTTGCGGAGGGCCAGGGCACCTTCAAACGTATAAAAATCAAAGACTGACTGGTGCCATTCAGCCCCCTTCATGCCTTCCGTTTCTTCCGGGGCAATTTTGGCCCCGGTGGCAACAATAAGCACATCATAATGCAGGTGATCGCCATTGGCCATCTCCACCACATTGACGGCGGGATTGATTTTTTCGATTTTATCGGTCAGCAGCCGCACGCCCTTCGGGATGAAATCCCGGATGGGCTTGATGATGTCTTCAGGTTCATAGATATCGAAGGGCAGAAAGAGGTAACCGGGCTGATAATAGTGTTCCTCACGTTCATCGATGATGTCGATTTCCCAATCGCCCTGCTCCAGCTCACGCCGCAGGTGATTGGCCATCATGGTACCCGCGGTACCGGCCCCGAGAATTACAATGCGTTTCATAACAATGGTTTGAATGATTTGAAAAAATTTACCGGATCATCCAGGAAACCGACACATGAAAAATGCTGTTTTCCAGTCCGGAGAGGCTGTTGTTATACTGATTGCCCACTTCACTGATGGCGCCAGCCCGCTGGTTATTGCGGAAGGCATACTCATAAGCCGCATTGATGACTAGGTTCTTTGCAACCTTCACGGAGGTACCGGCAGTGAGGTGATGTTTCACCACAGCCGGGAACACCGGGAATACGGTGCTGGCTGGTACCGGGTTGCTGCCGTACACATAACCGGCCCGCAGGGTAAAATCAGGCGCCACATCCCCTTCCACACCGGTACGGATCACCACGGTATTCTTCCAGTGCATGGGAAAAGCCATGCTGATAGTGCCTGCCGTACCCAGCATTTTACTGATGTTGGGATTGCTGCCGTTGGTGAGGGTGATGTCCATCTGGTCGAATGCTTTTTTCCAGTTGATCCATTCAGCGTCGAGCGATAACCGTAGTTTTTTCACCGGGGCAAAGAACAGGCCGGCGGCAAGCGATTGTGGCAACCCGAAACCGGCTTGGGCATCATAGCGGTCTTTCACGCCTTTGCTGAGGTCGATGCCCATATTGGCAAACATGGTCATGGCCTGTTGCTGGGCCTGCTGCGGATTCATATCCGGATATTGCTGCATGATCATGCCCACCACTTTTCCAAAAGCATTATTCATCTGGTAGGTCATGTCCATCGTTGCGGCGCCGTTTTTATAATTCAGGTTAACCGGCAGGCTGTAGTTGATGCCGGCCGAAAAACGTTCATTCGGTTTGAAGGCAAAGCCGATTTTTCCATTGAAGCCGAAAGCGTGGAGACTTTCCATATTGGCTGAGGCCACTACTTCGTTGTACCCGAACCCGCCTTCAGCAGCAGGCGCGCCGAAAAGATCCCCATAGGTAAGGCCCTTGGTGGGATCCAGTACGCCCCCCATCATGGCTGGCGGCATGCTCATGGGCATGGCAAATTCCACCTGGCCGTAAATGAGGTTGGCGGTAACGCCTACGGAAAGGGTTGTACTGAGCTGATAGGCCAGTGCGCCACCGCCCTGCATCACGGCAAATTTGGAGTGATAGGGTTGCTGCACATAATTACCGTTCTGGTCAGTATAGAGATCATGATTCAGGCTGAAATCTGCTCCCATCCCGCCCTGTGTAAAAATGCCGGCGCCCCATGACAATTTACCGTTGGTTTTTCGGGCATAACTCACGCAGCCCAGCGGAAAGAGATTGTTTTTACCATAGGCATCGTTCAGGTTGTTCCTGAAATAAACGCTCGGCGCCATCAGGGAAATGCTCAGATCGGCCTGTGATTGTTTCAGAAAAGACAGCCCGGCCGGGTTATTCATGATCAGAGAAGGGTTGTCGAACACCCCCGTTGCAGTTCCTCCACGACCACTGGTTACGGCATCGAATCCGATCAACCGGGTACCATTTTGCGCGTGGAGTGCCAACGTGCCCATCAGGCTGATGAGGGCCAGCAGGAGAACCTTTTTCATACAGTTGGTTTTTAATGAAGAATATGATATCCGTTCACTCAGCGTTCCCGGATCTCAGGTTTGAATACAATCGTGGCTTTCACAGAATTGGAGATCAGGCAGGCGGCCTCCGATTTCTCGAGGATCCGCTGGGCCTTCTCGCGGTCGCCTCCGGCCGGGATCGTCAGTACCGGAGACAGTACGATCTCACTGATCATGAACTTACCCTCCACTTTCTCCAGTTTGCCAATGGCATAACTTTCAAAATTCACAAACTCGTAACGGGAGTTTTCAGCGATGGCAAGGAAGGTGGTCATCAGGCAGCTGTCTACCGCCGCCACCAGCAGGTGTTCAGGCGACCAGATGCCGGCGATGCCTTTGGGAAATTCAGGCGGCGTGGCCACTTCAATACTGGATTCAAGTACAGGAGAACTCATGAGCCCTTTGCGGTCTCTTTCCCAGTTTACATTCACAGAGTAATAATGTGCGGTTTCCATAATCGTGCATGTTTTAATTCGAGCACTAAAGTAGACCGCAGCCGGTAGGCAGGGGTGTAACTTATATCACACTGTGACCAACAATGAGGAGGTTCATCCTGCGGGATGATATTGGTGGGATAAAAAACTAACGGTGGTCAGGAAAACCTCAGGGTTCGAGGTGAATGATTTCAATCGTCTGGTTCCGGATGACCCGGATCATGCCCCGTTCGGCGAGTTTCTTCATCAGGCGCGAAATCACTTCGCGTGAAGTATTCAGTTCCTGGGCAATCTCGGTGTTGTTCACCGTAAGGATATTGGTTTGATGGATATCGCGTTCCCGCTGGAGATAAAAGAGCAGCTTCTCATCCATATTGCGGAATACGGTATGATCAAGGGTGAGCAGCAGTTCTTCAAAACGTTTGCGGTAGGTATCCAGCACAAACTGGTACCAGCTTTTATAATCGTGCATCCACTGGTCCATGTACTCCAGGGGTACCGCAATCACGGTGGTTTCTTCCACGGCTTTTCCCATCACTTCACTTTTTTCATGACGGCTGCCGCTGATCATGGAAAGGGCGCAGGCCTGCCCGGGCTGCAGGTAATACATGAAGTATTCGTTCCCCAGTTCATCCTCCCGGTACACTTTGATGAGACCATTCACGATGAGCAGGATGGATTTGAAATACTGCCCGGTCCGCATCAGTACCTCCCCCGCTTCAAAAGTCCTGATCTCGGCCTTTTCCTCCAGGTGTTCGAGAAGACCGCTCTCAAAATGCGGAAAGGCTGTGCGGAGGTCTTTGTTCATGCGCCAAAAATAGACAAATACCCCGAACCGGGAAAGCTGGCGGCAACCCACAGGCAGCATCAACTATCAACCTCCCTCTGTAACATTTGTCACCGCCTTGCAGCAAAGGCTGGCGGACATTTGCAGCATGCCGCACATGGAACTCACTGGTTATCTGCTTGCCCTTCTCGTAGGACTTTCCCTGGGCCTGATTGGCGGCGGTGGTTCCATTCTTACCGTACCGATCCTGGTGTATGTAATGGGTATCCATCCCCTGCTGGCCACTTCCTATTCGCTGTTCATTGTAGGCTCCACCTCGCTGGTGGGGGCCATGGATCATTACCGCAAGGGACTGGTGCACCTGCGCACGGCCCTGCTCTTCGGCCTGTCTTCCATCAGCACCGTCTTCATCACCCGCCGGTTCCTGCTGCCCCTCATACCCGAAGAACTGGTCATCACCCGCAGCCTGCAGCTCAGCTGGTCGATGCTCACCATGCTGCTCTTCGGCATGCTGATGGTGCTGGCAGCCCTGGCCATGATCCGCCAACGGCGTAGCAGCCAGGAAAGCACCGTGCAGGGCGGATGGGCGCGTCTGCTGGGGGCAGGCATCGGCATCGGACTGGTTACCGGCTTACTGGGCGCGGGCGGCGGATTTCTCCTGATTCCCGTGCTGGTGCTGTTGCTGCACCTGCCCATGAAACAGGCCATCGGCACCTCCCTCCTCATCATTGCCCTGAATTCACTCATCGGCTTTGTGGGTGATGCGGGACACTTCAGCATCAACTGGCATTTTCTGCTCCTCATCACCGCCTTTGCCATCCTGGGCATTTTTGCCGGCGCCCGGCTGGCCCGAAAAATAGAGGCGGAGAAACTGAAAAAAACCTTCGGCTGGTTTGTCCTGATCATGGGCACCTACATTTTCATCCACGAACTCTTCTTCAGCCGTTTCTGAAAATCCTGACCACAATCAGTCTTTCGCCTAACTTTTGTAATCCCGTCATCCGGAGAGATGCTGCATTTTCGCAGCCAGACGATTTGCTGAACCTAATCATTCCTGCGTATGAAATTGGAACAGATTTACACGGGCTGCCTGGCCCATGCCGCCTACTATATCGAAAGCCGGGGCGAAGCCGCGCTCTTTGACCCCCTCCGGGAGGCAGGGCCCTACCTGGAACGTGCCGCCCGCGACAATGCCCGGATCAAGTATGTTTTTGAAACCCATTTTCACGCCGATTTTGTGAGCGGACACCTGGAACTGCAGCAGCAATGCGGTGCCGGGATTGTTTTTGGTCCGCTGGCCAAACCCGCCTACGCAGCTATCGTTGCGGAAGACGGGCAGGAATTCCAGGTGGGCGATTACCGGATACAGGTGATCCACACGCCGGGGCATACCCTGGAAAGCACCACCTACCTGCTGTGGGATGAGCATGGCGAAGCACACGGTATCATTACCGGCGATACACTTTTCATCGGGGATGTGGGCCGTCCCGACCTGGCCCAGCATGTGGTGGCGGATCTTACCGAAGACAAACTGGCCCGGATGCTCTACCATTCACTGCGGGAAAAAATCATGCCCCTGCCCGATCACCTGATGGTGTATCCCAACCACGGCAAGGGCAGTGCCTGCGGCAAGATGATGAGCAGTGAAACCACCGATACCCTGGGGCACCAGAAGCAGGTGAACTATGCCCTGCAACCCATGACGGAAGATGAGTTTGTCAAAGCCATCCTTACCGGCCTCACGCCGCCACCCGGCTATTTTCCCGAAAATGTTTTGCTGAACATCGGCGGATATGAAAGCCTCAGCCAGGTGCTCGAGCGGGGATTGAAGCCACTTTCGCCTGAACAGTTTGAAGCAGCGACAGCCGAAACCGGCTCCTGGATACTGGATACCCGTTCAGCAGCGGATTATGCCATCAGCTTTGTGCCGGGCAGCATCAACTTCGGACTGAATGGCAATTTTGCCCAGATTGTGGGGGAATTGATTCCGGATATTCAACAGGAAATCCTGCTGGTAACCGAAGAGGGCAAGGCTTATGAAAGCATGATCCGCCTGTCGAGGGTGGGTTTCGATCATTGCATCGGTTACCTGGAGGGCGGCGTCAACGCGTGGAAAAACAGCGGTCGCGCCACCGGGCATATTCACCGCATCAGCGCCCGCCAGCTGGAAGAAAAAATGGAAGAGACCCCGATGCCGGTGTTTGATGTGCGCCGCAAAAGCGAATACGACAGCCAGCACCTGGAAGGCGCCGTGAATGTACCGCTGCACCTGATCCGGCAGCAGCTCGCTGCCTTTCCCAAAGACCGCGAATTTGCCCTGCACTGCGCCGGAGGCTACCGCAGCATGACCGCTGCTTCCCTGCTCAAGCAACAGGGCTGGGATCATTTCGTGGAAATCAACGGCGGCTTTAAAGCCCTGGCCCTCACCGGCCTGCCGAAAACGGAATATGTTTGTCCGACAACATTATTGTAGGGCGGCGAGGATGAGAGAACAGAAGGATGGTTTAGGGTTTAGAGTTTAGAGTTTAGAGTTTAGAGTTTAGGGAGGTTTAACCGGACTCAGTCTTTATCCGTGGCCCTGAACATTGAGTATTGAACATATTGAAAATTTCTTCGTTCCCCATTCCCCATTCCCTGTTCCTTGTTCCCCGTTCTGCGTTCCCTGTTCATCATTCCCTGTTCCCCGTTCCCTGTTCCCCCTCCTCCCGGTTATGTAACAAAAGTATCCCTCCGCCTGCCCGGTGTTGCTCATCTTTGTGCACGATTCAACGCCTATGCACATCGAACAGATTTATACCGGATGCCTGGCCCAGGGGGCTTATTATATCCGCTCTGCCGGAGAGGCCGCTATCATTGACCCGCTCCGGGAAGTACAACCTTATATCAGCCGCCTCAACAAAGACGGCGTTCAGCTGAAGTATATTTTTGAGACGCATTTTCATGCCGACTTTGTAAGCGGGCACCTCGATCTCAGCCGCAAAACGGGCGCCCCGATTGTGTATGGCCCTACCGCCCGGCCTGAATTTGATGCCATCATTGCCACCGATGGCCAGGCTTTTACAGTGGGGGAAGTCACGATTATCGCCCTGCATACCCCCGGTCATACCCTGGAAAGCACGACCTACCTGCTGCGGGATGCAGCCGGAAAAGACCATGCCATTTTCAGCGGCGATACCCTCTTTCTCGGAGATGTGGGCCGCCCCGACCTGGCCCAGAAAGCCGCTCACCTCACCCAGGATGAACTGGCCGGTATGCTCTACGACAGCCTCATGAACAAGATCATGCCGCTGGCGGATGACGTGATCGTGTATCCCGCCCACGGCGCCGGCAGTGCCTGCGGCAAAAACATGATGAAAGAAACGGTAGACACCCTCGGCAACCAGAAGCGCATGAACTATGCCCTGAACCAGCCCGATAAAAATGCCTTTGTGAAAGCGGTGACCGATGGCCTCCTGCCGCCGCCGGGTTATTTTGGGTTCAATGTGGCCATGAATAAAAAAGGCTATCCCTCCTTCGACGAGGTACTGCACCAGGGGCTTCGTGGTCTCAGCCCCGATGAATTTGAAGCCGCCGCAGAAAGCAGCGGCGCCGTGATCCTGGACACCCGCGACAATACCCTCTTCTATAAAGGCTTCATTCCGCAATCGGTGAACATCGGCCTCGGCGGTGATTTTGCCCCCTGGGTAGGCGCCCTGATCATGGATGTGCAGCAGCCCATCCTGCTGGTGACCGCAGAAGGGCAGGAAGAAGAAGCGGTGACCCGCCTGAGCCGCGTAGGATTTGATCACGTGATCGGTTATCTCCGCGGCGGTTTCCCGGCCTGGCTCAAAGCCGGCAAGGAGGCCGATGTGGTGCACCGCATCAGCGCGGAGCAGTTTGCCCGTGAATTTGAGCCGGGTAAGGACAAAGTAGTGGATGTACGACGCGAAGCCGAGTTCAGGGCCGAGCATGTGGAAGAGGCTTTCAACCGACCGCTGGACGCCATCAATGAATGGATAAAAGACATTAATCCCGGTGAGAACTTTTACCTGCACTGTGCAGGAGGATACCGAAGCATGATTGCTGCCTCTATCCTGCAGGCAAGAGGATACCGGAACTTCACGGAAGTGGAGGGCGGCTTCAATGCAATCCGCAAAACCCCCGCCCCCTGCAGCGCATTTGTTTGCCAGTCGAAGCTGATGAACAGTTGACGTTTCCTTGCTTGCCTTGTGTAAGAGCCTGTGGAAAACCAGGGGCTGTATCTGCCCCCTCTTCCTGTTTCAGCGTTGGCTGCAGCAGGCATAGGGGCAACGGATACGCCCCATTTTCATTTCAGGCGCCAGGGCTCCCTGTTAATGCCTAACTTTGTAACAATTGTAACCACGGCCATCCGTACCGCGGGTTACCTTCGCACCCGAATCAAGAAGCCTATTCATGAACTATCTCTCCGCCATCCTGGGTAATAAGTGCTCCCGCTGCCGTACCGGTAATATGTTCATCAACAAAAGCGCATACAGCAAGGGTTTCATGAAGATGCATCCCCGGTGCCCGTCGTGCGGACAGCGCACAGAAATCGAAATCGGATTTTATTACGGTTCCGGGTATGTGAGTTATGCACTTACCGTAGCCTTCTCCGTGGCCACGTTTATTGCCTGGTGGGTACTCATCGGCTTTTCGGTTGACGACAGCCGTATCTTCTGGTGGCTGGGCACCAATGCCATCCTCCTGCTCATCCTGCAACCCTGGATCATGCGGTTGTCGCGTACCATCTGGCATTCCTTTTTTGTGAAGTACAATCCCAACTGGCGCACAGAACCCCCGGTGGAAACCGGCCGGGTGATTGAAGAACATATGGAACGGCATGACTGACCCTGCGCCGCATCAACATCACAGCAATAATGATCACACAATCATCCATGCTGAAGGATTTCGATTCCGCACGGCTGAATCTGCATGCCCGGATCTTCACCGGTCGTGCCATGAATGAAATGTTAAAAGCGCAACAGTGTAACCTTTGTTACCCTCCCCCGCTTCAGCTCCCGGTAATTTTGTATTCAATTCAAAAAGATGTTCAGACAACTTTTACAGCAATGGAATTTTTTCAGGGTACTGCGGCTGATCCTGGGTGTTGCCATCGTGGTGCAGGGCATTGAAGCCCGCGACTGGATCTTTACCGCTGCAGGTGCCGTGTTTACCCTGATGGCCGTGTTCAATGCGGGTTGCTGTGCGGGTGGTTACTGCGCTCCGCAACCCCGGAAAACAAATCCCGATCAAACCTCAACCGATATCACCTATGAAGAAGTGGTTAAGCGTCCGTAAATGGTATGTGGCCGGCGCCCTGCTCGGCGCAGCAGTGGGATTTACCTACTGGTATTTTGTGGGCTGCGATAGCGGCACCTGCCTCATCACCGGACAGCCGGTGAACAGCACCCTCTACGGCGGTACGCTGGGCGCCCTCATCCTGGGCATGCTGGGCAATGAAATCAATCTCATCAAACAAAAAAAACAATCCTCATGACTTTTCAGGAACTCATTCAATCCGACAAACCCGTGCTGGTGGATTTCTTCGCCGAATGGTGCGGTCCCTGTAAAATGATGGCCCCTATCCTGCAGGATGTGAAAGCCGAAGTGGGCGACAGCGCCAGCATTGTAAAAGTGGACGTGGACAAAAACCCCGAAGCTGCCCATGCCTACCAGGTACAGGGCGTACCCACCCTCATCCTCTTCAAAAAAGGCCAGGTACTCTGGCGCCAGAGCGGCGTGGTGCCGAAACAGGGGCTGGTGGGCGTCATTCAAAAATTCGTTTAATCCACTCCGTTATACACCTTATTCAAACTTAAAATCAGATCTTATGAATATTCTCCAGCGCCTCTTTGGCGCCGCTCCCGTGGTTGACCTCGAAACCGTGATGCAGGAAGGCGCCTTCCTGGTGGATGTGCGCACCCCCGGTGAATTTGCGATGGGCCATGTAAAAGGTTCTGTGAACATCCCCGTGGATGTGATCAGTTCCAAACTGGCCCAGTTCAAAAACAAGAAGAACATTGTGGTGTTCTGCCGAAGCGGCAGCCGCAGTGCCATGGCCAAGGGCATCCTTGAAAATCACGGCTTCAGCAACGTGATCAACGGCGGCACCTGGGATCATGTGAACAAATTTGTAAAATAAACTGTAATTTGACGGCGGCCAACACCGCTGTCAAATATGCATATCCTCAACTGGCTTAGCGAGCCCTGGCCCTGGTATGTGGCCGGGCCACTCATCGGGCTCACCGTTCCCGCCCTGCTCATCCTGGGCAACAAATCTTTTGGCATCAGCTCCTCCCTGCGGCATATCTGTGCTGCGTGCCTCCCTGCCCGTGTGCCTTTTTTTCAATACAACTGGCGCGCAGAAGCCTGGAACCTGTTCTTTGTGTCCGGCATCCTGCTCGGGGGCATCTTCACCGCCTTATGCCTCCCGCAACCGGCACCGGTAGCGGTGCATCCTGAACTGGCTGCCGAACTGCATCAATACGGTATCCGCGATTTCTCCGGACTGGTGCCGGCAGAACTCTTCAACTGGCCCTCCCTGCTCACGCTGCGGGGCATCCTGATGATGGTGGCCGGCGGCTTTCTGGTAGGCTTCGGCACCCGCTATGCCGGCGGCTGTACCAGCGGGCACTCCATCATGGGGCTCTCCACCCTGCAATGGCCCTCACTGGTGGCCACCGTGTGCTTCATGGCCGGCGGCTTCATCATGGCCAATCTGATCTTACCCTTCATCCTTCAAATCTGATCAGTGCATGCAACAGCTGAATGAAACCGATTATGAAATGCGCTCGCTGAACAGTATGTGTGTCAACAGCAGCCACCTGCGCAACAACTGGCGGCATAACCTGCGTTACCTGTTCGTGGGATTCCTTTTTGGCATCGTATTCATCAAGGCCGAAATCATCAGCTGGTTCCGTATCCAGGAGATGTTCCGCCTGCAGTCGTTTCACATGTACGGCGTTATCGGCAGTGCCGTGATGATGGGTGCCCTCTCGGTATGGCTCATCAAAAAACTGAAGATCAAAACCCTCGCGGGCGAACCCATTGAATTTACCCCCCGCCAGTTCAATAAAGGACAGGTGATCGGCGGGCTGCTTTTCGGCCTGGGCTGGGCCATTACCGGGGCCTGCCCGGGGCCCCTCTTTGCCCAGATCGGCTCGGGCGCCACGGTGATCGCGGTAACCCTGCTCAGTGCCCTCGCCGGCACCTGGGTATACGGCTACTTCAGGGAGCAACTGCCCCACTAAATTTGCAGCATGAGCATCGATACACTGAAACAGATTTTTGAACCGCCGCTCCTGCTGGAGATCCAGCAGTTCGGCATCTTTCAGCAATTCAGGGAGGGAGAACTCATCATGGACTACGGTAAATACGTACGCATGATGCCGCTGATCCTGAAAGGCACGGTAAAAGTGTACCGACATGATGAGCAGGGCCGTGAAATCCTGCTGTATTATTTATCCAGCAGCGAAACCTGCTCCATGGCTTACAGTTGCTGCATGGAAGCCCGCAAAAGTGAAATCAGGGCCGTGGCGGAAGATGATGTGGAACTGGTGGCCATCCCCCAGATTAAACTCGATGAATGGCTCTGCATCTACCCTTCCTGGAAACGTTATATCATGCGCAGCTTCAATGATCGCTTCAGCGAACTGCTCAAAACCATTGAAAGCATTGCCTTTCATAACCTCGACGACCGGCTCGTGGCCTATCTCAAAGAAAAGCAGCGCCTCTCCGGGTCCAGCGTCATCAAGGCCTCACATACCCTCATCGCCGATGAACTGGCCACCTCCCGGGTGGTGATCTCGCGCCTGCTGAAACAACTGGAAAACAATCACCGCATCATCCTCTACCGGAATGAAATCAAACTCCTGCCGGGATTGTAATCGGATATGGGCACAGGGAACACAGAACAGGGAACAGGGAATGATGAACAGGGAACGCAGAACCAAAGTGATGAAAATTTTCAATATTCAATGCCGTGTTCAAGGCACAGGATAAAGACTGAATCCGGCTAAACTTTCCTAAACCTCCCTAAACCCTAAACTCTAAACCCTAAACCTCCCTCAACCCTCAACTACTCTCCCGCCTTCTTTTCTTCCTCCGCTCCGCCCACCACCACCACAATTTCGCCCTTTGGCGGATGGGCGGTATAGTGCGCATGCACTTCCTGCAGGGAGCCGCGGATATTCTCCTCAAATTTCTTGCTCAGTTCACGGCTCACACAACAGGGACGACCGGGCCCGAAATGCCGGATGAAATCTTCCAGGGTACGAAGCAGCCGCAGCGGACTCTCGTAAAACACGAGGGTGCGTTCTTCCTGCTCCAGTTTTTTAAGCAGGGTTTGCCGCCCCTTTTTGAGGGGCAGAAATCCTTCAAAGCAAAAACGATTGATGGGCAGGCCGCTGTTCACCAGGGCCGGCACAAAGGCGGTGGCGCCAGGCAGACATTCCACCCGGATACCCGCCCGTACACAGGCCCTCACCAGCAGGAAAGCCGGATCGCTGATACCGGGGGTACCCGCATCCGTGAGCAGGGCCATGGTTTTACCCGACTGCAACTGCTCCACGAGGCGCTCCACAATCTTGTGTTCGTTGTGCTGATGATAAGGCGTCACCGGCTTCTGCACCTGGTAATGCTGCAACAGCACCGAAGAGGTGCGGGTGTCTTCGGCCAGCACGAGGTCAACGGAATGCAGCACCTGCACCGCCCGGAAGGTAAAATCGGCCAGGTTTCCGATCGGCGTGGGGATGATGAAGAGAGCCATGGATGAATGGGGTGATTTGAAGATTGGAGGCCGGCAGCACGCTGATATAAATAATGAAAGGCAACGGCAG
>JAYRPG010000118.1:0-16708 GCA_041911275.1 Ferruginibacter sp. | reverse complement strand
GAGCAGGCTCTGGTTGGGGCTGATGAAGGAATTGAACAGCAGCAGGGACGTGATCTGCTTGTTGAGTTCATTCTTATCCTGCTTGAACTGCTCCAGTCTTTTCAGCACAAAGAAATCCGTCACCGGGCTGCTGGCCGGCAACTGCAGCTCGAAATCAATTTCCGGTTTCAGCAGGGTACTGGTGAGATGGGCCAGCACCCGCAGGTCTGATTTCAGGTTAAAGCTGCCCGTACCCGCTCCAAAACCGGTATTGGACGAAAGCGCCACAAAGTCCACATTGCTGGCCAGGTATTCCGCCACAATATTGATTTTGGCCTGGTAGGGATCGCCGTCCCACGTGATCGTGCCGCCGTTGCTGATGCTGAAATATTTTTTCAGGAAGGTCTGGAAGTTAAAAGTGTATTCCCCTTTGCTGATGCTGTACTGCCCCGTGATGGTGAGCGGTTCCTTATTGCCCACGCGGATGCGTAGAAATCCTTCGCCTTCTCCCTTGATCACGTCGCCGGTGGCTTCATCAAGAATCACATCCACCTTGCAGGAGGGGTTGGCGGTGAGCTTCATGTCTACCACCACGCTGCCGGCTGTTTTGATCCTGAACTTCTCTTCCATCTCCGTACCGAACTGGATGAAATCGATGTAGTCCACGGTTTCGTTTTCGATGCTGTTGCCACTCACAATATAAATATGGCTGCTGTCGCGCTGGGAGGGTTCGCCGCTGATGTCCATCAGGATATTGTCCTGGGTGCCGTTGATGGTCATCTCCGCTTTGCCGATCACTTTGCCGTAAAACTGGTTATTGTCGCGCCGCGTGGTGTTCAGTACCAGCAGGCGTTTGGTGCTGAACCGGATATTGTCGAAACTGATGTCGTCAAAAAAGCGGTGGTACATTTTTCCGCTCAGCGTGGCTTCATTGTTAAGGGTGTCGCGCAGCGTGATTTCCCCGAAGTCAATTTCATCCGGGTTGAACACGATGCTTTCATTGCGGAACCGGTACCGGCACTGGGTATAATCCACCACCAGGGAGCCCTCCAGGATATTGGCCGTACCGGTCATCAGCAGGTGCTTCCCGTTCCCAGAAAACACCAGGTCGGAGGTATTGGCCGTACCCCGGATATCGCTGAACAGGTCGCCCAGGTAGGCATTGAGCAGGGAGAGATTGAACTGGTCTGACTGCACCGCGATATGCGTATTGTTGCCCGTGCTGTCCCTGAAATTGATAAACCCGTCGATGTTCAGGCGGTTGTTCCTGGCATCCGTTCGGGCCTTGAGTTCCAGCAAACCTTTATCGAACTGGTAATTGCCATTGGCCGTGAGGGTACCCAGGCTGTCGTTGTCCATTTTCAACCCGGTAGTGCGGGTATCAAAATGGAGGAAAGGTTTTCCAAAGGGATCTTCCACGGTGATGGTGCCGCTCATTTCGCCCTGCAGCTGCGGTTTACTGAAAAACAGGGTGCTGAAATCATCCACATGCACCCGGTTCAGTTCCACCACCACATCATTGGTGTTCAGCAGTTCCGACGGACGCGTGGCGATGCTGATCTGCTGATTACCCTGGATAAAGCGGATATCACTGGCCTGCACCTGGTCATTGCGGATACTCAGTTCGCCGTCTTTCTCCAGCTCCCAGCGGTTTTCATTCACAATCAGGGAGGAGGGGGAGAAGTGGATCTTCACGCCGTCGGTAAGGGTAACCACGCTGGCGTTGATGGAGGCTTCACTCAGCGTTTTGCCGGCGCTGGTGCGGATGCTCACCTGCGAGCTGTCACGGGCCGAGCTGAAGGTAAGGTGCGTGAACGGCAGCTTCAGGCTGTCGGTAACCTCTATCTCCTCCGCATCCACGCGGGTGTGCAGCGAATCCAGGTTGCCCCGGCTTTCGAGGCTTACATACCGGAAGGTTTGCGCGCCATAACGGAAGGATGGAATGTCGGCATTCACCAGCAGTTCGTTCTGGTCCATCCGCAGGTGACCCGTAAGCGTGCTGTTGTCAAAACCTTCGAGCCCGGGGGCCAGCAGGCGGATATAGGGACTGATGCTGCGCGTCTGGATATCGAAACTGAAATCCTGGCTGTTCAGCCGGGTGGCTGGCTTGCGGATATAGGCCGGGTAGTAACGGCTCAGGAAGAGTTTAAAGGCATCCGGCAGTTCATAGAGGCTGAAATTGCCGCTGAGCCGGGCTTCGGCCTCATTCGTTTGCAGCAGGAGATTTTTGCGGCCATCGGCGAATGAAGATTGCAGCAGCAGTGAGTCGAAGGGCAGCCGCTCCTGGTTGTACACCAGCTCGGCATCGCGTACCTCTGCCGTACCGAGAAAATGATCGATGTCGCCGCCGCTGAAATGAAAACTGAACTTGCCTTTCAGGTTCAGGGGTTGCTTCACAAAACCCAGTGGCTGCAGGTTGCATCCCCCCAGCTCCGCGTCAAAATCAAACAGCGGTTCCGCTTTCGAAAAATCAATGGTGCCCGAAAGGGATTTCAGCTGCAGGTTGGGATCGGCTATGGCCGCTGAGCCCTGAAAGAGCCTTTGTTTGAAATCGCCCTTTACCGTGATATTCTGGTAGGCGTAACCGTTAAACTGCAGCTCACGGATATCGCCGTCAAAACGGGCATCCAGCGTTTGGGCGGTGAGGCCGGTTCCCTTCACCTGTCCGTTGAAGGTGATGGCGCCCAGCTGCGGGGTGTTCAGAAAACTGCCCAGCTGGAACTGCCGGGTGGATACGCGGCCGGAATACACGGCTTTACCGCCCGCAGGCAGTTTCAGGTTGAGGTCTGCATTCACCGTGCCCAGGTCGGTCTGGATATTGCCGAAGGCTACAAAGTCGGAGAGGAATCCGGTAAAATTGCCCTGGTACCGGATCTTGCCCAGCCGGCTGAGCCGGGGTTGTTCAAGATCCCGGAGGGAGGGGATCACGGTGAGCATCTCCCGGTAATCGGTGCTGAAGTCGCGGGCATGGAGATCAATAAAGGTAAAGTCGATATCGGGTAATCCCCGCAGGCTCACGTCGCCGTCTATCTGCGTTCCGCCGCTCCGGATTTTCATGTTCCGCGCCACGAGGTTGTCAATACTGCCCTTTGCATTGCCGCTGAACTGAAATATCCGTTTCCAGCTTTTCAGCGCAGGGTCAAAGAAAGCCAGGTCGTCGCTGTACAGTTCACTGTTTTCAAAACGGCCTTCCAGCTTCACGTTGTGGAGGAACTCGCCCATGTCTTCGTTGAAGTCGTTGTACCGCATGGCATAGTAATTCCCCAAACGGCTTTGGTTGGTCTGCAGGTCCAGCTGGTTGAATTCCATGATCTCCGGACTGAACCGCATCCGGGCCTGGAGCTTCTTCACTTCAAAACCGCTGCGTTCACGGGTCGACAGCAGCAGGTCGGTATCCAGCGTATCGTTGGCAAAGCGGAGGTTGTTCAGGTCGGCCTGGATCCGTTCAAAACGGATATGGCTGCCATCGAAGCGGTCGGTGTAGATGCCCCTTTCATTGTTCTCTTTTTCATTGGCAAAAACACCGTTGCGGAGGTGGAGTTCTTTCACCGTGAGCACGAGCCCGCCTTTCTGGGCAGCCGTATCGGTGGTGGAGGTTTTAGCCGGCGGCCGGATGTTCAGCCGGTCGCGGATGCCGGTATAATCATTGATCGTAAAAGAAGGACGGTCGATGTCCAGCCGGCGGATGCTGATGCGGTTCTGGTCGAGGTCAAAGGTATCGGCCTGCAGGTGGAGTTGCCGGAGGGACAGCAGCTGGTCTTTACCCCGCCACTTGTCCACTTCGTTGAAGGCAATGTTCTTCAGGTGCAGTTCCCGCAGGCTGATGGAGAGGCCGCCCTTTTTCTGGCTGGGGGTTGGGGAGGAAAAATAATCGATCAGAAACTGGTAGTTCCATACCGTATCCTGCAGGCGGTTCAGGTTCACGGTGGCGTCTGACAGCGAAAGGTAGTGGATGGTGGCCTTGTCTTTCAGGAAGAACCAGTCGGTGATGCGGATACTCGCGCTGCCGGCATACAGCAGGGTGTCTTTGTGCTGGTCTTCCACATACAGCCCTTTCAGTTCCAGTTTGTCAAACAGGTCCAGGTCAATGTGCCGGATGCTGATGCGGGCATGCAGTTTTTCCGAAAGTGTGGCGGTAACCCGGTGCACCAGCCAGTTCTGAACGGGCGTAAGGTGCAGCAGGCCGTACAGGAGCACCAGCAGCAGCAGGAGGGTCAGCAGGGTTCTGCTCAGTATTTTTCGGAAACGCTTCAGGCTGAATGGATTGTTCGTAAAAGTAATGGATTCATCCCCTCAGGGCAAATTCAGTACCAATTTTATGAAAACCTTGCGCGGGCGGGCCCGCTCCAGGTGGTGTTTTCCGGGCCGGGATCAGTAACCGGCAGCGCCGTCATCGCCGCGCTGGTCAGCAATGGCGGTGATGCGCCCGTTTTTGATCTGGATCAGCTCTGCCCGGCCGATGCTGCCTTTCTTTTTTACACTGTAGCCCATCTGCTCCAGCGACTGGATGAGTGCCGGGCTGAGTTCGTTTTCCACCCAAACCTGGTCGGGCAGCCACTGGTGATGAAAGCGGGGCGACTGCACGGCGGTGAAGGGATCGAGCCCGAAATCCAGGATATTCACCAGCACCTGGAATACGGTGGTGGGGATGGTGGTACCGCCCGGTGTGCCGGTAACGAGGAAGGGCTTGCCGTTGCGGAGCACGATGGTGGGCGTCATGCTGCTCAGCATTCTTTTGCCCGGGGCGATGGCATTCTGGGCATTGCCCACGGCGCCGTACATGTTGGGTATCCCGGCCTTGATGCTGAAATCATCCATCTCGTTGTTGAGCAGGAAGCCGGCCCCGCCTACCACCGTGCGGCTTCCGAATTGTCCGTTGAGGGTGGTGGTAACGCTCACCGCGTTGCCTTCGGCATCCACCGCGCAGAGATGGGTGGTTTCTTCACTCTCGGGCGGCAGGCCACTCACCGTTACCGCACTGCTGCCGGCTTTGCCCGGGGTATAATCGCTGATGCGTTTCCGTAAGTAGGCCGCATGGGTCAGTTTGCCCACCGGCACTTTTACAAACGCCGGATCGCCCATCCAGGCGGCCCGGTCGGCAAAGGCCCTCCGCTCGGCTTCGATCATCAGCTGCGCGCTGGCGGCGGTCTGGAAGCCGAGCCCACGCAGGTTATGCAGCGCCACCATCCCCAGCATCTGCTGCAGCAGCAATCCACCGCTGCTGGGCAGGGGCGCGCTGATGATTTCGGCATTCCGGTACCGGAAGCGAACGGCTTTTCTTTCAACAACCCGGTAATTTTTCAGGTCGTCCAGGCTGATCAGTCCCTTGCTCCGTTCCATCTCGGCCACGATGAGGGCTGCGGTTTCGCCCTCGTAAAATTCACGCGGGCCGTGGTCGCGGATCCGCTTCAGGGTAGCCGCCAGGTTCAGCTGTACCAGGAGGTCGCCCTCCTTCCAGGGTACATATTTCACAAAGGCCACGGGCTGGCTGTTGTAGGCCAGGAAGTCTTTCTGGAATTCATTCAGAGCGGCAGCCTGTGCCCGCGTGATGGGAAATCCTTCTTCCGCCAGTTCGATGGCAGGCTGGATGAGGGTGCGGATGGGCAGCCGGGCATATTTCAGGCTGGCAAAGAGGCCGGCTACGGTACCCGGTACACCGGCTGAAAGCACGCCGTTCTGTGAGCGGCCGGGCTGGGGATTGCCCGCGCTGTCGAGGTACATATCCCGGTGCGCCGCAGCCGGCGCGGTTTCCCTGAAATCGAGGCAAACCGCGCGGCCGTCTTTGAGGAAGGCCGTCATGAATCCGCCGCCACCAATATTGCCGGCACCGGGATACACCACGGCCAGCGCCAGTTGGGTGGCGATGGCCGCATCCACGGCATTGCCCCCTTTTTTCAGCATCTTCAGTCCGGCTGCACTGGCCAGGGGATGGGCGCTCACCACGGCACCCCGACGGGCTTCAATCTTTTTATGGGCATGATAGGGAACGGCCGGGGGCTGTGCGCCGGCCTGGAGCAGGCAAAGGAAGCTGAGCAGCAGGGGCAGCCAGCGAAACCTGGAGTAGGCGGTAAACATGGTAAGGGCGGCAGCGCGTCTTTTAACAGGGCTGCCGGCTGCAAAGATACGACAGCGGGGCCGGCAGCCGCTTTTTCCGGCGGCCGATTACCGGCGCCCGTCCCGCTGCGAACCGGATCGGGTGAAATTTGTTACCAGTGGCTCCTGATCCTCTGCCCAAATGCATAGTTTCGCAAATCAACGTATGAAACATTTTTTCTGCATTATCTCCGCCGCTTTGTTCCTGCACCCGCTGGCGGCGCAAACGCCGGCAACCTATCATTCCTCGGACTTGCTGATGCAGCTCCGCAAACTGAACCAGCTGGGTTCGGTGCTGTACATCGCCGCGCATCCGGATGATGAGAATACCCGCCTGCTGGCCTACCTGGCCAACGAAAAGCAGTACCGCACCGGTTACCTCAGCCTCACCCGCGGCGACGGCGGCCAGAACCTGATCGGGGATGAGCAGGGCATTGACCTCGGCCTGATCCGCACCCAGGAACTGCTGGCTGCCCGCCGCATCGATGGCGCCGAGCAGTTTTTTACCCGGGCTTACGATTTCGGCTTCTGTAAAAGCCCGGAAGAAGCCCTGCAAACCTGGGGGCATGAAAAGATTCTTTCCGATGTGGTCAGGGTGGTGAGGCGTTTCCGCCCGGATGTGATCATCGCCCGGTTTCCGGAAGATGCCCGCGCAGGACATGGCCATCATGCGGCTTCGGGTATCCTTGCCCGTGAGGCCTTTGATGCCGCCGCCGACCCCACCCGTTTCCCCGAGCAGCTGGAGCAGGGGCTGACGGTGTGGCAGGCGAAGCGCATGCTGTGGAATACCTACAACTTCGGCAGTGGTACCGATACCCGCAACGAATCACAGTTTAAAACGGAAGTGGGCATGCACAACCCGCTGCTGGGACGCAGTTATGGCGAAATCGCGGCCCTCAGCCGCAGCCAGCACAAGAGCCAGGGTTTCGGGGTGCCCGCCCAACGGGGAAGCTTCTACGAATATTTTGAAACCATCCGCGGCGACCGGCCCCAGGCCGGTTTACTCGACGGCGTGGAAACCGGCTGGCAGCGGATCCGTTTCCGCGACAGCAGCACGGCCACCCGCCTCCGCAGCAGCGTGGATACACTGGTGAGCGGTTTCCGGCACGAGGATCCGGCCGCTTCAGTGCCGCTCCTGCTCCGCCTGCGCAAAACCCTGCTGCTTGCCCTGCGGGAACAGCGCAGCACCAGCACACTGCCCGGCAGCCAGTACTATCTGCTCCGCATCAAACTGGAGGAAACCGATCAGCTGATCCTCCGCTGCAGCGGCCTCTTCGCTGAAGCCACGGCAGCCAGCCAGCTCAATACCATCGGCGACAGCCTCCGGATCAACGTTACAGTCAACAACCGCCTGGGCGCTCCCGTGGACAAAGTGGAGGCGCTGTGCATGAACCAGTCGGTAAGCTTCAGCCGGCCGGCTTACAACCAGAACAACAGCGCAATGCTCAGTGCCCGGATCGATCCGGCTACGCCCATCCCGCAGCCTTACTGGCTGGAGTATGAAAAAGCGCCCGGCGCATTTACGGTAAAAGATCCATCGCTTATCGGTTTGCCGCAGCAATATGCCCATACGGTATTTTTCAGGGTTTACCTGCAGGGAGATACCCTGGAGCTCAGTCAGCCGGTGCTGTACAAATACACCGATCCCATCCGCGGAGAGCTCTATCAGCCCCTGCAGCTGGTGGATCCGCTGCTGATCAGCAGCCGTCCATCCCTGCTGGTGCTGCGCAACAGCGGCGGCCCTTCAGAGAAAACCATCACCTTTACCCTGCAGGCCAACCAGGCCATCCGCGATACCCTCCGCTTCAGGGTGGATTTTGACGGACAGAGCCGGATTCTTTTTGATTCGCTGGTCAACCTGCAGAAAGGAGAGAAGCGGGAGATCCGGTTTACCCTTCAGCGCAGTGAGGTACCCGCCAACAGTTCCGCTTACCTGAGTGCCACCGTATCCGGGCGTACCCTTTACCGCACCCAGTATTTTGCGCTGGCCCGCATCAGTTATGAGCATATTCCTGATCTTTTTTATCATTATATCGACGGGGTAAAAGTGGTTCGCTTCGATCTGCATACTGCGGGTACCCGTGTGGGTTATATTCCCGGTGCCGGAGACAAAATCCCCCAGGCGCTGGAGCAGATGGGTTACGAGGTCAGCATCCTGAAGGAGGCGGATATCTTGTCGGGCAACCTGCAGCAGTTCGATGCCGTGGTCACGGGTATCCGGGCCTATAACACCAACGACTGGATGGCCGCTGTATACCCCGCGCTCATGCGCTATGTGGAGCAGGGCGGGGTGCTGGTTACCCAGTACAATACCCAGAATTTCATCAGCAGCCTGAAAAGCCGGATAGGTCCCTGGCACTTCAGCATCAGCCGCAACCGGGTAACGGATGAAAAAGCCCCGGTGGAACTGCTGGATCCTGCTCACCCGGTATTCAATTATCCCAACCGCATCACGGAACGTGATTTTGACGGATGGGTACAGGAACGCAGTGTGTACCATGCCGAGAAAGCCGACAGTGCTTACCGTCGCCTGATCCGGATGAACGATGCCGGCGAGCAGCCCGATGAGGGCAGCCTGCTGGTGGCCGACTACGGCAGGGGAAGGTTCGTGTACACGGGACTGGTATTTTTCAGGCAGCTGCCCGCCGGTGTGCCCGGGGCATACCGCTTGTGGGCCAACCTGCTGGCGCCCCGCCAGCCGCAATCAAAAAAATAAAACCGCCAGCGATGAAGCAGCTACCCCCGCGCAGTTACTGGAAACGATGGTATGTTGCCGTGGCAGGTTTCCTGCTGCTGCAGATCATCTTCTTTTATCTCATCACCCGGCATTTCAGCTGAGGTTCAGCAACGAATCGTCCCATGAGTACCATCGACTGGATCATCCTGGTAGCCACCCTCAGCGGCATCATTCTCTTCGGGGTATACCGGGGCCGGCATACCCGCGACCTGGAGGGGTATTTTCTCAGCAACCGCAGTTTGCCCTGGTACCTCGTGCTCCTCAGCATCATGGGCACCCAGGCCAGTGCCATCACTTTTCTCAGCGCGCCCGGCCAGGCATTCACCGACGGGATGCGGTTTGTGCAATACTATTTCGGCCTGCCGCTGGCCATGATTGTGATCTGCGTTTTTTTCGTACCGGTGTTCCGACGGCTCAGGGTGTACACGGCCTATGAGTTCCTGGAGAACCGCTTTGATGCCCGTACACGGCGCTTTACGGCGCTGCTCTTCCTGCTTTCCCGGGGGCTTTCCACCGGCATCAGCATCTATGCCCCCGCGCTGATCCTGAGCTCGCTGATGGGCTGGAACATCTACCTCACCAATGTGGTGATGGGCGGACTGCTGATCATTTATACCTTATCCGGCGGCGCCCGCGCCGTGGCGTATACGCAACAGCTGCAGCTGCTGATCATCATCGCCGGCATGTTCCTGGCAGGATGGATGGTGGTGCATCTGCTGCCCGAAGGTGTGGGCTTTACGGATGCATTGCGTTCGGCCGGTCAGCAGGGAAAGATGAACATCATCACCGCCGGCACGGAAAGCGGAAAGGGGTTTGACTGGAAGGACAAATACAATATCTGGAGCGGCCTCATCGGCGGTTTCTTTCTTGCCCTCAGTTATTTCGGCACCGACCAGAGCCAGGTGGGCCGTTTCCTCACGGCCAGGGATGACCGCGAAAGCAAACTGGGGCTGCTGATGAACGGACTGGTGAAAGTGCCGATGCAGTTCCTGATCCTGCTGGTGGGGATACTCGTTTTCAGTTTCTATCAGTATCACCGGGCCCCGGTGTTTTTTGATGCCACCCGCGTGGCGGCGGCAGAAAAAACAGTTTACCGCAACGACCTCATCCGTACGGAGGCCGCCTATGATGCCGCGCTGGAAAAGGGCAACCGGCCGGCGGCAGACTCAGCCCGGCGGGCGTATAAGCAGCTGATCCGCCAGGCACTGCCGGGCGATGACGCCAACGACACCAACTACATCTTCCTGCGTTTTGTGATCGATTACCTGCCCCCCGGGCTGGTGGGGCTGCTGATTGCGGTGATCTTCCTGGCCGCCTGGGGCAGCATTGCCGCTGCCCTGAACAGCCTGGCTTCCTGTACCATGGTGGATTTCCACCGGCCGCTCAGCCTTCACCCGGTTACGCCCGAAAAGGAGTACCGGATGGCCCGCTGGTATACGCTGGGCTGGGGATTGTTCTGCATCCTGGTGGCCATGTTTGCCCATAACCTCGGCAACAGCCTGATCGAAGCCGTGAACATCCTGGGTTCCATCTTCTACGGCGTGATCCTGGGTATTTTCGCGGTGGCCTTCTGGTTCCGGTCCATCGGCGGCCGGGCCGTATTTTACGGCAGCGTCATCGCCCAGGTGCTGGTGATCCTGATCTACCAGGCCGATGTGATTTCCTTCCTCTGGCTGAATGTCATCGGGGCGGTGCTGGTTGCCCTGCTGTCGGCTGTGCTGCAGGTGTGGGCTGCCCGCAAAGCTGCCTGAGCAGGTGCTGGCCGGTACACGGAATATGGGGTATTGCCTTTTTCTCCGTAGCTTGTTGCGGATAATCCCCGTTATGAAATGCATTCTGGTTCGTTTGTTCATTCTCGTGAGTGTGCTTCCCCTTTCTTTGGCTGCGCAGCAAAAGCGTCATGATTCGCTGCCCCGCTTGATCAAACTCAATCTGCCCGCGCTGGTGTTCGGTAATTTTTCCTGGCAATATGAGCAACCGGTGGCCCGGAACCGCTCCTGGGCGGTGGCCCTGCGTTTCCGGCCTAAGGCGCCGATTCCCCTGCAGGGGCTGGTGCGCAGGATGATTGACGATACCCTCATCAGGGTGGAGCAGGCGCGGCTGGGCAATATCGGCATCCTGCCCGAATACCGTTTTTACCTGGGCAAACAGGGCGCACCGCGGGGCTTTTACATGGCGCCGATGCTGGGCTACAATTATTATTACGGTAACCTGCCGGTGAAGTATTACGATTATGTCAACAATACCATCATCGACAAAACGGCGCTGTTCAGCGGGCATGTGCATACCCTCACGGCCGGCATCCAGGTGGGTGCGCAATGGAAGCTTGCTGCGAAATGGTACCTCGACTGGTGGATCATTGGTCCGAATTACGGGATAGGCAAAGGGCGGTTTACTTATACGGGCAAGCTGAATGACATTGAGCAGATCAGCCTGCAGTTTGAGCTCGAGAAGATCCGGCAAACCACGCCCCTGATTCAGATTGAACTGGAGCCGGGCAAGCCGGATGCGCAGGGCGCTGCCTTTCGCGTGGATGGCCCCTGGGCCGGCATCCGGGCAATGGGCATCAACCTGGGGTACCGTTTCTGATCATCAAGGCTGAAAGGGCCGAAAGTGTCGGACAGTTGGTGGCAAGCTTATCATAAACACCTAAATGAGTTCAGGGCTGAACTCGAAAAAGCGCTTAAAATATTTCCCTCTTTTTTATTAACTGTCAGTAATATTTCCTATACTTGTGTTCAGAAAGTTCTTTGAGGCTTGATTCGACGCTATTCCTTAAGTGGAGTTCCCCCTGACTGTCCGAAAGGGCAAACCTTTACAGGTAAACTAACAGCAGCATTCTATCCCTCTTGCCGTAACGCCGAGTGCATTAGATCTGGGTAATAGGCGCATAGCTATGGAGTTGTTATTAGCAGTATTGATTAGTATTAATACGCAGGAATGTTAAGAGAGTGCACGAGAACATTGTCTACGCATTTAGGGTATTAGCACCAAACTGTTCATGTGACCATTATATGTTTACGCAGGACAATAATGGTATTGTCTTTAAAAAACAAATCAAATGAGCAGATTAAAACAAAATCGAATCATTGATAGTGTAATCAATAGCATTACATCTATCACAAAGAGCCAGTGTTCTCTTTCGGAAACAGACGTAAAAGTCGTAAGTGAGGCAGTAACAAGACTTCAAGGCCTGAAAAAGAAAAGGGGTAAAACAAACGAGCAAATTCGTCAAGAAATCAATGCCGTTGTTTTGCTCATAACTAATCTTTTCGCAATTAAAGGCTTAGATGAAACTGAAATGCCGAACCAGTAATCCGAACACTCCTTAATTTTCTTTTTTACAATGGACTTAGGCAGCATAATAAAAAGCATTAGAAAGCAAAGAGGTCAAACTCAATCTGAGTTTGCTCTCTCTTGCGGTATTACACAAACATATCTATCTCAAATTGAAAGTAATTTGAAAGAGCCCAATCTTTCAACATTAAAAACGATTAGCGAAAACTTAGATGTCCCTCTTCCAATTCTATTTTTTCTTTCAATGACTGAGGATGATGTGCAGCCAGGGAAAAGGAAGGCATTCGAAATTGTAAGTCCCTCTGTAAAATCCTTAGTTAATGAGTTCTTCTCTGTCTAAAAGTGACCGATATAAAGCCTATGAATTTAAAAAGCTATGTCATTTACTCGGCTTTAACCGTACAGAAATGGCACACTTGCTTTCTACAATAGATATAAATTATAAGGAATGGAGCGAAGATAAATTAGACAAAGAGGGGAATCCGAAAACATATAAAGATGGGACAGTAAAGAAAAGGACTTTTAGAAATCCGTCGACCTTTTTGAAAATTGTACAAAAGCGTATTAAGAAGAACGTATTAGACCAAATTAAATTTCCAGATTGTGTACATGGAGGGGTAAAAGGTAGAAGCAACATTACAAATGCAAAAAAACATCAAGGTCGGAAGTATATTTTTGAAACAGATCTTCAAGAGTTTTACCCAAATATTTCAATGCGTAGAGTTTATGATGCATTTTTAAGATTAGGTTATTCTACACATATATCTCATTGGTTAACCACTTTGACAACGAGAAAGAATGAATTGCCACAAGGTAGTCCTACAAGTACAGCAATAGCCAATTTGGTGTTTATGCAAACAGACTTCACGTTGCTAAACATTTGCAAGCAGCATGATATAACATATACTAGATATGTTGACGACTTGACTTTCTCATCACAAGCAGATTTTGGAAAAGTGATTCAGGAAATATTAGAGGCTGTTATAGAAGGGGGCTTTAAACTAAGTCGTAGAAAAACAAAGTATGAGAGTCATCAATCTGTAACAGGCATTCCCGTATTCTTAAATAAAATTGACGCACCCAATCACATTTTAGAAAAATCAATTGTAGAATTAAATACAGGTACAGGCAGAACACCATATACGAACTATGTGAATAATATCCGAAAAACAAATAAAAAGAATGGAAAGCCTGTCACGAATAGGCAGTTTTGCAAAAGTGGAGTATGACAGATTACTTCAGCATTTAATCAATATTAATCTTTAGTTGTCGGGTGCACCAAACGCTACGGAATCACAATAATTTCAAGCATACAAATCTTAACAGGTGAAAGTGCTAGGTTAACGGATTGCTAATTCCCCACATTCGATAAGCTGCTGGCCGCTAACGGCAATAAAAATCCCCTGCAGGGTATGCAGGGGATCCGGTTTATTGAAGAGGCATTTCAATCAATAGTCATTGCTGAAGCCGCCACTGCGGTTGCCACCGCCGTAACCACCGCGGTTGCCGCCACCGTAACCACCTCCGAAACCGCCGCCACCGCTCTTGCGGAAGCCGCCACCGCCGCCACCAAAGCTGCGCTTCTTGAAACCGCTGCCTTCGGGCTTGGGCTGAGATTCGTTCACTTTGAGTTTACGACCCTGTACTTCCTGATCGTTCAGGTTGGCGATAGCTGTACGGGCAGCCTCATCGTCGTCCATTTCCACAAAGCCGAAGCCTTTGCTGCGGCCACTCACTTTGTCTTTGAGGATTTTTGCGCTGCTTACAGCACCATACTGTGAGAAGAGGTTGTTTAAATCGTCGTCAGTCATTGACCAGCTCAGATTTCCAACATAGATGTTCATTGTAAAAACGTTTAAAAAATGAAAAAATACCAATAATGACTTAGTTGATACAATGAACTGAATAACGGATCTAGAAGAGCAGATTATCAGTCAATGGACAGGCACTAAAACATTAAAGCTCTACAAATATAGGAGATTTACCGGTTTTTTGTTCATTCCGGTCAAATTTCTCAGAACCCCTTTTCATCCATGATCAGGCGGGCCAGCTGCTGGTCGCGGCCATAAACATCCTTTCTGAGCTGCAGCCGCCCGTTCCGGTCTACCCAGGCGGTGAAGTAAGTAATGTAAACAGGCGTTGGTTTTGAAAGGGTTACAACCAGTTCGCTGCTGCGGTGCATGGCGGCCGTGATGGTGCTGTCCGTCCATTCCGGGTTGTTCCGGAGCAGGTAAGCCGCCAGTTTTTTGGGCTCGGCAATGCGGATACAGCCATGGCTGAAAGCGCGGGAGGGCTGGTCAAACAATGAGCGGGCGGGGGTATCATGCAGGTAGATGCTGTGCGAATTGGGGAAGAGGAATTTCACCCCGCCCAGGGCATTGTCGGGGCCCGGCAGCTGCCTCACCGACTGACCGTGCCATTCCATATGATTGGCGGCGAGATAATTCCGGTTTCGCCGGATCAGCGGCAGGATTTCTTTATGCAGGATACTCAGCGGCACATTCCAGTAGGGGCTGAACACAATGTACCGGAGTTCGCCGGTAAAGATCACGGTTTTATGCTGAGCCTGGCCCACCACCACCTTCATGCTCATCACCACCGAGTCGGCATCCCATACAAAGAGCCGGTAATCGGGAATGTTCACCACTATAAAATGCTGCTGCAGATTCGGGGGCACCCAGCGGCAGCGCTCCATGTTTACCAGGATGGTTTCCATTCTCTTTTTCAGCGGCACATTCATTTCATCTGCCAGGGCACGGCTGATGAGCCCATCCTCCTTCATCCCCATCCTTTGCTGAAAGCGGCGGATGCCCTGGCTCAGCAGGCTGTCGAACAGGTTGCCTTTCCCGGGGCCCGGGTCCTCGCCCATCAGCTGCAGCCAGGTTCTTACGGCCGTTACCACCCTGCCGGTATCACCCGGCCGCAGTTTGCGGCTGCCCGCCAGGATCCTGGGGAGCAGTTCCTGCTCCTGAAGCACTTTCAGGCGGCGGAGCTGCTCGCGCAGTAAGCCGTACTGCCGGTACACGGGTTCATTTTTGAGGACAGGGCTCACCGTTAGTGAGTCGAGCAGCTGGCGATAGCTCAGCTGTTTGCGGGGCAGCAGCCAGTTGATCTGCCGGTAATCCTGGTCGGGCAGTCCTTTCCAGACCATATTGGCATAGCTGAGGTATGCACTGGTAAGCAGGATATCAAGTGCGGGCAGGGGCGGATCGCCGGGATGGCTTTCTTCCAGCAGGTTCAGCAGGGTATCGCTGCAGGGGATGGTATTGGGAATGCCTTCTTCCGGGAGGTTGCGGATACGGTCGCTGAGCTGGTCTGCAGTTTCGATCAGTCCGCCTTCATCGTACCAGGCATAGGCATAACGACGCCCCCGGTAAAATTGCCGGACATCCTTTTCGTATGACCGGAATACCGGGAAGCGCCTGAAAAAGGCGGCCAGCTCCGTGCTGTCGAAGTAAAGGGTTTGCTGACGGCTGAAACGGCCCGGCAGATCAGGGTGAACGGCCGGCGGGAGCGTGTCGCTGTTGTGGATTTGCCCCTTACCGGGTGAGGGGGTATTGCAGGCTTCGAGACTGCATGCCGAGAGGTACAGGATAAGCAGGGATACGATGCGCAGCCAGGCTTGCATAACCGGGATTGTTCCGTAAAGTTAGGGTGGGCAGGACGGCGGAATGCTGAGGATGGTCAGGGCTTAAACCCGCCGTGGTCAGCGTGGGGCGGGGGTATAAAAACAAAGAAACCATCCGCAGGGGATGGTTTCTTTAATGTCAGCCGGAGCCGTTTTATTCAGCTACCACTTCAAACTCCAGTTCAGTTTCCTGGCTGTTGCCGAAGTCGATTTTTGCTTTGAACGTGCCCAGTTCTTTCACCTCGTCGAGGATCTGGATCCTGCGGCGGTCGATTTCGTAACCCTTCTGTTCGCGGATAGCGCGGGCAATCTGTACAGAGGTTACGCTGCCGAAGATCTTACCGCTGGTGCCGGTTTTGGCACCGATTTTCAGCGCGCCTTCTTTCAGCTTTTCGATGACGCTGTTGATTTCGGCCAGCAGTTTGGCTTCTTTCTTCTGCTGCTGTTTCATCCTTTCCTCCAGTTGTTTGAGGTTGGAGGGGTTGGCTTCAACGGCCAGCTTTTTCGGGATCAGGTAGTTGCGGCCATACCCGTTTTTTACGGTCACCAGTTCGTTGGCGCCGCCGAGGTTGTTCACATCCTGAATTAAAATGACCTGCATGATGTTGCATTTTTACCCAATTGCCATTTTCGGCAACTTTCATCCGGAGACGGTCCGGAATTAGGGTGGTGAAAAATTATTTTAAAAGATCGGTAACGTAAGGCAGGATCGCCATTTGACGAGCCTTTTTCACTGCGTCGCTCACTTTCCGCTGGAACTTGAGGGAGTTACCGGTAATGCGCCGGGGCAGGAGTTTACCCTGCTCGTTCAGAAATTTTTTCAGGAAGTCGGCATCCTTATAGTCGATATAATGAATGCCCATTTTCTTGAAACGGCAGTATTTCTTGGGGCGCTTATCCGCTGTGATGGCGGTCCGGGATTTGATTTCGTTGGTCTTTGCCATGATTACACCTCCGCTTTGTCTGTGTTAGAT
>JAYRPG010000117.1:0-23782 GCA_041911275.1 Ferruginibacter sp. | reverse complement strand
CGCGGACCGTAATATTCATTGATGATGTCGGTCATGATGAACACCACAGGCCAAAGGATCACGCCGGCCGTGAGGTGGAAACTGAACCTTCCTCCGGGCAGCTGGAGGTTGGCCCGGGGTATACCCAGACTGTCTTCCAGCGAAAAAATTTTGACCCCGATCACTTCCGCAATCAGGGCGTTGGTGATGAACACAGCGGCCAGCACCAGGAAAAGCCGGGTGCCTTTTTCGCGGAGGATGGAATGTATCATGTCAGCAGGTTGTAATACAGCAGTTGAAAAACCAGGAATGCCGCGTTCAGGAGGATGAGCCAGCGGGCGATCCCCGTGGGTTTCCGGAAAGCGAAATACCCTGCACAGGTCAGGATGAAAAACAGGTTCAGCAGCAGGGCAGCCATGCCGAGGATCAACACCCACTGCAGGTAAAGCGGCAGGGGGGCCAGGGACTCCGCTTCACGGGCTTTGCCGGCGTAGCGGAACAGCACCGACAGGGCAAAGCAGCCGTTGCAGATCAAAACCAGTTTGGAGAAAAAACGCAGCATGCTGATTCTTGTTCATTTTTCCGGCGCATCAGCCGTTTTTTCCACTGAGCATGGGCACGAAGGAGAAATGTTCAAAAGCCTCTTCCGTGAGCGATCCATCGGGCTGGCGGGTAATCCGCAGCATCCGCTGGTGCTGATCCTCATCCACCGGGATCACCATCCTGGCGCCGGCTTTCATCTGCTCCACCAGCCGGGGCGGAATAAACGGCGCCGCAGCCGTGATGATGATTTTATCAAAGGGGGCAAAGGTGGGCAGGCCTTCAAAGCCATCCCCGTAAAAAAACTTGATCTGCGGGTAACGGCTTTTCAGGATAAACTGGCGGGTTTTGTCGTACAGCCCTTTCTGCCGCTCGATGGTGTACACCTGGGCGCCCATTTCGGCCAGTACGGCAGACTGGTACATGCTGCCGGTGCCAATCTCCAGAATTTTATCGAAGGGTTTTACCTGCAGCAGCTGCGTCTGGTAAGCCACGGTATAGGGTTGCGAAATCGTTTGTCCCGCGCTGATCGGAAAGGCACGGTCTTCATAGGCAATTTCATCAAAGGCGCTGTCGAGGAAAAAATGCCGGGGCACATTGTTCATGGCTTTGAGCACCGCCTCATCACTGATTCCTTTCTCCCGCAGGGCATCGATCAGCTTTTTGCGCAAACCCTTGTGGCGGTAAGTGTCATCATATTTTCTCATAGCAGGGCAAAGATAACCCCGCAGTGAGCGAACAGCACTGCGGGGTGGATAGTATGTTCGGATTATTTGAGTTTCATCTCCGCGATGATGCGGCTGATCCGTTCATCCAACGCTTTGTCCACCGCATCAAAATCAGCCTTGCTGGCCAGCGGGGCATTCACGCTGAAATAAAACTTGATCTTGGGTTCGGTGCCGCTCGGCCTGGCGGAAATGCTGGTACCGTCGTCCAGCAGAAACTGCAGCACGTTGCTCTTGGGCAGGTCAATGCTCCAGGTTTCGCCGGTGCGCAGGTTGCGGCCCGTTTGCAGTTGGTAATCGAGCAGTTTTTCAACCGGTTTACCGTCGATGGTGGCAGGCGGATTGTTGCGGAATGCCTCCATCATTTCAGCAATTTCGCGGGCGCCGTTCATGCCCTTCTTCACCACGTTCACGAGGCTTTCCTTATAGTAACCGTACTGCAGGTACAGATCAATCAGCTTGTCGAAAAGGCTGCGGCCGCGGTCTTTTTCATAAGCCGCCATTTCGCAGCAGAGGGCAACGGCGCTTACCCCATCTTTATCGCGGATCTGGTCGCCGATCATCAGGCCAAAACTCTCTTCACCGCCGATGATGTAGTTTTCACGGCCTTCCAGCTGGCGGATTTTCTCCGCAATCCATTTGAAGCCGGTGAGCACGTTGTAACAGCCCACCTGGTTGGCTTTGGCGATGGCATCAATCATGTTGGTGGTAACAATGGTTTTCACCACCATATCATTGGGCTTGGCAATGCCCTTGGCCCGGCGGGCTTCAATCATGTAATTAAATGCGATCATGGCCGTTTGGTTGCCATTGAGCAGCACCCATTCGCCGCGGTGGTTCTTTACCCCGATGGCCACCCGGTCGGCATCAGGATCAGTGCCCATCAGGATGTCGGCATCCAGTTCCCGGGCCTTTTTCAGGCCGATGCTCATCGCTTCGGTTTCTTCCGGGTTGGGATACACCACGGTGGGGAAATTGCCGTCGGGCACCGCCTGTTCGTCCACAATGTGCACATTGCTGAAACCGAAACGCTTCAGCACCTCGGGCACCAGTACAATACCCGATCCGTGGATGGGGGTGTACACGATCTTCAGATCATGCTGGCGGGCACAGACTTCGGGATACACGCTGAGGCTTTTCACCATGGCCATATAGGCTTCATCAAGTTCCTTGCCGATGAGGATGATCAGGCTGTCGCCTCCGCTCCACTTCACATCGTCAACTGATGCAATTTTCTCTACTTCAGCAATCACATTCTTATCATGCGGCGGCACCAGCTGGGAACCGTCGTTCCAGTAGGCCTTGTAACCGTTGTACTCCTTGGGGTTGTGAGAAGCGGTGCACACCACCCCACCCTGGCATCCCAGGTGGCGGATGGCAAAACTCAGTTCGGGTGTGGGCCGCAGGCTTTCAAATAAAAACACTTTCACGCCGTTGGCGGCAAATACATGGGCCGTGGTTTCTGCAAAAAAACGGCTGTTGTTGCGGCTGTCGTGCGCAATGGCCACTTTCACGTCGTTCCCAAAGCATTGCTTGAGGTAATTGGCATAACCCTGGGTAGCCATGCCCACAGTGTATTTGTTCATGCGGTTGGTACCGATCCCCATGATTCCGCGGAGCCCGCCGGTACCGAATTCGAGATTTTTATAAAAGGCATCAGCCAGTTCATCGGGTTGTTCCGCCTGCATTTTACGGATCGCCTCCTTTACGTCGGCATCATAATTTCCGTTGAGCCAGGCATCCACTTTCTGTTGTATAGCAGCATCCATATCGTTGAAAATTTAGGGGTTGAAGATAAGCATTTGCACGAATTTAACGGGAAAGAAGCAGGGGATGAAAACCCTGATGCACCCCGCATTACGGCGTTGCTGCCACCCGGGTTCCGGTGACCCGGGTTTCAGTGCATGAGGTGATGAAATAAAAAAACGGTGTGCATTCTGCACACCGTTAAGCTGTTCCTCAGCTGGTTCATTTTTTTACAGGCTGGTAATATTTCAGGGCTTCGGGCATGAGGTCCTGCAGGCGGGCAATGCGGTTTTCATCGGAGGGGTGCGTGGCCAGGAATTCCGGGGGTTTTTGTCCGCCGGCCTGCGACATGCGCTGCCAGAATGGGATGGCCTCCTGCGGGTTGTAGCCGGCCATGGCGGCAAAATACAAACCAAAACGGTCGGCCTCATATTCCTGTGACCGGGAGTTGGGCAGCAGCACACCGATCTGGGCTGTTGGACCATAGATATTGTTGAACAGGCTGTTCACTTTGGGATCGCGCTGGGTGAGGATATCGCCTACCATGCCGATACCCTGGGCCAGCATGCCCTTGCTCATGCGTTCGTTGCCGTGATGGGCCACGGCGTGTGCAATTTCGTGCCCCATCACCACGGCAAGGGCGGCTTCATTCTGGGCGATGGGCAGCAACCCGGTGTACACCACCACTTTGCCGCCGGGCATGCACCAGGCATTCACCTGCTGATCGTCTACCAGGTTAAATTCCCAGTTGTAGCCTTTCAGCACCTCGCCATGCCCCTGTGCTGTATAATACCGGGTGATGGCTGCGGAGATGCGGTTGCCCACGCGGCGCACCATATCGGCGTCTTTGCTGGCGCCGGCATTGATGACTTTGTGCTGGGACAGAAAACTGCGGTATTCGGAAACGGCCATCTGCTGCAGCTGGTCTTCAGGGATCAGCCCCAGTTGTTTGCGGCCGGTGATGGCATTGCGGGTGCAGCCTGCGGCGAAGAGGATAATGGCCGCCAGGGAAAGGATGACTCTTTTCATGGTATCCGTTTTAATTCGGTGAGTGCAAGTGCCGTACCAGTTTTTGCCTGAACAGGCAAAAGGCACTTTATTTTGCTGCACGCTCGCCTTTGCGGCGGTCGCGATGCCGGAAAATCGGAACCCGGCTTTCATGGCCGCGGAGCAGCTTGATGATGTTCTTCTGGTGGGTGAGGATAATCAGCAGGGCAACCAGCACCGCAAAAATGCGGTAAATGGTCACTTCATCATTCCAGATCCACAATACAGACACCGGCAGCATGATGCCGGCCAGGATGGAACTCAGGGATACATAACGGGTGAGGAATAAAACCATCAGGAATACCCCCACGCAGGCGGCCGCAATCACGGGCTGTACGGCCAGGATCATGCCGAAAAGCGTGGCCACGCCTTTGCCGCCTTTAAAATCCGCGAAGATGGGGAAGATGTGTCCCAGCACTGCGGCCAGTCCCAGGCCTACCATCAGGTTGGTGCGGTGCCATTCGTTATTCAGGTAGTAAGGCAGAAAAAGGTAAAGTGAAACGGCCAGCATCCCTTTGAGGATATCGATCCCCATCACGATGGTTCCGTATTTGGAGCCGAGTACGCGGAAGGTATTGGTGGCCCCCATATTGCCGCTTCCGTAATCGCGGATGTCGATACCGAAGAAGCGGCGGCTGATGATCAGGGCGGTGGGAATGGATCCAATCAGGTAAGCCAGAAAAATCAATATCAGTTCCTTCATGTTTGCACCAGTGAGTTGAGGTGGCAAATATACCCCTTTTTCCCAAAGGTTAACCATTTGGTAATAGCAACAGCCGGGGGAAAGGAATTACAGTCGGCTGACACTCAGCATGATCCAGTCTCCGCGGCGGGCATGATGCCGTTCCCGGAAGCCGGCTTTTGCGCAGGTTTCCTGCAGCTCGGCCAGGTCAGTATGCAGGATACCGCTGAAAATCACCACCGAACCGGGATGGGTAACGGCCGCCAATACCGGCAGGTGCTGAACGATCACGTTCAGGTTGATGTTGGCCAGCACAATATCATACTGGTTGCCGGTGGGCAGGGTTTCCATTTTTTCGAGGCTCACCCGTTCGCAGTGATTGCGCAGCAGGTTTTCCTCCGCGTTGGTGATGCTCCATTCATCGTTGTCGATGGCCAGCACGGAGGCTGCCCCCAGTTGCTCGGCCAGGATGGCCAGGATACCCGTGCCGGTACCGAAGTCGAGCACCGTTTTGCCGGTAAAGTCCACCGACTGCATCTCTTTCATCACCAGCCAGGTGGTGGCATGGTGACCCGTGCCGAAACTCATCTTGGGGGTGATGACGATTTCGTGGGCCACCCCGCTGAGCGGGGGATGAAAGTCGGCCCGGATGCCGGCAAAATCCTCCACATACACCGGTTCAAAATTGGCCTCCCACTGCTGGTTCCAGTTGATGTTTTCAATATCCGACCGGGTATAGGTAACAATGGAGAACTTCTCCAGCACTTCTTCAAAGGCTTCCTGGTCGAACCGCAGTTCGGGAATAAAGGCGGTGAGCTGATCTTCTTCCTCCACAAAACCGTCAAATCCCTGTTCGGCCAGCAGGGCGATCAGCTTATCGGTTTCATCCTGGCTGGGCAGTTCAAAATCAAACTGGTAAAATATCTGGTGCATAGGCATTATTCACTGAGTTCAAGAACGAGGGTTAAGGCTTTGCCCTCAAAACGCAGCGGCACTGCCGGGGCAGAGAAGGAAGCGGTTGACGACCAGCTGAACGACTGTTCTGTAACAGCGGGCAGGGGCTTTCCATTGAGGGTCAGCGACCGGATCTGACGGCCGCCGGTGAGGGGGGCCATCCTGATCAGGCGGGTCTGGTTGCGGTAGTGCTGCGGCCGGTCGGTGCGGATCCGGATTTCGATCCTGTTCCCTTTTTGTGAGCCGCTGAAGCGGATCCGTTCGCCTGCCGGGCGCCGGCTGATGCCGTCATCATCATAAAGTTCCCACTCACTGGCCTGCTCTCCGGGATAATAAAGCACGGTAAGCGCTGAGCCATCATAGCGGGCAGCCGATGCCCTGGCCATATCTTCCGGCAGGTACAGCGGCACAAAACTGCCCGCCTTTACATATACCGGTATTTCCTGCAGGGGGGTTGACCGGCTGATCCAGCGATGCCCCGCTTGCGGGGTACCCCGGTACCAGTCGTACCAGGTACCGGCCGGCAGGTAAACCCTCCGCTGGGCTTGAGCCTTTTCCGTAACGGGACACACCATTAAATTACGGCCCCACATGTATTGATCCTGAATATTTTCAGCAATGGTATCTCCATTAAAATAGTAATAGAGCGGGGCGGCCAGGGGTTCCCGCAGGGCCGTATGCCGGTAGCTCAGGGTATAGTGATAAGGCAGGAGGCGGTAACGCTGGTAAACGGCCTCACGGGCATCATGCCGGAAGGGCGTATCGATGAGCGCCGGCTCACTGGGGTAGTTGAAGGTATTGGGATCTACGCCAAACAAAGCGGTGCCATGCGGCCTGAAGATGGGGGTAAAAGCAGCATACTGCAACCAGCGCACATAGAGTTCATGATCCCCTTCCCCACCCGCAAAGCCGCCGGCATCGGCATGGATATAAGGGACGCCACTCATACTCATCCCGAGCATCAGGGGCAGCTGTGCCCGGAAGCCGTCCCAGCTGCGGCTCACATCGCCGCTCCAGGGGAAGATGCTGTAGCGCTGGCTGCCGGCAAAGCCGGAACGGTTGAGGTGAAAGAGCCGGCGCTGGGGATAGTGCTGCGCATATTTTTCCGCCAGCATCTTATTCCAGTAATGGCCATAGAGGTTGTGCACCTCTTCGGCGCCAACCGGCCGTTGCACCCCCTGGTCTTTGAGGTTATGCAGCAGTGAAGCCGGGTGCTTTTCCGGCTCACCGAGATCGGTCCACCAGGCGTGCACGCCATTGGCGATCTGCCTGCGGTAATGCGTATTCCAGATCCAGTTGCCGGCATCGCGGCGGAAAATATCGAGCAGGCCTCCCTGGCCAAAATAAAAATCGGTGAGGGTGTACGGGGCGCCGGCACTGTCTTTGGCCAGGTAAGGCACAGAGGCTGCATATTGGCGGGTTCCCCTGAGCAGAAAAGGCTCGGCAATCAGAACGGGCTGAACATCCTCGCTGATCAGTTGCTGCATCATGCGCCGCGGATCAGGCCATTTTTCCCGGTTCACCCAGTCGAGGTTCCCCATCGTACCCTTGATGCTGTCGCCGAACCAGAACAGGTCGAAGATCACCGCATCGAAGGGGATGCCGGCGGCCCGCATCTGGGCGGCAATTGAGCGGGTCTGGGCCTCGCTGGTATAGCCAAAGCGGCTCATATAATTGCCCAGGGCCCAGCGGGGCGGCAGGGGCTGGGTACCGGTGAGCCGGTAGTAGGACGACAGGATCTCCTGGTGATCGCGGCCAAAGATCACATACACCTGGAGTGCGCCGCTGATGAAACCGGCTTCCAGGATTTTCGGATCCTTCCGGCCCAGGTCGGCATAGCCCCTGGACCCGTTATCAAAGAAGAGGGCATAACCCGCCGATGAAGTAAAGAAGGGCACCGAAAAGTTGAGGGCATCAGCGCCCATACCATAGCCATACCAGGGGTTGTTGTAGAGGGGCAGCCGGTATCCGCGCCGGTTCAGCGGCAGGGCTCTTTCGCCGCCCCCGTAAATTTTTTCCTGCTCCTGGAGTCGGAAGCGGAATCCCCGGTATCCTTCCGCTTCGGGCAGGGCAGCGATGCGCAATTTCAGGGCTGTGCTGCCCAGTTCCAGCTCCCCGTCTTTCCAAAGTGCCGGTACCGGCAACGGACGGGGCGTGGCGACCACCGCACCGGTTACCTCCTCGTTACGGGCATAATGCCGGGGAGTGAGGCTTACTTTAAATACATTGGGGGCATAAGCCTGTACCCTCCAGCGGTTGTCGCCGTCGGTAAAGGTGCGCTCCTGGGCTGCGAGGCGCCCGGTAGGCAGCAGGGTCAGGAGGAGCAGGAATCGGGTGACCCGGAACAGTGCAGGCATAATCGGTAAGGATAAATTTCCCGGATGAATTAACGTTGGGCAGAGGCCAGCATTTCGGTATACTGGTTGGTTACCTTTTTGATGATGTACCCACTGATCCAGCCCACATAACCATAACGGGGATAGATGAACTTTTTATCGGGGTGTTCAGCATTCACCTTTTTGATCAGCTCATCGAGCCAGATGGCGCCGGCTGTAAGGGCCCGCTGGTCGTAGGTTTTAGTTACCCGCTTCAGGTTGTTGCGGGCGGCCTCCCCCAGCTGCGGGTCTTTGATCTGTGCCAGGGCAGCCGCCTGCACCTGGTCGAGATCGCCATTGATCAGCCGCTGTCTGAAAGCCGCAATATCGGCCCCGCTGATCTCCACATAGTTTTTCTGCGCTTCCGCGGGATAGAGGTAACAGGTAAGGGCCCATACAATACCTCCCGAAAGGTAGAAGATGTTTTTGTTCCTGAATTCGGTTTTGTCGCGCAGTTCTTCATCCACCGTTGCGGCGATGCTGTCACGCCACAGGCGTTCTGCCGCAGCGGCAAACTGATGAATGTCGCCGTTTTCACGGGCGTCTACCAGCCGCTGAAACGACTTGGTGCCCAGCGGGAACGTGATGGGAACAAGGCGGCGGCTGCCATCAAAATAACCGCCCTTGGTATTGCCGCTGCCGATATCCAGCTGGTTGGCAACGAAGCGATGCTTCTGCGGCACAATCCCCAGGATGCTCAGCTCGGCTTCCTGGTTGGGGGTGATGGAGGTAATCTGAACGCTGTGCTCCATCTCCTTGGGCCGCACCATATAGGCGAAATAATCCACCTTGTTGTATTTATCCAGCTCCTGGCGCAACCCGCTGCTGATCACAATATGAATCCGGTTGCTGGGAATGCGGTAACGCTCTTTCAAAATCTTCCAGAAGATGGTAAGCGCATCAAAGGTTTCCTTTTCGCTCCGGTACGAAAGTTCAGCGGCATCGGTATTGATGGAGGTATCGGCCACCAGGGTATAATCGTACTGCTTGTCTTTGCTGAGTTTTACATCAATGATGCTCATCTTCACGCCTTTGGCGCCGATTTCCACACCGCCGTACAGATCGCCCACGCCCTGTACACTTTTCAGCAGACTTTCCACCATATTGGCCAGCACGGGCAGGTTCAGGGATCGGTACAGTTTCAGCGATTTCTGATAGCTTTCTTCCGCCTTTTTATTCTGCTCCAGTTTGGTATAAAGGGTGCCCAATCCCTGGTACGCATAGGCTTCGGAGTAAGTGTCGTTATTGGCGGTGGCCCGGTTGAGGCCCTTGATGAAATATTGTTCAGCAGCCTCCAGTTGCTGCACCTCCATCAGGGTCTGGGCGGTTTGCAGCAGGCGAAAAGCGGCCTGGCTGCGGATTTGCTGGGCATGAACAGCACTGAATGACACAAACAGGATACTGGCAAGTAAAAATCGGCGGAGCATTGGTACAGTTTTGAAAATTTACAATAGCTGGGATGATCAGTTCCGGGGGAGTATTTTCAGAGGTATCGGCAGGCAAACATATTCAAAAAAAATGCAGCGCCGTGGAAATTACGCCAAAAGTTATCCCGCTTCGGTGCACAAAAAAAACTCCGGGGTTACCGGAGTTTTTGCTTATCCAAAGAAATTGAAACCTTATTCGTTTCCGGGTTCAGGATTGCCGGGAGCAGACTGTTCCTGCTGGTGACCGGAGGGGTTATCGTGCCGGCGGGGACCACCCTGGCGATGTTCGGGCCGGGGCCTTCTGTCGCCATGACCACCCCCCTGCTGACCGCCACCGCCGGTATGACCTTCCGGTTTCGGCATCAGGGCCTTGCGGCTCAGTTTAAACTTACCGGTGCGGGGATCCACCTCCAGCAGTTTCACCTTCACCTTGTCGCCTTCCTTCAGCACACCTTCCATGCTCTCGAGGCGCTTCCAGCTGATTTCGCTGATGTGCAGCAGGCCTTCCTTCTTCGGCAAGAATTCCACGAAAGCGCCGAATTCCTTAATGCTCTTCACGGTGCCTTCATATACTTCACCCACCACCGGTGCAGCCACCAGGCCACGGATCCAGTTGTAGGCTTTTTCCATGCCTTCTTTATTGGCGGAGAAGATGCTCACCTCGCCCACATTGTTGATCTCTTCGATGTTGATGGTGGTGCCGGTTTCGCGCTGGATTTCCTGGATCACTTTACCACCGGGTCCGATCACCGCACCAATGTATTCCTTGTCGATGTCGAACTTCACCATACGCGGTGCATGGGGTTTCACATCCGGACGGTGCTCAGGCATGCAGCCATACATGGCATCGAGGATGTGCATCCTGCCCCTGCGGGCCTGGTCGAGCGCCTGGCGCATGATGTCCATGCTCAGCCCGTCAACCTTGATGTCCATCTGCACACCGCAGATGCCATCGCGGGTTCCGGTTACTTTGAAGTCCATATCACCGAGGTGATCTTCATCACCCAGGATATCGGTAAGCACTGCGTATTTGCCTTCCTTGGTGATGAGGCCCATGGCCACACCGCTCACATGCTTCTTGATGGGCACACCGGCATCCATCAGGGCCAGTGAACCGGCACAAACCGTTGCCATGGAAGAAGAGCCGTTGGACTCGAGGATATCACTCACCACCCTTACGGTGTAAGGATACTCACGGCCGGGCATCATCTGCCTCAGCGAACGCATGGCCAGGTTGCCATGGCCCACTTCACGACGGCCGGGGCCGCGCATCATCTTCACCTCACCGGTGGAGAAGGGCGGGAAATTATAGTGCAGGATGAACTTGGTGAAATCAGATTTGAATGCGCTTTCTACCAGCAGCTCATCTAAAGGTGTTCCGAAGGTAACCGTTGTAAGTGACTGGGTTTCACCGCGGGTGAACAGGGCAGAACCGTGCGGTGTGGGGAGGTAGCTGATTTCCATTGACAGGGGACGCACGTCTTCCAGGCCACGGCCGTCGAGGCGTTTGCGGTCGTTCAGGATCATATCCCGCACCACATGGTACTGGAGTTCACCGAAGTAATGGCCGATCAGTTTTTTATCCTCATCACTCAGCTCTTCACCGAGGTGGGCCTTGAGTTCTTCAGCCAGGGCCTTGAAGGCGTCGCTGCGTTCGTGTTTGGCCGAGGCAGAGGCGGCAATGGCGTACATTTTATCCCTGGCAAAGCTGATGATCTTCTGGTTCAGCTCTTCGTTGCGGTAGGGGCGGGTATATTCGCGCTTGCCTTTTACGCCGGCTTTTTCACGCAGTTCAGCCTGGGCTTTGATCTGGATGCGGATGGCTTCATGCGCCAGTTCCAGGGCCTTCACCAGGTCTTCTTCCTGGCATTCCTTGGCTTCACCTTCCACCATCATGATGTTTTTCTCGGTGGCCGCGATGATGAACTCCAGGTCAGCACCGTCCAGCTGGCTGCGGGTGGGGTTGATCAGGAACTCACCGTCTTTGCGGGCGATGCGCACCTCGGAGATGATTTCCTGGATGGGAATATCCGAAACGGCCAGGGCGGCAGAAGCAGCCAGGCAGGCCAGTGAATCAGGCATTACTTCGGCATCCGAAGAAACCAGGCTTACCAGCACCTGTACATCACAGAAATAATCTTCGGGGAAGAGGGGGCGCAGGGCGCGGTCGATCAGGCGGCTGGTGAGGATTTCATAATCATTCAAACGGGCCTCCCTTTTGAAGAAGGAGCCGGGGATGCGGCCTGCAGAAGCAAATTTCTCCTGGTAGTCAACCGACAGGGGGAAAAACTCCTGTCCTTCTTTGGGTTCTTTGTTGGCGACAACAGTGGCCAGCAGCATACAATCGCCCTGGCGTACAGTTACGGACCCGTCGGCCTGACGGGCCAGCTTGCCGGTTTCGATGGTTACCATCCGGCCACCACCTATGTCGAATGTAACAGATTGAGGATTCAGACTCATAAAAACACTTGGTTAAACGGTTAGATAATCGGGCGCTTTGCGTAATTCAGTGCAGAATGGATGTTGGAGAACAGCGGCCATCAGCGCAAGCTGGCTTATAAAGGCGCCACGGAAGAAAGACCGTACCATACAAATAAAATGATTCCCAACCCGTATAGTACAGTTGGGAATCACGCTATTTCATGGACAGAATTTTATTTACGGAGACCTAATTTTTCGATCAGTGCCCGGTATCCGGTGAGGTTGTGTTTGCTGAGGTAAGTGAGCAGCCTTTTACGCTGACCTACCATCTGCATCAGGCCCCGCTGGGAGGAAAAGTCTTTTTTGTTGGTCTTCAGGTGATTGGAAATGTGGTTGATCCTTTCGGTCAGCATGGCAATCTGCCCCTCAATGGATCCGGTGTTGGCAGCACGGCCCCCAAAATCAGCAAAGATCTTGGCCTTCTTTTCGGTAGTTAAATAAGACATCTCTTTGTTTTTAACTTCTTTGTTAAATTTTCTTTTTATTTCGCGTGCAAAAGTAGATAAAAAAATTGATATTCGGCGCGGAATCAGCATTTTTCCGCAAATTCCCCGTGCCGGCCAGCTGCTGTGGAAGCCTGCCGGCGTTCCCTGAACCGATTCCTTAACATGACCATCTACTGCACTGTTACCAACGACCTGAGCTACGACCAGCGGATGCAGCGGATCTGCGGCAGCCTCTCGGCAGCCGGGTACGAGGTGGTGCTGGTGGGCCGGTTGCTCCCCCGTTCCCGTCCCCTCCCCCGCACGCCCTACCGGCAGGTGCGGCTGCGCTGTTTTTTTCACCGGGGTGCGGCCTTTTACGCGGAATACAATCTCCGGCTCTTTTGCTTCCTGCTCTTCCGCAAAATGGACCTGGTTTGTGCCATCGACCTGGATACCATCCTGCCCTGCTGGGCGGTATCGGCCCTGCGGGGTAAAAAAAGGGTGTACGATGCCCACGAGCTGTTCTGCGAGATGAAAGAACTGGTTACCCGCCCCCGGGTGCAGCGGATCTGGAAAGCCATCGAACGCTTTGCCGTACCCCGCTTTCCGAAGGGCTATACAGTCAACCAGCCAATCGCAGACGAATTTCAGCGGATGTACGGGGTGCGGTATGGGGTGATCCGCAACCTGCCCCAGCCCCTCAGCCTGCCGGCGCCGGATACATCCGGCGAACGTTTTCTGCTCTACCAGGGCGCGGTCAATGAAGGCCGCTGCTTCGAAACCCTGATCCCGGCCATGCGCCGGGTGAACTGCCCGCTGCTGGTTTGCGGCGAAGGCAATTTTCTCGAACAGGCCCGCGCCCTCGCCAAAAGCCATGGGGTGGAAAACCGGATCCGCTTCCTGGGCAACCTGGAACCGGAGGCACTGCGCCCCCTCACCGCCAGGGCCTATGCCGGCATCAACCTGGTGGAAAACACCGGCCTCAGCAATTACCTCTCACTGGCCAATAAATTCTTCGACTATATCCAGGCAGGCATCCCCCAGCTCTGTTCCGGCTATCCGGCTTACCGGGCGGTGAATGACGAATACGGGATAGCCCTGCTCATCAATGAACCTACCCCGGAAGGCATTGCCGCGGCGCTGAACAATTTACTGTCAGACGGGTTGTTATATCAGCGTTTGCAGCAAAACTGCCGGGCAGCTGCCCGGGTATTGCACTGGCAATCAGAAGAAAAAATATTACTGGATTTTTATCACGATATCCTTGGATAAACACCTGCATATCATCACGCTCGACGTGCCATACCCCGACGATTACGGCGGGGCCATCGAACAGTGGCACCGCATCCGCTGGCTGCACCAGCTGGGCGTCAAGATCCACCTGCACTGTTTCACCAAAAAGCGCCCCCCGGCTCCCCTGATGGAGCAATACTGCGCTTCGGTGCAGTATTATCCGCGCAGAACCGGGCTGAAAGGATTTTCATTCCGGATGCCCTATATCGTTTCGTCGCGCCGTTCGGCCGCCCTGATGAAAAACCTGCTGGCCGATCAACACCCGATCCTGATGGAGGGCGTACACTGCACCTGGCCGCTGCAAACGGGACTCCTGAAAAACAGGAAGGTTTTTGTACGGCTGCACAATGCCGAATTCCGCTATTACAGCCAGCTCTGCCGCCACGAAAACGAGCTGTTTCACCGGCTCTATTACCGCTGGGAAGCGCATATGCTTTTCCGTTATGAGAAGAAACTGACCGGGCAGGCCGAGCTGCTGGCACTCAGCCAGCAGGACCTCAACATCTACCGCAACCAGCTGGGCGCCCGCCGCATTCACTTTCTGCCGGCCTTTGTAGCCTGGGAATCGGTGAGCGGCCATGCAGGCAAAGGCTGTTACTGCCTTTACCAGGGCAACCTGTCGATCAACGAAAATGAGGAAGCCGCCATCTGGCTGCTGCAGGAGGTATTCAACAAACTGCCCATTCCCTTTGTGATTGCGGGCAAACAACCTTCCGAACGCCTGAAACACCTCGCCCACCAGCACGAACTTACCTGCCTTGTTGCCGACCCCGGGGAGAAGGAAATGCAGGACATGATTGCCAAGGCACAGGTGAATATCCTGCCGGCTTTCAACCAAACCGGCATCAAACTGAAACTGCTGAACGCCCTGTTCTGCGGCAGACACTGCCTGGTGAATGAGGCCGGAGTAGAGGGGTCGGGACTGGATCCGCTGTGTAACATTGCAGGTGGCGCGGAAGCCTTCCGCTCACAGGTCAGCCGTCTTTATGAACTGCCTTTTACCGAAAACATGATCCGCAAAAGGGCAACCCTTCTGAACGAACTGAACAACAATGAGCGGAATGCGCGGAAACTGATTGGCCTCGTCTGGCCGGAAGCCTGATTACATGGTTACTTTGGCATGGTCCCACACTTTACCCGCCTCCGTTTTGATGGTGCGGGCGGGGAACTTATTGATCACAATATAATCATGGGTAGCCATCACGATGGCTGTACCGTAATCGCGGCTGATCTGGAAGAGGAGCTGCATGATCTCGTCGCTGGTTTCGGGATCAAGGTTGCCGGTGGGTTCGTCGGCCAGGATGAGCTTGGGTGAATTCAGGAGCGCACGGGCAACGTCTACCCTTTGCTGCTCTCCCCCGCTGAGTTCAAAGGGCATTTTAAAGCCTTTGGATTTAAGGCCCACCTTGTCCAGCACATCGGCAATCTTTTCATCCATCAGCTTCTCATCCTTCCACCCGGTTGCCTTCAGCACAAACTTGAGGTTTTCATTCACATTCCGGTCGGTGAGCAGCTGAAAGTCCTGGAACACCACGCCCAGGTTGCGGCGCAGGTAGGGCACCTTTTTCCAGTCGAGTTCCCGCAGGTTAAAACCCACCACCGATCCGGCGCCGTTTTTCAGTTCAAGGTCGCCATAAAGGGTTTTCAGCAGGCTGCTCTTCCCGGTGCCGGTTTTACCCACGAGGTACACAAATTCCCCTTTGTCTACTGTGATGTTCACATCCGAAAGAATGAGATTATCCCCCTGGTAGATTTTTACATTGCTGAGTTCGATAACGGCCTGCGACATAATTCAGATGCTGGTTTTTAGTAGATGCGGCATGCAAGTTAACCGCCGGCGGCAAGCCCTTTTGCCGCGGCAGCAAATTTAACGGTTGTTTATCAGAGCATTGATTTTTTTTAATCCTGGGCGCCGGGCCGGTAAACGATTTCGGCTTCATCAGCCGTGATGATCAGTTCTTTTTCCGCAGCGGCCTCCACCCTGCCGATGACGCGGGCATCAATATTGAAGCGCGCGGCTTCCTCGATCATCACGGCCGCATCCTCCGCGCTGCAGTAAATCTCCAGCCGGCAGCCCATGTTGAACACTTCATACATTTCGCGCAAACTGCTGCCGCTGCTGGCCTGTATAAGGCGGAACACCGGCGGCGGATTGAAGAGGCCGTCCTTTACAATGCGGTAATTGCCGGGCAGGTATTTGAGGCATTTGGTCTGTCCGCCGCCACTGCAGTGAATCAGTCCGTGGATCCGGTCAAAATGATGCTCCAAAAGCTGCTTCATCACGGGCGCATAAGTGCGGGTAGGACTCAGCAGCAGCTCCCCGATGGTGAGTCCGCCCACCGCTTCGGCAGCTGCGCCGGACAGATCGGGCTCCCAGGTATCGGTGAGGCGGTGCCGGCCGATGTACACTACTTCATCCGGCAGCTGCGCATCAAAGCTCTCGGCAAAATGGTGGGCATAATGTTTGGAAAGGGCATCATGACGGGCGCTGGTCAGTCCGTTGCTGCCGATACCACTGTTGTAGACCGATTCGTAAGCCGCCTGTCCGAAACTGGCCAACCCCACGATCACATCGCCGGGCGCGATACGCTCGTTGCTCACCACCTTGTTCCGGGGCCAGCGGCAGGTCATGGTACCGTTCACGGCCACGGTTCGCACCACATCGCCCACATCCGCCGTTTCGCCGCCGAGGTAGTGGATATGCACCCCGAAGCCGCGCAACAGTTCAAAGAGTTCCTGCGAGCCGCTGATGATGGCCGAGAGCACCTCGCCGGGGATGCGGAGCTTGTTGCGGTCGATGGTGCTGTTGAAAACGATGTGATCATAAATGCCGGCACAGAGCAGGTCGTCGAGGTTCATCACAATAGCATCCTGGGCAATGCCCTTCCAGAGATCCAGCCTGCCGGTTTCTTTCCAGTACAGGTATGCCAGAATGCTCTTGGTGCCGGCGCCATCAGCGTGCATCACATTCACCATGGCCGGATCGCCGCCCAGGTAATCGGGATACACTTTGCAGAAAGCATGCGGAAACAATCCCGGGCTGAGCTGCCGGGTGGCGGCATGCACTTCCTCCTTTTGTGCGGATACTCCCCGCTGGCTGTACAGACTCATATGATGGTTTGACGCAAAACTAAATGCTTGCCGATGAAAGCGTATTCCAATTATCAATTAGTTTTGCACGGCTTTTACATGCAGGTACATCATGACATATCGCGGCTGCCGCTTTTTCACCGGGCGGTGCTCACCATCGGCACTTTCGACGGGGTACACAGCGGCCACCGGCAGATTCTCCGTTTGATGCAAACGGAAAAAGACCGCGTGAAGGGCGAAACGGTCATTCTTACTTTCGACCCCCACCCCCGGCAGTTGCTCGGCACCACGCCGGGTCCGCTGTTCCTGCTGAATACGCCCGAAGAAAAAATCCGGCTGCTGCAGGCCCAGGGCATCGATCACCTGGTGGTGATTCCCTTTACCCCCGAATTTGCAGCCCTCCCGGCCACCCAATACATTGAGGAGTTCCTGGTGAAACACTTCCACCCGCATACCATCATCATTGGCTACGATCACCGGTTCGGACAAAACCGGGCAGGCGATTTCAGGCTGCTGGAAGCCGAAGCCGGGCGCCTGGGTTACCAGGTGAGGGAAATTCCGGGTTTTATGCTCGAGGATGTCACCATCAGCTCCACCCGCATCCGGGAGGCCCTGCTGCAGGGAGAGGTACAAACCGCCAACCGGTTCCTCGGCTATCCGTACTTTTTCAGCGGTACGGTGGTGAAAGGCAACCAGCTGGGCCGCACCCTGGGCTACCCCACGGCCAACCTGGAGAGTGGCAGCCCTGCCAAACTGCTGCCCGGCAACGGGGTGTACGCGGTAAATGTGTTCCTGGAAAAAAGCGGAGAAAAATTCAGGGGCATGATGAACATCGGCATGCGGCCCACCGTAGATGGCAGCCGGAGGGTAACAGAAGTGCACCTCTTTGATTTTGACCGGGATATTTATGGCGAAAGCCTGAGGATCGAAGCCCTGCATCACCTCCGGCAGGAGCAGAAATTCAACGGCCTGGAAGCCCTGAAGGAGCAGCTTGCACTCGACAAAGCGGCGGCTCTGGCCTTTTTCGGACAGTCCTGACCGTTAGCCAGGCGCCCCTACAACATCATCTTCACCACCATTTCCTTGAGCAGGGAGCTGTCTGAAGTACCGGCATCCCTGATGCCCAGCACCCGCAGGTTGTACTCATGCAGCAGCAGGATGGCCCGCTCCACCCCTTCAAAACCGTAGAGCCTGAGGGCGGCCAGTGCTTCCCGTGCCGCTACAGGGTTATTGTAAAAAAGCGGCCGCACGGCTGCTTCGCTTTTATCGGGCATCCCGAAAATGCTGTACAACCGGCTGAAGAAACCATAAAGGGCCGGCAGCACCAGCTGGATGGGGGCCGCCTTGGGGTTATGTTCAAAGTACTGAATGATGGTGATGGCCCTGGACAGATCTTTCCGGCCTACCGCCGCCTGCAGTTCAAAGGCATTGTATTCCTTGCTGATGCCCACATGCTGCTCAATATCGTCTTCGTTGATGGAGGTGCGCCGGCCGATGTTGAGCCTGAGCTTTTCAATTTCATTGACGATGCGGCTGAGGTCATTGCCGATAAATTCCACGAGCAGTTGCCGGGCTTTGTGCGTCATCTCCAGGCCCTGCTGTTGTAAAAACTCAGCCAGCCAGTCGCCCAGTTTGTAATCCTTTACTTTTTCGGAGACAAAGAGTTCGCCGTGCTGTTTGATGAGCTTGCTGAGCCGCGTGCGCTTATCCAGGGTTTTTCCTTTGTAGCCCACCACGAAAATGGTGGACGCCAGCGGGTGCTCCACATAGCCTTCCAGTTTTTCGATATCGGCCATCTGCTGCGCCTCTTTCAGCAGCACCACCTGCTTTTCAGCAAACATGGGATAACGCATGCAGGCATTCACCACATCCGTCCAGCGGGTGTCTTTGCCGTAAAATACAGTGAGGTTAAATCCGGCTTCCGATTCGGGCAGGATCTGATGCTCGGCGTAGTGCATCAGCAGATCGATGTAATACTCCTCCTCTCCTTCGAGCCAGTACAGGGGTCCGAATTGCTTCTTCTTCCAGCCGGCAATGATTTTTTCCGCAGACATACCCGCCAAAATTAATGGGTAGCGTGCAATAAAACCGGCAGGGCCTGAAAAAGACACCGGTTCTGCAAAAACGAAAAGCGAGGGAATGCCGACGCTGCTGCAGGCTTACTGTCCTCCACATTGCCTGCAGCAGCCTCATTGCAAATCAATCAACCACCACCACCTGCAGGTTAGCCGTTGCGCCCTGGTTACTGCGGAGGCGGAGCTGGTAGATGCCGGGGGCCAGTTGCTGCGGCAATGCCAGCACCGCCTGCTGGCTGCCCCCCTGAACGGTGAGGCGGTATTGCTGCAACTGCTCGCCGGCACTGCTGAGGAGGAGCGCCTGGTACTGGCCGGCACTGGCTTCGTTGAAGCGCACCCCGATGGTGCGGCCCCGCACCGGGTTGGGATACACATAGATTCCCTGGCGGGGCGAAAGTACCGTAGCCGAAACCGTACGGCTGAGGGCTTCAGCCCCCTGTGCAGAAACGGCCCGCAGCCGGTATTGCCAGGTGCCGGTTCCCGGCCGCAGATCAGTATACCGGAAAGACACGGAGGTGCTCCCGGTTGTTCCGGCTTCCACGCGGCCCAGGGTTTCAAAGTGCTGACCATCTGCCGAGCGCTGCACCTCAAAGGCACTGAGCTCCGGAACGCGATGGGTCAGCGTCCAGTTCAGGTGAATATCTTCTGCCTGCACCCGGATTTCCGGACCGCTGAATTCGGCCAGGGGTTGGATGCGGACGCGGAAGCGGCCGGCGCGGGATGAAGCCGGATCGCTGGTAACGGCAAAATCATAGCGGGTGGTGCCGGGCACCTGAAGCGGTTGCCGTACAGACAGGTACTGGTCTTCCAGCACAGCCATGCTGCCGGCCGGTATGTTGAGATGATCCGCCTGCAGTTCGAGGGCATAGCTTTTCACCCGCAGCTGCGAGAGCGCCAGCAGAATGCTGTCGGTGGCCTGCAGCAGGTTGCGGCGTTCCAGGATCAGGGGCGTATCGTTGCGCATCACCGAGAGGTTCTCGGCAAAATTGCCCAGTTTGAGCATATCCGCCGCCGTGAGGTCATTGGTCCATTCGGGGCTGAAGGTAACAAGCACCCCGTCGTTTACCGAAACCGTCTGGTCGCTGTTCCGGGCCAGCAGCTGCACCCGAAGTTCATTGCGGCCGCTGCGGGGTCTGAAAAGAAAACTATTGCTGCCGGATGATTTATGCGGCTCCTCCACGCGGAGGCTTGTAGCCGCACCCGGGTAATTGATCACGATGGCAGATCCCGACTGGATATCTCCTTCTCCGCCGATGGCCGTACTGCCGCCTGCCACCGCCGTGCGGTCGTAGGTACCCGTACTGCTGTTGTAACTCAGCGCCACCCAGCCGCCCACCCCGTTGGTGCCGGTGAGCTTGGCATCCCATTCATAGTAAGCGTCTTCAAAGCCCGCGGCCTGGTTCAGGGGATGCTGCATGATTTTGTGAAAGTTCACCGCCGAGGGATAGGGATTGCCCACCACCCGGAACCGCGATGATCCAAAGCTCAGTCCGCTGTGCAGCGGCAGATCCAGCTGTCCCATATTCAGGAAGCCCTTCATCCGGAGTACCGTGGGCGACAGCACGGCCGATACCCCTGCGGAGAGTGGTGTACCGCGGTCGCCCCGCACAAACAGCATGTATCCGGGCTGATCGCTCAGCCGGCCGGTATTGGGCAGGGCACCGTTGTTGGTGGCAGCCGGCACGCCGTTCCAGCCGGTGGCGGTAAGGTAACGGATGGAGGTATTGCCATTGATGCCCTGATCGTAACCGTTAGTTGCCGGAAATCCGTAGGTAATATGGGTACCATAACCGGGATTCGGGTTATTTGCAGGCAGGATCACAGAGGGGTTGCTCACCGGCACGGCCCCTTCCTGCCAGCTGTTGTGGATGGTGACGCCGCTGGCTGCCGTAACCGGCACCCCCAGCAGCCGCCAGGCCCGGCGGCCGGGTATGTAACGCTGTATTTCCACCCTGCCGCTGATGGCATTGCCGTTATTGGCGCCATTGTTGGTGAGATCAGCAACGGCTGCAGTAGCCGTGGCTGATGAAACCAGCACCAGGCTATCAGCGGTTTCCAGCACGGCATTGTTCACATTGCCGAACGATACCTGATTCAGCAAACGCAGGTTACCTCCGGCCGGCAGGATCGCCACGGAAGGCTGCAGCGTTGAAGCGTTGGCGGTAGTGTTGCTGATGACCAGGCTGCCGATGGAAGCCGAATCAAAAGCATCGGCCCGGAAAAGCTGCGGTGCATTGCCCGCGAAGTCGATGGTGCCGTTTGTCGCCCGGATGCCCTGGCTGGCACTGATGCTGCCGGCAATCCGCAGGGTATGGTTCACCGTTATCCTGGCAGTGCCGCCGGTGGCTACGGTGATGTTCCGGGCAAGGGCCAGGCTGTTGATCTCCGGATAACGGAGCAGGCCGTTGGGGATCACCACATCGGTATTGAGGTCGGGGATCGAACCATTGCACCAGTTGAGCGGATTGTTCCAGTTGCTGTCTACCCCCAGCCAGTTACCCGGATTGGCAACCGCCAAAAGCACAACATTGCTCAGTGCCGCACTGCAAAAGCCATTTTGCACCACGGCCCGGTAAGCGGTGGCGGTGCTGATATTGCTGACCGTTAACGAAGCGCCGGTAAAGGGAATCTGAACCGGGGCGGTGGCAAAATTATCTGTTGAAGACTCCCAGCGACTGATCGAACCGGTGAACCCGGATAAAGTAAGGACGCTGCTGTTGGTACCCGCACACACCACAGCGGCGCCGGAAACCGTGCCCCCCACAGAAGGCTGATTTACTGTAACCGTCACCGAAGGCCGGGTGATGCTTTCACATCCCGTGGTGGCACGCCTTGCGGCTGCATAATAGGTAGTGGTTGATGCCGGACTCACTGAAAAGCCGGTTCCGCTGCCCACATTGCCCAGGGCCGAACCCCCGCTGGCAACGGCATACCAGCTGATGGTATTGCCGGTTGAAGTGGCAGTAAGCGCGGCTGAGCTGCCGGCGCAAATCTGGGCGGGTGAGGCCAGCAGGTCTGTCGGTGCAGCCGGCGCCGGATTCACAACAACAGTAAGCGATTTGGTGGTGATGGCATCCGGATCACCCGCTTTGCGCACCGTACAGGAAACGGTGTACGTTTTCTGGGTAGCCGAATTGGTGGGTGTTAAAGTAACCGTCTGCGGGGTGTTGAAATTGCTTGAGGTAGCCGGACTCACCGTCCCGCCATTGTTCACCGTCCAGGAACAATCATAATTCAGGGTGTTGTTCACCGGCGTGATGGTTGCCGTGAAAGCGGTACCGTAACAAATGGTGGCGCCGCCCGAAACCAGAAACTGGGGCAATCCCCCCGCGATATTGAACTCGTCGAACGAAAAGGCCGCATTATTGCTGTTGTCGTTACTAACCGCGATGATGGTGGTGCCGATGATGAGTCGCTTGGAAGCATTGCCGCCAACAGGCTGAAGTCCCGGAGCACCATTATTGATGGTGATGGTTACGGAGGCAGTGAACCGGAGATCGCTGTTATTCTGCCAGTAAATCTGGCCATCCGGCCCGTTGATGATAACGGTGGTGAAATTCAGCAGGGAAACATTGCTGGACACGAGGAGTGTGCCATTGATGGTGAGCACACCGCTTTGACCGGTAAGGGTGCTGGCATTCACAGAACTGCCGGAAGGAATCGTGTAATCTGCCCGCGCAACGCCCTGCATCAGGAAAAAAGTAAGCCCCAGCATTACGCGCCTCAGCAACAGATATTTTCGTATTGACATAACGAACCCGGTCCGGGGGGGAGTAAACTGGAGAAGGTTATGTTTGTGAATAAACATGTTGAATAGGTTTAGCCAGCTTTATGCCAGCCAAAACGTGACCAAAATCCGGCATCACTGTAAAACATTGGGAATGAAAGCTTTAAAATTTAATCTGCAGCATCTGCATTCCACCTGGGGGAACGGCATCTCAAAAATGGAATTTCAATCCGGCGATTTTTTAAACCGGTAGCATGGGATATCAGGACAAACAGCAGGCAGCAATACGTTAGCAGGATGAGGTTTTACAAAGGTGGATGGGGATCCTGTGCGACAGCTGGATGCACGCCTTGAGTAGATCCGGAACGGCAGGTACCGTCTGTTAACTTTCATGGCAAATCGTTTTCAGGTTAAACAGAATTGCCTTTTAAAAGGAAAATGGAATGGATTCGAATGGGATTTCAGGGGATACTGAGGATCGAAAGTTACCTGATCCGGACTGGTTTTTCAGGGAGAGAAGGATCCGTCAATTACCAGTTCAAACAGTAATACAAAGTAAAGCCAAACTGGGGGATTCTCCAACTCAGCAGCGCGTTTTTTTTTGCACCCCGGTAAGTTTGTGATTCATAACCAGCAAAGGTTTCCATATTCTGGAATCATGCTGCCCTTGGCAGGAAATGCAGTACTTTACAGCCCTAATTCTCTTACCGGTTGAGCGACCTGAAACATAAATTTTCTTACCAGCTGCTGCTGTCCTTTACCCAGGTTTTGTTGCCGCTGGCAACCTATCCTTACATTGCCCGGGTGCTGGGTCCGGCTTCGCTGGGGGCAATCAATTATGTAGACTTCAGCGCCCAGCTTTTTTCGCTCCTTGCGGCTTTCGGCATTCCGTTTTACGGGGTCCGCGAAGTGGCCCTGCGGCGCGGCCAGGGGGCAGCACAGCGGAAACTGATCCTGGAACTGGTGATCCTGCAGGCGCTCTTCAGCCTGGCAGCCACCCTGCTGTTTATCCTGTTTAACCTGCAGCAGTGGACGGAACACCCTGTACTCTACCTGTTGGGCATCCTCAACATCCTGGTGAGTGCGTTCACATTTGAATGGTATATCCAGGGCACCGAACAATTCAGGTTTGCCGCCACCCGAACGATCGGGATCCGGATCCTGATGCTGGCCGCCATTTTTCTGCTGGTGAAAGAACCTGCGGATGGGGCCTGGT
>JAYRPG010000116.1:0-28019 GCA_041911275.1 Ferruginibacter sp. | reverse complement strand
GCCGACAGGGCGGTGAGGCCGATGAATTTTCTGCGGTGGAGAGAACGGTTCATGTCAGTTGTTTTCAGTTCGTTTATGCTTTTACGTGAGCAGGCAGGTCGCCGTCAGTGTTGTTGCGGTTTGAAGCGGATGCCGCCCAGGTAAATCGCTACCCCCAGCGCGGCAACGGCTGTGGTGAGAAAGGTGGCCGTGGCGCCAAAGCGGTACCAGATCAGTCCGGCCACACTGCTGGCCACCAGCATGGCGATACTCTGGAAGCCGGTATAGGTACCGATGGCGGTGGCGGTATCGCCGGGAGCGGCGATGTTGCTGATCCAGGCTTTGGACACACTCTCCGTTGCCGCCGCGTACACCCCGTAGAGGAAAAACAGCAGTGCCGAAAGCCAAAGGGAATGCTGCATCGCGAAGCCCGCATAGACGATGGCGAAGAGCAGGATGCCCGCGATGAATATTTTTTTCAGCCCGAGCCGGTCGGCCAGCATGCCCAATGGATAGGCCACCAGGGCATACACCAGGTTATAAAAAATATACACCCCGATCACGACGGCGTCGCTGAGGCCGTTCTCTTTCAGTTTCAGCAGCAGGAACACATCCGAACTGTTGAAGAGGGCAAAGCACAGCAGGCCGGCCACCAGTTTGCGGTAATCAGCCGGGCTCCGTTTCCAGTAGCTGATGAAAGCAAAGAAATTGAGCCGGCCGGCCGGCGTTTTCGCGGGCAGCGCCCGCTTTTTCTCCCGGATGGTAAGGGTGGCGATGATGGCGGCCAGTCCCGGGAAAAAAGCCAGGTAAAACAAGGTGAGGTATTGCCCGGGATAAAAATACAGGTAGAGCAGCGCTGCAGCCGGTCCCAGCACGGCGCCCAGTGTGTCCATGCTGCGGTGAAAACCGAAAACCGTGCCCTTGGTGGCGGGGGTGGCTTCCTCACTCAGCAGGGCATCCCGAGCGCCGGTGCGGATGCCCTTGCCCAGTCTTTCGAGCGTGCGCACAAAAAAGATCCAGAGGGGTGCGGCATACAGGGCCATCAGCGGCCGGCAGAGGGCGCTCAGCCCGTAGCCCAGCTGCACAAAGGGCAGGCGTTTGCCCATCCGGTCGCTCATGCTCCCGAAGTAACTTTTGCTGAGCCCTGCTGCCGCTTCCGCGATGCCTTCCAGGATCCCGATCAGCAGTACCGAGAAACCGATGCTTTTGAGGTAAACCGGCGTAACCGGGTACAGCATCTCCCCGGCCATATCGGTGAGCAGACTCACCAGCGAGAGCTGCCAGATGGTTCGGGTGATCAGTTTTTGTGGAGAATTTGTGAGGGGCTGCACGGGTGGGGGTTTACTGCTATGTGGTATTTTGTCGTTACATTGCAAAACCGCGTGCAATCAGCACGGGAAACGTAAAATTAATTGGAATGCGGCATGCCGCTGGAAAAACTTATGCGGAAAGGATGCACAGGTTTACAACAGCCGGCTGATGGTGCCACGGGGGGCATCCCGGCCCTCCCTGAACAGTATGAGTAAACGAAAGCAATCAGACAGCAGATCCGGGCGCAGTTATACCGGACGCCTCGACATATCGCGGGGTGGCATGGGTTATGTTATCGTGGATGGGCTCGAAGAAGACATCGTGGTGCGCCCCAGTGATTTTAACCGCGCCTTTCATGGCGACACCGTGGAAGTGCAGCTGAAACGGGATGTCGGCGCCCGGCGTGCGGAAGGCGTAATCACTGCCGTAAAGGAACGGCGGCAGGTGAACTTCATCGGCAACCTGCAGGTGAAAGGACCGGTGGCATTTTTTATCCCTTCCACCGATAAGCCTGTCCCCGATTTCTATATCCCGCAGGAACAACTGGGCGGCGCCGGCGACGGTGAACGCGTGATGGTGCAGCTCGTGAAATGGGATAAGGGTGACCGTAAGCCCGAGGGGAAAGTGATCAGCGTGCTGCAGGGGTCTACCCTCAACGATATGGCCATGCAGGAGTTGCTGACAGATGGCGGGTTTCCCCTGGCCTTTGAGCCGCTGGTGCTGAGCGATGCCGAAAAACTCTCCCCGGATATTACCCGGGAGGAGCTTCGCAAGCGCCGCGACTGCCGCGATATCCTCACCTTTACCATTGACCCGGAAGACGCGAAGGATTTTGATGATGCCCTCAGCATCCGCAACCTCGATAACGGCAGTTACGAAATCGGCGTGCACATCGCAGACGTCAGTCATTTTGTAAAGCCCAACAGCCCGCTGGATAAATCCGCCTTCGAACGGGCCACCAGCGTTTACCTGCCCGACCGGGTGAACCCCATGCTGCCCGAGCGCATCAGCAACGAGCTTTGTTCGCTCCGGCCGCATGAAGACAAATTCACCTTTTCGGTAATTTTTCAGATCACCAACAAAGCGGTGATCAAGCATAAATGGATCGGCCGCACCATCATCCACAGCAATCACCGCTTTACCTATGAAGAAGTGCAGCAGGTGATTGAAACCCGCGAAGGGCTGCACCACAGCGCCATCCTCCTGCTCAACGACCTGGCCCAGCAGTTCCGGAGCCAGCGGTTTGAAAACGGGGCCATCAATTTTTCCTCGCAGGAAGTGCGTTTCAAACTGGATGACAACGGCAAACCCATCGGGGTAATGATCAAGGAGAGTTTTGAAGCCCACCAGCTCATCGAGGAGTTTATGCTGCTTGCGAACCGCGCGGTGGCGGAGTATGTAGACAAAATCCGCATCAACAAGGAACCGATTCCGTTTCCTTACCGGATCCACGATAATCCTGATGAAGAAAAGCTGGCGCCCTTCGCGGCCTTCGCCCGAAAATTCGGTTACCGGTTTGATATCCATGATGAGGCCGCCGTGGCCAACTCCTTCAATAACCTGCTGCGGGAGGTGAGGGGTAAGCCCGAGCAGCATGTGCTGGAGCAGCTGGGCATCCGCACCATGGCCAAGGCCTTTTACACCACCCAGAATATCGGCCACTATGGCCTCGGGTTTGAACACTACTGTCATTTTACCTCGCCCATCCGCCGGTACCCGGATATCATCGTGCACCGTGTGCTGCAGCAATGCATCGACAAGAATATTGTGGTCGACAAAAAGATGGAGGAGAAATGCAAGCACTGCAGTGAACGCGAGCGCAAGGCCATGGAAACCGAGCGGGCCGCCAATAAATACAAGCAGGTGGAATACATGCAGGGCTTCCTGGGTGAGTCGTTTGACGGCGTTATCAGCGGCGTAACCAGTTTTGGTTTTTTTGTGGAAACCGTACAGCACAAATGTGAGGGACTGGTTTCCATCCGCGACCTCAGCGAATACGATGAATTCAGGCTGGATGAAGCTGATTATGCACTGGTGGGCATGCGCACCAAAAAGAAATTCAGGATGGGCGATGCCGTGCGCATCCGCGTGGTGGCCGCCAACCTGGAGAAGCGCCAGCTGGATTACCATTGGGAACACGAGGCCGGCCGTTCAGTTCCGGTGAAGGGCAAACCGGGCAAAGCCCGTCCCGCGCCCGCCCCGTCCCGGAAAAAAAAGAAATAAACCAATGGCTGGCTCAACTGTTTTTCCCGGTTGATGCTGAAGCACAGCACGATTAAGGCAACAATACCCATGCATTCTTTTTCAGCGCTTTCCGTATTATTTGAAGAACGTTTCAATACCCGGCATTTTCCCGGGCATACCCCCACGCTCTATGATCCGGCCCAGTACATCCTGCAGCTGGGCGGCAAGCGGGTGCGGCCCGTAGCGGTGCTGATGGGCAATGAACTCTTTGATGAACTCCTGCCCGAGTCCTGGGAAGTGGCCACCGCGATTGAACTGTTTCACAACTTCACGCTTATTCATGATGACATCATGGACCAGGCGCCTGTGCGGCGCGGGATGGCCACGGTGCACGCCCGTTTTGGCGCCAACACAGCCCTGCTGGCCGGCGATGTGATGCTGGTGAAATGTTATGAGTACCTCAACCGCCTGCGCGGTCCCCAGCTGCCGGCCGTACTGCAACTCTTCAACCGCACCGCCGCGGAAGTGTGCGAGGGGCAGCAGCTGGACATGGATTTTGAGCAGCGTGCTGCCGTGAGCCTGGACGAATACCTGCACATGATCACCCTGAAAACTTCGGTGCTGCTGGCGGCCAGCCTGCAGCTCGGCGCCCTGCTCGCGGGAACGGGTGAACGCAATCAGCATCACCTCTATGAGTTTGGCCGTAACCTGGGCATCGCCTTTCAGGTGCAGGATGATTACCTTGATGCGTTCGGTGATCCTGCTGTTTTTGGCAAGCAGGTGGGCGGTGATATCCTGGCCAATAAGAAAACCTTTCTGATGATCCGCGCTCTGGAAACCGCTGCGGAACAGGACCGCCTGCGCCTGCAGGAGCTGCTGCAGCAAAATCCGCCCGATAAAGTGGAGCAGGTGCTCCGGATCTTCCGGGCAGCCGGGGTGCATGAATGGGCCGAAGCACTGAAAGAACAATATCTCCAAACCGCCCTTACCCACCTCGAGGAGATTGCCGTGGTGTCCAAACGGAAAGAGCCGCTCAAAGAACTGGCCCTCTACCTCATCCGGCGGAACCGCTGAATTACTTATATTGCTGTTTCCCATCAAAACGAGCTGCATGTTGAACCGACTGTTCCGCACCAAAAAAATTTCAAGTATTCTGGCTGAGGGCGGGGATGATCCGCATGGTGGCCAGGGGCTGCACCGGGTGCTGAGCCTGAAAGACCTCACTTTTTTCGGGATTGCGGCCATCCTCGGCGCCGGCAGTTTCAGCAGCCTCGGCGGCGCCGTTTTCAGTGGCGGCCCGGGGGTGGTGATCCTTTTTGTCATCACCGCCATCGCCTGTGCCTTCACGGCCTTTTGTTATTCTGAATTTGCCAGCCGCATCCCGGTGGCGGGCAGCGCCTATACCTATGCTTACGCGTCGTTCGGGGAGCTCTTTGCCTGGATCATCGGCTGGGCGCTGATCATGGAATACTCCATCGGCAACATCTATGTGGCGTACAGCTGGAGCGATTACTTTACCTCTTTTCTGTCGAAGCTCAACATTCATCTTCCCGAATACCTCTGTACCAGTTACATGGAGGTGAAGCATGCTCTCCGCGATGGCAGCACCCAGTTGTCGGTGCACAAAGCCTGGGAAGAAGCCCCGCAACTGGGCGGTCAGCGCATCATCTTCGATCTGCCGGCCCTGCTCATCAACGTCTTCATCACGATGCTGGTGTACCGGGGCATCCGGGAAAGCCGCAACTTCAGCAACCTGATGGTATGGCTCAAAATGGCCGTGGTGGCCCTGGTGATCGGGGTGGGGGGATACCTGATTTTTTCCCGTGGCCTCAGTTTCAACTGGCTGCCCGAAAATTATGAAGGCGTCCGCAGTTTCATGCCCAATGGTTTCAGCGGGGTGATGGCGGCCGTGAGCGGTGTGTTCTTTGCTTACATCGGCTTTGATGCGGTGAGCGTACTGGCCGAAGAAAGCCGGAATCCGCAGCGCGACCTGCCACGGGGTATGATCCTCTCGCTGGTGATCTGCACCCTGGTGTACATTCTCCTCACCCTGGTGCTGACCGGGGCGGTGGATTACCGCCAGTTTGATGGCGTGGGTGATCCGCTGGCCTTCATCTTTGAACCCGAGAGACTGAATGTGGGCTGGATGCAGTTTTTTGTGTCCATCGCCGCCGTGGTGGCCATGACCAGTGTGCTGCTGGTATTCCAGATGGGGCAGCCGCGCATCTGGATGAGCATGAGCCGGGATGGCCTGCTGCCGCCGGTTTTCCGCCGCATCCATCCCCGGTTCAAAACGCCCTCCTTTTCCACCGTGATTACCGGGCTGGTGGTGGGCCTGCCGATTCTGTTTACGGATAAAACCTTTGTGCTCGACTTCACCAGCATCGCCACTCTTTTTGCCTTTGTGCTGGTGTGCGGCGGCGTGTTGCTTATCCCGCGGCGGCAGAAGGAAGCCGGCCGTTTTCACCTGCCCTATCTCAACAGCCAGTGGATATTCCCGGTGCTGGTACTGGGCACCCTCGTGGCCGTTCATTATCTCTATCCGGATTATTACAGCCACCTCCTGGAATTCAGGCTCACCGATTCCGAAGCCCGCGCCGCGGTGGCCGGCATCGACCCCAACCGCACGGCCGTTATCGAGCACAACCTGCAGGAGGCCCTCACCGCCAAACAAACCCTGAACATCAGCACCCTGGTTTTCTGGCTCATCTGCATCGCGCTGTCGGTGCTCACCTTCATTAAAAAATTCTCCCTGATACCGCTGATGGGGCTCACCACCTGTTTGTACCTCCTCACGGGGATGACGGCCCGCAACTGGGCCTGGTTTGCCAGCTGGCTGGCGCTGGGGCTGGTGATTTACCTGCTCTACGGGTTCCGGAAAAGCCGCCTTGCTGCCTGAAACGCGCAGGCTCCACCGTGGCTTCCTTAACTTTGCGCATCAATCAGTGCGCATGAAATACGAGATCGGCGATAAAATCATTGTACTCCATACCCAGGAAGAGGGCAAGGTGATCGATATCATCAACGATAAGATGGTGATGATTGAGGTAAAGGGCGTGAAGTTTCCGGCCTACCAGGACCAGATCGATTTTCCCTACTTCAAGATGTTCACCGAAAAGAAGCCCCTGCCCAAAAAACCGGTGTACATCGACCAGGTAAGGCGGGAAAAACCGGCGCCCCGCATCCGGGATGGCAAAGGCGTGTTCCTCTATTTTCTGCCGGTATTCGACAAGGACATTTTTGATGATGATGTGGTGGAGAAATTCCGCCTCTACCTGGTGAACCAGTCAGACACCCATTACCGGTTTACCTACCGCCTGCAGGCCGGCGGTGTCACCCATTTTGAGTTACACAATGAGCTCCGGCCCGGGCAGGACTTTTACCTGCACGATGTGCCGCTCGATGACCTGAGCGATAATCCCCGTTTTTCCGTGGAGTTTTCGCTCAGGGATCCGGACCCCGGAAAGGCCCCTTATTTTGAAACCGAAGTGAAACTGAAGGCCAAGCAGCTGTTTAAGAAGATCGATGAAATCAGGCAGAGGAATGAGCCCGGTTTTTCCAGCCTGCTGCTCGAACATTATCCCGATAAAGTGGTGGAGGAAAAGATGGATCTCTCCCGGCTTCAGCAGGCCGGCTTTAAGGTGTACGATGCCGGCCGCATCCGCGAACACCTGCCTCCCGCCCGGTCGGTGATTGATCTGCACATTGATAAAATCACCGACCGCTGGTCATATATGGATAACCTGGAAATCCTGGACATCCAGCTGCGGGAGTTCGAAAAATACTATGAGCTCGCTGTGGCCCATCACCTGCCCTCCATGATTGTGATTCACGGAGTAGGCGAGGGGCGGCTGAAAGAAGAGATCCACGATGTGCTCCGCACCAAAAAAGAAGTACGCTCCTACGTGAATCAATACATGAACCGTTACGGTTTCGGCGCCACTGAAATCTTTTTCCGTTATTAGTATCCTGTTCAGGCAGCCACTTCCTGCAGCATGACCGCTGCCCGCGGAAACAGCACATTGTTTTCGAGGTGCACATGCCGGTGAAGATCGGCCTCAAAAGCCCTGAGTTCTTCCAGAACCAGCCTGAAGGTGGTGCAGGCGGCTTCGGGTGCCTTGTAGCCGCCCGTGAGTTCGCGGATGGCATACATGATGGTGCCCGCATGATCGTGTTCATGTTCCATCACTTCCACCGGACTGTTCACATAGGCCGGGTCTACCTCTCTTTTTTGCCTGAACCGGTGCAGGGAGGCAATTTCCTGGATCCGCGGAAAGAGGATGCGTTCCTCTTTCTGCAGGTGCATGTACAGTTCCTGTTTCAGCTGGTTAAACAGTTCATATACCTCGATCATCCAGGGAAACTGCGGACCATGTTTGGCCGCCACTTTGGTGAGGTGGTCTTCAATGAGGGGCATCGACTGCAGCACGTACTGGTGATGCCTGAGGATGATGTGGCTGATCAGCTGTTCGGTATCCATCTTTTCAGGATTGTCGGTTCCGCTTTCATTTTCCTGCATACTTTTTTCCAGCGCTTCACTGACTTCCTGCAGGGCCAATCCTTTTTCCGTGCAGGCCTGAGAGAGGGTGCGTTTGCCCTTGCAGCAGAAGTCGAGGGCGTATTGTTCCAGCACGGGGACTACCCGGTGGTCAGCGGAAACGATGGCGGCTAAGGTTTGATCGGCAAGTTGCATAATGAATGATATTTTGAGGTGGAGAGATCAGGTTGGGGTGGAGGCGCGTGCTGTTGTTTTGCGCTGGCTCAGCAGCAGGGCCAGCAGTCCGCTGAAGATCACCAGCGCGGCCCCGAGCAGCGCCTCGTTGATAAAGGGCAGCGGCAGGGTTTGCATGGCGGCTACGCCCTGCACCATCAGCAGCAGTTCATTCAGGATGATGCCGGCGGTGGTGAGGATCAGGGCGCGCCGGAGGGCCGGGCTGTCGCGCAACAGCTGCTGCTGCACCAGGTAGGCGATCAGGAAGAGGCTGATGACCCCGAGCAGGATGAGGTGCAGGTAGCCGATGACCACCGGGCGGTAACCGAATGCCAGTTTGCTGAGCGACGGTATGGTGGAGCCCAGTTGCAGCAGCAGTTTGATGGTGAGGGCCAGGGCCGGTAAAAACAGCAGCCAGCCTTCACGGCCGGCAAGGTTCCGGAGGGTATCCCGTTGCTGCAGGAGTGCCCTCACGAGCATGCCCCAGCCCACCACCTGGCATACCGCTGAAAATGCTACCAGGATGTACACCCAGCCCGGCAGCGGCAGCCAAAGCGCGGAGAGTACATAGGCGGGTATGCAGGCCAGCGCAAACAGCAGGAATACCCGTTGCTGCAGTGTTGCCGGAAGTGTGTTGAACAGGGATACTGAAGCCAGCCCCATTGCGGCAAAGAAAAACCAGCCGTTGTACTGGAAGTGCAGGAAAAAATAGACGGCAGCCAGGTAACCTTCCTGGTGGATGTTGCGGGTGGCCATCATCCAGGCCAGTGAAAAGGCACCCAGCGATGACAATACATTAAAGAACAGCGCAGCCCTCATCCAGCGGTGGCCGGGATGACGGAAGGGGAGGGCCTGAAGATCCCGCGCAAAGCGATAGCAAAAGCCATACGACACCAAGATGGAGAGGGTGGAGAAGCTGATGGAGATTACGCCATAGCCCTGCCAGATGAAACTCAGCAGCATGCCGTAGGCCGTGATGAGATTGGCCATAATAAGGCCGCGGTAACGTTCCCAGGTACCCGCGCCGCGGTGGGCGTCGAGATAGCGCACCAGCATCAGCATCAGCAGATGCGTGACCCATCCGCTGAAAGCGAAATGTGAGTGGCCATGCAGCAGGTGTTTCTGGTCCACATAAGGAAAATAAAAGGCAATCTTATACCGTAACAGGGCGCCGATGCCGGCAACCAGCAGGATGTTCAGTAAAGCAATGCGGGTATATCTTTCAAGAGCGGGCTGGTTCATAACTCCTGCAAAGAAAGGAAGGGTGGCAGGGATGCCTTGTGATTGTGATCATAAACAGCCGGGCTGCTCAAAAAAAAACGACGTGGCAACGGGAAAGGCCAGCAGGTCAGCAGAAAATTTTCCCTCTTTCGATAGTCACCAGTCCTTTCTCGTGCAACTGACGGATGGTACGGATCACGGTTTCCACCCGCAGGCCGGTCATGCGGGCGATGTGCTGGCGGGTGAGCATTACTTTATTGCAGTCCTGGCAAAGATGTTTGCGTTCCCGCTTGAGATAATCGAGCAGGGTGCGGATGGTGCGTTCGGGATTGTGCATGGCCAGCTCCTTCATCAGCAGGAATTTGAAACGCAGCCTTTCGGCCATGAGTTTGGAGAAGGCAAAATGAATGTCGGGCCGCATCCGGATGAGTTGCTGGAATTCTGAGTGGTGGAGACGGATGATCACCGACTCGGTATCGGCGATGGCACTGGCCGCATAGGGGCCGTCGTCAAACAGGGGCAGTTCGCCGAAGCATTCGCCAGGTTCAATCATGTTCTGAATGAACTCATTGCCCTCCTCGTCCACATTCACCCAGCGCACGCTGCCACTCACCAGCTGATGGTAGAAGATGCAGGGGCCGCCCTCCTGGAAAATGATCTCTCCGGGGTCTGCCTTTTTGTACACGGCTCCTACCGTGAGCAATATATCAATATCAAGGGTCATCATTTATTCCGCTGGTGCGCCAAAACTATCCGGGTTCCCGTTCCTGACAAGATGATCTTGGATAGAGCCTGGCATGATTGATATCAGTTTAAGGCCATTTTACCCCTGTTTTTGGGGCTGTTAACAAGGTAAGAAAAATAAACATGATTCTACGCATAAATGCCCGGAACGGGACAAGCTAAAATTGCACCGTCAAATCAAACACAAAAATTTACTCATTATGAAAAAACTGATGCTGATCCTTTCCGCCGGAGTTGTCCTCGCCGCCTGCGGCGGAAACAATGCCAAACAGGAACAGGCAACGGATCCTTATGATGCTACCAAAAACACCAAAACCGAATCAGGCAATCCTTCCTATGATCCCAACCGCGGCAAGGGCAAGTTCACCAAAGTGGATGTAGCGGCGGCCCTGGATGCTGCCATGGCGGGCAACGGCGAAAAAACCTTCGGGGTGAAATGCAGCAGTTGTCACAAGCTTACCGATGAAAAACTCGTTGGCCCGGGTTGGAAAGGGGTGACCGGCCGGTATACCGCTGAATGGATCATGAACTTCATGACCAATACGGATGAAATGCTGAACATCGATCCCAAGGCCCAGGCCCAGCTGGAAATCTGTCTGGTGCGCATGCCCAACCAGAACCTCACCGATGATGAAGCCCGTTCGCTCTATGAATTCATGCGTAAAAACGACGGGGTAAAATAATCCTCCGCAACGCTGCCTTTTCCAACTGCTTTTAAAATCAGCACTATATGAGATATACCCAACCTCTGCTGCGCGTACTGGCTTTTACAGTGGCCGCAGCTTCGCTTTTCAGTTCCTGTAAACCCAAGAACGCAGGATCTGCTGTTAATGCCGATGCGGCCAGCAAAGCCTATGTGCCGCCCGGCAAGTATGATCAGTTTTACAATTTTGTGTCCGGTGGTTTCAGCGGACAAATGAGCGTGTACGGTTTGCCGAGCGGCCGCCTGCTCCGCGTGATTCCGGTGTTTGCGGTGGATCCGGAGAAAGGCTATGGCTACAGCGAGGAAACCAAACCCATGCTGAACACTTCGCACGGCTTTGTGCCCTGGGACGACCTGCACCACACTGAAATGTCGCAAACCAATGGTGAGATTGACGGCCGCTGGGTTTTTGGCAATGCCAACAATACCCCCCGTGTAGCCCGCATCGACCTCACCACCTTCCGCACGGCTGAAATCATTGAGCTGCCCAACAGCGCCGGTAACCACAGCTCGCCCTTTATCACCGAGAACACCGAATATGTGGTGGCCGGTACCCGTTTCAGCGTACCCCCGGATAATGTAAACGGTGATGTGCCCATCAACACCTATAAGCAGAACTTTAAAGGCTACCTCAGCTTCATCAGCGTGGGTAAGGAGGATGGCAAGATGGATATCGCCTTCCAGATTGAGTGCCCGGGTGTAAACTTCGACCTCAGCCATGCCGGCAAAGGCAAATCTCACGGCTGGTTCTTCTTCAGCTGCTACAACACCGAACAGGCCAACACCCTGCTGGAAGTGAATGCATCGCAGAAAGACAAGGACTTTATTTTGGCCGTAAACTGGAAGAAAGCCGAAGAATACATCAAGGCTGGTAAGGGCCGCAAGGTGCAGACCAAGTATGCCCACAACCGCTATGATGAAAAATCGCATACCGCCAGTTCTGAACTGCGTACGGAAGTAACCGTACTGGATGCCAAGGAACTGAAAGACCTCTGCTACTTCATGCCCTGCCCCAAATCGCCCCACGGTTGTGATGTGGATCCCAGCGGTGAGTACATCGTGGGCAGCGGTAAGCTGGCTGCGCTGATCCCGGTATTCAGTTTTGATAAGATGCAGAAAGCCATTGCCGACAAGGCATTTGATGGCGAATTTGACGGGGTGCCCGTGATCAAGTACGAAGCCGCCCTGCACGGCGAAGTACAGAAACCCGGTCTTGGACCCCTCCACACAGAATTTGACGGCAAAGGTTTTGCCTATACCACCTTCTTTGTATCCAGTGAAGTGGTGAAATGGAACATCAAGGACCTGAAGGTGGTGGACCGCGTGCCCACTTATTATTCTGTAGGTCACCTCTGCATCCCCGGCGGCGACAGCAAGAAGCCCAGTGGTCAGTACCTGATTGCCTATAACAAGATCACCAAAGACCGTTACCTGCCCACCGGTCCTGAACTGGCCCAGAGTGCCCAGCTCTATGACATCAGCGGCGAAAAAATGCAGCTGATTCTCGACTTCCCCACTATTGGCGAACCGCACTATGCACAGGCCGCACCGGCTGATCTGATCAAGAACCGTTCGGTGAAGTTCTTCAAGATTGATGAAAACACGAATCCGTATGTTGCCAAGGGCGAGGCCCAGACCAAAGTGGTGCGGGAAGGCAATAAGGTACATGTGTACATGACTTCCATCCGCTCGCACTTTGCCCCGGATAATATCGAGGGCATCAAAATGGGGGATGAAGTATACTTCCACGTTACCAACCTTGAACAGGACTGGGATGTGCCGCATGGTTTTGCCGTTAAAGGCGCAGCCAATGCCGAACTGCTGATCATGCCGGGTGAAACCCAAACGCTGAAATGGGTGCCCAACCGCGTCGGTATCTTCCCGATGTACTGCACCGACTTCTGCAGCGCGCTGCACCAGGAAATGCAGGGCTATATCCGGGTATCACCGGCGGGCAGTAATGTGCCGCTGACGTTCAGCCTGGGTACCAATAAACCTGCGCCCGAAGCTCCTGCCGCTCCGGCCAAATAAGAGATGAGCTGGCCGGTGGAACGGTTTTTTCATTTTCACCGGCTGGCTTCTTTTTCCCTCAATCAGTTTGCCCTCAATACCAAAAATTTCCCTGTATGAAAAAGTTACAACTGTTGTTTGCCATAGCCATCATGGGCTTAATGAGCTGCGGCGGCGCTGCTGATCAGCCTGCCACAAGCGGTGATGCCGCTTCAACTGCCACCCCTGCCGGCGGACAGGAATCCGTGAAGGATGATGAATCGGCCAAAGACGTAGTGAAAATCGCCGTTGGCTCCAAAGACCACAGCACCCTGGTGGCTGCCCTGAAGCAGGCCGACCTGGTGACCTCGCTCTCCAATGCCGGACCGTTTACGGTATTTGCCCCTACCAATGAGGCCTTCAACAAACTCCCCGCCGGAACGGTGGACGGATTGATGAAGGACGACAAAAAAGCCGATCTCCAGAATGTACTCCAGTACCACGTGGCGGTTTCTGTGCTGAAGGCAGAAAACTTTACAGACGGACAAACCCTGGGCATGGTGAATGGCGACAATGTCACCATCAGTGTAAAAGACGGCAAGGTGATGCTGAACAACAGCGCCACCATCATTGCCTCCATCCCGGCCTCCAATGGCATCATCCATGTGATTGACGCCGTATTGCTGCCGCCTGCCAAAAAGTAAAACAGCAACTCTGGTCCCGTTTTAAAATCCAAACCTGTTTCAAACACCGGATTTCCGGTTAAAATACTGACCATGAAAAGAAAACTGAGCGCCGCATCCAAAACTTTGCTCCTGATTGCGGCTGCCGGACTGGTGGTGGTGCTTTTTACCCCCATCTGGCGTATTGATCTGGTTGCCCCGCAATATCCCGAGGGGCTGTACATGCAGATTCATGCCAAAGGGTTGACGGGCAATGTGGACATCATCAATGGGTTGAACCACTACATCGGTATGAAAACCCTGCATAACGAAGACTTTATTGAATTCAAGGTCCTGCCTTACATTATTGGTTTCTTTGCCTTCTTTTTTCTGCTGGTAGCCCTGCTGGGCAACCGGCGCTGGCTGCACATCCTGCTCGTGAGCTTCCTTGCGTTCGGGGTGCTGGCCATGTATGATTTCTGGAGGTGGGAATACGATTACGGCCATAACCTCGATCCCAATGCAGCCATCCGGGTGCCGGGTATGGCTTACCAACCCCCGCTGATTGGTTTCAAGCAGTTGCTGAATTTCGGGGCTTACTCCTTCCCGGATATTGGCGGCTGGATCTTCATCGGAGCCGGCGCCCTGCTGTTGCTGGCCGTTTACCTGGAGTGGCGCGCTTTTAAACTGTCGCGCATACGGCCCCTGGCCATGCTGATGGGGCTGCTGCCCCTGGTGCTCATGGGCTGCACGGCAAAGCCCGAACCCATTGTGGCCGGTACCGATCAGTGTTATTTCTGTAAGATGACGGTAACCGAACCGCGGTATGCCGCAGAAATCCTCACCCGCAAGGGCCGGGCATACAAGTTTGATGATATCCGGTGCCTGCTTGACTTCCGCAATACCGGCGCCCTCAAACCCGAAGATATTCAGGAGATATACCTGGCTGATTACAGCGGCCGGCATGAGCTGCTGAAAGCCCAAGAGAGTTTTTTGTTCAGGAGTGAAGAACTCCGTACACCTATGAACGGTCAGACGATCGCCTTTGGCCACCGCGACAGCCTGCAAGCTGTCGCGGTAAGGCTGAAAGGCACCCTGCTCACCTGGGAACAACTGAAATGATGCGTATTGTTGTACTGTTGCTGTTGGGTTTACTGAGTGATCAGGTGGTCACAGCCCGGGTCATCGGGGTGGGACCGTCGCAACCCTTCCGCAGCATCCGCCAGGCGCTGGCCAGCGCCGCCCCCGGCGATACGATCCTGGTGCAGCCGGGTATCTACCGCGAACAGAACCTGGTCATTGACCGCCCGGTGGTATTACAGGGCGTCAATTACCCGGTAATCGACGGCGAGCACCGCTACGAAAACATCAGCATCCGGTCGGGGAAGGTAACCGTTGAAGGGTTCGAACTCTGCAACACCGGCGTGTCCAGCATCACTGATTTCGCGGCCATCAAGATCATCGAAAGCAGGAATGTAACCATCCGTAACAACCGGATCAAAGGCGCATTCTTCGGGATTTACTCCCAGTACGGCGCCCGGTGCCTGATTGAAAAAAATGTACTGACCGCCAACGCCAAAACCGAACAGGAGAGCGGCAACGGCATCCATTGCTGGAAAAGCGACAGCATGCAGATCATCGCCAATACCATCAGCGGCCACCGCGATGGCATTTACTTTGAGTTTGTGACCAACTCGCTGATCTGGCGCAATACTTCGGTCCGCAATATCCGCTACGGCCTTCATTTCATGTTTTCCAACGACGATGCGTACATCACCAATGTTTTTGAAAACAACGGCGCCGGCGTGGCCGTGATGTTTTCCAAAGGGGTGCGGATGTTCAACAACTATTTCCGTGAAAACTGGGGCGATGCAGCCTATGGCATCCTGCTTAAGGAAATCAACGACAGCCATATCGAGGGCAATCATTTTGAACGCAATACCTCGGCCATTTACGCGGAGGGTGCCAACCGCATTGTGATGCGGCGGAACCTTTTTAAGGATAATGGCTGGGCCTTTAAAATCCAGGCCAGCTGCTCAGATGTGGAACTGGATCACAATAATTTCCTGGGCAACAGTTTTGACGTGGGCACCAACGGTTCGCTGGTGCTGAACCGCTTCAACAACAATTACTGGGACAAATACGAGGGTTATGATCTCAACCGTGACCGCATCGGTGATGTGCCTTACCGGCCGGTGAGCATGTACAGTATGATTGTGGAAAAGAATCCGCCGGTGATGATCCTTTTTCACAGCCTGATTGTTACCCTGATGGATAAATCAGAAAAAGTCATCCCGAGCCTGACCCCGGAAAACCTGGTGGACGAACATCCGCTGATGAAACCTTTACCGCTATGATCATCGCCAACAACATCAATAAGCAGTTCGGAAAGCTGAAAGCGCTCGACAATGTGAGCGTAACCTTTAACAAGGGGGAGTGCATTGCGCTGATCGGACCCAATGGCAGCGGCAAAACCACCTTCATCAAGAGCATCCTGGGGATGGTGGTATGCGACAGCGGCTTCATCACTTTTAACGGGAAGAATATTCTGCACGACTGGCAGTACCGTTCCCGCATTGGCTATATGCCCCAGATCGGGCGTTATCCGGATAACATGACCATCGGTCAGCTGTTTGAGATGATGACTGATATCCGCGGGGGGCAGCAGGAGGGCAGGGATGAGGATCTGCTCAACCGTTTTGAACTGCAGAAAATTTTCGGCAAGCGGATGCGCACCCTGTCGGGCGGCACCCGGCAGAAGGTGAGCGCCTCCCTGGCCTTTTTGTTCAATCCGGATGTGCTGATCCTGGATGAACCCACCGCCGGACTCGATCCGGTGGCAACAGAAATCCTCAAGGAAAAAATTGAGGCGGAGAAAAACCGCGGTAAACTGATCCTGATCACCTCGCATATCCTCAGTGAGCTGGATGGCCTGGTGACCCAGGTGATGTATATGCAGGACGGCCGTTTGATCTTTCATAAAAAGATGGAGGAACTGCGCGCCGATACCGGGCAGCAGCAGCTGGCGAAAGCCATCGCGGCTGTTATGCGTAAAACCAGTTAGTCATGAAGAAAATCATTAAATACGTTTTCATCGATATCCTCCGCAACCGGATTGTACTGGCATACACCCTGTTTTTGCTGGTGCTTTCGCTGAGTATTTTTAACCTGGAAGACAGCCAGGCCAAAGGCATGCTGAGCCTGCTGAACCTGGTGCTGATCATTGTGCCGCTGGTGAGCATCCTGTTCTCCGCCATTTATGTGTACAACAGCAGCGAGTTCCTTGAGTTGCTGGTGAGCCAGCCCCTCCGCCGGCGTACGATCTGGCTGAGCCTTTTTTACGGCCTGGCCGCCTCCCTTTCGCTGGCCTTCCTGGTGGGGATTGGCCTTCCCGTTATGATTTACGCAGCCGGCGCTGTGGGGGGCATCCTCGTAGTTTCCGGTTTACTGCTTTCCGTGATATTTGTAGCCGTAGCCATGCTGGCATCGGTGGTGATCCGCGATAAGGCCCGGGGGATCGGCGCCGTGATCCTGCTCTGGCTCTATTTTTCCCTGCTGTTCGACGGGCTGGTGCTTTTTCTGCTTTTCCAGTTTGCGGACTATCCCGTTGAAAAAGCCATGGTGGGCATAACGGCCCTCAACCCGATCGACATCAGCCGGATCCTGGTTTTGCTCAAAATGGATATTTCGGCCATGATGGGGTATACCGGAGCCATTTTCCGGAATTTCTTCGGTACCCTTACCGGGATGATCTGCAGCCTTTGCATCCTGGTGCTCTGGGCCCTGGTGCCCGCCCTGCTTTCCGTAAGACGCTTTAACCGGAAAGATCTCTGATTCCAAATTCTCTGCCATGAAGAAAAAAGATATCGTTAACCGGGAGGATATTGAATTGCTTGTAAACGCGTTTTATGAGAAGGTACGGGCCGATGACCTCATTGGGTATATTTTCAATGACATTGCCCGGGTTAACTGGGAGCAGCATTTGCCGGTGATGTACCGCTTCTGGGAAAACATTTTGTTCTACACCGGCAGTTACCAGGGCAACCCCATGACGGTACACCAGCACCTCCACCGTGTGGTGCCCCTGGAAAAGACCCATTTCGACCGCTGGTACCAGCTGTTCAGCGCCACGGTGGATGAACATTTTGAGGGCCCCAATGCAGTCCTTGCCAAACAGCGGGCGCTCAGCATTGCTACAGTGATGCAGATCGGGCTGATGCAGCACCGCAGTTAATGATTTTCGGGCCAGCTGAAATGCTCCCGGATGATCTGCTGTTTTTCCTCCCGCAGAAATTCCAGGTAGGCCGCCGGCGCAGGCTGGTGGCGCTTGTTGCTGAGCCAGATCAGGTTCCATACCGACTGTATCGGAAATCCTTTTACGGGGATGATACGCAGTAAGCCGTTCTGCAGTTCCTGGCGGATCCCGATCAGCGGCATGATGGAGTAGCCCAGCCCTGCCATCACGGCCTGCTTTACCGCTTCATTGCTTGTAAGTTCCATTTTTTTCTGAACCGGCAACCGGTTCTTTTCAATAAAGCGTTCCATCACCAGGCGGGTGCCCGATCCGGGTTCGCGGTAAATGAGCGGCAGCTCATTCAGGATGCTTTTGTCGTATACCTTTTTCCGGAAAGCCTGCTGCGTATTGCCTACCAGGAACAGCTGGTTTTTGATCAGTTCCACCTTCTTCACCTGCGGCTGCTGGGGCAGTACGCTTACCAGGGCAAAATCCACTTCATTTTTCTCCAGGGCATCCAGCACGCCTGTTTTATTGGTGACATCCATTTTGAGTTCAACACCCGGATGCTGCCGGAGAAATCCGGCTAGGAAATAGGGCATCACATATTGCCCGGTTGATACCACCGACAGTTTCAGGGTACCGGTGAGTTGCCCCTGGTGCCCCAGCAGGGTTTGATTGATGGCGTTCACCTGGTTCAGGATCACGGTGGCCGCCGCAGCGATTTCCTTTCCGAAATCGGTGATGTACAGTTGCCGCCCGATGGTTTCGGTAAGCGGGATGGCAAACTGCTGCTGGAAATTCCGCAGCTGGATCGACACGGCCGGCTGGCTCAGGTGAAGCAGTTCCGCCGCCTTGGTAATGCTGCGCAGTTCACTCACTTTCTGAAAAACCTGCAGCTGGTGAAGCGTATAATTCATAAATTATGTTTATGGTTTACATTGTAAATATAAATAAAAACAAATGTATCAGGCCCTGTAGTTTTGCTCCTCAAATTCAACAAACATGACCAGAATCACAGTAGCCAAGGGCGACGGCATCGGCCCGGAAATCATGGATGCCACCCTCTCCATCATCAAGGCTGCCGGCGCAGCCATCGACATTGAGGAAATTGAAGTGGGCGAACAGGTGTACCTCGCCGGCAACACTTCGGGGATTTCTAAGGAATCCTGGGACATCATCCGCCGCAACAAGGTATTTCTCAAGGCGCCCATCACCACCCCGCAGGGAGGCGGTTACAAGAGCCTGAATGTAACCACCCGTAAATTCCTGGGGCTCTATGCCAATATCCGCCCCTGCATCAGCCTGCATCCCTTTGTGGCCACCAAGCATCCGGTGATGGATGTGGTGATTGTGCGGGAAAACGAGGAGGACCTCTACGCCGGTATCGAGCACCAGCAAACCGATGAAGTGGTGCAGTGCCTCAAACTGATCAGCCGCCCGGGCTGCGAAAAAATCGTGCGGTACGCATTTGAGTATGCGAAGCAATACGGCCGGAAGAAGGTAACCTGCTTCACGAAGGACAATATCATGAAGCAGACCGACGGACTCTTCCACCAGGTATTTGATGAAATCGGAGCCGAATACCCGGAGATTGAAAAGGAGCACTGGATCATTGACATCGGCGCCGCCAAACTTGCCGATACCCCCGAGGCCTTTGATGTGGTGGTGATGCCCAACCTCTATGGCGATGTGCTGAGTGATGTGGCTGCGCAGATTGCCGGTTCTGTAGGGTTGGCGGGGTCAGCCAATATTGGTGAGGAATGCGCCATGTTTGAAGCCATTCACGGATCTGCGCCGCGCCGTGCCGGACAGAATGTAGCCAACCCATCCGGTTTGCTGCAGGGCGCCATCATGATGCTGAACCACATCGGGCAGACTGAAGTGGCGGAAAAAGTGCAGAATGCCTGGCTGAAAACCATCGAAGACGGTATTCACACTTATGATATTTACAAGGAAGGCGTGAGCCGGCAGAAAGTGGGCACCCGGGAGTTTGCGGAATCCGTGATCGCCAACCTGGGCCAAAAGCCCGTGCAGCTCAAAGCGGTGCAGTATGCGAAGGGCCAGGCGCTGCAGCTGCCGAAGTACCAGCGCAAGGCGCCGGCCAAAAAGGAACTGGTGGGCGTTGATCTTTTTGTACACTGGTCAGGTACCAGTGCCGATGAACTGGCCGCCAGGGTACAGCAACTCAACCGGGATGGGGTTGCCCTCTCCATGGTAACCAACCGCGGCATTAAAGTATGGCCGGAAGGATTCCCGGAAACCTTCTGCACCGATCACTGGCGCTGTCGCTTTAAACCGGTGAATGGCGGTACGCTTTCGCAGGAACTGATACCGGCCCTGCTCACCGATGCGCTGCAGCAGCAGATCGATGTCATCAAAACTGAAAATCTTTATCACTTTAACGGCAAACCGGCCTTCTCCCTGGGCCAGGGCCAGTAAAACAGGCATTATGGAATTTAACCTGATCGACGGCACCTTTACCGTTGCGGAAAGCCAGGAACTGTTGCGCCAGCTGGTGCAGGTAAAACTGCAGTTCCATGAAAACCGGATTTCAGCCGGCAGTTCAGAAGAAGACATCAGCATGCGGGAGCGGCGCATCAGTCAGCTGCAGCAGGAACTCGCGGCAGCACGGGCTGAGCTGCAGGCACGCAGTGGTTCTATCCAGCTCTCCGCCCGGGTGTCTTTCCGGGAAGTTTGAGGAGTATGCAGGCGACACTGTTCAACGGACGTACGGCCGTAGTGGCTACCATGCATGGCAAGGAAACGGCCATTGCGCCGGTGCTCAGCAGGGTACTGGGCTTGCGCTGTATTGTTCCTGAACACTATGACACCGATCTGTTGGGCACCTTTACCGGAGAAGTGGAACGCCTGCAGGATCCGCTGAGTACCGCCAGAATCAAGTGCCTCGGGGCGATGGACCTCACGGGATGCGACATTGGCATTGCCAGTGAAGGATCTTTTGGTCCGCACCCCGGGGCTTTTTTTCTGCCTGCCGCTGAAGAATGGCTGATCCTGATCGATCGTAAAAACGACCTTGAAGTGGTGGTGAAAGAACTGAGCACGGCCACCAATTTCGGCGGCGCAGCGATCCGGAATCCGGATGAGCTGGTTCGATTTGCGGAAGGGGCAGGGTTTCCCGATCACGGGCTCATCCTCCGCAAAAGCCGGAACGATTTCAGCCAGGTGTTTAAGGGTATCCGCAGGCGGGATGAACTGCTGCGTGTTTTTCACCAGCTGATCACGGATCAGGGCAGCTGCTATCTTGAAACCGACATGCGTGCCCATCAGAATCCCACCCGGATGCAGATGATTGCCCGGGTGGCGGAAAAGCTGGCGGAGAAAGCCGCTACCGGATGCCCTTCCTGCGGCCGCCCCGGATTCGGGGTTGAGCATGCTGAAGGCGGATTGCCCTGTGCCTGGTGCCAGGCGCCCACAAGGCTCACGCTGAAGCATATCCGCATTTGCCGCGGCTGCGGCTGTACGGAAACCCTGCTGTACCCGGATGGCCGACAGGTGGCGGATCCCGGCTGCTGTGATCACTGCAACCCATAAACATGCGGATCACTTTCTGTTAAACCCAGCGGGGGCTTTACCGTCCAAGGACAAAAACCGGATGAAAAAAATCTTCCTTGCGGCCCTGCTATTCCTGGTGGCTGATGCCTTCAGCCCGTTGCAGGCCCAGGTTTTCCGCCGCGGTGGCCGATTTGTGCTGCGCCCGCGTATGCGTACCCAGCGCCCGCAGGCAAATCTTCCGCCTTTCCAATCCGCCGTGTATTTCCATACCGGTTATGGCCTCCCTAACCTGGATAAAAACCAGTTGCCCGGGCTGGCAGGGGCTTACCGGGGTACGGTCAGTGCTGCCGGACCGTTTACAGCTGCCCTGGACTACCGCTTTTTGCGGAACATGGGCATCGGGATCCTGCTGAGTTACGGGCAGGTAAAAGCGCCTTACTATGATTGGAATAACGCCCTTACCCTGCATGCCCGCCTCAGCAGCTGGGGCATCCTGTTCAGTTTCATGCGTTACATCCCCGTGTCCGGAGAAAAAGTGACGCCCTATTTCCGCACCGCAATCGGCGTCAGCAGCTGGTCGCAGCAATACCAGGATGCAGCCGGTTATCCCATTCAGGTGAATTACAGTCCGGAAGAACTGGCTTACCAGGCCGGCTTTGGCGCAAGATTTCAGTTTTCCAAACATACCGGCTGCTTTATCGAAGCCGGATATGGCAAGTATATCCTCAGCGGGGGATTGTCGGTGAAGCTTTGATCTCCAGAAAAGGCATTTGCGTGCGTTGCGTCCTCAACGGCTGTGTCTTCTGTATGTCCGATCCATTCCTTTGTTCCCGGACCAAACAAAAAGCCGGTTAACTTTGGCAGATCAAACCTCCGCGATGAAAATCTTTTGCTGCCTGCTGCTGATCCTCAGTTCTCAGTTTGTTGCTGCCCAACTCCGTCTTCCGGCATTTTTTGCTGACCATATGGTACTCCAGCGGGGGCAGACTGTTCCCGTCTGGGGCCGGGCCGCTGCCGGAAATGAGGTGCAGGTGGAGTTCCTGGGAAAATCCTATTCCTGTATTGCTGATGAGCAGGGAGCCTGGAAACTCTGGCTCGATCCCCTGAAGGGGGGTGAACAGGGTGCACTCAGCATCCGTTCGGGTACGGAAGTCCGGATTTTGCAGGATGTAGTGGGGGGAGAGTTGTGGATCTGCAGCGGACAAAGCAATATGGAGTGGCGGATGGACATGCTGCAGGATACTTATGCCGCAGAACTCCGCACGGCCCGCAATGATCAGCTGCGCTTTGCGGTGGTCGGCCATGCTATGGCGGTGGCGCCGATGCCCGATCTTGAACTGCAGCACAACTGGGCCCCGGTGAGCCCCGCCACCGTTGGTCATTGCTCCGCGGTGGCTTACTGGTTCGGCAAGAAAATTCAGGAGGCGTTAAGGGTGCCGGTCGGGCTCATTGTTTCGGCATGGGGCGGCACGCCGGCAGAAGCCTGGACGGCCTACGAAGGGTTATCTGGTTTTCCGGCTTTTCAGCAGCTCTATCGCGAAAGGATCCTGCCCTTGGATCTGAGCAACATTGCACAACGAAAAAAAGAACTTTACCAGCAGTTTACAAACGAACTGCAGGCGAAGGCGGCTTATGTGCAGCAAGCGTTGCAGCCGGGCTTTGACGATGCCCAATGGCTGTCCATGTCCTTGCCGCGGCCCTGGGAAGAATCGGGATACCCCGCACTGGATGGCGTGCTGTTGTTCAGGATATCCTTTACCGTGAGTGAGGCAGATGCCGGCAAGCCGGCCATTCTGCAAACGCCGGGTATTGACGATATGGATTCCACCTATATTAACGGAACATTCATCGGAACCACTGATGGCTGGGATCAGCCACGCCGTTATGTTATACCCGGAGGGGTGCTGAAGGCCGGTGTTAACCTCCTGGCTGTACGGGTGCAGGATAACCAGGGCGGGGGAGGATTTGCCGCCGTACCGGATCAGTTTTATGTACAAACCGCCAGCCGGCAGATTCCGCTGGCCGGTTCCGCAAAATTTCAAATCATTGCCGGGCTGAAGGACCTCACCGACGGGCATGGCGCCATCGAGCATCAGCCATCGGTGTTGTACAATGCCATGGTGGCGCCCCTGCTGCCGCTGCGTTTTCGCGGGGTGATCTGGTACCAGGGCGAAAGCAATGCCAATACCGCTGCACAGGCGATGCAGTACCGCGAACTGTTTCCCGCGCTTATCCGCAGCTGGCGCAGCCGGAACGGGCAGGATTTTCCTTTCCTCTTTGTGCAGCTCTCTTCGTTCGGGCCTTTGCAGCCGGAGCCCGGCAGGAGCAACTGGGCCCTGCTGCGGGAAGCACAGCTCCGTACGCTTGCGCTCCCCCATACCGGCATGGCCGTTTCCATTGATGTGGGCGACCCCGGGGATATTCATCCGAAAAAGAAGAAAGCGGTGGGACACCGGCTGGCTGATGAAGCATTGCGGATGGCCTATGGTCAGTCCGGACATGTCAGCCGGGGACCGGTATTCCGGTCGATGCAGCGCCGGGGGCCTGCGCTTGTCCTGAACTTTGATGAAACAGGCCGCGGACTGCTGGCGCGGGGTGGGCCCCTCCGGGAGTTTAGTATTGCGGGTAAGGATCATCGGTTTTACCGGGCTGAGGCAGTGATCCGCAACCGCCAGGTGATCGTGCGTTGCCCGCAGGTGCCTGAACCGGTGGCGGTGCGTTATGCCTGGGCCGACAGTCCGGTGGGGGCCAATCTGTATAACCTGGAGGGTTTTCCTGCCACGCCCTTCCGGTCGGATGACTGGGAAGATTAATATGGTTCCCGGGTGGAGTTGTCTGAAAAAAAAGAGGCACGCAGTTGAAAGCGTGCCTCTTTTTGAGTATTGCTGTACAATCAATAGCGGTAATGTTCCGGCTTGAACGGCCCTTCCTGGGGGATGCCCAGGTAAGCGGCCTGTTCGGGGCTGAGCACGTCCAGTTCCACACCGATTTTGGCGAGGTGCAGACGGGCTACTTTTTCGTCGAGGTGCTTGGGCAGCACATACACTTTGTTCTCGTATTTGCCGGGGTTGGTCCAGAGCTCAATCTGGGCCAGCGTTTGGTTGGAGAAAGAGTTACTCATCACGAAGGAGGGGTGACCGGTGGCGCAACCCAGGTTCACGAGGCGGCCTTCAGCCAGCACGATGATGTCTTTGCCATCGATGTTGTACATATCCACCTGCGGCTTGATGGTGTCCTTGGTGTGGCCGTAGTTTTTATTCAGCCAGGCCATATCGATTTCGATATCGAAGTGGCCGATGTTGCACACAATCGCTTTATCTTTCATCAGCCGGAAATGCTTTTCGGTGATCAGGTCGCGGCAACCGGAAGCCGTTACAATGATGTCCGCTTCAGGAACAGCCTTGATCATGGGCTTCACTTCAAATCCGTCCATAGCGGCCTGCAGGGCGCAGATCGGATCGATTTCGGTAACAATCACGCGGCAGCCTGCCCCTTTCAGGGAAGCGGCAGAACCTTTGCCCACATCACCATAGCTGCCCACAACGGCCACTTTACCAGCCATCATCACGTCGGTAGCACGGCGGATCGCATCCACCAGGCTTTCTTTACAACCGTATTTGTTATCGAATTTGGATTTGGTAACGGAGTCGTTTACGTTGATGGCGGGGATGGGCAGGGTGCCATTGGCCATGCGCTCGTAGAGGCGGTGTACGCCGGTGGTTGTTTCTTCTGACAAACCACGGATGCCTTTCACCAGTTCGGGGTATTTGTCGAATACCATATTGGTGAGGTCGCCCCCGTCGTCGAGGATCATGTTCAGGGGGCGGTCGGCGCCACCGAAGAACAGGGTTTGTTCAATGCACCAGTCGGCTTCCTCAATGGTTTGTCCTTTCCAGGCAAACACACCGATACCGGCAGCGGCGATGGCAGCGGCAGCCTGGTCCTGGGTAGAGAAGATATTGCAGGAACTCCACTTCACTTCAGCGCCGAGGGCTACAAGGGTTTCAATCAGTACGGCGGTCTGGATGGTCATGTGCAGACAACCGGCGATGCGGGCGCCTTTCAGCGGCTGGCTGGGTCCGAACTCTTCGCGGATGGCCATCAGGCCGGGCATTTCGGCTTCGGCTAATTTGATTTCTTTACGGCCCCATTCGGCGAGGCTCATGTCAGCCACTTTGTATTTGAGGCTGAAGTCAATGGAATTGGCGATTGCAGACATATACTTTTATAATTTCCGGCAAAGGTACTGCAGCAGAATAAAATTCTGAATAGATATTAGAAATCAGTATTTTTCACTATTAAATCTCATTAAATTCATTATTTATTCTAAACAGTTATGCCAAAGCCCGATCAAACAGCACAAAGTGCTGCCCGTGTTCCCGAACTGGATGCCAAGGACCTGGCCATCCTGGCCCTCTTACAGCAGAATGCCCGGCTGACGGTGAAGGAGATTGCTGCGCAGGTGCACCTCAGCGCAACGCCGGTGCATGACCGCATCAAACGCATGGAAGCTGCGGGTGTCATTCGTCAGTATGCGGCGCTGCTGGATCCCGGTAAACTGAAAAAGGGACTCACCGCGATCTGTTATGTATCGCTGAAAGAACATTCCCGTGCCGCTGGCACCCGGTTTGTGAAAGCCATCCAGGCCATGCCGGAAGTGATGGAATGTTACACCATTTCCGGGGAGTTCGATTTCATGCTCAAGGTGGTGAGTGAGGATATGAATGCCTATCATGATTTTCACGTGAACAAACTCAGCAGCATCGACAATATGGGCCATGTGCAGAGTGTGTTTGTGATGGGCGTCATCAAGGAAACACATCAACTGGTGTGGTGAGGAGGAGGGTTAGGAGTTTAGGGGTTTAGAGGGAGGTTTAGGGAGGTTTAGGAAGGTTGAGCGTTTTCTCCCGGGAGGCATTCATCTCTCCCTGGATGGAGCGTGGGGGGCCTTGCCGGGAATGAGGTGAGAAGGAGTTGTAAGTGATGAGTGATGAGTGAGGAATTGAATTAAGGTGCAGGGGTAAATACACCGGCATCATTCTGGCATTACACTAAGCAAATTTTCATACATCTTCCTTCCACTCCGCATAAGAGGTAGCGGTTTCGTAGAGCCGCATGCAACTGATCACGATCCCTTCGGGCATTTGCGGGATCAGTTTCAGCCGGATGAAGTAAAGGATATTTTCCGCGCTGGGTTCGTATGGCCAGATCTCCAGGTTTTCAAGGTTGTTCAGGCCGGGGTGGGTCCGGATATAATCTTCCGATAAGAACAAACGGTGGTCAAAGTATTCCACCACTTCCTTTTTTACTATCCGCTTGATTTCTTTAAAGTCCACCAGGAAGCCGGGGGCGGGGAGGGGTTCCTGTACCGGTTGCTTGGCTCTCACGGTTACATGCAGTACATAGGAATGTCCGTGGATATTTCTGCAGAGCCCTTCATAGCCATGAATGGCGTGGGCGGTTTCGAAATTGAATATTTTGGTCAGCTGTAACATGATGGGTGCATGCCTGTCGCCCGTTCAGGACAACCCCGTAAAACCGGGGTGCAGCGGCAGGTTTTGGCCCCGCAAGTTAAGCTTTTTGCGCATGAAAAGGGGCCAGTTGTGTTGCCTGGCCCCACGCCGACTGGTGTTTATCCTTGCCCAGTGCGGCGCTCATCGCATTCGGAGGCGGCCGGACTGCTGCGCTTGGCGGTTTGGGCATAAAAGCATATCTTATAAAAAAAAACTGTATGAAAGTTTGTGTTTCCCTTTTTTCAGGGTGGCTGATTGGGATCAGTGTACCCGTTGCCGCACAGAATGTGGGCATTGATCTGGCCAATCCCATGAAGAAACTCTCCATCAACGGCTCGCTGCTGATCGACCAGGAGAACCGCAATTTCGGTACGCTGGATTCCGCGGGCCTGCGCTTTGGAACCAGTTCCCTGGTGGGACTTTCCAGCAACCGCGATGTGAATGCCACCAATGTAAATGGCCTGGATTTCTGGACCAATGGTTTCCGGCGGATGGCCCTTACCTCTGGTGGCAGACTGGGAATCGGAACATCTACGCCTGCATTTACGCTTGATGTAGCTGGCGCAGCTAACGTAGATTATTTGTATACCAATGGGCTTTATTCAACCGCTAGTATTTTTACTGATTTTGACCTGAATGCCACCGATGATCTCTATGTAGGGGATGACGCTACCATCGTCGGGAATATGACGGTGGGGGGCACGATCAATACGGCCTATAAGTTCAAAGTGGAAGGAAATGGTTTGTTTACCACCAATGTGGGCATCAATGGCACCTTGCGAACCGATGGCGCCGTGAATTTCAACAGCACCCTGGTCGTAGACGGAAAAATCACCAATGAGGGGAAAGGCCTGGTATTGAGTAATTCGGGCACTACGTTGCGTGCGGGCTTTAACAGCGGAACGTTCACGGTGACTTTGGGCGGCGGGGTATCTACCGATCTCACTTTTTGTGTCACCAAGTTTGCCGGTGATAATGATAATGTGCGGGTAATGACCGGCCAGTTTATTCCCGGAAGTGGCAATGCCAATGTTGGTTGCCTGATCTTTACCCCCATTGCCACCGCCCCCAGCAGTGCAGCCTGCGGGGCCAGTTACAGCCAGGCCACCATCCGGATCACCAATGCCTGTTCCTCTTCGGCCAATACCGGTTCCAACGCTGTACTCTATTATATGTCTGTTGTCACGAACTGAATCATGCGGCTGACGGCGTTCCCTGCAGGCTGAACCGTTAGTCAGCACCGTTTTAAAAG
>JAYRPG010000115.1:0-6875 GCA_041911275.1 Ferruginibacter sp. | reverse complement strand
TTCTGGCACTTCATCCGCCTGCCGGACGGTGGCGGTTACATGATGCCGGATGGCGACCGTTTCCACATGGTGAACGGTGCAAACTGGTTTGACCGTACCGTGAGTGCTGATGCCGCAGGCATCATTCTGACTTCCCTTGTGATTAACCGCCAGTTGTGGCTGTACCACGACAGCGGGGATGCAGGACTGACCCAGCTTTACCGGATGCGCGATGCGCAGTTGTGGCGTCACATCGAATTTCACCCCGAATGCAACGCGATTTACGCGGCACTGGACTGATTAACGGACGGGGCGGCAATGCCGCCCCTGTAAAGGAGACGAGAACATGTACTGTACTGTTAAAGAAATTATCCGCGAAGTGCTGAACACAGACGTGCCGGACAGTGAATGCGTTTTTGCCGTGGTGCTGACCCGTGGGGATGTGCGTCACATAGCCCAGGACTGGAGTCTGACAGACGATGAGCTGGAAACCGTCATGCAGCGACTGGACGATGCCTTTGCGCATGGTGCGGATGTCAGCATTGTTCACGACGTTGTTCGTGAGCTGATGGAAGAAAAGCGCGCCAGCCGTCAGGTGACAGTTCCGGCGGTGATGCTGGAAAAAGTGATGGCGCTGGCAGGCAGTGAAATGAAGCGCCTGTATGCCGTCGGGAGCGAGAACGGGGGCGACGGTGACGCATTCGTCAGGGAAGAACGCGAAGCAATGGACGTTGTGTTACAGGCGCTGGACGGGGAGCACATGTCATGAATATCAGCACAGAAACCCGCGAAATTCTGCGCAATTACAAAGCCGTGATTAATGCGCGGCGTCGTGAAATGGGGCAGAAACCGCTCACCACCGCGCAGATTGTTGATGAAATCTGCGATTTTGTGGCGAATCAGCAGGCTGTATTCCTCGGCGGTCACTACATCCTTCAGGGCAGCATAAACAGGTGATACAGGGGCAGGCGGTGGAGGCCGCCTGTCAGCCCGCGCGAAAACCCCTGGCAGGCTGACGCCTGCCGGAAGGGAAGCGGGCCACGCTGGCGCGTCGCCCGTTACCCTTCCCGTCTGTGATGTGTCTGACTCAGGAGTGTTTCTTTCTTATGTTATGGAACTGTTCCTGATGTTGTTGTTCCTTTATCTACTGCTCTGATTCTGACTACTGCAGTGTTGTTCTGTCTGCCGGGTCGGGTAGCAGCGGCACATTGCTGCGCCGCCGCCCCCTAAGAACGGAGCGTGCGAGTTTCCCCGCACTCCGCTCAAGCCTTTATAAGTGCTTTCGGTGAGCACCGGCTTCCCTGCTGTGTAACTGTCGGTGGCAGTTCGGATGTAACAACTCGAGATTGGTCAGTTCGTCACTGCCGCCCATAACTTTCCTGATCCGGTGATGTATATTCCATCCGGTCTGGTTGGTTATGGGTTGTCCGCACTGCGGACAGTGTTTCCCCTGCCTCTTCCAGAGTTGAACTACTGTCTTCATCTTCTTTGATTTGCCTTTCCAGATTAGATCCAGACGACGTTCAAAGTAGATTTCCATTCCGGGGGTGTATGGTGTTGCTTCGCCTTTGATTTTTATATGGCGCTTTATCGGTGTTTCCATTGCCCGGAAGAGAGTCAGAATTTTCCCTTCCGGGGTTATGGCTTTAAAGATCCAGCGCCTGCCTTCAAAGGAGAAGTATCGTCCGGCGATCCACCGCAATCCTTTTCGGGGGTGCCTTCTTACACACCATCGCCATATAGCTCGCCAGATTTGGGTGTCGACATAATTAAATGTTTCTTTCGCCACGACGTGTCGGTGATAGGTAGCCCATCCCCGGATTACCGGGTTTAGCTGGCCTATCAGTTTCCATGCCGGGAGCGTCGGATTGCGTTTAATTATTTCTCTGACTTTACAGAGGAAGTTCTTCAGGTTTTTCTTCGACGGTTTAATCAGCATTTTACCGTTGTACTTCCTGACGTTCTGCCCTAAAAAGTCGAAGCCTTTATCTATATGTGTAATCGCGGTTTTTTCTTCCGACAGTTCCAGCCCTCGTTCGCGCATGAAAGCTGCAATCAGTGGTCTGACCTCATTTTCCAGCAATTCACGGGAGCTGCCTGAACAGATGAAATCATCAGCATATCTCACATAATTCACCTGGTGCTTTGCACTGTGATAACCACTTTTCCTGAACGTTTGCATCAGTTCCTTCTCCAGTCCGTCCAGAGCCATGTTGGCGAGAACAGGGGATATGATGCCTCCCTGCGGTGTCCCGCTGTTCGTATGGTTAAACACGCCTCTTTCCATGTAACCTGCTTTCAACCATTTTTTAAGCAGTCTCCTGTCCATCGGAATATGGGAAAGCAGCCAGTCATGGCTGATGTTATCGAAACACCCTTTAATATCGCCCTCCAGTATCCATTTGGGCGATACTTTCTGGCTCATCCGCAGAAAAATGGACTCAATGGCGTCATGCGTGCTGCGCATTGGTCTGAAACCATAGCTGTTATGGTCAGCAGTGGTCTCGGATACGGGTTCCAGAGCCAGCAGCCACAGTGCCTGCATGGCCCGGTCCCTCATTGTGGGTATGCCCAGCGGTCGCGTTTTGCCGTTTGATTTTGGGATATGTATTCGCCGTAGTGGCTGTGGCCTGTAACCACACAGATTCAGGCTGCATATTCCTTCCCATTTCTCCTTCGGTGTGTGCCATATTTTTCCGTCAATACCGGGTGTCCTTTTACCGGTATTTTCAGTTACACGCCTGACAGCCACGGCTTTGCCGGAGAATGAGCGGGTGAGGATGCGCTGTAGTTCTCTGACCTGCCGCCATTGTTGCTGTCGGGTTGCCTTTGCAATCCGTAACTGTAGCTTTCGCACCCGGGCATGGCATGCTTTCCAGTCTATGGTGTGCCAGCCTGTCGGGTGGGGTATCGTGGACACACTGATGTGTGTATTCATCTCGCTGATATCCTTTTGACTGCTTTACAGCTTTTCATGCAATTAAAGACCAGACGGAAGTCTGCCCGCTTTCGCGTCGGGGAACCTGCCCCGTATCCCGGTCATTACAACCGGGCATTTGCTTTTTCCGTCCTCCTCTGCCCGCACCGCCTACAGTGTTCCTTACGGTTCACCTGCCTGTAAGGCAGCGATACGGGTTTACCAGGTTCCGCTTAACATACAGAGGGTCAGGGCGGGTTCTGTCTCTTCACCGGGGGTCTCTGCGCCCATGTGCTCCCTGTGCGCGAGGTAGCAACCGGACCCCGTACCTTTTGGTTCAGGCCTGTCAGCATCTTTGGCCTGTTGCCGATAACGGTGTTTATCAACAGTTCACATGTGTTAACCCTTCTGACCAGCCTTGCTCTCCTGCCACATGATGCTTGCAGCAAGGTAAAGCCCCTCACGGGGCTTTACCCGGGCTGACGCCCGGCTCTCGTTGTCCCGGGAGCTTCAGACCCCGCCGTTGCCGGCAGCGCCTGTCCCGGTAGGCTACAGCTAATGGGATAGCTGGTTTTATCAATGTAAAACAATACGTTAAGCGACTTCCTGTCGCACGCGCACCTTCGGCTCCCGGCTGCCTGGCGGCATCCGGTCGTCAGGCCCGACTCCGACAGGCAGCTGCTGGCGCACCTGCCAGTCTCCGCCGAACCCGCTGGCGCGGTTTCGGGCTGCCGCTACGGTCCGATGCGTGAAAACCCCTGGCTTGCAGCGACCGTTCCGGTCGCGCCGCCTCTGTCGCGCCGTGGCCTGCGCTCCCGGCATCCCGGCAAAAGGCCGCCGGGATGTAAGGGGCAACGCCGTTTCGCGCACGCGCTCTCCGTCGTTGCGGCGGGCCCCTGCTCATTGCCTGCCGGGTGCCACACACCCGTATGAGTCCCTGTCGCCGGGGGCATAGACAGCCACAACCTGCCGCACTGACTGTCCAGGGTAAATGAACAGCCCACAAAATTTTTTACCCAAAAACCGGTAAAAAATTTTGCGTTCTGCCCAGGACAGGTGCGTCAGGCCGTGGCAGTGATGCCCCTTGCGGCGAAGGTTCTCAAACGGGTGAAGTTCATACCACAGGGAATACAGCAGCAGGTTCCCGCGAAACGTCAAAACCGCGGCTCCCGAAACTCAACGGGTGATGTTCTTTAAAAATCAGGATTTATTTCAGGCTCCGGCAATACGCATTTATTTGTTCTGTCAGTCATCCGGCTGGCAGGTAATGAGAACGCAGGAACAGAAGGAGGAAAACACCGGAGAACGTCAGACGCAGATATGAAAAAAGCAGGCCGGGGAGGACCTGCTTAATCCACACCGCAAAAACTGTTCGAGCAGTTTCTGCGGTTCCATTCAACAGTCATAAGGAGTTTCATTTATGACGGTAAGTATTGTTTCACCTTCCGCAGCGGCTGTAAAGCCCCGCCGTCATCCCCGTTTCAGACGCGAAGACATCCCCGCGCCGGAAATTGACCCCGTGCTGAAAGCCTTCGGGCGACACATTGCCCGGAGTTTTCACCGGGGACGTGGTGTACACATCCCCGCCATGAAAAATACGGCTTTCGGGCAGGTGCTCCGCACACTCGAACTGAAACGCGCTTTTAACTGATGAGGTGAGCCGCCCCGCGAGGGGCGGCAACAGACGGAAGGAGAACATTTTATGACATTAGCTGCAATCACCATGACCGCCCCGGAAGCCGCCAGCCCTGTGCAGATGTACCGCGCGACCTACTCACCGGATGACAACAAACTGCGCCTGTATGCCGCGTCACGTCTTGACCCGGAGACGTATAAAAAAGTGCATGATGCCGGTTTCCGCTGGGCACCCAGACAGGCGCTGTTTGTCGCGCCAGCCTGGACACCGGGCCGGGAAGACGTGCTCCTCTCACTTGCCGGAGAGATTGAGGATGAAGACAGCACGCTCGCTGAACGTCAGGAAGCACGGGCGGAGCGGTTTACCGGATACAGCGGAAAGCGGGCCAGTGAATCCGCACAGGCACTTGATGAAGTGGAAAGACTGGCCGCGATGATCCCGCCCGGTCAGCCCATTCTTGTGGGGCATCACAGCGAACGCCGCGCCCGTCGTGATGCGCAGCGTATTGAAAACGGCATGAAACGTGCCGTGATGCTCTTTGAACGTGCGGAATACTGGGAAGAACGGGCGCGGTCGGCACTGCTTCACGCGAAGTATAAAGAACGCCCGGACGTTCGCTGGCGTCGTATCAAAAAAATCGAAGCTGATTTGCGCAAGGCTGAAAAGACCATCGCACAGTCGCAGAAATATCTGACGATGTGGCGGGCTGAATCGCTGGATCTGAATATGGCAAAACTCATCAGCAGTCATGACCATATCAGCGCCTGTTTCCCGCTGGATACGTATCCGCGCCCGGCAGAAAAAAGCCAGTATGAAGGGAGCCGGTCGTTATGGTCGGCCCTGGATGATGACATCATCACCACGGAGCAGGCCCGCGAAATTGCGATCCGCTGTCATGAACGGCAGATTCAGCATCAGCAACGCTGGGTTAACCACTATCAGAACCGCCTGATCTATGAGCGTGCCATGCTGGACGAAAGCGGCGGCGTGGTTACCCGGACACAGGATTTTGAGCCGGGCGGACAGGTTTTCAGCCGGGGCGAGTGGCTGACTATCATCCGCGTGAACAAAAGCAACGGGGCGGTGAGTTCAGTCACAACGCCAAATTACAGTTTTCTCGGGTACAGCGGCACGATGAAAGTGACGCCCGATCGCATCACGGACTACAAAGCACCATCGGCAGAAGAGGCTGCCGTCGCCAGTCAGGCCGCGAAGCGTCCGCCGGTAGTCAACTATCCGGGGGAAGGTTTCCGGGAAATGACAAAGGCGCAGTGGGCCGCCCTGCCCCGGGACTGTAAGGCCGTGCGCAGTGTGGAAGAAGCAGAAGACCACGGGGCATACCGCTACCGCCGCACAATGGACAATAATTTCCGTCTGGTGAATGTGTATATCACCGACATGAAAATCACGGAAATCCCACAGAAATAAGGTATATCCCCCCGGGAAATCCCCGGGGGATGACGGAGATAATGATATGCACAGTCAGTTAAGAGAACGTATCCGGCTGATGCGCGCAAGGCTGGATAACGCCGCGCCGGTTGCTGAAATCCGGGCTGAATCTCAGCTTTTTGTGAGTCCTGCCCCGATCTGTGATCGCCTGGTGACGCTGGCGGAAATCAGCAACCGTGATCACATTCTGGAACCCTCTGCCGGCACCGGGGCCATACTGCGGGCGATTCGGGATACCGCGCCGGAGGCCATGTGTGATGCGGTGGAGATTAACAGCGGGCTGGTCCGGTATCTGCGGGAAAATTTTAACGGTGTCAGGGTACAGTGTGGCGACTTCATGGAATGGCAGCCGGTGCAGTATTACAGCCGGATCATTATGAATCCGCCGTTCAGTCACGGGCAGGATATCCGGCATATCCTGCGGGCTTTTTCCCTGTTGCGTCCGGGGGGCGTTCTGGTTGCCGTCTGTCTCAACGGGCCACGCCAGCAGGAGAAGCTGTTACCGTTTTCTGACGTCCGCGAGGAGCTGCCGCGCGGCACGTTTGCTTATACCGATGTCCCGACGATGATTATTCGTTTGCGTGCCTGATGACACAGGGCTGGCGGGAGGATAAATGCCCGTCTGTCCGCGCCGGGAAAAAACCGCGCGCCGGTGGCGCTGAAAGGGGCCGCGCTCACGCGCCGCCCCTTTCATTACGCGGACGTTCTGATGGGGGCTTCTGTCTTTTCAGACCTGTCATTTGTCTGTTACTGATGATGTTGTTGTTCCTGCTACTGCTACTGCTACTGCTACTGCTACTGCTACTGCTACTGTTCTTCTTTTTTCTACTGCCCTGATTATTGTCTGTTTTGTTGTTCTCCTGCTTATGCCTTTTCCGGGCGTCCCCCTGGCGG
>JAYRPG010000114.1:0-12273 GCA_041911275.1 Ferruginibacter sp. | reverse complement strand
GAGCATATTCCTGAATTTTGTGTACGGCAACAATGTGCTCAACTACAACAAGATTGAATTCAGCAACGGCTACACGCCCAATTCCAATCTGCTCAGCCTGATGAAAGACCGCTGGCGCACGGTGAATGACCAGGGCCTGGTGGTAACGGATCCCGCGGAGCTCGAAGCCCTCAACGCCAATGCAAAAATCTGGCGTCCGCTCACCGGTTCAGGTGCCTTCCAGATACATTCCTGGGCCATTGAAGATGGTTCCTTCCTGCGCATCAACAATGTGAGCCTCGGGTACAATTTCCCGGTTCGTGCCCTGGGCAAATCCGGCATCAAGAAACTCCGTTTGTATGTTACCGGCAATAACCTGGCTGTGTTCAGCAGCTATTCCGGATACGATCCTGAGGTGAATGCCCGCCGGAACAGTCCGCTGACCCCGGGTGTGGACTACTCCGCCTACCCGCGCAGCCGCTTCTATATGTTTGGCCTGAATGCCACTTTTTAACCGACTTTAATGATTGCAGATATGAAAAATACATTCCGTTTTGCTTTGCTGCTGATGCTGCTGCCGGCTGCGTTTTCGTGCAAGAAGTTTCTTGACAAGCAACCCGTCACTGAAAAAGGACCGGACTTCATCTTCAGTAATTCAGAAACCGTATTCCATGCCATCGCCGGCGTATATGCGCAACTCACGGGCGACCAGGGATACGGGAAAGTGCTGAGCCTGTACTTCCCGGTTGACAATGATGAAACCCAGGGACCTACCGGTGCACTGGACAACGCCCGACGCGAAATTTCCCGTTACACCCTCACAGCTGCCAATGCAGAAATTCAGCGTCCTTTTGAGCAGATGTTCAGGGGCATTGAATATGCCAATATCTGCATCGCCAATATTCCGCAGATGGAGGCTTTCAGCAACGGCAGCACCCAGGAAAAGGGAAGGCTGCGCCGCATGTATGGCGAAGCCCTTACGCTCCGCGCCCAGTTTTATTTTGAAGCCATCCGCAATTACGGCGATCTGCCTTATCATTTTGAACCCGCTTCCGTTCAGGCGGTGAAGGATCCGTTCCCCGCTCGGGTTGACCGCGACAGCATCTACAACCGGATCATCGAAGACCTGCGGATTGCACAGGAATATGTTCCCTGGGTGAATGAACTGTCCGCCATCGGGGATGTGCCGGATGAGCGCATCACCAGGGGCACGTTGAAAGCTCTCCGGGCCCGGATCGCCCTGTTCTGCGGGGGCTACTCCCTGCGCCAGCAGTCCGCACAGATGGAACGCCGCGCCGATTACCTGCGCTTCTATGAAATTGCCCGTACGGAATGTGCAGAGGTCATGGCTTCCGGCGTGCATTCGCTGAATGCTTCGTTCAAGGACCTCTGGAAGAACCAGGTTTGTGGCCGGGCCATCACCGATCCCAACAATGAACTGATGTTCCAGGTAGGCGCCATCGGCACTAACGCTACCGGCGACACGAAACTGGGTTATTACAACGGCCCCACCGTAAACAGCCTAGGCAACCGCTCCATCAATATACTGCCCACCTACTTCTACGCATTCGATTCCATGGATCTTCGCCGCGATGTAACCTGTGCGCCTTACACGGTGGGCGCAAACGGCAGTACCAAGGCTGCCACCGGCACCACCGCCATTGTAGACGGGAAATACCGCCGCGACTGGATCAGCAACCCCGTTGTTTCTCCTTCCGATGCCGCCCAGTACTTCTCCCTGAAATGGCAGATCCTGCGTTATTCGGATGTGCTGCTGATGTTTGCCGAAGCCGAGAACGAAATCAACGGCCCCACCACCGCAGCCTATGACGCGGTGAACCAGGTGCGGCGGCGGGGATTCGGTTTGCCCATTAGTGCCGTATCGGAGGCAGACCTTCCCGCAGGGCTCAGCAAGAGCCAGTTTTTCAGCGCGGTGGTACGGGAGCGTTCATTTGAACTGGGGGGTGAAGGCGTGCGCAAGTACGACCTCATCCGCTGGAACCTGCTGAAAACCCGGATTGAACAAACCCGTTTCCTGCTGGATGAACTGCAGCAGCGGATCGGTTTGTATGAAAATTTTCCGACGAGTATGTATTACTGGACCGGTACCACGGCCGACGACAAAGCGATGTGGGCAACCTCTTTGTACAACCCCACGCCGTCAACAGCCAATGCCCCGGCCGGCGCCACACGGGTGGCCTGGATCGGCAGCAGTATCGGCACCACGATTCTGGGGCGTTATGCCATTGGATTCACCCCCAACAAATCGGAGTTGCTGCCCATTCCGCAGGCAACCCGGGGCGCCAATCCTAACCTGACCCAGAATCCCAATTACTAAACAACCCTCAATACCTATACCCGTAAGGCTGCAATTTTTTGTAGCCTTATTTTTCTTTCAACCATGCAGCAAACTATGATCAGGATACTGACTGTTGTTTTCCTGGCAGGCTTTTGGCCGGCCGGAACACTCCGTGCGCAGCATGATACCACCCTGCAGGTAGAACTGGATAAAGCGGCCTACCAGCCCGGCGATACCATCGCCCTGGACGTTACCCTGCCGGATTATGCCAAAATATCCCGGGCTGCCACCCTGCAGGTAGTGGCGGAACACCTGAAAACCGGCAGGAGGTGGATTTTCCGATATCCGCTCCTCAATGGGTACCTGGGGGCCCGCCTCATCATCGACAGCAGTTTGCCGGCCGGACCCTATGCCCTGAATTTCATGCTCCGCCGCAGTTTCTTTCAGCTCAATGGCCGGCTGAAGGAAAAGAAAGGCGATGCACAGGTGATCAATTACATCATGATCTCCAAATCCCGCCAGTCGGTCGTGGATGTGCTCCGTACAGATGCCGACCAGCAGTTCAGCATCCGGAACCTGCTGTTCCAGGATACGGCCTTCTTTGTGTTTTCAAAGCCCGGGAAAAAGAAAAACGACCTGGACCTTGCCATCAGCACGCCGCTCGACTCGCCATTTACGGCAACGGCAACGGTTACCTGCATCATCAGTATCGGCAGCGAACCCGGGATGGCCATCAGGCCCGCGGATACAGCAGGCTACCGGTTCAGTCCGGATACCGCCCGGTATAAAATTGTGCTTCCCGAAGTGGTACTCACCAGCCGGAGTAAAAAGCAAATGGAGGATTTTGACCGTGAATACAGCAGTGGCATTTTTTCGGGGCAGGATGCCATCATGCTCGACGGACTGGGTTCGGATGAGATTGCCAACGCCCCCGATCTCTTCCTGTACCTCACCATCAAAGTGGGCGGCTTACGCCTGGAAACGGATGAGTCAACCGGGAACAGGCGTTTCCTCTGGCGCGGGCAGCCGGTGGACCTCTTTCTGAACGAGATCCGCCTGGATCCCGAACTGCCATTCTGGATCAATCCTGCCGATATCGCCCTGATTAAAATATTCAGGCCGGGCACCCAGATTTTTGCCGATGCCTCGCCCGGAGGGGCCATCGCCATTTATACCAAAACGGGGGCTTACCGGGATGAAAACAGCCGGCGGTACAGCTTTTTTGTGAAGGGTTATACCGGGGCGGAAAGCCGCTGGAAATAGGCCCCCGGGGAGGTGTGCAGCCGGGCAGCGGGAAAGCCCGGAAATGACAGCGATACCGGGAACGTTTGCATAAATAAAGTATTGTTAATAAGGGGGTTACTTGCCATTATAGGTGTAAAATTGTTAAGGTTTTCAGGCCCTGAAACCCGCTTTGACCAGCCCTTCAGTGCAGCTGTTTTTCAACAGTCCTCCGGCATCATGCTGCAACCCCGGAAAGGATGAAACAGCATGCCGGAAAATATCAGGGAAACCAGAAAGCCACGCCGGCCTCAACATGACTAACAAGCCTTGCTTTTCAAAATATGGAAATCAGATTTCACCATAGTCCCGAAGAAACCGCCACCATGCACACGGATGCCCTTCGCCGGCATTTTCTGGTGCAGCAACTCATGCAGCGGGATCAGTTCAGCTTTGTGTATTCGCATTACGACAGGGTGATCATCGGCGGGGTGATGCCGGTAGGCAAAACCCTCAAACTCCCGGTGTACGCGCCGCTCAAAGCCACTTACTTCCTGGAGAGAAGGGAAATGGGCATCATCAATATCGGCGGCGATGGTGAAGTGAAGGTTAACGGTAAGGCATATCCGCTCCGCAAACTGGATTGCCTGTATGTAGGCAAGGGACAGGACAAAGTGGAATTCAAATCTTCCGGCCGCAAACAACCGGCTAAATTTTACCTGCTTTCTGCACCGGCGCACCACAGTTATCCCGTTCAGCTGATGAAGCGGGAAAAGGCCTCGCCGGCAGATATGGGCAGCATCAGCACCGCGAACCAGCGCACCATCTACAAATACATCCACAGCGAGGGGCTGAAGAGCTGCCAGCTGGTGATGGGCTTAACCCTGCTGAAAGAAGGCAGTGTGTGGAATACCATGCCCACGCATGTGCACGACCGCCGGATGGAAGCCTATTTTTATTTTGACCTTGCTGAAAACCAGAAAGTGATTCACCTGATGGGGCAGCCCCAGGAGACGCGTCACCTGGTGGTGAGCAATGAAGAGGCCGTCATTTCGCCGCCCTGGAGCATTCACAGTGGTTGCGGTACCTCCAACTATGGATTCATCTGGGGGATGGCCGGGGAGAATTATACCTACACGGATATGGATCCGGTAGACATCAATACCTTAAAATAAGCGGTGCCGCCGCCTAAACCGAACGCCTTGAAAAGATTTTTTGCCATACTCTTCCTGGTTGCGGGAACACTCGCTTTCATGCCTCCTGACCGCAAACCCGTGCTCTTCCTGGCTGGTGACAGCACCATGTCGGAAAAACCGCTGGCCGGTAACCCGGAAAGAGGGTGGGGGATGTACCTGCCCGAATACCTCAACGGCGCGGTAACGGTGGAGAACCATGCCGTGAATGGCCGCAGCACCAAAAGTTTTATCGCGGAGCAGCGCTGGGCGAAACTCATCAGCCGGGTACAGGCGGGTGATTTTGTCATGATCCAGTTTGGCCACAACGACAGCAAGGCGGATGACAGCACCCGCTACGCGCCTGCGCATACGCTTTACCGTGATAACCTCACCCGTTTTGTGCAGGAAGTGCGGGCCAAGGGGGCTACGCCGATTCTCATCACCCCGGTGGTACGGCGCAAGTTTGACGCTTCCGGTGCGTTTGTTGACCAGCATGGCGATTACCCCGGTGTGGTGCGTGAACTGGCTGCCACCCTGAAAGCCGACCTGGTTGACCTGCATCAGCTCTCCCGCGATCTCCTGATCCAGGAAGGGCCGGAACGCTCCAGGCGCTTATTCCTGCACATCCCGCCCGGGCACTTTGTGAATTACGTGAACAAGAAAGAGGAAGACAATACCCATTTCACCGAATACGGCGCCCGCTGCATCGCTTCGCTGGTTTGCCAGTCGCTGAAAACACAGGCGCACCCGCTGCAAAAGTTCCTGGCGCCCTCTGCCTTCCCGGAGAAATATGCTTTCGAGCTCCCGAAAATCTATGAACCGCATTTCCGCCTGGATACGGTCAATATTCTGCAATACGGTGCGGTGGCGGATGGCTATACCCTCAATTCGGCGGCCATCAATGCAGCCATCAACGATTGTGCTGCCAGGGGCGGTGGCACCGTGCTGATTCCAAGAGGCTCTTTCCTCACCGGGCCGATTGTGATGAAAAGCAACATCAACCTGCACCTGGAACGCGGCGCCCTCGTGATTTTTACGCCTGATTTCAACCAGTATCCCCTCGTGGTTTCTTCATTTGAAGGAGTGGATGCGGCCCGCTGCCAGTCGCCGGTGGTGGCCGAAAACCTGCAGAACATCGCCATCACGGGTGAAGGCATCATGGACGGCAATGGCTACTACTGGCGCCCGCTGAAGAAGGAAAAGCTGAGCGATTCGCAGTGGAAGAAACACCTCAAAAAGTACGGCGGCGTACTCACTGATGACAAGAAAATGTGGTACTCCTCCGCGAAAGCGCTGAAAGGCCTTAACGATAAAACCATTGGTAAACTGGAGCCGGGTAAAACCCTGAGCGATTTTGAAGATGTGAAGGACTTCCTGCGGCCCAACATGATCCGCATCTACCAGTGCCGCAATGTGCTGATTGAAGGGGTGACCTTTCAGAACTCACCGGCCTGGACCACCCACTGCATGATGAGCGAACACCTCACCATCCGCGGGCTTAAGGTGAAAAACCCCTGGTACGGCACCAATACCGATGCGCTGGACCTGGAAAGCTGCAGCTATGCACTCGTAAAAGATTGTGTGTTTGATACCGGCGACGACGGCATCTGTATCAAAAGTGGCCGCGATGCCGAAGGGCGCAAAAGGGGTATGCCTACCCGTGAGGTGATTGTAGACAACTGCACCGTTTACCATTCGCACGGTGGTTTTGTGGTGGGCAGTGAAATGAGCGGCGGCGCCAGCAACCTTTACGTGAGCAACTGCAACTTCATCGGCAGTGATATCGGCCTGCGGTTCAAAACCACCCGGGGCCGGGGCGGTGTGGTGGAAAATGTTTATGTGAGCAATGTAGACATGAAAGATATTCCGGGTGAGGCAGTGCTGTTCGATATGTATTATATGGCCAAGGACCCGGTGCCCCTCAGCGGCGAAACCCGTGAACCGCCTAAGGTGGAGTTTAAGCCGGTGGATGAAACTACGCCGGTGTTCCGCAATTTTTATTTCCGCAACATCACCTGTAACGGGGCAGCCAAGGGGATCTTCATCCGGGGCATACCCGAAATGCATGTGCAGAATGTGAACATCGAAAATGCCACCCTCCAGGCTGATGAAGGCATTGATATCCAGGAAGCTTCCGGCATCCGTTTGCAGAACATCGCGGTGTATGCCAAAAAGAGCAACCCGCTGGTGTATGTATTCAACAGCGATGGGGTAAAGCTTGACCGCATCCGGTATGCCGACAGCGCTGATGTGCTGCTGCAGGTGCAGGGCGAACGCAGTGCCAACCTGCTCTTCCTCAACAGCGATACCGGGAAAGCCCGCCAGAAACTACTCACGGGTTTTGGTGCCCATCCCGGGATGATCAGCTGGGAGGAGAAGCCCCCGGTGCCGGAGGGCAGCAAAAACAAAAAGCAATCCAAACGTAAAAAGTCCGGAGCATAACCCTGCTCCGGCTTGTCCGTATATGGCAAAGAAAATTTTACTGTGGATGGTATGGCCCCTGGTGTTCATCACCGGCGTGCAGGCGCAGCCCTGGTCGCAGCGCATGACCCGCACCGCCATGAACCTCTGGAAGGATTCCTTTGCCCTGAAGCCCGGTAAGCCTGCCAAATGGAGCTACGACCAGGGCGTGATCCTCAAAGGCGTGGAGGCCGTGTGGAAACTGTATGGCGACGGCCAGTACTTCGACTACATCCGGCACAGCATGGATTTTTATGTGCGGGAAGACGGTTCGGTGAGGGATTACAAAAGGGATGAATTCAACATCGATCATCTCAACAACGGTAAAGTACTCTTCCTGCTTTATAATGTTACGGGTAAAGCCAAATACCGCAAGGCCATTGAGTACATGCGCACGCAGCTGGATGAGCATCCCCGCACGGCTGAAGGCAGTTTCTGGCATAAAAACATTTATCCCTGGCAGGTATGGCTCGACGGGCTGTATATGGGCCAGCCCTTTTATGCCGAGTATGCGCAGCATTACCGCCAGGATACGGTATTTGATGACATCGCCCGGCAGTTCCTCCGCATTGAGCAGCATACCCGGGATGCCCGCACCGGACTGCTCTACCACGGATGGGATGAGCGCCGCGAGCAGCGCTGGGCCGACCCCGTTACCGGCTGTTCCCCGCATTTCTGGGGGCGTGCATTGGGCTGGTACGGCATGGCCATGGTGGATGTACTTGACTACTTTCCTGAGCGGCATCCGGGCCGGGACTCCATCACCGGCATCCTCCGCCGGTTTGCCGATGCGGTGCTGAAGGTACAGGAACCCTCCACCGGACTCTGGTACGATATCGTGGATATGCCCCGTGCCTCCCGCAACTACCGTGAAGCATCTGCTTCCTGCATGCTGGTGTATACGCTGGCCAAGGCGGTGCGCAAAGGTTACCTGCCTGCGGCTTACCTCGCTCCGGCCCGCAAGGCTTACCAGGGTATACTGAAGGAGTTTATTGAAACGGACAGTGCGGGACAAACGAATCTCAAGGGCACCGTAGCCGTTTCGGGCCTGGGCGGCAAACCCTACCGCGACGGCAGTTATGATTATTACATGAGTGAACCGGTGATCGTGAACGACCCCAAGGGCATCGGCGCTTTTATTCTTGCCAGTACCGAAATCGAACTGGCGGCCCTGCCCAAACCCGGCAAGGGAAAAACGGTGGTGCTGGACTGTTACTACAATAACGAGTGGCGCAAAAATGGTTACGGGCAGTATGTGCGTCGCCACTATACCTGGGACGATACAGAAAACGGCGGCTTCAGTTTGCTGGGCGATATCTGGCAAAGCTATGGCGCCAGGCTCGCTGTGCTGGACTCGGCGCCCACGGTACGCGGACTCAGCCAGGCCTCCGTATATGTGATGGTTGACCCCGATGGCTGGAAGGATACCCGAGAACCGAACAGCATGACGGAAGCGCAGGCCGGTGTGATTGCCGCCTGGGTGAGCCGCGGCGGCGTATTGCTGCTGCTGGGCAATGATTCGGCCAACTGCAACCTGAAAACCTTCAACCTGCTGGGCCGCAAATTCGGCATCCGGTTTACCGACAGCAGCCGCAACATGGTGAAAGGCGATGAATTTGAAACCGGCGCGGTGTACAGCCGCCCCGATCAGCCGGTATTCCGCAAAACCAGAAAAATGTACCTCAAGGAAATCAGTGTGCTTTCGGTGCAGCCGCCTGCCAGGCCGCTGATCCGGGAGGGCAGGGATGTGATCATGGCCATGGCCAGGCTGGGTAAAGGTACTGTGGTGGCGGTGGGCGATCCCTGGTTGTACAACGAATACCTGGATGGCAGGAAGATACCGGCACAGTACCAGAATTTCAGCGCGGCGCAGGAACTGCTGCAGTGGCTGCTGAAACAGGCGCCTGCCGCAAGATGAAGGAATCGAAAAGCATGACACGGCAACGGATATATGGATTTGCAGCAGCAATGCTTGCCGTGATCGGCTCACTCTTCGGCCTGAAGGCTACAGCCCAGGAACTGGTGGTGGCACAAGACGGCAGTGCGCCTTTCCGCAGCATCCAGGCGGCGATTGCCAGCCTCGGGCCCGACCAGGGCAAGATGCGGGTGATCCGCATCCGGAAAGGAACGTACCGGGAAAAATTGTTCATTGAAAACAGTCACATCACCCTGCTGGGCGAAGATCCCGCCAGCACCCTGATCATCATCAGTGAGTCGCGGGACATTTACCGCTGCCGGGTGAACAACGACGACTGGGGCGTGGCCACGCTGAACCTGCGGGGAACAGATATCCGGCTGGAGAACCTGGGCTTTGTGAATGAATACGGTTTTCAGGCTGCGGCCGATACCACGATAGCCTGTCCGCTGGATACCGCAAAGCCTGTGCGGCTGGTCAAAAGAACCACGCACCAGATGGCCCTGCGGTCGTTTGAAACCACCCGGCTCATCGTGGTGAACTGCATTTTCCGTTCGGGGGGTGGCGATACCGTTAGTCCCTGGAATGTGGAAGACGGGATGTTCTTTTTTAAGAACTGTGTGATGGAAGGAGGGGTGGATATGTACTGCCCGCGCGGCTGGGCACTTGCCGATCATTGCACCTTCATCTGCCGCAGCCGGGAGGCTGCCATCTGGCACGATGGCAGCCGGCATGAGAAGGCGAAGACGGTGTTTTTTAACTGCCGGTTCACGGGTGATGAGGGCTTTAAACTGGGCCGCTATCACCGGGATGCGCAGTTTTACCTGATCGACTGCAGCTTTTCGAAGGAGATGGCCGATGCGGATATCTACCAGCGTGCAGCCAACCCGCCGAACACCATTCAATGGGGACGCCGGGTGTATTATTACAACTGTCACCGCGAGGGCGGGGATTATCCCTGGCACGCGGATCGCCTGCCCGATTCGCTGGGCATCAACGACATCAACCGGGCCTGGGTATACGATTACCGCTGGAAGCCGGAGGAAGAAAGGACGGTGGCAGAAGTGGAAGCCGGATCCGCTGCCGGCACGCGGCTAAACTACGACACGGTAGCTGAAAATATGCTGCTTTACCAGCGTGCCAATGGCGGCTGGCCCAAGCAGTTCAACAAGGAGAAAGTGGATTATCACCGCATCCTGCTGCCGGCCGAACTGAATGAACTGAAGGCGGGTTATGAAGCCGGGATGGATGCCACCATTGATAACAATGCCACCACCCGGGAAATCCGGTACCTGGCGAAAGCGTTTAAGCGCAGCCGTGATCAGCGGTTTTTGCAGGCCGCTGAACGGGGAGTTGAATACCTGCTGAAAGCACAGTACAATCACGGCGGATGGCCGCAGTTCTGGCCTGATTTCAGCGGTTACCGCGGCGAGGTTACCTATAACGACAACGCCATGGTGAACGTGCTGAACCTGCTGGTGGATATCCTGGAAGGCGGGAACGGGATGGAGGTGATCAACCCTGATTTTTTCAACCGCTGTGCCCTGGCCATGCAACGGGGCATACGCTGTATCCTGCAAACCCAGATCAGGCAGGATGGTAAACTGACTGTTTGGTGTGCGCAGTACGACCAGCGTACCCTCAAACCCGCTGCTGCCCGGGCTTATGAACTGCCATCGCTCAGCGGACAGGAATCGGTGGGCATCATCCGCTTTCTGATGCGGTTCGATAACCCCGGCCCTGAAATCAAAGAAGCCGTACAGTCGGCGGTGGAATGGCTGGAGAAAGTAAAGATTACGGGCTTCCGCTTCCGGGAGATCACTAACCCGAAAGCGCCAAACGGAAAAGACAAAGCCCTGGTGCCGGAAGAAGGCGCTGTATGCTGGGCTCGCTTTTATGACCTGCAAACCAACGAGCCGTTCTTTGTGGGCAGAGACGGCAGGAAGCGTGCTGAACTGGCAGAGATCGAACACGAGCGGAGAACCGGCTATGCCTGGTATACAGAAGTGCCGGCCAAACTGCTGAAAGAAGAATACCCTGCCTGGTCAGCCCGCTGGCTGGGAGCAGGGAAATGAATACAGAAACTGAATTGTCAAAAATATAAACCGACATGTTATGCTACTCTCGAGGTACAACCTGAAGAACATCCACAGCAGCCGGGTAGTGCTGCCTGCTGAATCGGTATTTGATCTCCCGGAAAGGGTGTTGCAGTTCGGAACAGGGGTGCTGTTACGGGGGCTGCCGGATTACTTTATTGACCAGGCCAACCGGCAGGGCATTTTCAACGGCCGGATTGTGGTGGTGAAATCCACCAACAAAGGCGACTCCGACGTTTTTGAAAAACAGGACGGTTTGTACACCCTCTGCGTCCGGGGCATCGAAAACGGGCAGGTGGTGGAAGAGAACATCGTGTGCTCTTCCATCAGCCGGGTATTGTCGGCACGCCAGGACTGGGCCGCCATTCTCGAATGTGCGCACAACCCGCAGATGCAGGTGATCGTTTCCAATACCACCGAAGTGGGCATCCAGCTGGTGAATGAGGATATCCGTAATCATCCGCCGGTATCCTTCCCCGCCAAACTGCTGGCTTTCCTATATGAACGCTACCAGGCTTTTGACGGCAGCAAGCAGAGCGGAATGGTGATTGTGCCAACCGAACTGATCAACAACAACGCCAAAAAACTGGAATCCATTCTCCTCGACCTGGCTCACCTGAACGGACTGGATGAGAATTTCATTGAATGGCTCGAAAACTGCAATCATTTCTGCAACACCCTGGTCGACCGCATCGTACCTGGTGCAGATCCGGCCATCCAGGATGCCCTGGAAAAGGAAACCGGGGTGCGGGATGAACTGCTCATTGTGTCTGAAGTGTACCGGCTCTGGGCCATCGAAGGCAACGAGGCGGTGGCCAATATCCTCTCCTTTGCGAAGGCGGATCCGGGGGTGGTGATTACGCCTGATATCACGTTGTTCAAAGAACTGAAACTGCGTTTGCTGAATGCCACTCATACCCTCAGCTGCGGGGTGGCCTATCTCGCCGGCATCCCTACCGTAAGGGAAGCCATGGAACACCCGGCCCTCAGCAGTTTTATTGCAGACCTGATGCTGCACGACATTGCCCCGGCCATTCCGGCGGATGTTTCCAGGGAAGAAGCAGAAGCTTTTGGTGCGAAAGTGCTGGACCGTTTCCGGAATCCGCACATCCAGCATCAGTGGCTCAG
>JAYRPG010000113.1:0-10608 GCA_041911275.1 Ferruginibacter sp. | reverse complement strand
GATCGTACCGAGTGGTTGAAGGAGTCCCGCAGCTAAGCCTGCGGGAGAAAGTGTGTATACTCGAAAGGGTATCGTCCCGACGAGTCGGGAAATCTCGCCGTCTCCGCTTTTTCATTTTATGCCGCCCGGTTTAACACCGAAATTTTATGTCTGCATCCTTCAGAGCCTGAAGGATTTTTCGTTTACCTCCGGAATGCAAACCTGTCAAAAGAGGTGCATAAAAAACCCCTCAGGGATGAGGGGCAATCTGTTTCCAAACTGAACCTGGTCAGTTGTGATCAATTATGGTCAGGATATAGCCTTTGCTGGCATCTGAAAAATACCCGCTGCCACCCGGTGTGGTGGGGGGCTGGTATTCAGAGTGAAAAATGCGCTTATACACCAGGCCGATTCCTTTGGCATAGTATTCCACCCCGTAATTGATTTCGCTGTAGGCGTTCACGTCATCCGGATTGCCGATTACCTCATCCCGCTGCGCCACCTTCAGGGTATTCTCCAGTGTGATGCCGCCAAGGGTGAGGGGGGCGCCCACACTGTCATAAGTATAATCCCAGCCATCGAGATAACGGAAATCCGTGAACTGTGTGCTGGTATTGATGAAGGAGTTGCCCTTCCAGGCAAAACCATTGCTGATGGGGGCCTTCAGCTTGAGGAAGCGGAGGTTGTTGTCAATGAATTCAAAACCCGTGGCGGAAGGGATGGCCGTAAACGTGTTATCCGGTGTCCAGGGCTGGCTGGCATCTTTACGGATCAGGCGGATGATGCGGTAAGCCGGACGACCCAGGTTATCGGTAATCTCGGCATCCACCATCAATTTCACCTGGTAGGTAATCGTTATTCCCGTCACAGAAAAAGGAAGGTACCGGAATGAGTCAAGCTGGTAAGTGATGTACTTCCCGGTTTGCATGGGCACGTACTCGCTGAGATCAGGAACCTTGAAGGTATCGGTTTGCTTTTTGCAGGCGCTGAACAGCAGCAGGACCGGCAAAACAACAACGATCAGTGATTTCATCATATTCATGTCTTGTATCCTGTAAACAGACCCGGCATTCAGGAAAAAAGCTGCTCATTGCGCTGTATGATTCCGCCGCCGATCACATCCTCACCTTCATAAAATACAGCACTCTGCCCGGGGGCAATGCCTTTTACATCCTCGTAAAAACGCACTTTCACCCCGTTTTCGTATGTATAAAGGTTGCTGAGGGCGCCTTTATCCTTGTAGCGGATTTTGGTGACCGCTTCCATGCCCTCGGTAATCCCCGGGTATTTCATCCAGTTGATGCGGGCTACCTTCATTTCATGGGCTTTGAGGTCTTCCTCCTCACCCAGCACCACGGTATTGGTAGCCGGATCGATGTGGGTAACAAATGCAGGCTTGCCCAGGGCAATCTCCAGCCCCTTGCGCTGACCAACGGTGTAAAAAGGATAACCCTTGTGCTCGCCCAGCACTTTTCCATGTTTGTCTACGAATTTGCCGCCGGCCACCTGCTGCTCCAGGCCTTCCACCCGGCGCTTCAGGAAACCCCGGTAGTCGTTATCCGGCACAAAACAGATTTCATAGCTCTCATTTTTTTTGGCCAGTTCGGGATAACCGAAATCGTGCGCCATCTGGCGGATCGCTGTTTTATGATAGGTACCAAGGGGGAGCAGGGTGCGGCTGAGCAGGTCCTGCTGCAGCCCCCAGAGCACATAGCTCTGGTCTTTCAGTTCATCCAGGCCCTTGCGGATAAAGTACCGGCCGTTGCTGTGCTGGTGTACCTGTGCATAGTGGCCCGTGGCGATAAATTCGCAGCCCAGGGCATCGGCCCGCTTCAGCAGTGCCCGCCACTTGATATGGGTATTGCACATCACACAGGGGTTGGGGGTTCGGCCGGCCAGGTATTCTTCCACAAAATTCTCAATCACAAAATCGCCGAATTCTTCGCGGATGTCGAGAATGAAGTGCGGGAATCCATGCTGCACCGCGGCCATGCGTGCATCGTTGAAGCTGTCGAGGTTGCAGCAGCCGGTTTCCTTTTTGCCGGTGGTGCCCACGCTTGTTGCATAATCCCAGGTTTTCATGGTGATGCCCACCACCTCATAACCTTCATGGTGCAGCATGAGGGCCGCCACGGTACTGTCAATACCGCCGCTCATCGCCACCAATACTTTGCCCTTTTTTTGCATACCGGGTGCAAAGATACGCGATGGGGCCGCAGCATGCCGGATGCGGCTTTTCTGAGATCGGGAAAATATAAAGGCTCCGGTGCCTTAACCGACACCGGAGCCTTTTAAAAGATTGAATACCAGCTGATCAGAGACCCATTTTGGCCTTCAGGCCGGCGTCGATGGCATCCAGAAACTCTTCGGTATACAGATAATGTTCACCGTGGTTAACCTTATTGCCATGAATGCATACCGCCAGGTCCTTCGTCATTTTGCCCTGCTCCACGGTTTCGATGCACACAGCTTCAAGAGCATGGCAGAAGTCAACCAGGGCCTGGTTACCATCCAGCTTACCCCTGAATTCCAGTCCACGCGTCCAGGCAAAAATGGAGGCGATGGGGTTGGTGGAAGTGGGCTTGCCCTTCTGGTGATCGCGGTAATGACGGGTAACGGTTCCGTGGGCGGCTTCGGCTTCGAGCGTTTTGCCATCGGGGGTCACCAGCACGGAGGTCATCAGACCCAGTGAGCCGAAGCCCTGGGCCACGGTGTCGCTCTGCACATCGCCGTCATAATTCTTACAGGCCCATACAAAATTACCGTTCCATTTCAGGGCGCTGGCCACCATGTCATCAATGAGGCGGTGCTCATACACAATACCGGCGGCTTCGAACTGGGTGCGGTATTCCTGCTGGTACACTTCCTCGAAAATATCCTTAAACCGTCCGTCGTACTTCTTCAGGATGGTGTTTTTGGTAGAGAGGTAGAGGGGCCATTTTTTGTTCAGGGCCACATTGAAACAGCTGCGGGCAAAGCCGTAGATGCTCTCATCGGTATTGTACATGGTCATGGCTACGCCGTCGCCCTTGAAGTTGAACACCTCAAAGGTCTGGGGCTCTCCACCGCCTTCCGGGGTGAAGGTCATGGTGAGCTTACCTTTTCCCTTAATAACGGTATCGGTTGCCCGATACTGATCACCGAATGCATGACGGCCTACAATGATGGGGGCCGTCCAGTTGGTCACGAGCCGCGGAACATTATTGATAACAATCGGCTCCCGGAAAACCGTACCATCCAGGATATTACGGATGGTGCCGTTGGGGCTCTTCCACATCTGCTTAAGGTTAAATTCCTTTACGCGGGCTTCATCCGGCGTGATGGTGGCACATTTGATGCCCACCCCGAATTCCTTAATGGCGTTGGCAGCATCGATGGTTACCTGGTCGTTCGTTTGATCCCGGTATTCAATGCCCAGGTCAAAATACCGGATATCCAGTTCCAGGTAAGGAAGGATGAGCTTGTCCTTAATGAACTTCCAGATGATTCTTGTCATCTCATCACCATCCAGTTCCACCACCGGATTGCTTACTTTAATTTTTGCCATGGTTGTACAATTTAAAAGGTGAGCAAAAGTAACAGAAATTCATGAGGTTGGCGGCAGCGCGTTCTGTGCAAACGATGCCAAAATGCTAAAATTCACGGGCCCAGCAATGCATATCCTAATTTTGCAAAGCAACAAACACCCTGATATGAAATCCCTGATCCTCCTGATGGCCGCCATGAGTGTGGCAGCCGCCACCACCGCACAGGACAGTCTGCAACGGCTGGCGGCCCGCACCGAAGTGTGGAAGCCTGAACCCCGGGTGGTGAAACCCGGCATCGCCCCCCACCTGCCGCCGGATGACGCCCTGGTATTGTTCGACGGAAAACACCTCGATGCCTGGCGCGCTGAATGGGACAGTACCCAACCGGCTGGCTGGACGGTGGCCAACGGTATCCTTACGGTGAACAAAGACAAAGGAGGCATCGTTACCCGCAAACGCTTCACCGATTACCAGCTGCACCTCGAGTACCTGATCCCGGAAGACATCAGCGGCAGCGGACAGGATCGCGGCAACAGCGGCGTTTTTCTGGCCCAAACCGGCAGCGGGGATGAGGGCTATGAAATCCAGATTCTCGACAATTACAACAACAAAACCTATGCAAACGGGCAGGCCGGCTCGGTATACAAACAACACATCCCCCTGGTGAATGCCTGCCGGAAACCCGGTGAATGGCAGAGCTATGATATCATCTGGCAGGCCCCGCGCTTCGACCGGGCTGGCACCCTGGTGAGCCCGGCCTATGTAACCGTACTGCACAACGGGGTGCTGATCCAGAACCATGTGGAGCTGCTGGGACAAACCCGCTGGGCCGGCAGCCCCTTTTACAAAGAACATGGCCCCTCGCCCATCAAATTACAGGCCCATGGCGACCCCAGCCTGCCCCTCAGTTTCCGCAACATCTGGCTGCGCCGTCTTTGAACTGTCAACACCATGCACCGCAGAAAATTCCTTCAGACTATGGCCCTCACACCAGCTATTCTTTCCCTCCGTGATCTGCAACAGTTCACGGCACCCGGCGGCAGTACACAGCCCATGCCGGTGCTCTTTCTCGGACATGGCAGTCCGATGAACGCGATTGAGGAAAATGAATTTGTACGGGGGTTCCGCAAGGCAGCCTCCTCCCTGCCCCGGCCCCGGGCCATCCTCTGCATCTCTGCCCACTGGGAAACCCGGGGCACCCGGGTAACCGCCATGGAAAAACCCCGCACCATCCACGACTTTAGCGGCTTTCCGCAGGCCCTGTACGCCGTACAGTATCCCGCACCCGGCAGCCCCGAACTGGCAGCCCGGGTACAGGAACTGATCCGGGGCACTGCAGTAGAAGCCGACCGGGTATGGGGCCTTGACCATGGCTGCTGGTCGGTGCTGAAACACCTCTATCCCGAAGCGGATGTACCGGTGGTGCAGCTGAGTCTGAACCAGCTGCAACCCCCTGCCTGGCACTACAGCCTGGGGAAAGAACTGGCCGCGCTCCGCCGGCAGGGCGTGCTGATCGTGGGCAGCGGCAATATGGTGCATAATCTCTCTCTGGTGGCCTGGGACCGGCTCAATACCCCGGGATTTGCGTACGACTGGGCGATAGAAGCTTCCGAAATCATGCATGCCGCCATCCTGCAGCAACAGCACGACCGGCTGATCCATTACAAGCAGGCCGGCAAAGCCCTGCAACTGGCCATCCCCACCCCTGAACATTTCCTGCCCCTGCTGTACGTGCTGGCCCTCCAGGAACCCGGTGATCAGCTGGAGTTTTTCAACGACCAGGCCGTGGCCGGTTCACTCACCATGACCTCCCTGCGCCTTTCACCGGCTACCTGATGCCGCAGATTCACATTTCTTTATAACGGGGAACTTATGAATGCCGGCATGCCGAACATCTGTGTGCAAAACCGCTCATGCACCGGAACCTCCTGCTGATGCTGGCAGGCTTATGCCTGTTTACGTTGATCCTTAAACGAAATAACAGCATGCCGGCCCGGGTTGAAAAACGCGCCGGCAAAATGACCGGAGCAGATAAGTTCCTGGAAAGGCGGAGCGGTGAACTGCAGCGATTGAAAGCCTTTGCGCGGCAAAACGGCTGTTGCCAACGTTACGCGCTGGTGGCAGATTTCAGCAACCATCCGGGGAAGGCCCGGCTGTTTCTCGTGAACCTGTAAGCCGGTACGGTCATCCTGTCGGGACTGGTTGCGCATGGATACGGGATGAGCAGCAGCCTGCAGCCCCGCTTTTCAAATACCCCCGGCAGTAATGCCAGTTCATCCGGTCGTTTCCGCATCGGGAGGGCATACCAGGGATGCTTCGGACTGGCCTACCGGCTGCACGGACTGGACAGCACCAACAGCAATGCCCTGCGCCGGTACGTGGTGCTGCATGCGCACGATTGTGTTCCCGAAACGGAAGTATACCCGGCAGCCATCTGCATGAGCCAGGGATGCCCCACCGTATCGCCGGGCCTGCTGCGGGAACTGGTGCCCTACCTTGACCAAAGCGAACGGCCGGTAATGCTGGAGATCCTGCCTTAAAAAAGGCTGCACCCGCAGCCATTCAGCTGTCCGGGACGGGATCAGCCAAACAGACTGCCGGTACAGCCCACTGAACTTTCTTCATGTATCAGTGCATCGGCACTTCAATGGCCAGCACTTCCGCATCAGAAACAGCTTCGAGGCTGATGCTGCCGGCTTCACTGATGCCCAGCGCATCGCGGTCATGCAGCGTTTCGCCCGCCACTTTCACGGTACCGCTGATCACTACGAGGTAAACGCCGTTGCCCGCAAAAGCCGGCTGGTAGGCAAGCTGATGACCTACGGTGAGGCGGGTGAGGGCAAAGCGGGCATCCTGGTTGATCCACAGCGCCGCATCGGCTTCGCGCGGAGACACCACAATCTGCCACCTGTTTTGACGGTCTTCGGGATTAAAGCTGCGCTGATCATAACGGGGAGGGATATCCCTTTCTTTTGGAAACACCCAGATCTGAAACAGGGAAAGCGGCTCGGTGGCCGAAGCATTGGCCTCTGAATGCTGCACCCCGGAACCGGCACTCATGATCTGTACATCCCCGGCCCGGATGATGCCATGCCCCCCGGTGCTGTCGCGGTGTTCTACGGCGCCGCTCAGCGGGATGGTCACAATCTCCATATTGTCGTGGGGATGGGTATGAAACTTTCCCCCACCGACAATGAAGTCGTCGTTCAATACCCGCAACAGGCCAAAACGTACCCTTTCCGGGTTATAATACTGGCTGAAACTGAAATAGTAATTGGGTTTGAGCCAGCCATAATCGGCGCTTCCGCGCTCAGCTGCACGCTGTAATACGGTTTTCATCGTTACTCTTTTTATATTTGATGTTTAAACATCAATTTCCTTGCCAATCCGGTTTTCCTGACAGAATAGCAAAAAACAACCCCGGGTATCCGGGGTTGGGGGGCTTCAGTTAAAATTTGTTATTTCGTTATAGTCCAGCGGTGCCGGATTGTCTTCCTCCCGGTTTTCGTTGAACTCCACGATGAAGTTGTTGCGGCCCTCGCCGGTGGCAATGATGAGGTAACGCTGCTGGGCCAGTTCGAGCAGGCTGAGGAAAAGGAAGATGGCATGGATGCGGTCTTCACACACCTCAAAAATCTTTTCAAAGGAGGTGGTCTTTTCCTTGCGGCAAAGCTCGAGCATATAATCCCGGCTGCCCTCCATCGTATAGTTGTACTGGATAACCGTGTGTACGGGCTTGTTGTTGCGGTCGTGCAGCTTCTGGATCACCCGTTCAAAAGCCTTCATCAGCTTGAAAAGCGTAACCGTCTGGATCTCGGTGCCCTCGCCGGCCTCTTCGCCGATCTGCACCAGTTCCTTCTGCAGGTTGCCCCTTTTGACCATTTGCTGGCGGATCAGTTCCAGGTCGGCCAGCCGGGCAGAAGCCTCTTTATACTTCTTGTACTCCAGGATCTTGTTCACCAGTTCCTGGCGGGGGTCGATCTCATTACCCTGGGCATCCAGTTCCTTACGGGGAATGAGCATCTTGGCCTTGATGCGCATCAGGGTGCTCACAAACAGAATAAACTCGCTGCTCAGCTCGATATTCAGCTTTCCAGAATGATGAATGAATTCGAGGAAGTCGTTGGTGATTTTGGTGATGGGAATATTGTAAATATCCAGCTCATCCCGTTCGATGAAAAACAACAGCAGGTCGAAGGGCCCTTCGAACTGCTCCAGTTTGATCTGATAAGTTGCGGTGTTCACTGTATCCGGATTGTCAGGTAAAAAAAAGCTCCCCGCCAAAAGCGGGGAGGACAAATATATTCATTCAGTTTCGTTCCATTACATCTTCACCGAAACCCCTAACCCGAATGTGGATAACATTTGGAGGCCGATGGCACTGGTGGGGCGGGCCGGGTTTTTCACGTCGTCGTCATACAGCATATCCAGCTGGTAGTTCACGTTCAGCCATTTGGTGAGGTTCACCTTGAACTGGTTGGTCCAGAAGATGTCCACATTCTGCGGGCTCTTCAGGTAGTTGGAGTACAGGTCCAGTTTGCTGTAATAGGCGGTGTTCTTGAAAATCGTTTTCCGGATGCTGGCCGTTACGAAAGCCCCGAATTCTCCGCGGTGCTGTTTGGCAGGATCCACGCCGTAGAGGGTGGCGAGCGGTGTTTCCGGTTGTCCGTTGAATACCCCGCCCTGTCCGGCATAGCTGTATGGGCCGTTGGATACGATCATCCAGCGGGTGGAAAGCGGTGAACCATAAAGGGAGAACCAGTCATTGGGCTTCCATTCCACACCCGGGGCAATGATGATGTAGGCCGGGGCGAAGAAACCGGAGTTCCGGCGTTTTGCCGTGGTGCCCATGTAATCATACTGGTAACCACTGCTGATCTGCGAGCGGAGCTGACCCAGTAAGGTGAGGTAGGTATTCTTCCATTTTTTGGGCTGATAACCGTACTTGCTGATGAAATCCAGCCGGTCGTTCACCTTGCGGGTACCCAGCGTGCTGGTATTCACAATACCGTAGTTTACGTCGAGCATATTTTCCCAGATGCTCCGGCCCCATTTGCGGTTGGCGAAAGCATTCAGGGAAGCGGCTGCAGAAAGAGAGAAATCATCCCCGCCGGCAGCAATCCAGTCTTTGTTACCGATCTGGGTAAGACCGAAGGTGAGATTGGCACCCCGTGTCCAGCCGTTTTTATTCGGCTTTTTGGCATCATCGGTCTTCATTTTAGCTCCGGAGGCAGCCTGCATTTCCTTCACGGAAGCATCCTGTGCATTCAGAGTAAGCGCTGTGCTCAACAGGGCCAGCAATCCCAGTACTCTTTTCATGTTAGTTTGGTATTAATTTAAAAAACAACGTGGCTGTATGCAAAAGCCGCTCACTGCTTCTCGTTCCGCGGCTCCCCTTCGGGAGCTGCTGATAATAAACCGGTTGTGGAAGCCCTGAATGACTTTGGATACAGCCGCGCTGCGAAATTAGGGTATATTTTTTACTTTTTGAGCGCATCCCGGATTTCGGCCAGCAATTTATCCGTGCTGGAAGGCTCTGCGGGCGGAGGCGGAGCCACAGCTTCCGCTTTCTTCATTTTGTTGGCCGCTTTAACCAGCCAGAACAGCACAAAGGCGATCAGGATGAATTTAATGACGGCGGAGACAAACTTGCCGACCAGCACGGAGCCCCATTTCAGATCTTCAATATGCTCCAGATGGGAAGCTTTTAAGAGGGGGGTGAGCAACAGCGGGGTAACGACATCGTCTACCAGGGAGGATACAATCGCGCCAAAAGCAGCGCCAATGATCACGCCCACGGCCAGATCAATCACATTGCCCTTGAGGGCAAAGTCCCGGAATTCCTTTGAGATACTCATAGTCTATTGTTTTGATGTTTGAAAAGATCACCGAATATAAACATTACCCGCTGATTAATCCGCACATTTTATTTACCGCCCGCCGGTCATATAAAACCATCCTTTTCAGGGAATAGCAGCATCTTTGCCCCGTGAACAAAAGCCTGCTCAACTGGCTGCTTTTCCTGGCGCTTTCCGTGATCTGGGGCAGCAGTTTTATCCTGATGAAAATCGGGCTGAACAACGGACTCAGCGCTGCGGATATAGCTGCGGTGCGGATTGTATCGGCCGGACTGGTGCTGCTCCCGGTAGCGCTGCAGGGCATCCGGAAGATTCCGCGCTACCTCATTCCCTCCGTCTTTCTTTCCGGCACCCTGGGCAGTTTGCTGCCGGCCTTCCTGTTTTGCTATGCGGAAAAAGGGATGGACAGTTCACTGGCGGGCGCCCTCAACTCCTTAACACCGGTTTTCGTGATCCTCACCGGGGCCCTGCTCTTTGGCCGGCGTACCCCGCTGATCAAAATCCTCGGCATCCTGATTGCCTTCACCGGCACCATCATCCTGCTCACCGGCAAAAGCGACCTGCGGCTCAGCGGCAGCCTGCTGAACCCGATGATGGTCGTAGTGGCCACCCTGATGTATGGCATCAATGTGAACCTGGTGGCGGAAAAACTGGCCCATCTGCCCTCCCTGCAGGTGGCTTCGGTGGCGCTCACCCTGATTGCGGTTCCGGCCCTGATCGTGCTGGTGGCACATGGATTTTTCAGCCTTCCCCTGAGCGATCCGGGGCTGCTGAAGGCCACCCTGGCCTCTTTCGTACTGGGGGTAGGCGGCACGGCTGTAGCCACCATCCTGTTTTATCTCCTGCTCAAAAGGGCAGGCAGCATCTTTGCGAGTATGGTTACCTACGGTATCCCCTTTGTGGCCATCGGATGGGGACTGTATTACCAGGAAGCCGTGGGCTGGCGGGAGGCAGGCTGCCTCCTCATCATCCTTTCGGGGGTATACCTGGCCACCCGGAAAAAAGAAACAGCCTCCGGGAAAGTTGAACCGAAGGCCGCGTCATGAGCAGCAATTCTGGCCCACCATCCTGCACAGGGCAACCTTAACCGGGTTGCTGCTCCCTGCAACAGAGCTATACCACCCATCCTGATCAGGAATCCTGCTGATCCCTTCTTTTCATCATCAACATCCCGGAGCCGGCTAAACCGGCTCTTTTTGCGGGGCCACCGGCGAAACGGGTGCCACCGGGGCGATGTGCCTTTT
>JAYRPG010000112.1:0-68570 GCA_041911275.1 Ferruginibacter sp. | reverse complement strand
GGCAGACGGATTGCTATGATCCAACCAAAAGATATTTTGAAAAATTAAGCTGCATTTTTTGAATAATTGTCAACAAATGGAGATTGCCTTTCCACAACCCTGGCAATCCTAAGTGCCAGTTTATTCCTAACCGCGTTAAGTACACACATGCTGTGTTTCCCGGCAGCTATTTTCCTTTGGTAGTAATGTTTTAGTTCTGGATCGTGTTGAATAGCCGATACGGCTGCCATGTGCAAGAGCACCTTTAGACTTTTATTTGCCATATGGCTCACTCTGTTCTTTCCTTTGATACTGGTTCCACTTTGATGACTGAAGGGCACCACTCCGCAATAACAAGCTAATTTTTTGCCCTGTGTATAGCGGGTGAAATTGCAGGTGTACACAAGAAGATGCCAGGCTGTTACTGCTCCAACGCCTTTGACACTCAAAAGCAGCTTGTAATTATTGTGAATTGCAGGTTCAGCTTTCATTAACATGTTGATCGATTTCTCAGTTTTAACAATAGCTGCCTCCAGTTTTTTGACAACCGGTTCCTGAATTTTTTTCATGGCATCAAGTTCCTTTTTATCAATAAAGCCTGCCATCTCCTCCAGACTGGTAACAATCTGTTTGCGGGCATTTACAAGCCGTTGCCTTAGAGCCAGTAAGCGCTGTAATTTTCCGATTTGTACAGGGGGAACTGACTGCGGCCTTATCGTTTCACGGTTTTTGTAGCCATACAATGCTATTCGCCGGGCATCCAGCTTGTCGGATTTTCCCCTTTGCAACCCCAATGACCAGCGTATCTGATTAGCTTGCTCAGCGCACAGTGAGATACCGTGCCGGGCACAGAATGCTACTGTCAGGCTTTGATACAAACCAGTATGCTCGATTACCAGGAGTGTACTGCTATCCAAGACCACCTGTTGATCTGAAAGCCAGCGTGTGAAGGTCTCAAAACCCTTTTCATCATTCGTAAAACGAATGTACAGGGGGGACTCAAATTTAGATCCAGTGATCAAAGCTGCATCCAGATGGTTTTTGGACACATCTATGCCAACAATGTGTTTGAAATTGCTTGCCATTTTTGTTACTTTTAACAGGTAAAGAAATAACCATATAAGACAACTCCCGATTCCTTGATATTGGGCCATTAACCCGAATTGCTATCTGGGTATTATGTCTTATAAAGCAGTGGGGGATTGCATCCGTCTATAGGTCTGGAAACCTTAATTCTAATCTAATGCGCCCCCGCTGCTGGTTTTTACTGCTATAAGTTATTTACAATTTCCAATAAGCCGGAAAGGAAAACCAGCCTAGAAGAAAGGATAGTACTACTAAGTAAATATTGAAAACTATCTAGAGATTAAAACTAAAGGAATCCTAAGTCCCGCACAGCGTAAATGCCTTCCCGTTAGCAGCAATGCACGAGAGTCACCGAAATGAAAAGTGTAACATAATATTTTTTTGCTTTTCGACTGAGGCCTGAATTGCAGTTAGCAATTTTTTACTTTGTTGGCCATCGGGTTTCTAAGAATGTCATAATCATTTAAACTCAGAACTAACATACTAGGTTAAAGTAAATTGTTAATGAACGAAGAAGAAATAAGAGGTAAGCTATTATTGCCTTTTCTAAATGATCTTGGATTCGATGTTTCCGAAATTTCATTAGAAAAGTCGTTCTCCATCAGACTTGGCAAGTCTAGGCATGCCATTACCGGAAGGTCTGATATTTTATGTAAAAGAAATGGAATAAATCTTTTTATCATTGAATTGAAAAATGACTCGATCTCCATTGAAGAAGAAGACATCGAGCAAGGAATCTCATATGCAAGATTACTTATGGACAATATCGCTCCATTTACTATTCTTAGCAACGGAAAAACAACAAGGATTTTCGATTCAATCTCTCGAAAAGAATTAACTGGAACCAAAATTTCTGAACAGTCAAGCTATTGGCAAAATAATTATACCCTATCCACAGATATTGATCTAAAAATAAGGTATGAAGCTCTAAAGAAATTTGTTTCATTTTCTCCGGAAAACTTAAAGATATTTTGTCAGGTTCAAGTTCGAGATAGAATGGGACCGTTAATTGGCAATATCAATGAACCATATGCGAAATTTGTAAAGGAGCTTCATCTTCAAAGACAAAGCTTACAAAATACATTTAATATTTTTACCAGTTCAGAGGCTTCAGTATTTGGAATAGTTGGATCGGCAGGGGTTGGCAAAACAAATGCAATGTGCTCATTGGCTCTTCAACATTTAGAAACTGAATTTGTCTTTTTCTATAATGCTGCAATAATTAACAAATCTCCTTTACAGCATATCGCTCAGGATTTAAATCTTGTTTTTTCCAACAAAAGTGAAAGTGTTAGCGTTCTAATAAAACTTGATGAATTAGGAAGATTTCTTAATAAAAATATTCTAATCTTCATCGATGCAATAGATGAAAGTAGAGATTCACATTTAGCTATTGAATTAAGCGAAATAGCTCTTTCAATAAGAACTTTGAAGAAAGTTAAGATATGCATTAGCTGTAAAGCAAATATTTGGAACAATATTTTAAAGAAAGCCGGTACTCCCACTCATTTGCTTGAGGAGCTAAGTAAATTTCATGAGAAAATCTCTAGTCTCGAAAATAGCCCAGGTTTTCTATTGGAAGGTTTCAGCGATGAAGAGATTGCCTTAATATTACCTTTATACAAAGAAGCTTTTGGTTTCAAAGGCCAAATTTCAAAGTCAATAACGGAAGCACTAAGAAATGGTTTCTTCTTAAGAATATTCTGCGAAGTATATGCTCAAAGGGAAGTTCCCCTAGAAATAAATGACAAAGACTTAATTAAAAGATATATCAAACAATCTCTTGAAAAGACCAACCTAGGATTTCAAGTCGGCTTGCGGATTCTGTCCAAAATCGGAGAAATTCTAATAAATCATAAATACACCACCTGGGAAGCTTTTCATGATGAAGGAATTGAGGTGGAAAGCCTGATAGAAAAATTAGAGTTTCCCATAGATGAAACGATACCTGAAGATTTATTTACAAGAAACATACTCATTAGGTCTAACAAAATTGATTCCTACAACATATCATTTTATTATTCCAAAATCCGGGATTATATCATCTGTTTTCATTCTTATAAACTTGATAAACTTAACGATGACGAATTCTATTTTTCACTTGAGAGATTCTATGAAAATTACATCGGGCAAAGTGCCATCTCTTTCTATATAGAAAACGCAAGTGAAACTCACAAGAGAGTACTTATCAAGTTCAAGAAAGAAAAAGCTCTAAAATATGTAGATGGCTATAACTCTTATATCGAACAGCATTTCAAAACCTTTAAGGATAAATTTGATCCTCACACTGAAGATGATATTGGAATTCTTTTACCGGAAGGTTTATTACAGAAGGATGGTTATGCACTTTTTCCTTTACATTCTGGTGCATCGAATAAAGTGCAGTTGGGACAATTCGGAAACTTAGCATTCGATGACAATAGCTTATTCTTTCAAAAGGGAATCAACACAATTCATTATGGAGCTAGCACAGAATTGTTTAGTGCAAATCAAGACAAATTTATTCGGCAAAACATATTTAAACAGCTTAAAGAACTAATTGATAAAGGCAGACTAAGTATATATAACTCCGACTATCTTTTATTGGAACAGGTTTCGACCATTTTTTATTTTTATTCCAAAGAGCTCGGATATAGCTTTGCAATAAAGGATTATTACCTGCCAAGATTCAACTCAATCTATCCAATTAATTTAAAAGATCTAAAAGGCCGCATCTATAAGTTCCTTGTTAATGAATATTACAAAAGGCAGTATCATTTGGATTCTAAAGTAAGGGCCGAAAAGATTGATGATGCATTAAGAAGAAATGTCGATGTCCCGAAATTAAACATCACAGGAGATTTCCCTCCAATGGAGGAACTGTCAAAAATTGTGGAAATTCTATTAAGTAAAGGTTATAACGAACTTGCAGAACATCACTTGCCTTGCCCAGATATTTCGATAAGCGAAATAAAAAGGATTTCTGAAGGAGAAAGAAGACTAGAAATTCCTCAAATTCGAACTTTGCAGTTTAGTGAAGAACAGGCTAAATTATACATAGAAGAGTTTTTAAAACATTTCGATTCTTGTTACAAAGAATTTGTTGATAACTACTTTCTAGCCTTTAAAGACAAGTTCCCTTTTTACATGACATTGCCACATGAGTACTTTGTATATATGAAGGACTTAGATGTCCTTAAATGGGGTATGCTCGGCTATAGTCACTCTATATCTGGTGAGGTAAAAGTAAATTTCAAGAAATTAAGATCCCCTGAGGAGCCATTTCCAATTGAAGAAACAAACATTTTGCGTGGATTCTCACTTGATCAAATTCTTCATAATGACTATTACCGTTTAATTAAAACAATAGACAAGATCAACACCCCCAAAGTTGACGAGTTTTGTGTTTTAAGGAATTGGGTATATAAATTTCTTAAAGAGGATATGGAAACTCTTTTTAAAGAAAATAATGAATAACTCTATGTTTTCAAATACTTGATTTCCTACCCAATAGAAGTTGACTTTGGGTATTGAATGAATATTCCCCAAAAGTCTCAGGGAGATTGAGTAACTCTAAGCGGTACAGATTATCTTAAGTTTGGATCCACTGCTGCTAACAGCTGTTGTGTTCAAGAGTCTCGTAGCTTCAGGAATCTATTAAAATTCTCTATACTTGAAATATAAGCCATGAAAGAAAGTCAGTTTTTCGAAAAACAAACAATATCCTCTAAGATTAAGGCAAGCATTGTCTCTGAGTATTTTCCCAGTTATTGTAAAATAATCGTGAAAAAGAATATGCCTACTGAAATTAGATACATAGACTTGTTTGCAGGTCCTGGTGTTTACGAAGATGGCAATGTCTCCACTCCTATTTTGATTGCGAGGCAATGCGTAAAAGATGAATTACTTAAAGAAAAGGTTAGATTTATATTTAATGATAATCTATACTCGGAAGAATTAAAAAGAAACTTTTTAAATGAATTTCCCGAAGGTACCTTTCCTAGAAAAGTACATTTTGGAAAAAGCACAGTCGGAGAAACGCAAGCAATAACAGATTATTTAGTAAGAAGTACCCACAAAGAAAAATATAATGATAAGCCTTCGTTACTTTTTATAGATCCATTTGGCTATAAAGGAATTGAGACAAGGGTATTAGCAGAGTTTTTGAAAAACTGGGGTAACGAAATTTTCCTCTTTGTTAATACGAAAAGAATTCATCCGGCTTTAGAAAACGAAAAATTTGAGAACTTAATGATGGACTTGTTCCCTACAACATTAGAAAAAATTAAAAATGACAGGCGCTACAAATCAGCAGTACCCGAGCGTTTAAATTTAATAATCAAATCTCTAGGAGATGAGTACCAATCCTTATTGGGAGGTACGGTTTATTATACAGCTTTTAAATTTCAAGAAGAAGACTCTGACGCAACAAGCCACTATATATTACACTTGACCAAGGGAGCAAGAGGTTTTGATTTAATTAAAACCACATACAACGATTTTGCAAATGTAGGAACGGTATTTGACGGTGTTAATACTTATACTTTTGACGCCAAGGTATTTGAAAAGCCGATTAATGAATTATTTGACTTAAACTCAATAAATATTGACAAACTTAAAGATGAACTCTACAATTCGTATCGTGGAAAAAAAATAACAGCCAGCGAACTTTTCGAAAAGCATCATATAAACGGACTTTATAGTCGTAATCATTATACCGAGGCTCTCAGAAAACTTGCTGAAGATGGTAAGCTAACACCAACTTTTATTGACAATAAAAAACATAAGGTAGCTGTATTGTTATCAAAAGACTGTATTTTAAATTTCAACTAATGGCAAACTCATCAATTGAATGGACTGAAATGACCTGGAATCCGACCACTGGTTGTACCAAGATTTCCGCTGGTTGTAAATTCTGCTATGCTGAGATCATGACGAGACGGTTAAAGGCTATGGGTCAAGAAAAATATAGACATGGATTTAAAGTAGTAAAAACTCATCCCGAAACTCTCGATATTCCATATACATGGAAAACACCTAAAATTGTTTTTGTGAACTCTATGAGCGACTTGTTTCATAAAGACGTGCCATTTGACTATATAAAACAGGTTTTTAAAGTAATGAATGAAAATCCTCAGCATGTCTTTCAAGTTTTAACTAAAAGAGCTGAAAGGTTATTTGAAGTTCATAAAGAACTACGTTGGAGTCATAATATATGGATGGGAGTTTCTGTTGAAAACAGCGTCGTTAAAAATCGTATTGATTTCTTACGAAAGACAAGAGCAAAGGTTAAATTTCTTTCCCTGGAGCCATTAATTGGAGAACTTAGAAATCTAAACCTAAATAAAATTGATTGGGTAATTGTTGGAGGAGAAAGTGGACATACTCCAAGACCAATGGATCCAGAATGGGTTTTAGACATTCAGGAACAATGTGAAAAAGCTAAAGTTGCTTTTTTCTTTAAGCAATGGGGAGGAAAAAACAAAAAAGCTGCAGGGCGTACATTAAATGGTAGAACTTATGATGAAATGCCAGATGTACATGAGTTAGTGAGAAATTCATGATTTATCCAAAAACGCCAGCACACAACAAAAACATTTACGCTTTCCAGGCAGACGATCCAAGCTCACGTACATAGGTTGATTTCCAGCACCCATGGCCCTTATCTGAACTTTCTATCATCCTGCCGCTTATCCCCACGGTTAACCGTCTCTCAGGAGCTGTTAACCACATTTTTTCTCCCTCCTGGCATCCCTTTTATCTGTTTTCTCCCTGCTGCCTAGTCATTGAAGCCGTAAATGAAATATAAATGCGCAAGCGGATGCTTACGCAAATATGAGGGCTAGTCAATTCCTTAATGAGTTTTCTCTAAGGTTTATTTACGCTTACCTAACTCGCATACAGTAATTGGTCAAATATGGTTCGTGAGGACAGGAACCAAGGCGGAGCAACAGATACGGCTTAAAGATAGGTTAAAGTGTCAGTTTGCAAAATCCAGGAGACCCTGGGCCATCATAAACTTAGTTCTACGCAAAAGTGCATCGACTCATATGATGATGAAGCTATGGGGTAGCGTACTAGTTAATTGGGTTGGTTACTTTCGCCAATATTAGGTTTGTCTGGGCTTATTTACATCACAAACAAAGATTGGTCAAATATGGTTCTCGAGGAGACGAACCAGGGCTAAAATTCAATTTCATAAGAATGTTTATGTTTTGCAGATGATAAAGTCAAGAAACTCCCTAATGTTACGCTAGATCAATGGTATGTTGATAGTAGGTAATTCTTAGAGCTCATTAAATACATGCGAAAATACTTAGGATATTGTTGCCCAATACTAGACTAATTCCAAACTACACAAAAATTATTTGGTCCCATAAGACTCATTGCTTCTGGATCGTAAAAAGCCTCTTCCCGCAAGTTAACTACTAACTTTGATCCATTTTCAAAAACTAGTTCAGCTTCATCTTTTGTTTCATTCACAATGATGATTTTATTATTAACAAGATCATTTATAGATATATTGCTAGGAATAATGCTAATAGGATTATTTATTATTAGTAGGTAATCATCAAAATATAATTTATAGATTAAAGAAAACTGTTGTTGCAACAAGTCTTCCTTCTTAATTGTAATACCAACTGTGGTAGTTGTTGAAATTTGGGTTCGAACAAGTACTTTTCCCAATAACTTTTCGAGATAACTGTTTGTAATCATATAAAATCAGTTTACTATTGGTAGCTTTGATTTAACACTCATTGGAATGTGAGTTTCAGTCCTTGTTCCAGTTCGACCTGAATATGGATTAACTCCTTGCTCACTAGAATTTTCATACTTTACGTAACCATTAGGGTAGCCTGGCGACTTTCCTTTGGGAGGTACAGGATCCATAAATCTCACAGAACTTATTGTTCCATTTTCTCCGCCTTTCTCACCTGTATACATGATGCCTTTGCCGTTGTAAGTTGGAAATGGTCCAGAAAAATCTTTGGGTATAGGATAAGCAACCCCACCTTCATCTACAATAAAATTGGGCGCTGGTTTGAGATTAGGTGATGCCAGTGCATCTATTGAAGACTGACCAATTAATTTTGATTCCGCACTTTTAAGAATTGGATATCCAGTAATCAAGGGTTCGATTGGTGCCTCAACTCCCACAAGCATTAAACCTGTATTTGCTATAGCTTCAAGGCTAGGTCGATTCATTTCAGCAACCCCTGCTGCTATTTGTACATCTGCTGTAACGGATTTAACATCTCTAATTTGGGAGGGTAGATTATTGTACTCGCCACTCATCGATGAAGCTTTATCACTCAACCCTACATCGTAATTCTTTTTCCCGTTTACAAGATAAATGGCGGCATCTCTAATGAGATTAATAATATCAAGTGCTTCTAAACCTTCTAATTCGATATGTCGAGTAACTTTATTTTCACTAAAAGCGTATGTACTGTTGTAAACGTATTTATCAGCGAGTGGATCAACTTGCCAAAATCTTCCAGTTTGTGGGTCATTCATTCGATATTTAAATTCATAAGTATCTAATCCCTTTCCATCACTGAATTCTCCACGAGAAAACTCTTGACCCTGAAACCTTAATTTATTTTCAATAATCCCAACAGCTCTAGATGAAATCCCAGCCATCGTCAAACCAAACGGATAATAATGCGTCTCTTCAAAGATCGTTCCCCTGTAATGGATTACCCCTAAGTTATCAAAATATACCGGAATATTTCCAGTCTCATTGCTTACGAATATATACAAGTACCCATTACGGGTAATATTAACATCCGGAATTACATGATGGTATACATTGGGGTTTGCGGAATTGTTATTATATACATATTCATCAGGCACTTGCTGAGCCCCACTACCATCGGCAACATAATTAAATTGTTCATCCAGCAAAATCCAGTTTATGAAAGCTTTGGGCTTGGCATTATTAAATCCGTTAACCTGCTCATTACCAACGAAATTCATTAAGGTAGCGCTCAGGGTATTCGAATTCTTAAATTCTTCAATCGACAGTTGATGACCTCCGCCAGGCGCAACTGCTACAATACCGCCCAATAAGGAACCAACAATATCTCCAAGGATATTATTACCATTATAAGGCATTTCATTGCTTGGATTATGATACCAGCTGCTTACATGTGCTTTTACTTTATCGCCAGACATAACTTTTAATACCATACTGGTGCCAGTCCTTGTTCCTTGGCCAATAAGCCGCTGAATGTATTTATTAGGAGAAGTTGTATTATCATTCTGTGGGTATTGGGGCACTGTTGTTTTATCGACCAGCGTTGCCCCCCCAGGTATATTATAATAAATACGCTCATTTTCTATATTTCCCTCTTCCAATGTTGCAGTGGGGTATTTATCCTCCCGGCCTTCATCGGTGAGCAACATTCTAATGTTCCCCAAGTGATCTTTGATATAATAATCAAATGCAAAGGTTGGCTTCAATCCATTGTCCATGTCCTCCTTAGTTACAAAATTATAACGTATACGACCTTCTTCATGAGGTATAGAAATTAATCTGTCGGTATACTCATCTCTTACAACTCCGCCTTCTTCTATTTGTTTTGTTTCGTAAATAAAGCCATTAGTATACTTTGTAATTGTGATTTTGTTTTGTTGCGGGTTTGCTTGTTCAATCACTTTTTTCTGATGCTTATTGCCAGTAGCATCATACAGGTATTCAATTTCATTTCCATTATCAAAAATAATTCTAACAGGCAGATTCAAATGGTTGTATAAAATCTGATTGATATCCTTGTTTTCATCACGTACCAGACTACCATTGGCATCATACTCATAATCCAGGATTTCATTGGGGTTGAAATTCACATCTTGTTTTTGAGTCTGTTGAGGATGATTAATGCTAGTCCTGAAATCGCCCAAACCTGTAGTAGGAAGATTCTGCCAGTCTATGACATTTTTGAGTTTATTAGAAAATCCATAGTTGTCATATGTGTATTTTAAGTCATCAATTTTGACAATTTGACCAATACGTAGCCCCCATTGCTGCATTCTTAGGATATTGCCATTAGCATCATAAGCTGTTGAATAATCTTCCCCATCTCCCATTTTTACAGTAAAATCCACAATCTTGTTATCCCATGTATTGTCCGGATTGTTCTGCTTAAAGTCTGCTTTTAATAGACGGTTAGCATTATCATATGAAAAATCATATTTTCTTCTTACCATGTCGCCACGGGTTCGCCACATCATACCCGCTATATTACCATTATGAAGACTTTTAACATAATTAGCATCTGTACTAACAGCTGAATTTGTATTGTTATAAGCCAATTCCATTCCGAAGTATTCTTTTTCTGGGTTTGTCAGGAAATTTTTATTGATTCCCATAAGCCAGCCTCTGATGTTATAATCATACTTCAGGCTTTCCAGTGGACCATCCGCCCCTTTCCCCAATTTTTTATTAACTAGTTGACCCATCGCGTCATATTCATTTTCCAGAATCACTCTATTCGCTTCACTAAAGTCTCTAAATTCAAGAGGATCTCCTGTACCAATTGTCTGCTTGATACTTTTCCTTACTTTTTTTAAACGGAGTAAATCATCATACTCCAATGTTGTATAAATTCTTGTAATAATTTGCTCGGTGGCTTTTGCCTCCTGCGTATGTACTGATTTAAGCAATGCTCCTGAACTGCTATATAGATTTGTTGTTCTATTTACACCTCCCACCAAATTATCGTTGATTGTTTGAATCAGCCTTGCTTTCTTGTCATAGTAGTTGACCGTTGCCAAATATTTATTATCATTTTGACCATTTGGATTTATCAAGTACTTAAAGCTGCCGGTTAATAATCCGCGTACACACTCAGTCTTGTTGTTGGGCTCGGGGTAAGGAAATGTACTGGCAGAACCAGACATGAAACTGTTATCCTGATTGTCATATTGTCTAAATACTTCCGGCAAGTTTTGTGTAAACTTGTAATCATCATAGAAATTAACTTCCAATAATTGAAAATCACCCACCGGCACGGGAAAAGTCAGATGAGAGGTGTACATATGAGGATCTCCAGACAAGTTTAAGTATTCAGCCCTTCCATATTGTTGAGTATTAGCTTGTTCCTGCAACACTTCTCTTCCAGCCCCATTTCCCATAATACCGGTAAATAGAATACGGTTAAAATCGTCATATTTGGTAAATAACCACTTTCCAGCGTTGCGCAGATTTCCATCCTGGGTACATACCACTCGGTCCCATTTGTCATATACCATGTGTATATCCTCTGCTCCGGGAACTCTTTTTATGATCATTCTTCCTCTTTCATCATACTCATAATAAAAACATAAGTGTAGCATTGCTTCCTGATTGAACTCCCACCCATTAATATTTAAATATTCAGTAGCCTTGGGGGGAACTACCATTCTTAGTCTGGACATATCGTCATATATATAGTAAGTGGAAAGCCAGCCAGCATATCCATCTCCTACAGTAGCAGAGGCCTGAACTTTCTTCAAAACTACTCTGTCAGATTTATCCTTATATTCAATGGTAGCATTTCCATCTTCATCCAGCATAATCAGCTTTTGCAGTGCACCAGTAGTATAATTCCCTGCATATATCAAGTTCAACCAGCCGTTGCATTTAAATATTTTAACGTCATCTGCTAATTGATCATTGAATTGATACAGATGCTGAACACCTATTTGATTGCCCACCCAACTGTTTCCGGGAGGCATTTGTTTTACTGGGCGGCTGAGAGGTGAATTTTCAAAATTAGTTTGCGAGTAATAATAGGTTTCACCTTGCCCAAAAACAGGACTTCCGATGTACTGCTCATTATAAAACTCAGCTTGGATATTGAAAGGATTATGGATAAATCCACCTGGAACTGCACTTGGGCTACCCCCTTCCACAAAGTATGGGAAAGGCAAATACGTTTTAGCTTCTCTGCCATAATCATCATAAACTTTGGCTGAAATCATATCAGACAACTTCTGGTTGGACGATGTTAATGATCCAGCCCTTACTACTGTTTGAAGTGGTCTTCCCAATCCATCAACATATTGTGTAGTCAACTTTACAGCTTTGTGATCCAGCTGATCAACAACAAAAGGATTAGATACTGGCTTAATTACATCGTAAGACATAACGCCGTTGACTGTCATATCCTGTTGATAGGGAGCCGGAGCAATTTGAGCGAGAAGCATTTCCGACGCAGGAAGAAAAAAAAGCAGGGCTGATATGGAAATATTTTTTAAATACATAACAGTATATTATCAGTTGATGATGGTAAAGTTTACTGGCTATTTTAAATAAGTACCACTTAATTGTATGGGATCATTACCTGATGGCGCCGTGCCATTGATAAGTTGAATGGATATCACTCCGGTTGTACCAACGTGCATCTCCCAGCTTGCGTTACCATCGGATACAGCAACGATTCTTTCTGTCGAAGGAATACATGAGCCTGTTACTGTGCCAATGACATGTAAACCAGACTGTGTACTAATGACAAGGCTTGACGGCTTTATTAAAGAAAGATTAAAGCTGATGCTGGAAGGAGATGGCGTAAAGTTTGAATTTACAGAACTCCAGCCTGTATAAGGAAGAAAGGTACAGCTGATAGCTTCTTGAATTGTAAAAGAAAGGTCATTATCGATTACATATGAATTTATATTGAATTCCGTATTAAATGACTCAATTCCGTTATAAGTCAATTTCATGAGTAGACTTGACGTCCCGTGCGTTGGATAAATCCGAATATGATAAGTCCCGGGAACTACTTTTCCAAAAAGCTGGTTTACTCCTTGCTGCAGATTAAGAATGAAAGAGCTTGTAACACCAGTAACTGTATTGGTTACTTCAATGGAGTAAGGCACCGTTCCAAAATTCTGCAGGTAGATGGGGAAAGCAGGAATACATCCGGGATTGGCATGCTGATTTACGTAGTTTTGTGCATTTTCCTCTATTTCAGCATTTGCCCGCGAATTGGCTTCTTCTGTAGAAACTGTTGAATAATATGTCGCAGCAGGTACAGTATAAGAAAATGTTCCCCCAATATAATGAACTGGATCGGGACAGTCATTCTTTTGAAGTATTACAGTTTGCTCAGTATTTGCAAAAAGCTCACATTCTGCTTTTGAATCATATACATAGCATAATTTTTTAATAATTTTTTTATCCTGGTCACGTACCAGCAGCAGCCTGCCGGCCTGATCATAATCATAATAAATACTATTCCCATTTAAGTCGGTCTGACATAATACACCTAAATAATTATCATGCACGAAGGTGGTCATAGCGGACGAAAAGGGATATAATCTTAGTTCATCAATTACCCCTGTTCCGGAGATTGTAATGTCACTTACATCCTCTAAAAGATACTCGACGTACTCCCATCCATTTGCCCCTTGCTTATTTCTCAAATACTGGCCAGATCCATTGATGTTTACATCGCCTTTTTTCCATGCAGACACTATTGATTTCTTTAAAGGAATGGAACTATGGAAATGAATATCACTGCTGGCTAATGGATAAATATATTTGCCTGTTGGTGCATCAAAATAAAGTCTGGGTTGCCCGCTATAGTCCCATCCTCCATGTTCGGAAGTTTCAAATGAGGAAAATGCAATCTCATCAATTCCTGCATTTATTACCCGTGCAATTAACTTGTTATTACTTCCATCCCAAAGAAATGCCAGTTTGCCATTTTTACTGTTGTACTCAACAGGCAATGCTATACTGTTATGCTTTTGCTCTTCTTCAAGTCGGTAATAGTTTTGATCAAAAACAAGTTGTCCAAGTCCATTATTCAATGCAAAATGCAGTGGCATAAATTGACCTGGCCATGCTCGGGGAGACTTGTTTTCAGAAACATAAACTTTATAAGGAACAGCACTGGGTTTATAGGCTGTATATTTACTTGATATTAACTCTATCGTGTTGTCAGTGTTTTTTCTTAAAACAGACTCTTCCAGAGGCAAGTCAACGGCATTTTGCATTCTTAGGTGACGGGCAGCAGTATATGAATCGATATCATTGGGGTCAACGGAAAGCGGATAGTTGAGTGGTTCCGAAGAGATTGACGCAATAGTTTTTATGTACTGTATTGTTTCAGTGCCATCAGAATTTAGGGTAATAATTTTTTCGGGCTGATAAAACTGGTTATACTCCATTTGCTTGCTTAGAGTATATTCTTGCCCGTTCTCAATACCTTTTTCAATAGTACCGGTACTGAGTGTATAATATGATTTAGCAGGTGAAACGTAAATTGAATAACGCCTTACTCCATTAGTTAAAAAATCCATTGGCTCACCACCTTCTGGACAACCATATGCATCTGAGCCTCCTATTCTGTTGTCAATACACCTGATCGAAAAGTAACGAGAGTTGTAGTCTCCCAGATTGTATTGATATTCAATAGTTTTAACAATATTATTATCGCTATTCCGATACTCTTCCTTTAATATTTTTCCCTCTAATCCTCTAGATGGAGTTGGGGCTATTGCCGAATATTGTGTATAGAGATGTGTCAGACTGTTATCATAAGTTAGTGAAGTTCCATTACCTGGATCAACTACTATTCCGGCAGGCCAATGAGCAGGCATCTGATTGCAGCCTAAAGGATTGGATTGATCAATAGTACTAGCCTTAAATATTTTTTTAACATACCCCTCAGAGTTGCCATTTCTATCTTTGGTATAAACTGATACGTCTGAGTATAAAATGACATTATCATCTTCGTGCAAAAAGCCGTTATTGGATATGGTTGAGTTAATGCGATCAGTTAATACCACATCTCTACATGCACCTATCTGATAGCTAGCTGTCTGATAAAGTAATCTCCCTTTAAAATTTCCTGTTCCATATACATATTCAGTATGGTTTACCTGCTCATTACCATTATAATTTTTCACAGACTTAATCCTTAATCCCCCTCCAGTTAATCCACTTGATCCCTCCGAATGAGGCTCAAATTCAAATACTGATCTTCCTCCCGTAGGATAAATGACCTCTTTCAGAGACATGGAGGTCATAAATGCTCCATTACAATTTCTGTTTGCCTGATAGCCAGTAGTTGCGGAGATAAACGTATTATAGTTCGAATATTGAGGAAGTGCTGTGGATATCCCTGAGAAATAATTAGTGACTGCCGGAATCAAATTTTGTGGTGAACATGGATCACTGTAAAAGCTATTGATGGCTCCATTATAGAAACCCCAGTGATCCTGTGAAAAAGTATACTTATCCGGGATGGAAGTCGTGAAATAGCTAAACTGATATGGAGGAATTTTCCCGTCCACCCCATTCAGATACAGCTTATTCAGCTTTAACCTGTTTAGTGCAAACCCCCTGTTTGCCTGGTCGAGTCTGATATTCGTATAACAAGAAAGTTGATCAGCTGAAAAGTAATCATATTCAAACTCAATTTTATTTTTAAGTTTTCCAGTCCACCTATCTAGTACATTTATAGCATCAAGTTTTCTTGCTCCTTCACCTTTCAAATCTTCCCTCGAAGAGGGAATAAACTCTATTAGTGTATTTCCTCCTTCAATTGAAGACAAATATTTAGGAACCTGTATACTTTGGTATTGTTCATTTTCGCTTGAAGCCCCCCCTCCCGAACTATAACTTGCGGACCACGAGAAGGCCGGATAAGTTTTCCCTTCCTCCTTATAGGTAAAATTTATTTCTTCTCCAGATGGATGCACAATTTTGTTCAAAAGCCATGCAGTGGTAGACTTATTGCCATATAAACCACCATAGGAAGGGAATGTGACTTCAGTTTCTTCTTTATCAACAAAATAGTATTTTATACCTCTGGTATCTGTTATAACCCAATCTAATATCTTTTGGTATTGATGTAAAGCCTGATTCAGACCAGACTGTGATTGTTCCCTATTAACTTGTATTCTTACGTTACTCTTTTCGCCGATAAAATTTATCTCCCCGGTCAAGCGATCAAAATAAAAGGCTAAAGATTGCCCCAAAAAATTAGCCCGGAAAACATCTGGTTCTCCTATCCCAAACTGAGCCATAGCGTTAACGGTTGGCCAATGGTCTGGAATATTATTCGTGAGATTAATGTCACACCCCTGACATGTAGATGCAAAAGTATGGAGGGCATATTCCTCCACATTCGATGATGATTGCGGAAACTGAGGAGAATATTTTAGCCTGTTAAGCAATCTTTCAAATTCACTATTGAAATTTCCAGGTATTAATCCTGCTGTAACTCCGTCGTTGTCAATAGACCCTTTCACTTCTACCGTTATCCTTCCACCTGCAATCAGATCAAAGCCTAATCCAACCCATGAAGCCTCCTGGTTAACCTTAATTCCAGATGCATTATAGGAGAGCGAAATGGGCACTTCCAGAAAATTCCCCTTTAAATTATAGAGGGGGATACTTAATGACATGGTGCCAGTGGCTTCATTTACTGGGATATTGCCATACTTTTCAAATCCAGCAGATTCAGGTGTTTTTGGAAGTGCAATATTCAGTGCCCCCTTTTTGTAATCACCGTTAATTGTTTGTTGAGAGAAACAGCAAATGTGTGTAACGATGATTAATAATAACAAACTGATACTTTTCATAATATTTATAATGTTACTAGTTGTGTTATAGATTATACCCAATTCTGAATATCCAGGGCGAGTTAATAGGAGTATTATTTTTTGAAAATAAGTCGAAAAGGATTTGCAGTTTAGTTTCCTTGAAAAGACCTGACTTTGTCTTAATCTTCTTACTGATACCAAAAAGTGCAGATTTCTGCCACCTTTCGTTTTTATAAACTCCCAGCTGTGGTAATGAATTTGGTAGGTTATTGAAATAATTCATCTCCCATCCCCCGGTCACATAAAACTGCTTTTTGAGCCTATAGTCGAGGAATGACCGTAGGTTAATCCCTTCTGTGGTAAATTGAATTTTGCTGATAGTGCCCAGCCCCATCTTATACCCCGCGCCAATGCCTATAGTGGATTTATCATTCAGCTTATAGCCTGCAGTCAGGGCTAGGTCCATGGTGGTAGGTAGCAAGGTGTTGTTCCGGGCAAACTGAAGGTTGGTTCCCCATTCCATGCGCTGCCAGATGGTTTTGGTCTTCTGCATATTCGGTTTGAAGTCGGGTAGATCCCCTCCGCCATTACCAGCACCGGGCTTAAGCAGTTTGCCTTTGTAAGCATTCAGCTGGGCTTGTGCGTCCTGCATTTGCTGAGATACTATCTGCTGGGCATTAGGCCCTCCGCCCCTGATTCTTTCCTGGATCAGGCTTTGCACAGAAGCCCTGGTCTGCAGACCAGGAATAGGTTCTCCCGGAACACCTGCAGCCGGGCTGCCAAACAGGGAGGCCAACATAGAGTTCTTACTTACAAAAGCACTGAAGGCAGGTATGGTATTTAGGATGCCTTTAATGGTTTGCTCCAGCTTAGCCTCATCAGAGAGTATGGTCTTATAGTTTTTAATGGTTTCGGCATAATACCAGGCTTCCTTATTCATTTTGGTGAGGTAGCGGCTTTGCCCCAGTGATTTGACGGCGGCATTGATCAGCTCCTTTTTTCTTTCCTGTATAAACTGCCGGATCGCTTCTGTACTGTCCTCATAATGGTTCAGCAGCTGTACGGCGGTTTTGGCCTTGCCCAGGATACGGGAGGTTTGATCTGCCAGGTAGTCTTTGTTTTTCTCGAGGTATTTCAGGTTGGTGGTGAGCTGATCCCTGTACTGGTCGTAATTACGTTTATAACGGAGGGTTGTAGCTTCTCCCTGCCTGATTTGCTGCAGGAGGCGGTTAAAACTCATTTTGCCCTCGCCAAAGAGCCTTTTGGCAGTTGCAGGGTCCGCTTTTTCGAGGGTAGACTGAATACGTCTTTCCCACCGGCTGAGCTTTTCCAGCGTCCGGATGGTTTTACGGGTAGCGCGGTCAGTATAGCGGTCTATTTTGTGCTCAATCCCGTTCAGGTATTTGGCAGGAACCTGCGTCAACGTTTCCAGGGTGCTGTCCTTTTGGGAAAAAGCACACCGGACAGAAGTAATCAGTATAGTTAACAGCAGGATTTTGTACACAAGCAGTAGGGAAATGGTAACGTGAAACTATACCCGAACTATCGTTTATGCAATAGTATTTTCCCCATTGATCAGGTGTTTTTTTCCCATGAAAAAATGGGATTTTTCCCATGAATATCTCAACAGCCTTACTGGATGCATATTTCAGAAAAAGAAATGATCGGCAAAATTTTATAATGCAGTTTCCACTGAATAAAAGGCAACAATAATTTAACCGATACTTGGGCAGCCACAAACTGTTTGGATGTGAGACAGCTTTACATTGCTGTAGCTGGTAGTATGTATCACTCCAACTCTAACTCCCTATATTCAAAAACGTAACTATTTGTCAAAGTTGGATAGCAATACAGTCAGCCGGTCAGTTTTCCTTTAGATACAACTGACTGACCAGAGGCCTAATTAAACTGCCTCATTTTTTAGTGGCACACTCATTTTTACAATCGATTGAAAACAAATAACCTAAAGGGCACCATCGAAAATCTAGCATAGTACCTGTATCAGGCTGCTCCGGCTGGAATGCGTAAAGCGATACTCCTTTCACCCCACAAAAAAAGCCGCAGTAAATACCGCGGCTTTTAACTTACTTTTTGGGAGAGACATTGTTTCTCTCTTCGACCGAGGAGCTGCCCTTGGTAGTGGGCCAGCCGCCGTTGCTTTTAGAAGCCCCGGACTGCGCCCGCTGGAAAAAACATATCATTATTGCTGCGAAACAGATTATATAGAGACTTTAATGAAAACTCTTTTGATTTTACCGTTGCTTTCAACAGATTTGACCGAGAGTTTCAGCTTTTCCGCGCCGGGCTTATGAAACAATTTACAGTGAATACGTTTTATGTGCCCAATCTCTGTGTTATCCTTAAAAACCAACACAGCGTCAGGATCCTTAGCATTATCTGGTTCTAATTCAAAGCGAAGCAAATCCCCGGATTTTATGCTGCCGGCTGGTAATTGATAAGTACTTAAACCTGTTAACTCAGTTAGAAACCGCAATCCATCTACAAGATTGTAGTCCGCAAGAAATTCAAAGTTGTCTGAAGGTTGTAAGCCCTGGGTATGACCAAGCATATAGAATTTGTCGTCCTTATGCTGCGGCTCAATTTCCCAAAAATCATAAAAGTCCTGTATGTCCGGGCGTTCAGCCTTGATCAATCTTTGTGCAAAAATATCCAGCACATTCCCGTTATAGGTTTTAGTAATATCCGGAAACTCTGTATATGGAACAAAGCCATCCGCTTTGGCTTTTTCAACAACTAATTGATCATAGGAAAATTCAAAACGCCCATCTGTAGTTTGTTCTAAAAGCCCTACAATATGGCGCCCGTTTCCCTGACCTTTACGCCAGCTTAAATATATTTTGTCAAACTCCTTCATTGATCAAATCCTTCAGGCGATTTCGCCTCAAAGTTACAATTTTAAAAATTAGCGCCTTTCTGTTATCCGGAATCCTGTATAATGCATGTGTTTCAGGAACTTTACTGTCAACTCCCCGGATAATTTGTTCAATCTTAATCTCATCCCACTTTTCCAGTATCCGATAAATAATACATTTAACAGTTTCATTGTATTCCGTTAACAGCAATTGCTCAATCAGTTGAAAATGAGTCAGCTTTTTGTTGTCCCAATGAATTTCCGACTGTCCTTTATCAATATATCGATTTAGGTCTTCTCCAGATTGAAGCAAAAATGCTACCCGTTCTTCCGAAAGTTCACGGCCTAAACTGCTGCCGCTGTCGTATACGGGAGCAAAAATTGTTTTTGGCACATACAATGGCTTAGGCGTCTTTTTACCCTGGTCGCTGTTCTCTTTATGTGTTCGTTCTGAAATTTTTTTAGCCCAGCGTAAAAACCATCGTACAAACCGGTTTTCTTTTTGAACAATTCCCTCCTTTTCCAGGTGTTCAATTGCCTCATGCATTGGTAACAGCTTATTAATGATGGCCCAGTTTTCCTGATGCCTGTCGCCATTTCCAATTAATGCATCCAATACAATAATCTCGACTACATTCGATAAATATTTCTTTATGCCGGCACGTTCCAGTGAGTTTTTAATAAGATCAAATGTATACCGGTTTTGATGCGCTTTGAGTGAAGGATCATAAGTAGGGGCAAAAGCCTGCAAATACTTCACGCCCTCTATCAACTCTTCTTGATCCGAATTAATCATTGATTCGCTGATGCACCCCATCAGATTTCCGTATGTGGCAGCATCATACCGCAGCATGTTAAAACCCAGGAAGCTTCCCAGTTCAGACGCTATGATTTCACTCCAGAACTCATAGCGATAATCTTTTCCCGGCTTTAATTGTGACCTTTTGAAATAATAAAACTTACCCTCCGGTGATTGCAAGTATTTTTTTGCACGGGTGCCGCCCGTATTCATCCAGTATTGCTCATTCCACTCTTCGGTTATGGTAAATAATTCAGGCATGTTTGGACCTGATTTTACTTTTTTGATACCGGGCTATATCCTCCGCAGCCATCGACAACTTTTCATCCCGGCTGATGGTATAGGCCTTTTTCCCTTTGGCCGCACGCGGAGATTTGACAGTACTGCCCGCTTTTTCTGCCTGTATCCGTTTCAGCAACTCTGCCGCCGGTTCATCTGCTTCGTTCTGAGGAACCAGCTCGCCGCGGAAGGCTTTGGATAAAATTGAAGCCTCTAGCTTTGCTAATTGGTTTGAAGTATTTTTAATATTTCCTTTGATTTTACTGAATACTTTAAACAATTTCTCTGCCTGTATTTGCTTTTCTTCTCCGGAATAAGGAAAATTAATATTTATTAAATTACGATAATAAAGACGAGACCTAACACTGCCCTGGGTATTATTATTTATTTCAGTTAAACCATAGGAGGATTTTAAAAATCTCAATAAGAGTTGAGGGGAAATTAATTGGTTAACCCGAAATACAACATAATCAGGACTAGTAATCGCATCATCAATCCCTGAGTAAATAGCAATGGATCCGATATCAACTCTCATCGGATTGTAAATAAAATCTCCATGCTTTACAATCTTATAATTTTCAAATGATTTTTTCCCTCCTGCTCTTAAATCAACAATTCCTTCATCTTTTGAGACTCCTATTAATCTTCTTTGACTCCACTTGTTTCCTATTCTTTCATTTCCCTCAAAAGAAAAATCAGATAATGGCCTTCCTTGGTGTAAGACATTTTCATCAAAAATGTAACTCAAGAAAAGCCGATCCTCTAGTAACTGTATTTTTTCCAGCCGGTCTTTGCTGCTGGCAATGCGGGCCATGAGGGCATCCAGCTTTTCTACAATGCGCTGTTGTTCGGGGAGAGGTGCTAATGGGACTTGTAGTTCCCAAAATTTTTCAGGATCAACATGCGGTATACCAGTCCCCCTTGGATTTGAGTTGATATAATCAAACTGGGTTTGCAGAAAACGAAATAAATAGTCGGTATTAATTGCGTGAGGCTTGATTGCCATTAACGTAGAGCCTATTGCACCTTTCATTCCCTTAGCAACCCAGCCGCTTCTTGCACCATCCCATACAGTAAATATTTCATCCCCGTTAGTAATATTTGAAGAGTCAGCATCAGCATACTCATCCACAATATTTTTTTCAATAGCCTTTATGTTTAGGTATGGAACAGCGTTTTTAAATTTTTCAGACGATAATACCTTTGGCTTTTTACCTTTCCGGTAAGAAACCAATTCCCTTAATTCAGTCTGTATCCAGCCTTCAGGTAAAGTACTTTCCATTGCTCAATATAGTTTGCCCGGTAAAAGTGTGCGACGCAACCGAGGCTTCATAGCAGCACCGCAGCCGGGTACATAATTTTTTCATTCATTGTCTGAACCTTGATTGGAAGGATGGAAGGATTGCCTTGATTATGCTTTCGAAAAGCAATCATCCTTTTATCCTGTACATCAGGATTCAGATTCCAGTAAGTTCAATATTTCTTTCAGTTCATCCACCACAAATTCAAGTTCCGTAATGGCTTCGATAGCCAGCACCTGTGGTTCGGGCAGACTGTCGCCGTCTTCCAGGGTTTCATCTTTCAGCCAGGTGATGTCCAGCTTAAAATCCCGTTCTATAATCTCGCTGATGTGGAATTTGCGGAACCGGCCTTCCAGGCCCAGATCTTTGCGCTGGCTCTGCCCGTTGGGGTCTTTGCCATAGCATTTTTCAAACTCCTCAAAATGTTTGGCCGTGAGCGGACGGTCTTTTTTGGTAATGCCCTCCACATTGCTGCGGGAATCAAAAATCCACACATGCTCCGTGGGCAACCCTTTCTGAAAAAAGATCACATTGGCTTTTACGCCCTGGGCATAGGGGGTAAATGTGCCCCGCGGCAGCCGCAGGATGGTGTGCAGGTTGCAGTCCTGCATCAGGATTTTAAATACTTCCGCGGCCTTGTCTTCAAAAAGCACATTATCCGGCAGTACAATCGCCGCTCTTCCGCCCGGTTTGAGCGCGCTCAGGTAATGCTGCACAAAATTGAGCTGCTTGCTGCTGGTGGCAATGGTAAAATCATCCCGCTCCGGCGTCTGGTTGGCGCCCTTGGTGCCAAAGGGCGGGTTGGTGAGGATGCAGTCGAACTTCTTACCATCAAAAGGCTCATAGATGGTATCGCCGATTTTGATTTCGGTGGTTACGCCATGCAGGAACAGGTTCATCATGGCCAGACGTGCCGGACGGGGTACGAGCTCGTATCCATAGTAGGTTTTGGTTTTGATGCGTTTGGCATCTTCCCGGTCCAGCGCCCCTCCCTTCGTTTGCTGCATCAGCCAGTCGTAGGCCAGCACCAGGAAGCCGCCCGTTCCACAACTGGGATCGCAGATGGTAAAATCCTTTTTAGTCCGCGGGTCGGGTTTCATTACCCGTATCATGCTGCGGATCAGTTCACGGGGCGTGAAGTACTGGCCGGCTCCTTTCTTTCCTTCATTGGCACTTTTTTCCAGCAGCCCCTCAAAAGCTTCGCCCTTGATGTCTACATCCATGCTGCTCCAGTCTTCCTCATCAATCATGTTGATGAGGCGCTTGAGGTTAACCGGGTTGGTGATGCGGGGCATGGCCTGGGTAAAAATCTTGCCCAGGATGTCTTTGCCTTCCCGCAATTTACGGAGGGTTTCCGCGTAATGGTCGGTGAGCTCGGTACCGCTGAGGTCTTTCAGGCTGGCCCAGTTGTATTTCCGGTCCACTTCAATTTCCTTTTCATCCGCCATCTTCAGGAACAGCAGGTAGGTGAGCTGTTCAATATAATCGCCATAGTCCACCCCATCGTGCCGGAGGGTGTGACAGAAGCCCCAGAGTTTATTGACTATATCCGCCATACGTTTATTTAATTATCTGAACCTTGATTTACATGATTAAAGGATGACTTGATGTATTCATAGCAATCCTGCAATTCTTTAATCATGGTGCAGACGGTTATTGTGCACTCTTTTAAATTCCAGCGATTTTGCTCCGAAGTTAATGAGTAATCCTACTTCCATTTTATACGCTTCGAGGTAATTCATAGCCTGGGCCAGGTGCACATCTTCCAACCGGATGATGGCTTTCAGCTCAACCATAATTTTTCCTCCACAAAGAAATCCACCCGTCGGGTGCCTATTTGCTGATGCCGGTACCAGATGGGCATCTCCATTTCCCTTACAAAGCTGAGACCTTGGAGGGGCATTTCTATTTCAAGCGCCCGCTGGTAAATCAGTTCCTGGAATCCATTGCCCAGTGTTTTGTGTACCTGCATGGATGCCGCTATGATTTTCTCTGTAATGTCTTTGTACAGCATCTGGGTAATCCTTTCATCCTGTGAATCAGGGTTCAGACCATTAAGCAGCAATTGCCGCATTAATTTCTTTAATGAGTGTTTCCGCTTCGGTGGCAAACAGTTTCTTGAACCTGCCCCAGCCACCGTGCCTTTCAAGGATGGGAGAATATTCAAAGTCCTCTTTATCCAGTGTCAGGTTCTGGATCAGGTGTTCCTTGATGTATTGTATCCAGGCAGATTGCTCATCGGTTAAGGCCTTGCTGGAAAAGAGCTTATTGATGGCCTTGTCCACCCGTTCATTCACTTCCAGCAGCGGTTCATCCGCGGCGGCATTTTTGATGATGGAAATGATATCTGGCAGGTGCTTTTTATGCACCAGCTTTACCGCTTTGCGCAAGTCAGCCTCCGGAAAATGGTTTTTCAGGAGTTCAGTCCTGAGCGATTTCAGCACTTCGGTTTTCCATTCGCGGGGTCGTTCCAGCACAATCTTCATCGCCTCAATCCGGTCTTTATTTTCCTTCACAAAACTGGTAAATGCTTCCAGGTAATCGGCAGGCTGCAGGTACTTTTCCCCCGCTTCAAACACCAGCTGCGAACTTACATCATCCTGCACATGATGGGCGACAATAAAATAGGACTTCGCTTTTTTGTAGGCCTGCAGCAGTTTTTGAAAATCCTTATTGTTCAGGATTTTCATGGTAGCTGAAAAATCATTCTGGATGGACTGTTTGAAATTGTCCGCAAAACGACCAATATCTCCATCGGCAATGTAGGCCTCAAACTGCCTCCTGCCCTCGCTGCTGAGGGTTCTCTCGATCCGCCGCAGGCGCTTGATGAATACGTTCACGTTATACTCCCTGTCTTCGTTGTCGTTAATCCGGCGGATCACTTCCTCTACGGGTACACTGTCGGTTTTGATATCGTCAAACTCGAAGTTGCTGGCGTTTTTAAAGTATTCAATCAGGGTGCCGTCGAAGCAGTCGAATACGGTGAACTTTTCTTTATTGATATCCGGACAGAGGCGGGTACCGCGCCCCAGCATCTGCTCCCATAATATCCTGGATTTTACAGGGCGGAGGAAAACGATGAATTCAAGGGCCGGGATATCCACGCCGGTAGACAGCATATCCACTGACACCACCACTTTGGGCTCAGGGCGGTTGCGGAATTTCCGGATTTTTTCCAGTGGCCTGTCCACATTGGCATTGCCGGTAATTTTCGCCACAAAATCATCTCCGCGGTTAAAGGTGGTTTTACAAAAATCCACCAGCGTATCGGCGTGCGAAACATTGCTGATGTCATTGCTGGCGAAAATGAGGGTTTTGGGAAAACGTCCGTGCTCTTCCTCAAAAGCAAGACAGTACCGGGCCAGTTCCTGGATGATTTTTTTATTCGTGTCGGGGACGGTGATATTTCTTTCCACCTGCGAGGCATCAAACTGGCGTTCATCTTCCAGTCCTTCAATGGTTAACTGTCCGCTGAGGGTATCCAGTTTCCCCACCTGCTCTCCCTCCTTGAGAAACACCCCGTTGATCAGCACACCGGATTTGATTTTCACGGCGTCGTATCCAACCAGATAGCCATCCAGTTCAGCTTCCTTTACCGTATAGCGGTAAACAGGCTCGCCAAAATAGCTGACGGTATGCAGGGCCGGGGTAGCGGTTAACCCGATTTTGATGGCATCAAAGTAATCCAGTACCGTACGCCACACATTGCTTTCCTTTGATGTATAGCCACGGTGACATTCATCCGCGATGATGACGTCAAAAGCGTGAATGGGAATATCCAGCTTATCCGCGTCGCTTTCATCATCTGTATCATTGCCCGCGCCACCCATCACCGCCTCTTTACCCAGCAGGTTAATCGCCATCCGCTGAATGGTGGCTACATACACAAAGGTCTTGGCTGCGTCTGGTTTGGTGAGGTGTTCATTGGGCAACACATTCACGTCGAACTTCTCATTTTCATCCAGGTCTTCCTTTTTGAATCGCTGGCTGTAGAGCTCGTATTCCTGGTTCAGTTTCAGTCCGGAGGGCGTTTCAAAGGCAGCAAAAGCGGTGGCTGCCTGGGCTGCCAGCGCCTTTCTGTCTACCAGGAACAAGATACGTTGTGCCTTTTTGGATTTAAGCAGGCGGTAAATCTGGTTAACCGTGGTGAAGGTCTTTCCCGTACCGGTGGCCATGGCCAGCATGATTTTTCGCTGTCCTTTCCCAATAGCTTCTTCCACGGCGCTGATGGCTTTCACCTGGTAGGGGCGTAAGCGTGGGTTGTTGATCGGCTGCTGGGTAAACCAATCCGTAGCAGCTTTTTCATCCCGGTTAAAGAATTCAGTCAACGCTTCCGGGGTGAAGAAATCCTGCAGAGACCGGCTGATGTTGAGAGGATTGCGTACGTCCAGGAAAAACACCTGTTCCCCGCTGGAAGAAAATAAAAAGGGAACCCGGTATTCCCCCCAGCGGCCGGGGCCATCCACTACGCCACGGGCATATCTTTTCGCCTGTTCCAGCACGTTCTGTGCACCGATGCCATATTTTTTGACCTCAATGATGCCCAGCAGTTGCCCGTTTACGAACAGGGCATAGTCGGCAGGGCCATTATCTGTGGGGAATTCCCCTACCGCATGTTTGGTGCATGTGGAGGTATCGAGCCCTTCTTTATAGGGTATAACTTTCCAGCCCTGCTTATGGAGGCTAATGTCAATTCGCTCTTTTCGGGTGGCCTTTTCGGATTCCATGTCCGGTATAACAGTCAGTCAAATACAGCCGGCCCCTTGAGGGAGCCGGGTGCCTATAAAGTTAGCGGGAAAATGGATTCGATGATGTGGGCAGTCGAATAGGCGAAAGCATTATTACCGTGCCAGATAAGTACCTGATTGATTTTTCCTTTCAGGAGGAGCCCAGTTTATTCATTATTGGGAATGAGCTGTACAATCATGACCCTTACAAACATTTCGGTTCACAGCTACTCAAATTTGCCCTATCAAAAAAACTAGTGGCAGGAAGATAAAGGCATTCCTGCTGGAGCATATCTTGGGCGATAAAGCCTGTTTAGCAAAAGCAGAGCAGGGATTAAAGCTGCCCGGCTACCCCAAAATTGATGATTTCCGGGAGGGCATCATTTTCGCGAAAAGCGTAGCGGTAGTTGTGGTCATAGACCAACCCACCCCGGAGCTATAGAATATACTGAGCCAGATGAGTGCGGATTATCTGGATTTTCAAACCTTTGTCAGCGTAGCTGATAAGATTCATAAGCTTACTCCCTTTAATACTGGCATAAGGGAGTAAGCTGACAACACAGCATTGCCTGGATATCGCCCCCTATGCTCTTCGTGAAAGTACCAATTGGCCAATTATAAAGAGAAAGGGAACCAAATCAGTTATCGGCTCATACTTTGCCCTTACCTCTTCCTTGTTCACAACAAATTGACTAACGAATTTTTTTAGAGCTTCGGATTCTTGGTGATCGCTCACGGGCTTATCAATATCAATTTTTAAGGGAATAGCATTTTCGTTTTCTACTGTTGCTGTTTTCCGGCCCGCTTCTTTACATTCTTCAGCATTTTGCTCCTCAGAATCATCAAAAGAAAAGTCAGGCAACACCTTCATCACTTTCTCTTCCAGGGCCTGGCGGTTGAATTCGCTTTCAGAGATCCCCAGTATTTGCGCTGACTTTTTCGTAGCAACACTTAACTGTCTGCTAGCCTTACAACCGATGGTGTCGGGATATTTTCTGGCCATAAAATGTAATTTTATACAAATATAATTAAATGTATTTAAAAATACTAATTTTGTGATATGGGCGATAAAATAGTTTTAGATAATATTACGCAAGATTGGTTTGCAAACGCATTGTATACAAACCCCAGCACCGTTTTTAAGTTTTTTGATCAATTATCGGAAGAACGTTTTTCAATTGGCCAGGTAGGTATTAGTGCTCAGGAACTCCAGAATTGGAAAAAATATCGATTACTAGGGCCGGAAAAGGAGAAAGATGGAAAGCGGGCCAAAAACAGGTTTTCCTTTTTTGAATATTGCTGGCTTCGCCTGGTAAAGATTCTGAGAGAGCAATCGCTCACCTTTGAAGATATACTAGCTATCCGGAAGGAATTATTTGTTTTGCCCGATGATTTATTTACAGAGGAATTAAATAAGGGAATGCATCAACTGAGAAGCAATGTAAGTACTCCTGAGGCCATGGCTGTACTGGAAATACTCGACGCTCAAATGGATGAAATCGCCACTATTTTGAAAAAATTTGAAGATGAAATAAATCTCTTTTTCTTCATGATTCTGGGACTGATTCTGGTGAAACCTTCTGAAGCTATTATGATTTTTAAAGGACGTAATTTAATACCTGATAAGAATGGCATTAAAGGAAAAGAAAGAAAAGTAGAAGTATCTGTTTTTTATAAACAAGCTGGCAAAGAGAATGAATGGATAAATACTTTGATGCCATTCTTTCAGGATTATTTCACATCGGTTAATCTAATCACCATCCTCAGCGAATTTTATGACAATAAGAAAATCAGTGCGGCTGATCAGGCGTCTATTTTCCTCTTAACCGACAAAGAAAAAAGGGTGTATGAACTGATAAGGAAGGAGGGGGTAAAGGAAATTAAACTCCGGTTTGGAGATAAAGGAAAGGGTATCATTTTAATTGAAGTGAAAGAATCAAAATCTGTTGACGCGATGAAACAGAAAGTGTCAAGATTATTATCAGGGGATAAGTTTAAAGACGTAAATATCAAAATTGAGAATAACAATCTTGTTCTTTTCGAAGAAACCACTAAGATTAAACCATGAGGGTACAGGTACTGAATCACTCAGGCCTATTACAGGAATGGACATTATATAGGATATCCCTGGTAATGTCTGCAAGTCCTGAAACATGGCGACACAAAAAAAGGGGTACAAATCAGATAATGATTGTTTAACAGAGGATGATCAGTTAAGCATTTATGCAGCGATTATCTGTAGTATTCTATTGAAGGAATTTGAAATAGAAGACCATGAAGAATAAAAGCAAGCTCTCTCAACTGCAGGGATTTTGTAAAAAAGCCAGCATGGTAAGCTGGCGGAAGGGGAATACTATTGTTACCTATACCCGTGTTTCCAGCTATGAGCAGGCCATGACGAATACGAGCCTTGAATCCCAGCGCAAATCTTGTGTTGAATTTGCAGCGAGGCGAGGGCTCTCCATTAAAATGGGCTTTGGTGGCACTTACGAATCTGCTAAAACGGATGAACGTAAGGAGTTCAAACGGATGATTGAATATGTGAAAAAGGATAAGTCCATATCGGCTATTCTGGTTTATTCCTATGAACGCTTTTCCAGAAGTGAAAATGCAGGAGCGTTAACCCGCTCACTGGAAGCCATGGGAGTGAAGGTGCTTTCCGTGTTACAGGATGTAGATGTTACCACCCCCTCTGGAAAACTGCAGCAGAATATCATTTACCTGTTTGGAAATTACGACAACGAACTTAGACGGGATAAAGTGGTCAAAGGAATGATTGAAAACCTCCGGCAGGGCTATTGGGTGGCGGCCGCCCCATTGGGTTATACAAATCTTAAACGCAAGTTCAAGGCCAGAGATCATGAGTACGTTATTAACGAGGAGGGGAAGTTTATTAAACTGGCCTATAAATGGAAAGCAGAGGGAAAACTGAATAACCTTGACATAGTCGAAAAGCTTCGCAAAATGGGCTCAGCGATTGAGTACAAAAGTTTTGTTCGGATTATTTCTAACCCTTTTTACTGTGGATATATCACCCATTCTTTAATTCCGGGTGAGATGTATAAGGGACATCACCCTGCCCTGATTTCAGAAGAATTGTTTCTGAAGGCCAATAACGTAGTTTCGGTTAACCCACACAAAGGGATTGCCAAAAAATCAAGGGTTCCGGAGTTACCCCTGAAGGCCTTTGCGAAGGACGAGGTTTCCTTATCTCCATTTACAGGATATAAGCAGAAGGGTATTTATTATTATAAAACCCGGGAAAAGGGTACCGGGGTGAATGTGCGTGCTGACCATCTCAATCGTCTTTTCATCGGCGAAATGAGTAAGCTGGAATTTAAAGCTCAGCATATGAAAAAGCTGGAAGATTTGATAGCCCGGATTTTACAGGAGAAGCTGTCGGACAAGTTGCAGGAACAGGCAGAAATGAAACGCCGGTTAACCGCCCTTTTGCAGAAGCAGGAGCAGCTGGAAGTCAGATTCATAGAAGGAGAAATCACCAGGGATTTGTTTGATAAGTACCGGCAGAAATATGAGCAAGAACTGACGGAACTACAGCAAGAAATAGAAAAAACTGCGGTGAATAGTTCGAACCTTGAAAAAGCCGTTCAGAAAGGGCTGGAACTGGCACAAAATGTCCGTCAGATATGGGTTTCCAGCGAGTATGAGGAGAAGCAGCGGCTCCAGAAGCTTATCTACCCGGAGGGTTTACTGTATAACAAGCAAAATGACACAGTTCGAACTCCCAAAATCAATACCCTGTTCTCTTTAATCGCTTATTCAACAAGGGTTCTGGAAGAAAATAAAGCCGGCCGTTTGAAGAAAAACGACCGGCTTTCTCACTGGGTAGTCCCTACAGGAATCGAACCTGTACCTTCAGAATCGGAATCTGAAATTCTATCCATTAAACTAAAGGACCAGTATGCGGCAAAAGTTCAAAGTTCAGGGTTCAACGCTTAAGGCTGATCAGCTGCGCTAACCTTACCGGCTAAACCTACTTGCCGAACTTTACCATATTGCTTGCAAAGATCTTTACCGCGATGGCGAGCAAAATTACGCCGAAAAATTTTCTTATCACGGCCATTTTTGCCGGACCGAGCACTTTTTCTATCCAGTTCAGCGATTTTAACACCGCATAAATCACCACACAGTTGATCAGGATGGCAATGAGCACATTGATATCCTGATAATTGGCCTTCAGGCTCATGATGGTGGTGAGCGTACCGCTGCCGGCAATGAGCGGAAAGGCAATGGGCACCACGCTGCTGTGGGGAGCATTTTTATCCGCCTTGAAAAACTCCACCCCCAGCACCATTTCCATGGCAATGATAAAGATCACGATGCTGCCCGCCACCGCAAATGAAGCCACGTCAATGCCCAGGATATGCAAAAACTGGCGGCCGACAAATAAAAACAGCATCATCAGGGCCCCGGATACCAGGGTAGCCTGGGTGGAACGGATATGTCCGCCCATCTTGGCCTTCAGGCTCACCAGCACGGGCACCGACCCGATCATATCAATCACCGCAAACAGCGTGAAGGTGGCCGTGAGGATTTCATTGAATATGATGTCATTCCAGTGCATGGTGTCCGGGGCAAAGATACGCAAACCTCCCCGAAGCAGGCTTACCAGCGCCAGCGGACACCACCGTTTACATTGAATCCCAATGTATTAAACCCGCTCACCTCGGTATAGCGACTGGCCGTAAGGTTCCGCAAATCGGCAAAAATCACCAGCCGGCGGTTGAGCAGGCTGTATTCCCCGTACAGGTCCCACAGGAGGTAGGCCCCCAGGCTGGTTTGCACCGTTTGGTAGGTCTGCGGATCAAAATAGGCATCCTTCCGCTCCCCAAAACCCTGCAGCTGGCTGGTCAGGAGGAAGCGCCGGCCAATGCGGGCCGAAAGATGCAGTCCCACGCTGTGCCGCGGGCGGCGGAGCAGGTTGAAATAGGTGGTATCCTTGCCCGAGGGCGTGGGCGTGCTGATCTTCCCCGTCACAAAGCTGTAAAAACCCCGGAGCTGCACGGCCGGCGAGAGGGCCACAGTGGCTTCCAGCTCCACGCCGTGATCCTGCTGACGGTCCTGGTTGATGTATTGCGACCGGAAACTGGCCGGATCAAAATAAAAGAAAATCACCTCCTTTACGCGGCGGCGGAAATACACGGCCCGGGCGCTCCAGTTGCCACTTGCCCCGAAGTACTGCAGTCCTCCTTCCAGCGTGAGGGCCGCTTCGGGCCGCAGCGCGCGGTTGCCATATTCTGAGTAAAGCTGGTACAGCGAAGGCGTGCGGTAGGCCGAGGCCAGGTTGGCAAATATTTTCAGGCGCTGCTGCAGCAGGTAGCTGGGATTGAGGTTGTACACATAATAACTGCCGTAGCTGTTGTGCACGTTCAGCCGGTTACCCGCTTCGAGGCTGAACCCCTTCGGCGTCTGGAGCAGCACCGATGCATAGAGTCCGAGCTGGCGCTGCCGGAGGCTGTCTTTCGAATACACGCTGCCGTAAGGTCCCCAGGCGCCGGTGGCGGCATACGACTGATAGCTGGTGGAAGCCCGGAAATCCGCTCCGGCCGTGAGGGTCAGCATTTTGCCCAGCGGCGTGGTGAGGTAAGCATCGGCAAAATGCTCAAGCCCCTTGTACAAACCTTCGCTGTAGGTATCAAAGCCATTCCGGCTTTTCACCGAGTCATCGGTGTACACCCGCCGGATGCTGTTGAGGTTGTAAAGCAGGTGAATCCGGCTTTTCCCGGCCGTGATTTCTGAACGTACCCCGGCCTGCAGGCTGCGCTGGGTGTAGGTAAAATCGAGTTCGTCGGTAAATGCCCCCTGGTCCAGGTCGCCGCGGATATCGGTGTACCGCAGATAAGGGCGGATGCTCACCTGCTTGCCGGCCCGGAATCCCAGGCTGGCCTGGAATCCCTGTTGCGTATAGCCGTCACGGTCAGTAACAGGATTGCTGCTCACGGCTTCGTTGATGCCCCGGGTATGGTGCAGGCTGTAGGCCAGCTGGTAATCCATCCCACCGGTACGGCCATTGATGCCGGCATTGCCGCGCAGCGTGCCGTAGCTGCCATAAGCCAGCAACCCGTTGGTGGCCAAACTTTCCTTACCGGCCCGTCGCGTGATGATATTGATGACGCCGGCAATGGCATCGCTGCCATAGAGGGTGGACTGGCTGCCCTTGAGGATTTCAATGCGCTCAATGCTGTACAGGGGAATATTGCGGATGTCAAAATTGCCGCCGATTCCGCTGGGGTCGTACACGGGCACCCCGTCGATGGTGATCAGGGTATGATCCACGCGGGCGCCGCGCAGGTAGAGGCTTTTATCCTTGCCGGGATTGCTGTTGGCGCCGTTCAGGTAAAGGCCGGCCTGTTCATTGAGCAGCTGGGCCAGGTCCTTGCCCGCCGCCTGGTCAATCTGTTCACGGGTAATGATGCTGATCACCTTGCCCGTCCGGGAGGCCTTGAGCGGATACTTGGTGGCGCTGATGACCACGGGGTCGAGGTTCACAGAAGCCGTGTCGCGGCTGGATTGAGCAGTGAGCTGAACAGCAAAATTCAGCGCAGCCACTGCCAGTAAAAACTTTTTCATGTACCAGTTTTTTTGGTGTGACTGCTTCCGGTAAATACAATAGAGAAATAGGTGCCTCCCCGGCAATTATTCCCTGTGCTTTTCACCCGAAAGCAAAATGAGATTGCGCGAAACCGGCAGGTCTTCTGGCTCAGGCATCATGCCTTCCCATCCGCCCGGGGCAGACAGTGGCTGGAGATTTTATGTATTTTCCGGGTATTACCCGGAAAACGCCTTTACAGCTACGGGGATAGCGCCGGATTTACACCGGACTTCCCTTTTAACGCCGGGAAAAACACCGGCGACCGGAATCGGTGCAAATGTGCAACCTTCCACCCCCGCTTCCAAAAAAAACATTACACAGGGATTGTGGAAAAATAAAACCGCCGCTGGGATACAGCGGCGGCAATATGTACCTGATTCTGAAAAAATCAATGATCGCTTTCACGGCATTCGCCCACCACGCGGTGGAATACATTGTGCGCATCCGTGATCAGGCGGGTAAGTTCGGCATCGCTCTTGCGGGCTTCCACCCCTTTCATCACCGCACCGCACTGAATCACCAGTTCTTTCAACACATTCTGGGTTTCTTCTTTCTTGAAACCGGCAGGAACCGGCGACTCCTGCCATTTCTGGGCAGCCTGGAACAGTTCAGCGGCGCGTTGACGCAGCGGAGCCAGGTTACCTTCTTCAGCAGGATGGAAGGTGGCCGACATCACCGAATGAAACTGCTTCAGTTCAGCCCATACCGGCTTTTTGTCCTGGGCAATGCTGATCACGGGTACACTCAGTAAGAGCACCAGCGCAATAGAGAGTATTTTCTTCATATTCTTTTTTTTTAGCGTGACAAACATAGGGAATTTTCCCTGAACCGCCGGCGGGCTCCGCATGACAATAATCAGGGCACATCCTCCTGCCCTTTGCCTGATCCAACCGCCCGCCGATGAGCCGGCCATGAAGCCTTTGAGCCCTCCGCCGAATGCAGTATCTTCCCGCAGATGAGCCAACCGGTTCCCAGCCTGCGCCTGTTTTCCTTTACCATGATTGTGGTAGGCTTTGTCATCGGCATGGGCATCTTCCGAACAGCCGCCACCAGCGCAGCAGCCGCCGGTACGCCGGTGATTTATTTCAGCGCCTGGGTGGTGGGCGGACTGGTAGCGCTCTGCGGCGCACTCACCTACGCCGAAATCGGAAGCCGCTACCCGGTAACCGGAGGTTATTACAAAGTATTTGCCCGCGCCTATCATCCCAGCATTGCCTTTGCCATCAACTGCATCATCCTGGTGAGCAATGCCGCCAGCCTCAGCGGCGTGGCCCTGATCGGGAGCGGTTACCTGCTCCGCCTTTTCCCGGGCACCTTCAGCGATATGCACAAAGCCCTGGTGAGCATGGCCGCCATCCTCCTGTTTTACCTCATCAACCTGCGCGGCCTTGTCCTCAGTTCCCGCACACAAAACGTACTGATGCTGATTAAAATCGGGATGATCCTGCTCCTCATCTCTGCCCTCTTCTTCCCCTCACTCTATGCCCCCGAGGCGGCTGCACCCCCGCCGGCTCCTGATACCGGCAACTGGATCAGCCAGCTGGGCATCAGCCTCATCGCTGTTTCGTTTACCTATGGGGGTTATCAGCAAACGATCAACTTCGGTCAGGATGTGAACCGGCCGGCCCGCACCATCCCCCGCGGCATCTTCCTCGGCATCAGCCTCATCATCCTGCTCTACCTCCTGGTGAACCTGAGCTATTATCACATCATCGGGTTTGAGCAGATGAAACAGGAGCGGGAAATCGCTTATGTGGTGATGCACAAGATGCTGGGTGAAACCGGCGCCGCGTTGTTTTCCGGTTTGCTGTTCCTCGGCGTACTGGCCTATGTCAACGGCCTGCTGATGAGCAATCCGCGGGTGATGTATGCCATGGGCGAAGACGGCAGCCTGCCCCGCATTTTTGCCAGCCGCCATGCGGCATCCGGTGTGATGCGCATTTCGCTGACGGTGTTCGCGGCTCTGTGTATCCTGATCCTTTTTTTCTCCCAGCAGTTTGAAGATATCCTCGCCTTCACCATCTTCCTCGACTGTTTCGGCATGGTGCTCAGCAGTGCCACCATCTTCTGGTTCCGGCGAAAGACCCGCCACCTGAATGGCACCGGGATTTACAGCATGCGCTGGTTTCCGCTGATGCCCCTGATTTTTATGGCCGCCTACAGCTTTGTGGCCATCAGCATCGCCCTCGATTACCGCAACAATCATCATGCAGCGCTCACCGGCCTGGCTGTACTGTCGGCCTTTATCGTGCTGCATTTTATCCTGAACCGTTTCAAACCACGTGAGCCGGACGCAGGAACCATAAAACCTGATTGACTATGGACATTTCCTTCATCCTCAATGAACTCGCCGAAGACCGGCAACAGTATTTCAATGCCGTGGCGCCGCCCATCCTGCAAAGCAGCAATTTCGCGTTCAGCAAGGTGGAGGATCTCCGGAGCGCCTTCGCGGATGAGTACAGTACCTACCTGTACAGCCGGGGCCTCAACCCCACCGTGGATATCCTCCGGAAAAAACTGGCCGCACTGGATGGCGCCGAAGACTGCCTGGTGTTCAACAGCGGGGCGTCAGCCATCTTCTGTGCGGTGCTCGCCCATGTCAAATCAGGAGTTCACCTCATCAGCGTACAGCAACCCTATACCTGGGCACAGAAAATGTTCAACCAAATCCTGCCCCGTTTTGGTGTGCAAACCACCTATGTTGACGGGCGGGATACTGCACAGTTCGAGGCAGCGATCCGTCCCAACACACGGCTCATCTACCTGGAATCGCCGAACAGCTGGAATTACGCCCTGCAGGACCTTTCCGCAGTGGCCTCCCTCGCGAAAAAACACGGGATCATCACCATCTGCGACAACAGCTACTGCACCCCGCTCTACCAGCGCCCCCTCGAACTGGGCATCGACCTCAGCCTGCAGTCGGCCACCAAATACATCGGCGGGCACAGCGATGTGGTAGCCGGAGTGCTGAGCGGATCGCAGGCGATGATCGAAAAAATCTTTCACAGCGAATACCTCAATACCGGCAGTGGCCTGCCGCCCTTCAGCGCCTGGCTGCTGCTCCGCGGACTGCGCACACTGCCCATGCGGCTGGAGCACATCAGCCAAACCACCCGCACGGTGATCGGCTACCTGAAACAACAGCCGAAAGTGGACGGCCTGCTGTTTCCCCTGGATGCAGATTTTCCGCAATATGCCCTCGCGTGCCGGCAGATGCAGGGCGCCTGCGGACTCCTGAGTTTTTACCTGCGGGCCGATAAGCCCGAAACGGTGGAATCATTCTGCGAATCCCTTCAGCATATCCGCATGGCAGTCAGCTGGGGCGGGCATGAAAGCCTGATCCTGCCCCGCTGTGCCGGCATCCGCCGCGATCAGTTCGATGCGGGCAAACCGGAACACCGCATGCTTCGGTTGTATGTGGGGCTGGAGTCAGCAGACTACCTCATCCGCGACCTGGAACAGGCCTTCAGCCGGCTGCCATAAAAAAAATCCGGGGCTATGCCCCGGATCAACCTGTAATAACACGCAGGGTTAAAAAGCATTCACAAAAACATTCCAGTCTTCGCCCACCTGCACAAACTGACCGTTATTGGCCCAATTGGGCGTACCGCCCGCCTGGCCGGTATGCCGGTACCAGCCCAGCCGGCCGTTGGGTAACACCGCATAAATCACGTTGCCGCCACCGGAAAAGATCAGGCTGAACCTGTCCCAGTCTTCTCCCACCTGCACGGGCAAGCCGCCATTGGCCCAGGTGTCGGTACCATCACTGAAGCCCAGGTGTTTCAGCCAGTACAGTTTCCCGTCGGCCTTCACCCCGTAGATGATGCCGTTGCCGGGTGAAAAGAGGTGCGTATAATCCTGAAAGCCGTCGCCCACTTTGCTGAACTCGCCATTGTTGGCCCAGTTATCGGTGCCATACTCCTGGCCGGTGTGCCGGAACCAGCCCAGGTCACCATTGGGTTTTACCGCGTAAATGATCTGACCGCCGCCCGAAAACACATGGGTATAGCCAGCGAATGAAGCGCTGTGCACCGGGGTGAACTGGCCTGTATTGGCCCATCCGGCCCGGTCGCCGGTTTGCCAGCCCGTGTGGAGGTACCAGCCCAGGGTGCCATTGTTTTTCACCGCATAAAGGATGTTGTTACCGGCCCGGAATGCCTTGCTCATCAGGTGCCAGTCTTCGCCCACCTGCCTGAACTGCCCGTTATTGAGCCAGGAAGGCACCCCGCTGAAATAACCGGTATGCCGGTACCAGCCCAGGTCGCCGTTGGGTTTGATGGCATAAAGCACCCGGGTGGTGTCGGCCGGGGGTTCTTCAATATTGCTGCTGGATTTTTCGCAACTGGTGAACAGTGCCGACAGGCAAATAAAAGAAAGCAGGGTCGCCAAACGCATGGAAAGAAATTTTGATCAGTTAAAAGATAACGTACAGGACTGTACGCAGGATTGTTCAGCGTAAACATAATGAAATCAGGCGACAGCAGGAGAGAAAAGCCGTCCGTTAACAAATCAACAGGAAAAGCCGGCGGTCATTCCTTTATGCCGAAAACACAAAATCATACATGCGCCGGAGGAACTCATGCAGGTCGCTCATGGAGGCCATCCGCTGCACCTCCAGGATGCCATGTTTGCCCACCTGCTTCAGTTTGGCGAGGTTGGTGCCCTTCTGCACAAACAGCAGGATGCGGTTAAAGGTCTCACTCTGGAAGTAAGGCGATTCCGGATTGGCCACGAAGAAGCACTTGAGCACCTCATTCTTGAGGAACAGCTTTTCAAAACCCAGTTCCACGGCCAGCTTCCGGGTGCGTACGGTATTGAACAGGTCTTCCACCGGTGGCGGCACCGGTCCGAAACGGTCGGTGAGTTCGCGGTGAAAATCCTGCAGCTGCGTTTCGGTTTCACAGTTATCGAGCCGGGTATAGAGGCTCAGGCGTTCGGTGATGCTTTCCACATACTGATCGGGGATCAGGATTTCGAGATCGGTATCGATGCTGCAGTCGCTCACAAAATCATCCTGCTGCCGGATTTCTTCCTTAAAGAGATCGCGGAATTCGGTACGTTTCAGTTCACGGACCGCCTCATCCAGGATTTTCTGGTACATCTCAAATCCGATCTCTGCAATGAAACCGCTCTGCTCTCCGCCCAGGAGGTTGCCGGCGCCCCGGATATCCAGGTCGCGCATGGCAATCTGGAAGCCACTGCCCAGGTCGCTGTACTGCTCCAGGGTGCTCAGCCTTTTGCGGCTGTCGGGGGGCAGGGTGCTCATGGGCGGCGCCAGCAGATAACAGAATGCCTTCTTATTGCTCCGGCCCACACGGCCCCGCAGCTGGTGCAGGTCGCTGAGCCCGAACTGGTGCGCATTGTTGACGATGATGGTATTGACATTGGGAATGTCCACACCGCTCTCCACGATATTGGTGCACACCAGCACATCATACTTGCGGTCCATGAAATCGAGGATGGTGTCTTCCAGCTGATCGCCCTCCATCTGCCCGTGGGCGTAAGCGATGCTGAGATCCGGACAGAGCCCCTGGATGAGGGTTTTCATTTCCTGCAGGCCATTCACCCGGTTGTGGATGAAAAACACCTGTCCGCCCCGCTCCGTTTCATAGTAGATCATGTCGCGGATCGCGTCTTCATTGAATACCATCACCTCGGTCTGAATAGGCTGCCGGTTGGGCGGAGGGGTATTGATGATGCTGAGGTCGCGGGCGCCCATCAGGCTGAACTGCAGCGTACGCGGAATGGGCGTAGCCGTTAACGTGAGTGAGTCGACTGTGGTGCGCAGCTGCTTCAGTTTTTCTTTGGCGGCCACCCCGAACTTCTGCTCCTCATCCACGATCATGATGCCCAGGTCCTTGAACTTCACGTCTTTCCCCAGCAGGGCGTGGGTGCCCACGATGATATCAATCTTGCCCTCCTCCAGTTTTTTGAGGGTTTCTTTCCGCTCTTTGGCCGATTTGAAGCGGTTGATGAAATCCACCTTCACCGGAAAATCGCGCAGCCGCTCGCTGAAGGTTTTATAGTGCTGGTAGGCGAGGATGGTGGTGGGCACCAGTACCGCAGCCTGTTTGCCTTCACAGCAGGTTTTGAAAGCCGCCCGGATGGCAATCTCCGTTTTGCCGAAGCCCACATCGCCGCACACGAGGCGGTCCATCGGCATGGGCTTTTCCATATCCCGTTTTACATCTTCAGTGGCCTTGGCCTGGTCGGGGGTGTCTTCATAAATAAAGCTGGCCTCCAGTTCGGTCTGCAGATAGTTGTCGGGCGCATGCGCAAACCCTTCCTGGCTCTTGCGCCGGGCATAGAGCCGGATCAGGTCGGTGGCAATATCCTTGACCTGTTTCTTGGTTTTTTCTTTGAGCCGGTTCCACACATCGCTGCCCAGCTTGTTCATTTTGGGCACCGAACCCTCCTTGCCGCTGTATTTACTGATCTTATGCAGGGAGGAAATGTTGACATACAGCAGATCGCCGTCCTTGTACACAATCCGCACAGCTTCCTGTACCCGGCCATTGGCTTCAATCTTCTGCAATCCGCTGTACACCCCTACCCCGTGATCGATATGCGTAACATAATCGCCCGGCTGCAGTTCGCGGAGGGTTTTGAGGGTAAGCGCCTTGTTCTTGCTGAACGCCTGCCTCACCTTATACTTGTGATACCGCTGAAAGATCTGGTGATCGGTGTAACATACCGATTTGAGATCGTCATCAATAAATCCTTCATGGATGGATACCGGCACGGGCACCACCTGGATCTCGGCTTTGAGATCGGTAAAAATGCTGTGCAGCCGCTCCAGCTGCCGGGGGTTTTCGGCAAACAGGTAAATATTGTAGCGCTTCGCTTCGTAGTCCTTCAGGTTCTGGATCAGTAGGTCGAACTGCCGGTTGAATGCCGGCTGCTCACGGGTATGGAAGGTCAGCGGCTCAGCGGTTGCCCAGTAGGCCTTTCTGCCCAGTTCAATGACATGGCGTTGCCTCACCTGCTGTTCAAAAACCGTGGCGGGCGTAAAGTCGTCGGGGCCCACGGTTTTCTTTTCCTGGATCTCGCTGTCTTCCTCACTGAGCGGCGACTGGTAGCCATGCTGCTTCACATACTCCAGGAACAGCGAAAGGTCCTCTTCCTGCTGTTCAATCTTTTCCCGGATAAACTGCCAGTCCTGCATCCACACCACCGTGTTCTCCGGCAGAAAATCGAGCAGGGCGGCTTTTTCTCCCGTATCAAACTGGGTTTCCACATTGGGGATGATGTTGACCTGCAGCAGCTTCCGTTCGCTGAGCTGGGTCTCCGGATCAAAGATGCGGATGCTGTCGACTTCGTTACCGAACAACTCCACCCGGTAAGGTTTTTCATTGCCGAAGGAGTAGATGTCGAGGATACCGCCGCGTACCGCGAACTGGCCGGGCTCATACACAAAATCGGTGCGCATAAACCCATGCTGCACAAAACGCTCCAGGAGGCCGTTCACATCCAGCTCATCCCCCTGTTTGATGGAGAGGATGTTGGCAGAAAGCCTGGCCGGCAGCACCACTTTTTCAAATACGGCTTCCGGATAGGTAACGATAATCTTCCGGTTGCCGCCCGCGGCGAGTTTGGTCAGGGCCTCGGTACGCAGCATCACATGGCTGCTGTTGAGGAGCCGGTAGTTTTTTTTATTCTTGAACGAAGAGGGAAAATAAAAGAGATCGAGGGCGCCGCTGATGTTCTCCAGGGTATTGTGAAAGTAGGCCGCTTCTTCGGCGTCGCGCAGCAGCACCAGGTGGTTGAGCTGGGCGGTGGCCGGGTGCGCAAATACCGCGTTCACGATGAAGGCCGGCGCGCTGCCGGTGAGCCCGGCAAGGTGCAGGGCCTGCGGAACAGACAAAGTGATCCTGTCCGCGATCTGAAAAACGCGGCCATCTCCGGCATACTCCTGCTTCAGCACCTCCAGATTCATCCGGGTGCAAATATATGATCTTTAGCGGCCATGTCGGGGATTTCAGCAGGCGGCAGCCGCTGCAGCAGCGTACAAATGCAGGTTTTACGGGCAATTTGCGCTATTTTCGAAGGCTCAGCCCTCTTCCTAACCTGGACACTGATGAAAAACTGTTTCCGCCTCACCCTGCTCTGCAGTTGCTGGACCCTGCTCACCTATGCGCAGCCCGCCGGTATGCCGTTGCGCTTTGCACAGGGTAATTTTTTTACCGGCGATAATATCCTCCGCAACCGCTTTCAGCCCGCCGATACGGCAGGCGCCTGGTTTGACCACCGGTATTACCTCCTGCTGCAGTTTCAGCAGTTGCCCGGCAAAGCCGAACAGGAACAGCTGCGGGCAGCCGGCATCCATACTGAAACCTACGTGCCCGGCAACGGCTTCCTGGCCGTGATAGACGACAACTTTGATTTCAAACGCTGCGGCAGCCTGGGCATCCGTGCTGTGAGCCCGCTGCCGCCCCTGTACCGCACCGATAACAGCGTGCGTCAATATGTACCTGACGGCAATAAAGCCAACACGATGATGCTGGCCGTGCAATGCTCCCGCTGGGCCAGTGCAGCTGCCGTGCGGAGGGCCCTGCAGCAAAACGGCGCGGTGATCCTCACGCAGAAATTTGAAAACGGACAGTTGTGGATGCTGCAGTATGATGCCGCCCTCACAGAGCGGCTCTGCAAACTGCCTTTTGTTTATGCGGTAAGCCTGGTGGCGCAAACCGACCAGGCGCTGAATTACAATACCCGGGCGGCTTCGGGCGCCGGCGCACTCAATTCGGCCACCGGCAAAAACCTCAATGGCCGCGGCGTAGTGCTGGGCATCGGCGACAACGCGGATATCTCCAGCCACCTCGATTTCAACGGGCGCCTCATCAACCGGAGTCCCTGGATACCTTCGAACCACGGCACCCATGTGGCCGGTACTGCCGCCGGGGCAGGCATCATCAATCCCAAAAACCGGGGCATGGCCGCCCGGGCCACGCTGGTGAACCAGTTCTTCAGCGACATCATCGTCAACAGCCCGGTGTATTTCAATGATTACAACATGGTGCTCACCAACAACTCGTACCATTCAGCGGCCAACGGCTGTGCGGGTGAAGGCGCCTACAATGTGCTGAGTGTGTATGCCGATGCCCAGATCAGCAGCAACAGCGAGCTGCAGCATGTGATTGCGGCGGGCAATGACGGCGACCTCACCTGCAGTCCCTATCCCGCCGCCTTCGGCACCGTGAAATCAGGCTGGCAATGCGCCAAAAACGTGCTCACCGTGGGTGCCCTCAACGTGGGCACCTACAGCATCGCTTCCTACAGCAGCCGCGGACCGGTGGCGGATGGCCGCATCAAACCGGAGATCACCGCAAACGGCTTCAACGTGGTTTCCACCAATGCCAACAACAACTACGGCGCCAACTACGGCACCAGTATGGCCTGCCCCGCGGTAAGCGGCGGACTTACGCTGATGCACGAACGCTTCCGGCAGCGTAACGGCGGCGCCAACCCGAAAAGCGCGCTGATGAAAGCCATCGTGTGCAATACCGCCGACGACCTGGGCAACCCCGGCCCGGATTACACCTACGGATTCGGCATGCTCAACGTACGCCGTGCCGTGGATGCCATCGACAGCAGCCGCTACTTTGTGAGCAGCATGACGGGCAACGGCAGCAACACCCACAACTTTACCGTTCCCGCCAATACCCGCCGGCTGAAAGTGATGCTCTGCTGGCACGACCTGCCCGCATCGGCCAGCGCGGCCAGCAGCCTGGTGAACGACCTCGACCTGGTGGTGATCACGCCCTCCTTCAGCCTGAAACGCCCCCTGATCCTGAACAGCAGCCCGGCGGCCGTAAACAGCAATGCAACCGAAGGCCCCGATCATGTAAACAACATCGAACAGGTGGTGATTGACAACCCGGTACCAGGTGTGTACTCGGCTAACATTAACGGCTATTCGCTTCCCGGCGGCACCCAGGAATATGCCGTTAGCTACGAAATCATTTCCAACGGCGTTACGGTAGAACATCCCGCCGGCGGCGAAACGCTCGTGCCCGGCGAAACCGAAACCATCCGCTGGAGCAGCGCCGGCAGCGAAAGCAACAGCTTCACCCTGGAATACTCTGCCGATAACGGCAGCAACTGGACGCTGATCAGCAATACCGTGCCGGCAGCCAGCCGCAGCTATACCTGGACGGTACCCGCCGGCGCCACCACCGGCGGACGCATCCGCATCAGCCGGAACAGCAGCCCTTATACCGATCAGAGCGATGCCGCCTTCACCGTACTCGGGCAACCCGAACTCACCGTAACCAACCCCTGCCCCGGCTCGGCGCAGCTCAGCTGGAACGCCATCACCGGCGCCACGGGTTATGATATCCTCCAACTGAGCGGGGATACCCTGCGCACCGTGGGCATCACTGCGGGTACGAGTTTCCTCCTCACCGGACTGAACCCGAACGCCACCGCCTGGCTGGGGGTAGCGGCCCGCCTGAATGGCATGCAGGGCCGACGCTCCGTTTCAGTACCGGTACAGCCCGCCGGCGGAGCCTGTACGCTGGCCGCCTTCAGCAACGACCTGCGCATCGATACCATCCTGGAACCCAACAGTGCCCGCCGCTTTTTTAGTGATGCCGGCAATGTGAGCCGCCCCGTAAGGATCCGGATCCGCAATGGCGGCAACAGTACAGTCAACGGACCCTTCAGCGTTTCCCTGGCCCTCGGCAACGGCAGCCCGCTTTTTACCGAAACCATCAACAGCAGCCTCGCTGCCGGCGCCAGCCTCACCTACAGCTTCAGCGGCACCCTGCCCCTGCAGCCCCAGGGTGGCGTGTACCCGCTGAAAGTATGGGTTACCCACCCCTCCGATCCCTTCCGCAACAACGATACGGCCTATAAAACGGTGAAGGATATCCCCAATGATCCGCTCAGCAGCCTGCCCTTCACCGAAAACTTCGAATCCCTGCCCGAGCTCACTGTCAGCGGCAACGAAATGGCCGTGGGTGGCAACAGCTACCTCGATTTCCGGAGCAGCACCAGCCGTGGGCGCGCCCGCAGTTTCGTGAACAGCGGCATGGCCCTTTCCGGCAACCGGGCCCTTACCCTCGACCAGGCGCCGTACAGCACCAGTACCAATGCCGACAGTGCCATCCTGAGTTATAACCTCTCCGCTTACACCGGCCGACAGCTGCGGGTGGATTTTTACTACAAGAATCACGGACAGGCAGATGCACCGGGCAACCGGGTGTGGATACGGGGCAGTGACCGGGATCCCTGGGTGCAGGCCTATGATCTGTTTGCCGCACAGGCCGAACTGGGCGGCTGGAGCAAGGCCATGATCAATGTGAACGACGTGCTGGGCAGTGCGGTTCCCGCCCAGTCAGTGAGCAGCAGCTTTCAGCTGAAGATCGGGCAGGAAGGCAATACCTCCGCCAACAGCGTACAGCCGGAAGTGGATATTGATGACGGATATACCCTGGACAACCTTGTACTGAATGAAGCCGTGAATGACGTGTCGCTGCTCAGTATCCTCACGCCCGACCCGGGCGGCTGCGGACTCACGGCCAGCACTCCCCTGAGCATCAGGCTGCGCAACTATCAGCCGGCCGCACTCAGCAACGTGCAGGTAAACTACAGCGTGAACAATGGCCCCGTGGTCACCGAAACCATCAGCAGCCTCGGCGCCGGGCAAACCCTGGATTATACCTTCAGCCAGCTGATGGATCTTTCGGCTTATACCGATTACGATATCAATGTATGGGTGAAATACAGCGGCGACAGCTATGCCTCCAATGACAGCATCCTGCACTACCGGCTCCACAACAACCCGGTGATCAGCCGTTATCCGTATTACGAATCCTTTGAATCGGATAACGGTTACTATTACACGAAAGGTACCAACAGCAGCTGGGAGTGGGGCGCCCCCGCTAAAGCCATCATCAGCAAAGCCCCCAACGGCAGCAAGGCCTGGGTGACCCGGCTGAACGGCAATTATAACGACAATGAAACCTCATACCTCTATACGCCCTGTTTTGATTTGACCGGACTTGCCCGGCCCATGCTCTCGTTCAGTCACCTCTACGATATAGAGCAGGACTATGATTTTACCTGGGTGGAATACAGCACAGACGGCAAAACCTGGCAGAAGCTGGGCACGGCGAATGCCGGCACCAACTGGTACGACAATGCCGCCGGGAACAACTGGAGCCTGTCGAACACGGCCTGGCATGTGGCCAGCTTTGCCTTGCCCGTAAACAGCTTCAATCCCGGCACCATCCGCTTCCGCTTTGTGATGAGCAGCGACGCGGGCGTATCCCAGGAAGGCATCGGTATTGATGACGTACGGGTGTTTGAGCAAACAGACATCGCCGGCAGCCCGGCACCTCTCTTCCCCGCCAGCGATGGCGCTCCCTGGAACAACGGATGGAAAGCCCTGGGTTATGGCGATGCGGTGATGGGTCCCTGGTGGATCGTGGGCGAAATCAACACCCATGGCCAGGACCTGGGTACCGTAACCATCACCCCCTACCTGAATTACAACAACCCGGTGCGGTCGTCGAACAATACTTATTACCTCGATAAAAGTTTTGTGGTGAGTTCCACCACTCCGCCCGGTGGGCCCGTATCGCTAAGGCTGTACTTCAGCGATCAGCAGTTCCAGGATCTGAAAAATGCCAACAACTGTGCCGGATGTGTTAGCCCGGGTGATCCCTATGAACTGGGGGTGCTGCAGTACAAAGGGTCAGCCGCAGAAGAAGATTATAACCTGGACAATAACAACGACGGTTATTATACTTTCATCAGTGCCGACAGCACCCTGATTATTCCGCACAACAGCGGATACTATGCCGAATTCAGCACGCGGCAGCTGGGCGAATGCTGGTTTGCCGCCAATGATGCTGCCCCCGCAGCTTCATCACAGTGTGCAGGAGCGGTGATCCGTTTTACCACCGGCAGCGGAACCGGCACCTACCAGTGGCAACTTAATACCGGTAACGGTTATACGAATATCAGCGACGGGGTCAACTATTCCGGCACCACGGGCGCTTCGCTGGACATCAGCGGGCTCCCATCCTCCAGCAGCGGATACCGGTACCGCTGCTTGGTCAACGGCAACCCCGGCCCCGAGTATACCCTGCGCTTCCGGAACATCTGGACGGGCGAGGTGAGCACCAGCTGGTTTGCAGCCGGCAACTGGAGCTGCGGAACCGTTCCTGATGAATTTACAGACGTGGTGATCCCGGGCGGAAAGGTCCGGTACCCGGTACTCACCGCCAACGCGGCGGTGCGCAGCCTGCGGGTACTGGCCGGTGTTCCTCTCCAGATCAATAACGGCGTACAACTGCAGGTGAAGGGAAGAATGGAGTAAGAGGAATGCAAATGATCCCGGCAAGGAAGCCGGAAACAGGGTATCCTTACCGGGTTGATGCTGCGGCAGAAAAAATGCTGCGGGAAAACAAATCAAACAGAGACAGGAACGCTGTGCACCGCGGCAGCCATTTCGCGGATGAGGGAGGGATCTTTCTCGATGGCATTGCCCACCACGATCACATCAGCACCGCATTTGCAGTTGAGGTAAGCCTTCTCAGGATCGGTGATGCCGCCGCCCACAATAAGGGGAATGCTGATGGCCTGCGCCACTTTTTCAATCATGCCCTCGGGAATAGGCCTACGGGCACCACTGCCGGCATCCATATAGATCAGTTTCATGCCCAGCATTTCACCGGCCATGGCCGTGCAAACGGCGATTTCATTTTTATCGGATGGCAGCGGGCTGGCATTGGAAATATAGGAAACCGTGGTGGGCGCGCCTCCGTCTACCACCATGTAACCGGTAGACATGATTTCGAGTCCGCTCTTTTTCACCACCGGCGCCGATACCACATGCTGACCAATCAGCAATTCAGGATTCCGCCCGCTGATGAGCGAGAGGTAAAGCAGGGCATCGGCATAGCTGCTTACCTGCGAAGGACTGCCCGGGAAAATGATGGTGGGGATGGCACATTCCTTCCTGATGAGCTGCAGGCACTCATCCAGGTAGTTGGACACCACCAGGCTGCCGCCTACGAGGAAATAATCTACCCGGGCATCCACCGCCAGCCGGATCAGCTGCTGCATGCTTTGATCATTCACCTTATCCGGATCCACCAGCACCGCAAAAGATTTGCGGCCCTGCTGCCTCCGGTCGGTGAAAGACTGATAAATGCCCTTGGTCATGAATGCACAACGATTGGTACCCTGCAAATGTAATTTTTTTTGGCCTTATGCCATGCGGCCTCCCCAAAAAAGGACATGGGGCGGTAAACGCTGATTTTCAGCACACTGCAACGCGTATAGCCGTGAGCGTGCCTGCCCTGGCGGCAGCGGCTACGGCGGGTGGCGCAAATGAGTTAAATTTGGGGATGGACATCCGCACCGAAATTGTGTTCAAAACCAGCCGCAGCAGCGGGAGCGGCGGGCAAAACGTGAACAAGGTGGAAACCCGCGTGGAAGGCAGCTGGAGCCCTGCTGCCTCCGGCCTCCTGGATGAGGCACAGAAAAACCTGGTGCTCACCCGGCTGGCCAACCGGATCAACAATGCCGGCTTCCTGCTCGTGAGCAGCCAGGCCTCCCGCAGTCAGCTCAGCAACAAAACGGAAGTTATCCGCAAAATGAATGCCCTGGTGAAGGCAGCCCTGCATACCCCCAGGAAACGCCGGCCCACCCGGGCCACCCGGGCATCGAAGGAAAAAAGACTGGACAGCAAAAAGAAAGCCGGTGAAGTGAAACAGCTGCGCCGGAAAATCCATCCCGGCTCATGAAGAATATCCTGCTGTGCATCCTGCTTATGCTGCCGCTGGCACTGTTTGCCCAGCCAACTGCCGGGAAGGGCACCCTGCTGATCAGGCTGCAGCACACAGTGGCGGATGAGCCGCTCGAAACCGGCAGCCGAGAGTACCAAAATGCTGCCGGCGAAACCTACCGCATCAAAACCCTGAAGTATTATCTCTCCAACCTGGTATTGTACAGCGGCGGAAAAGCGTTTATACCTTCCCGGGAGTACTACCTCATCAATGTAAAAGACAGCGCCAGCCTGCAGATCCGGATCAGCCTGCCGGCCGGCAGTTATGATTCTTTGGGCTTCCTGCCGGGTGTCGACAGCCTCCGGCAGGTGAGCGGCGCCCAAACCGGCGCGCTGGACCCCCGCAACGATATGTACTGGACCTGGCAGTCGGGGTACATCCTGCACAAACTGGAAGGCAGCTCGCCCCGGAGCACGGCCCCGCACCAGCGTTTTGAATACCATACGGGCGGCTACCGCGAGCCTTACAGTACCCTTTTTCCCGTAACGCTCCGTTTTGACGGCGGCCGCCCGCTGTTGATCCGGCGGGGCCAGGTTCAGGAACTGATCCTCCGCGCCGACCTGCAGCATTACTGGGATGCGGTATACCCCATCCGCATCGCCGAACAACCCACGGTAGGCCTGCCCGGCGAAATGGCCCGCAAACTGGCGGCCAATTTTTCCCGGATCTTTACCCTGCAAAACACCCCGCAGCCATGAAAACCGGCGCCACGATAACCGCACTCCTGGTGCTGATCCTGCTCTGCAGCGCGGGCCTGGAACCGCCGCCCCGAACCCTGCATCTGAAAATACCCCGGGGCTGGCCTGCGCTGCCCCCGGTGTTCCGGAACAACCCCCTTACCGAGGAGGGCTTCCAGCTGGGCAAAAAACTGTTCTACGATGGTCGCCTGAGCCGGGACGGCAATATTCCCTGTGCCAGCTGCCACCAGCAGTTTGCGGCATTCGCCACCTACGATCACGATTTCAGCCATGGTTTCAACAACCAGCTCACCCGGCGCAACGCACCTGCCCTCTTCAACCTCGCCTGGATGGGCGACATGCACTGGGACGGCGCCATCAATCACCTGGAGGTGCAGCCGCTGGCTCCCCTCACCGCCCCCGACGAAATGGCTGAAACCCTCGACGGGGTGGTAGCCAAACTGGAAGCCGATACCGCTTACCGCCGCCTTTTCAAAGCTGCTTTCGGCAGCAGCGCCATCAACAGCCAGCGCATCCTCAAAGCCCTGGCACAGTTTACCGGCAGTATCCTGTCATCCAACAGCAAATACGACCGCGTAAAAGCGGGCAAAGCGGTTTTCACCCCGAGTGAGGCCCAGGGTTATGCCGTGTTTCAACACCGCTGCAACAGCTGCCACCGCGAACCCCTGTTCACCGATCACAGCTTCCGCAACAACGGGCTGGCGGCCGATCCGCAACTGAAGGATATCGGGCGGATGAAAGTAACCGGCAACCCTGCAGATTCCCTGAAGTTCAAAGTGCCGAGCCTGCGCAACCTTTACCTCACTTACCCCTACATGCACGATGGCCGTATGCTCACCCTGCAGCAGGTGCTGGCCCATTACCGCGAGGGTATCGACACCGGTCAGGCCACCCTCGACCCCCTGTTGAAAAACCGGATACCCCTCAGCGGGCGGGAAGAAGTGGACCTGCTGGCCTTTCTGTTCACCCTTACGGATGAACAAATGACAAAAGACCCGCGCTTTGCAGCGCCGGTAACTTACCGGGAACATGAAGGGCCTCACCGCTAAGCTTCGGGCTTACCCTTGTACCAGCGGAGGAGGAACCAGATGAAAGAGAAGAAAGCCGGCAACCCCAGGTAGGAGGGCAGATAGGCACGCGCAGGCTTCATGGGCCTTGCATTTTTTTCCACCAGGTTGCGGTCGATGAAGATGTTGTTGAAAAGAAATCCGAAAAGCGCCAGCGTCCAGCTCACCAGCAATACGGGAAAGAGCACACCGGCCTGCACTTCAGCGGCCGACCAGTCAAATACCGTATAGGCCGGCGGAAGCATCCAGGTAACCAGCAGGAGGATGCAGGAGAGGATACTGAGGGCCAGTGAAAGATACCAGAGCTTCATAAGTGCCGGAATAAAAAAGAGTGCAGCGGTTGGGGCTGCACTCCAGATAACGTATATGCTGGCAGACTTATTGTTTGCGCTTCGCTTTTAAATTGGTGAGTATCTGGCGCTCTTTTTCCACGGCTGCCTTCTGCTCAGCCTGCCTGGCTATGTTTTCCTCGATTTCCTTTTCCAGTTTTTCCTTTTTCTTCAGCAGATCCTGGTGATCTTCCAGCAGGTTATTGTACTTTTTATCTGCTTTCACCGTGAGCTCCTCCTGCTCGCGGATCTGCAGTTCCAGGTCGTAGGCCTCCACATCAGCCATATGGCGTTCCAGGAATGACTTGGCATTGGCCACCACCCGGGCATTCGTGCTGTCGCCGATAAACTGCTCAGCCCCGGAAGCAATGAGCATGGTGAGGATGGAGGCATCTTTTTCCTTGCGGCTCTTGCGCTCAGCCTTAAAATAAAGATCGTAATTGTTGGGACCCAGCTCATCCAGGATCACCCCCCTGAATACCATATAGCCCTTTACTTCCTTGGCACGGTAACCTTTCCGTTCAATTTTATCCACCATGGCCTTCAGTACCGTTTTATCCGGGAAGGCATAGTCCATCTCCACAGCGGGCTGCATAGACTTATTGTACTCGGCAGTGGCCAGCCGGGGCTGGGCAAAAGCGGCCATGGACAGGGCGCTGAGACAAAACGAGGTGATGATCTTTTTCATACGCGGTAATTTGCACAAAGATACGCTTTCCCGCCGCCGGCCACCACCATTCATCCTTCCCGGTACACCTGATTTCATTATTTTTGAAAAAAAAGCATGGAAGCCGTTCTGATTGCCCTTGGTCTGCTGGCCGCCCTGGTGCTGTATGTCAATGCCGTGGTGGATATCCACCGGCACCGCTTTCCAACGCTGCGGGATAAATCCACCTGGCTCAGCATCGTGATCATGATGCCCGTAGTCGGCCCCCTGCTCTACTTTGGGATGTATAAAAGAAAACAGGAAAAAGCACAGCAGGCCACACGCCTCCGCTGATGCACTGATTGTATGGAACCGATCTGTAAATCCCCGACAACTTGAGTGGCATTAAACAACTGGCCGGACAAACCCTGTGGTATGGACTCAGTTCCATTGCCGCCCGGCTCATCAATTACCTGCTGACGCCTTACCTCACCTATACGGCAGCGGTGCAAACCTCCGACTTCGGTAAAATGGCGCTGGTGTATGCCGCGATTCCGCTTTTGAATATCATTTTCACCTACGGCCTCGAAACCGCTTACTTCCGGTTTTCGGCTGGCCGCAACCATCAACACATTTACAGCACGGCCGCACTCTCCATTTTTTTCAGCACGCTCCTGTTCAGTGGTTTGCTCTGGGCGGGACAGAATCAGTTTGCCCGGGCGATTGGCCTCGAGGAGTATCCGGATATCATCCGGCTCAGCATCCTGATCATTGCCCTGGACACCCTGAGCACCCTTCCCTTCGCACGCCTGCGCCAGGAGAACCGGCCCATCAAATTTGCAGCGGCCCGCATCCTGGGCATCGTGGTGAATGTGTTCCTCACCTGGTTCTTCATCAGCTACTGCCCGGCGCAGCCTTCCGGCAGCTGGACAGCAGGTTTCTATGACGCCAGCCGCAACCCCATTTATTATGTGGTGCTGGCCAATCTCATTCAGTCGGTGATCACCCTGCTCTTCCTCACCCGGGAAATTGCACAGATCCGCTTTCAGTTTGATACCCGGCTGTGGAAGGAAATGATGATCTATGCCCTGCCCCTCGTGATCGCAGGTTTGGGCGGCATGATCAACGAAACTTTCGACCGGCTGATGCTGCGCTGGTGGCTGCCGGGAAGTGAAGCTTTCCGGGAGTCGCAGGTGGGGATCTACAATGCCTGTTACAAACTCTCGATCCTCATCACCCTGTTCATCCAGGCCTTCCGCATGGGGGCAGAACCGTTCTTTTTCCGACAGGCACAATCTGCACAGGCGCAGGCTGTATATGCGCGGGTGATGAAATTATTTGTGATCGTGATTTCCCTGATGTTCCTGGTGGTGAGCCTGTTCATGCCGGTATGGAAGCACTTCATCGGTCCCCGCTACTGGGAAGGCCTGGGCGTGGTACCCATCCTGCTGATGGCCAATATTTTTCTGGGCATCTATTACAACCTCAGCGTTTGGTACAAGCTCAGCAACCGCACGATGGCCGGAGCCTGGATCACCCTGGCGGGCGCCCTCGTCACCCTGATCATCAACTTCCTCTTCATCCCCTCGGCAGGATACCTGGCCTGCGCCTGGGCCACCTGCATCTGTTATGGCGCCATGATGGTGCTCTCCTATGTATGGGGTCAGCGGGTTTACCGCATCCCCTATGCCTGGAAGAAACTCCTGGCCTACCTCGTGATTGTGGTGTTGTTGTTTTTCCTGCACCGGGGCATCACCTGGTTATGGAACAATACCCTCTTCAGCCTGGTAACAGGCGCCGTGCTCACCGCAGCCTATGCCGCGCTGGTGAGCAGGATTGAAAGGAAGGAGTTTGCGAAACTGCCGGTGCTGGGTCGCTTTTTCAGGACCGGAGCGGCGTAACCGGCTCACCGGCTTTCGCATAGGCGTAACGGTTAATCCGGCTGCAGCTGAAATACCCGTCGATCCCCAGTGAACAGAGACTGCCCGCCCGGTCGGCAGCGATAAAGCCATCTGCTTCCACCAGTCCCTCCGCCAGGTACACATCCTGCAGCTCGCCGATCACCAGGGCGGTACCGTTGAGCGGGATGGGGATGATTTCCTTTAAACGCAGCGAAAACTGGATTGCACTCTCCGCCACAAAAGGTGCCGGGCAGGGATCCCTGAAAACCGGGGTGAGCCCGGCAGCCCTGAATTCATCGGCATCCGCCGGATAACGGGCACTGGTATGATGGGCCTGCTCCACAAAAGAAGCCCGGATATGGTTGATGGTGTACCAGCCGCCCGCGCGGATATGGGCGATGGTATGCGGCGCGGCCGCTTCGGGCCGGTTGATGAAACCGATCAGGGCAGGGTCGGCGCCGATATGCACCAGGTTACTGAACACGCCCAGGTTGGGCACACCGGTTTCACTCAGGGTGCCGATCAGGCTCACCGGTTTAAACCCCGACAGACTGTTTACAAAATGGGCGCGGTAAAAACGCTCCCAGCCCGTAATATCGGAAGAAGGGATATGCTGCATGGCATTAATAAGGATACAACGTGGAAAAAGTTCATTGTGCTTTGCGCCGGGCGATGGGTGCCGGTTTGTCCTTCCAGTCTTCCTCCCTTACCTGCCGCGTGCCCAGCAGATCAGCCACGAGGGCCGTCCAGCCTGTTTGGTGACTGGCCCCCAGCCCTGCGCCGCTGTCGCCATGGAAATATTCATAAAAGAGCAGGAGGTCTTCGTTCCCCGGCTGCCGGTAAAACCAGTTGTAGCTGCCATACGATTTGCGGTTGCCCTCCGCATCGCGGGCAAAAAGGCTGACCACCCGCTGCGTGAGCAGATCCGCCACGGCGCAGAGGTTGACCTGCCGGCCGCTGCCCCCGGGGCATTCCACGGTGAGGCTGTCGCCGTAAAATTCACCGTACTTGCGGATGGCCCGGATGATGAGGTAGTTAATGGGCATCCACACGGGACCGCGCCAGTTGCTGTTGCCGCCAAAGAGGTTGCTGGTGGAATCGCCCGGATCATACCGGATCGTATACTGCTCCCCGTTGATGGCTACCGAATAAGGATGCGCTTCATGGTACTTGGAAAGCGCCCGGATGCCGCCGCCCGAAAGAAACTCCGCCTCATTCAGCAAACGCTGCAGCAGGTGCACCAGTTTGTCGCGCGGCACCAGCGACAGCAGCATCTCATCGCCCCCGCTCCGCTCTTCATTGGGCCAGAAACGCTGGTAGGACCGGCGGTAGTTTTCAAACCACTGAATCCGCTTGGCAAAATCCGGAAGCGCTTCCAGTTGTTCCCTGCTGATGGTGCTCACGGCAAACAGGCTGGTGAGCCCCACAATACTCTGGATGCGCAGCGGCAGCGGATCCTGGCCCGAGAGGCAGAGGATATCATAGTAAAATTTATCCTCCTCGTTCCACATCCGGTGTGCATTCAGCGCTTCGGCAATCAATACAAAATGTTCGAAAAACTTGGTGGCGCTGTCTTCAAAGGCAAGGTCATGGCGGGCGATCTCCAGGGCCATGTCCATCATATTCAGGGCGTACATGCCCATCCAGCTGGTACCATCGGCCTGCTCCAGCTGCATGCCCTCTGTAAAATGATGGCTGCGGTTAAACACCCCGATATTGTCGAGGCCCAGGAAGCCCCCCTCAAAAACACTGTTGCCGTTGCGGTCCTTGCGGTTCACCCACCAGGTGAAATTGATGAGCAGTTTCTGGAACACCCGCTTCAGGAAAACAATATCCCCCGCCCCATGCGTTTCCTTTTCGATGCGGTAAATTTCAAGGGCGGCCCAGGCCTGCACGGGCGGATTCACATCACCAAAATTCCATTCATAGGCCGGCAGTTGTCCGTCGGGTTTCATGTACCATTCCCGCATCACCAGCTGCAGCTGGTGCTTGGCAAACACCACATCCACCATGGCGAGGGAGATGCAGTGAAAGGCCAGGTCCCAGGCCGCATACCAGGGATACTCCCATTTATCCGGCATGGCAATGATATCCTGGTTCTTCAGGTGCTTCCAGTCGCTGTTGCGGCCGTTGAGCCGCGAACCGCTCACGGGGGTGATGCCGTCGCTGGTGGTGAGCCAGCGTTCCACATCAAAATGATAATACTGCTTGCTCCACAACAAACCGGCCAGCGCTTTCCGCTGGATATTGCGGAGATCTGCACTGAGGGTTTCAGGCAGAATGGCCGCATAAAATGCATCTGCCTCGTCGCGGCGTGTCCGGAAAATATGTTCAAAGCCAGGGGCAAAAGAATCGCCTGCCGCTTCGCGGGTAAGCCGGCAGTACAGGGTACGGGTTTCGCCACCCTCCAGCGTCCATTCATACACCGGTGAAAATTTGGTGCCCTTTTTCCTGTTGCGGAGACGGCTGCGCTGGGTGCCGGAAATGATGGCATCGTGAAAAGCATCCTTGCAGAACGCCTGCGGATCACCGGTGCCGTTGAGTTTATAATGATTGGTTTCGTTCTCGGTGAAAAGCCGGTCGTCAGCGGGCTGGAAATAAAAATAGTACTGCCCCAAACGGTGATGCCATACGGAAACCTTCTGTTTGTCCAGCAGCCGCAGCAGGGGCCGGGGCTCATCGGGGGTATACACCCAGCGGTTACTGAACCAGAGGGTAGGCAGCACCGTGATGGGGGCTGCTGCCGTTCCGCGATTGGTGACGGAGATGCGGATATAGATATCCTGCTCATCCTGCTTGGCATAGGTAACGGCCACATCAAAATACTCGTGCTGATCAAACACCCCGGTATCCAGGATCTCATACTCCGGCTCCTCCTTCCCGCGCTGCAGGTTTTTCTGCAGCAGGTCTTCATACGGAAAGGCCTGCTGGGGGTACTTGTAGAGGTACTCCATGTAGTAGTGCGTGGGGAGATTGTCCTGGTAATAGTAAAGTTCCTTCACATCCTCCCCGTGGTTGCCGTCGTAGTTGCCCAGCCCGAAGAGCCTTTCTTTCAGGATCATATCCCTGCCGTTCCAGAGGGCCACCGCAAAGCAGCAGTTCTGAAAATAGTCTGAAATACCGGCAATGCCGTCTTCGCCCCAGCGGTAGGCGCGGTAGTGCGACTGGCTGAAGGGCAGGTAGCCCCAGGCGTCGCCGTGTTCACTGTAATCTTCCCGCACGGTACCCCACTGCCGTTCACTGAGATAAGGCCCCCACTGCTCGAGCGGAATCGGTTTGCGGCTGTTTGCCGCCAGGCGCTGATGTTCTGCTGTCATATTCGCTGCACGGATGACGGACGCGCCGCACCGTTACCTTTTTGAAAGGCTAAAATAACCCATTCCCACCGCTTTGCTGCGGCCGGAGAGCGGGTGTACCGGGCAGGCAAGTTGAAATACGCGGAACAGGTATGGGGAATACTGCCGATTTTTTGTAATTTCCAGTACCTAAACCGATCAGTGATGAAAACACTTTCTGAAACCTGGTTTGCGGAGGGCTATATTGATTTCGAACAGAAAAAGTACACCCTCCTCGCCTACCTGCAGGAAATCAACAAGGGGTTCCGGGAAAACAAACTCTACCCCCAGCTGGCGGATATCATCTTTCATTACAACAATATCCTCGCCTTCCGGGAGAACAAACGTTTTCTCCGCGATCATTTCCCGAAAAGACTCACCGGGCTTCAGCTGGAACGCCTCTCGCTTTTTTATGAGCAGGTGATTGAAGACTCAGAACTGATGCAGGAACTGGAAGACATCATTGAGTACGCGTCGGCCCGGATGCAGAAAACCATTCACGACGGCACCGGGATCTATGAATTTGTAGAAGAGAAAATCAATATCCAGCCGGTGGGGCTGGTGCCGCTGGACAACAGCGAAGGCTATTTTTTCCTGAACAACGGCGACACAAAAGACACCTTTGTATACCAGTACCGGCTGACCCTGTTTGAAAAGCACAATGAAAAATACCGGGGCATCAAAACCCATTTTGTTGACAACTGGCAGCGCAGTTTTTCCTCCACCTATGAGCACATCAAATCAGCCCTCATCCGGATGAAACCTGAACTGCCTAACCCGGCCGTATATGCGCTGGAAACCTCCCTGAGTTTTCCGGTACAGGAAACCCTGTTACCGGTGGCCAAGCGCAGCCTGGTGAAATTCATTACGGCTGCCTGAACAGGTCAAACATCCTGTATACACCCCGCCATGCAGCAGGACGATACAGGATGTTACTGTGCCTTCAGCGATAAAGATGTCATGTAAATCGCAGGTTTTTAACGGCTGGTTCAGCGATTGCCCAGCGCCAGCGCGGGATGGCTGTTAAAGCTGCGGGAAATGTTCTTGCCGCCGGCCCTTACCGTGAAATCCAGTTGCTGGTCGAAACGCTTTTCAATTTTCAGCGTCTGTACCCGGTCAGTGCTGAACACAGCGGAATACAGCTCACCTTCCAGCCGGTCAGATACCGCAAACTCCACCGCCCTGTTGGCGCCTTTTTTCACCGCTACGCGGAAGTAGAGAAATTCGGCATCCTCTCCGATGTACTTTACCTGGAGGGTTTCTGCATTGGGTTCTTCCGAGGCAACGGGCGATCCGTTACGAACGGGGGCAGCCATACTGCTGCCGGCAGTGAGCGCAAACAGTGAAAGCGCTGCTGCAAATTTTCGGATGTTCTTCATGATGTCTATGGTTTTAACGGTTAACAAATACTTATTCATTACTGCAGGGCAGTTTTTCACACAGCGAAAGCAGCAAACGTTTCCGGGAAACAAACCGGCTGATGACTGAGGCGCCGGACAAATCCCGCGGGGCGGGTTCCAGACACTGAAGAAGGTCAGTGCGGATACGGAATTTTTACATTCACGACCCAAAGGTAAAGCCGCTTCCCATGACCCTGCGTCCAAATTTGCCGGCCTTTTTTGAAGCCGAAGCGGAAAATGACATTTATAAACCCTTGACAGCAAAGGGCTTCACGGGATTGCTTTTATGATGCCCAAACCCCAAAAAGAAACCCGCCTGCTGTTGCAGCAGGCGGGTTTCTTAATATTTCCTTAACAGATAAAGGATCGTCTATTCTTCGCTGTTAGTGCAGGATTACATATTGCGCCGGTATTGCCCGCCCACGGCATACAACGCGTGGGTGATCTCACCGAGTGAACAATACTTCACTGTTTCCATCAGTTCTTCAAAGAGGTTGCCATTGCGGATGGCCACCCCGCGGAGCCGTTGCAGCATCTCTTCACTTTTACCGGCGTGCCGCCGTTGAAACGCCTGCAGGGCCGCAATCTGGTTTTCCTTTTCCGCTGCTGTGCTCCGGATCACTTCTGCGGGCAGTACGGTGGGGCTGCCGTTGCGGCTGAGGAAGGTATTCACCCCCACAATCGGATATTCACCGGTATGCTTGAGCGTTTCGTAATGCAGGCTCTCCTCCTGGATCTTGTTACGCTGGTACATTCTTTCCATGGCGCCGAGTACGCCGCCGCGTTCATTGATCCGCTGAAACTCCTGCATCACGGCCTCTTCCACCAGATCGGTGAGCTCCTCCACCAGGAACGAGCCCTGATTGGGGTTTTCATTCTTTGCCGTACCCAGCTCACGATTGATGATGAGCTGGATGGCCATGGCACGCCGCACGCTCTCCTCAGTGGGGGTGGTGATGGCTTCATCATAGGCATTGGTGTGCAGGCTGTTGCAGTTGTCGTAAATGGCATACAGCGCCTGCAGCGTGGTGCGGATATCGTTGAAGTCGATCTCCTGCGCATGCAGCGAACGCCCGCTGGTCTGGATGTGGTACTTGAGCTTCTGCGAACGGTCATTGCCCTTGTACTTGTATTTCATGGCCTTGGCCCAGATGCGCCGGGCCACCCGGCCGATCACACTGTACTCGGGGTCCATGCCATTGCTGAAGAAAAAGGAGAGGTTGGGTGCAAAATCATCAATGTTCATGCCCCGGCTCAGGTAATACTCCACATAGGTAAAGCCGTTGGCCAGGGTAAAGGCCAGCTGGGTGATGGGATTGGCGCCCGCTTCAGCAATGTGATAACCGCTGATGCTGACGCTGTAAAAATTCTGTACCTGGTTGCGGATAAAGTATTCCTGCACATCACCCATCAGTTTCAGGGCAAACTCGGTGCTGAAGATGCAGGTGTTCTGGGCCTGGTCTTCTTTGAGGATATCGGCCTGCACCGTGCCGCGTACCGATGCCAGGGCCTTTGCCCGGATACAGGCATATACGTCGGGAGGCAGCACATCGCTTCCGCTCAGGCCCAGCAAACGCAACCCGAGTCCGTTATTGCCTTCGGGCAGCTCACCCTCAAAAGCGCCCTTGCGCGGAATCACCGGCCGGCCATCCACCCCGGTATAACGGGGAAGACTGTCCGCATCCCATTTTGACTCGATGAGCCGGTTCACCTCCTCAGCCAGGCCATGGCTGAGGATGTATTGTTCGCATTGCTGATCGATGGCAGCATTCATGAAAAAAGCCAGCAGCACCGGCGCGGGCCCGTTGATCGTCATGCTTACCGATGTTTTGGGATCACAGAGATCAAAGCCGCTGTACAATTTTTTGGCATCATCCACCGTGGCCACGCTCACGCCGCTGTTGCCCACTTTACCATAGATATCCGGCCGGTATCCCGGATCCTCACCATAGAGGGTAACCGAGTCAAAAGCCGTGGAGAGCCGGCGCGCCGGCTGCCCGAGACTCACATAATGAAACCTTTTGTTGGTGCGCTCCGGGCCACCTTCACCGGCAAACATGCGGGTGGGGTCTTCGCCCTCACGCTTAAGCGGAAACACCCCGGCCGTGTAAGGAAACTCACCCGGCACATTCTCCTGCAGCTGCCAGCGGAGCAGATCGCCCCAGTCGCTGTAGCGCGGAAGGGCAACCTTACGTACAGGTGTACCCGAAAGACTCCTGGCTACCAGCGGCTGCCGGATGATCTTGTCCCGTACCTGAAATTCATAAAAATCGGCGCGGTAACGCTCTACAAGCGCAGGCCACTCACGGATGACTTCGAGGTTTTCCGCGTGAACCTGTTTCTCCAGCGCGGCCGCAGCGGCCGCTAAAGACTCTGCCTGTTCGGGCAGTTCCTGCTGGGCGCCCCGCAGGCGGTAGAGACGGGAAGCCAGCGCCGCCTGTTCTTCCGTCCAGCGGTTGTACTCCGCCACGCGGTCGGCAATCTCAGCGAGGTAACGCACCCGCCGGGGCGGAATGATATTGGTGCTGCTCTGGGTGTCGCGGAGGTGCGGATGGTGGGTGGGATGTTTCACGAAACGCACACCGCATTTGTCCTGCAGTTTCTCCAGCAACCGTTCAAATAATTCATTCACACCGGGGTCGTTGAACTGTGCGGCAATGGTGCCCACCACCGGCAGCTCGCCATCGGGCACCGTCCAGAGGCCATGATTGCGTTTATACTGTTTGCGCACATCGTGGAGGGCATCGAGGGCGCCGGCCTTATCAAATTTGTTGACGCATACGAGGTCGGCATAATCCAGCATGTTGATCTTCTCCAGCTGGGATGCCGCCCCGTACTCGGGTGTCATCACATACATGCTCAGGTCCACATACTCCAGGATGGAGGCATCACTCTGCCCCACCCCGGCGCTTTCCAGGATGATGAGGTCGTAGCCGGCCTCGCGGCAGATATCAATGGCATCCTGCACATAGCGGCTCAGCGCCTTATCGCTTTCCCGGGTGGCGAGGCTGCGCATATAAGCCCGGGGAGAGGAGATGGCATTCATCCGGATGCGGTCGCCCAGCAGGGCGCCGCCGGTTTTCTTCTTGGAAGGATCCACCGAAATCACGGCGATGGTCTGATCGGTACAGGTGTGCAGAAAGCGCCTTACCAGTTCATCCGTTACCGACGACTTGCCCGCGCCGCCGGTGCCGGTGATGCCGAGTACCGGTATTTTTCTGCCGGCCGGCAGCACGGCAGGGGCCACCGGCAGGCCGTTTTCGGCATGGGTGATGCGGCGGGCAATGCGGCGGATGTCCTTCAGTTCACCCAGGGTCATGGGCTGGCTGCAGTTGGCCTCGCCGTCGAGGGCAAAATCGCAGAGACGGATCACTTCCTCAATCATGCCTTCCAGGCCGAGGCGCCGGCCGTCGTCCGGACTGTAAATACGGGTGATCCCATACTGATGCAGTTCTTCTATCTCCGACGGCAGGATGGTGCCCCCGCCACCGCCGAATATCCGGATGTGCCCGCAGCCATTCTGGTCCAGCAGGTCTTTCATGTATTTAAAAAACTCCACATGACCGCCCTGGTAGCTGGTGATGGCAATACCCTGCACATCTTCCTCAATGGCACATTCCACAATTTCGTGTACGCTGCGGTTATGACCGAGATGGATGATCTCCGCCCCCTTGCTCTGCAGGATCCGGCGCATGATGTTGATGGCGGCATCATGCCCGTCGAAAAGGCTGGCAGCCGTTACGATGCGTACTTTGTTAACAGGTGTAAAACTCATACAGAATAATTTGACTGGTTGCAGGCAAGCCGTCGGCAGGGTTCAGCAACGAACCGTTGCGGGCAGGCAATCGGGCACAAAAGTACAATGGAGCGGGCAAAATGTTAACAACCGTTAGTTTTCTGAACGGGGTTCTTTCCGGGCGAACAGCTTCGGCAGATCGGCCACGAGGCCTGCCGAGAGATTAAAACTGCGGTAATCCACAAAGCGCTGGCTCATCAGGAAGGCCAGTCCGCATTGCAGCTCCAGCTTCAGCCCCTGCAGTTTGTTCAGGCCAAACCAGTTGATGAATGCGGGCTCCCAGAAAATCCGGGGCGGCAGCCCCAGCTGATCCAGCTGGTAACTGCGTAATTCCTCCGCGGTATAATTGGTGCGGATATTCCGGAAATACAGCATACTGATGCGGGATGAAAGCGCGGTACTGTATACTTTACCCACCTGGATCACGATGGCCGGCTGCAGGTAAAGGCGGGTAACCGCCATGCGGTGAAATTTATCAGGCTGCCCCACGGTTTTCAGGAAACGGTCGCTGAAATCCGAATGACCGAAACTCACGCCGCCGAATACCTGAAAAACGGAGTTCTGGCGGGGTGTCATATAGGTGTAATAACCCAGGGCCAGTTCGGCGCCCTCCCGGTTGTAGTTGATGACGCTGGTATCGGAACTGTTGACATTATAATCGGCATAGTTTTTTTCCCAGCGTTTGTTATAGGCAGCCTGCACCGCGAAATGATCCGTAACTGCATAGGCAGCCTGCAGATCGAGCCCGTTAGCCTGGTTCACATGTCCGTTATTGTCGAAGCGTTTGTTCTCGCCCAGGTTCGTGGAATACTGTGCCGCCAGTTTGCTGTCGCCTTTTCCCGTAATCAGCGGAACGTTGTGGGCAACCGGGCTGTACACATACCGGGGTGAATAACAGGCGCCCAGGCAGCTTGCCGTGAGCCAAAACAGCAGGGATGATCGGAGGCGCTTCATGCCCCGTTCATTTTAAAGGTGAGGTCGGCAAAATCGGCTATGCTGAGCATTTCCGGGCGTTTGTCGAAAACCGGATCCAGCAGGGTTTCGGGCGCAAAGAGGGAGCGGGTGGCATTGCGGAGCGTTTTACGGCGCTGGGTAAACGCCGTTTTCACCAGCATCCTGAAATGCCGCTCGCTGCGCATGTTCAGCGCTTCCTTTCTCCGGCGCAGGCGGATCACCCCGCTCATCACTTTGGGGGGCGGGTTGAAGCAGCCCGGCGAAACATCAAAAAGGTATTCCACGTCGTAATCGGCCTGTACCAGGATGCTCAGCACCCCATAGGTCTTATTGCCTTCGCGGCTGGCCACCCGTTCGGCCACCTCTTTCTGAAACATGCCGATCACCACCGGCACCTGGTCTTTCCAGTTGAGCAGGTGAAAAAGAATCTGGGTGGATATATTGTACGGGAAGTTCCCAATCACCACAAAGGGGCCGTCAAAGGGCGGCTCCAGATCGAGGAAACTGCGGTGGATCAGGCGTCCCTGCAGTGCGGGATAATGCTGCAGCAGGTATTCCACTTTTTCCGCATCCAGTTCCACCGCTTTCAAATCAATGCCCGGCAACTGCAGCAGTTCAGCCGTGAGGGCGCCGCCGCCGGGCCCCACTTCCAGTAATGCATTGAACTGCTCCTGCCGGAGTGCCTCCATGATTTTCTGAATGATTCGCTGATCTTTCAGAAAATGCTGCCCGAGCGATTTTTTTAACTGCATATGACGGGCTGAAATTAAGTGATTTGGCCTTAACCGTAAATGAAAGGTTGTCCGCTAGGATATAAAAACGATACATGCTGTAAAAAAAGGTCTCCTGCTGAAACAGGAGACCGCGTCTGAGGGTATTGTATGGCCATTTACAGGTGATAACGATCAGCCCTGTAGGTAAATCAGAGATTACGTTGAGCACTGATATTAACCGTTCTACTTTCTGAATCAGTGAAAGTGCCGGAAATTACATCGCCATTAAGGGTGCCCATTATACGTCCGTTATCCACAAGCCGGTTAGAAGCGTCAATGATGCCATCAAAACTGGAAGTACCCGTGGAACCGGTCACAGCCCTTGAGTTGCCGGCATAGCCCTTGAGGGTTCTGGACAGAATAAGGTTGAAAATACCGGTTTCAGGACGCGTGGTATTATATGTGCCCTCAAAACACTCAATCAGGTTGCTGGAGGTTTCCTTGTAAATGGTAAATACCGCATTGGGATGCCCGGGAATGCTTGAACTTACGACAGAGGGTTCCTGGCCGGCAGGGCCAACGGAAAAGTTGATGGTGACCGGCTGTCCGTTAAGTGTTCCGGTGAAGGGCGCGATGTAAGTCTGACCGTTCTGGATGCTTACATCAGCCGTAAGGTTAACGGTTACGCCGTCAATCACCAGCTTCGCGCCAATGGTATTGCCGCCATTCTGCAGGTCGAACTGGATAGTACCGGAAGATCCGATGACAATCCCTTCGTAAATTCCCTTGTTGCTGGCGTCATTGGCTGCCAGCGCATCGGGCACCGTTTTACAGGTGGTACACTTGTAGCTGTCAGTGTTTTTATTATCCTTTTTACAGGAAGCAAAAAAAAGAGAAAGGCAGGTGATACCAAGAACAATACCTTTTGTAGTTTTCATACTGCTGGCTTTTTGAATGACAAATATTTGATGATAATGCCTTCTAAAACAACAAAAACGCTGCGCTAGTATGCGTTCATGAAGTTAATAAGCCGGACTCTAGTATAGTCCAGATAAACATAGCAATTCATGCCGGAAAATTCCGTGCAATTACCCGGGTTCATTCCGGGTTCAGGTTTGGCATCTGTAAAAATCAGCATCAGGCATACGGATTTATGATGCTGCCCAAAGTACCCATTTCACGCTGATCAATATTCCGCGCTGTCAGGTTAGGAACAGATAGGGAAACGCTGTTGAGAAACATTGTTGTAATTTAGCAGCCAAATCAGCATGAATATGCATCACGAAAACAAGCCGGTGATCGGCTTAACCTGCGGCGACATCAACGGCATCGGTCTCGAAATCATCATTAAAACCGTATCGGATAACCGGCTGCTCGAAATCTGCACGCCCGTAATCTTTGCGAACAATAAAGTGCTGAACTTTTACCGGAAGGCACTCCCCGACCTCAACTTCAATTTTTCCAGCGCCCGCGACCTCAGCCGCATCAACCACAAACAGATCAACCTCTGCAACTGCTGGGAGGAGGAAGTGGCGGTGACGCCGGGCGAGCTGAATGAAACAGGCGGCAAATACGCGATCATGAGCCTGCTGGCCGGTGGCCAGGCCCTGAAAGAAGGCAAAATTGACGGCCTCGTTACCGCCCCCATTCACAAAAAGAATACCCGAAGCGAACAGTTCAACCATACCGGTCACACCCCTTACTTCAAGGAACTCTTCGGCGCAGGCGATGTACTGATGTTCATGGTGGCCGAAAACATGCGGGTGGGCCTGGTTACCGAACACATCTCCCTGAAAGAAGTGGCCCAGCAGATCACCCGGGAAAAAATCGTTGGCAAGCTGCAGCTCATGAACCAGTCGCTGAAGAAGGACTTCGGCCTGGACAAACCCCGGATTGCCGTACTGGCGCTGAATCCGCATGCCGGTGACGAGGGACTGATCGGCCGCGAAGAAGAAGAAATCATCCGCCCGGCCGTGAAGGAGGCCAAGCAAAAAGATGTATTCTGCTTCGGCCCCTACTCTCCCGACGCCTTTTTTGCACACGGGCACCACGAACGCTTCGACGGCGTTCTGGCCATGTACCACGACCAGGGCCTGATACCCTTCAAGTCGCTCAGCATCGGCGAAGGCGTGAATTTCACCGCCGGCATCAGCGGCGTGCGCACCTCGCCCGATCATGGCGTGGCCTTCGATATTGCCGGCAAGGGCCGGGCCGATGAAGCCTCTTTCCGCGAAGCCATCTTCCGCGCGGTAGACATCATCAACTGCCGCCGCGGCCTGTCGGAGTTCCGGCGCAATCCCCTGAAAAAAATCAGCGCACAGGTGGTGGGCCGCAATGTGGATGAAAAAATCACGGAACTGCCTGAATAAAAGCGCATATTCTTTCCTGTTATCTTACCGGTAACAAAGCCCCCGTTTCACGAGAAAAATACTTCCGTAAACGGGGGTTTTCCTTTTGCGTTCATAGCTACGCTGCAGCAACTTTATACCCCAGCCTCCGGTTTGTGCTGCCTGCCGGTTCATCCCCATCTGTTGCCGGCCTTCCGGGCTGTTCTTTAACCCAACAACATGAAATCATTGCTTACAGCCATCGGGCTGGTGCTCAGCATCAGCCTATGCAGTCAGTCGTCAGAAGGCGGCGACCGCATCTGCGGGGACAACTTCCGCTCCACCCCGCTCTATGGGCTCCGTTACCGCGAGGCCCTGCAGCAGGCCGGCACCGTGATGGTCCGCTACCAGGATCAGCTGATGAACCGCCTGGCCACTGATCCGCCGGATTGGGGAGATCTCCGCCTGCTGCATGATCTGCTCAGCGCAAATGCCAAACTGTTCTTCGACGGCGAAAGGCTGGAGTTTGATCCGGCCCGCCACCCTTTCCGCATCGGTGAGGCACCGGTTTGGCCCGGCGTTGATCAGCCGGCAGTTGGGAGTACGGGGGTACGTGAACTGCTTTACCGGCTCAGCCGCCTCCTGGCCGGTTATGATCCGGCGCAGCACCGGCAATGCCTCCGCGAGCTGAATGACCTGCTGGAGGCAGCCCTGCTGCTGAAAACAGAAACCGAAGTGTTTGCAGCGGGTCTTCCGCTATCGCTGGCCCAGCACAGCCTGGATTACTGGTATGCCTACTGCCCCAAATGGATGCCCCTTTTCGGCAAAGGACACCTGGTGCTGCAGGAAAAAATCAGCAAAGACAGGCCAGCGGATGCGCCGGATGGCCACTGTACCTGTGAAGCGGGTCGGATCGCCCTGGCTGCGGCAGCGGCCGCTGTACAGCAGATCAATGGCAGCACCCCACCGGATGCGCCCGGTATCTGGGCGCAGGGATTACCCGGGGGAACCGCTGCAGCATCCGGCAATTTCATCAACCAGGTAATCCATTGCGCCTGCAACTGGTGGCCTTACTGATATGAAACGCCTCATCCGCATAGCCATCTTCCTCCTGCTGTACCGCTGTGCTGCCGCACAGCCTGGCAAGGGAGCGGATACCACGCCGCAGCGGCTGCCCGCACCCGAAATCTTCAGCTCGGGCTTTATCGACATCATGAACAACGGGCAGGTGAATGCCGGCGCCCGCTTCATCCGGCTGAGCATCGGCGAGCCGGGGCGGTGGATGGTGCCCCTCTCCATTTACGGCGGGGTGAGCAACAATAACCTCGGCGGACAGTCCCCTTCCGGTTCGCCGCGCAGCAACGAACAGCTGGTGAACCAGTACATCAACCCGCTGAGCGGCCTCATCAATGTATCGGTGGAGGGTATCCGCTTTTTCAGGGAATCGGCTTCGCTCACCCGGACCGGACTGCTGTACCAGCTCGGCGAAAGGGTGCTGACGGGTTACCGGACGGGCCCTGCCAGCAATCCGCTGACGGGCAGGCCCACCAATTTCCTGAACAGCTTTGGGGCGCTGGGTTTGTATTTTCAAACGGGCGCCTGGGAACGCAACCGGAAGGGGAATATGGGCTGTTTCTGGATTGCAGCCCGCTACATTGCCTGCAAAAGCGCGGTGGGCAGCATCCGCGAATTCCTGCCCGATACCGATACCAACGGCTGGTACCATGGTTACTCGCTGGGCTTTGGCGTAGATATCGGCAGCCTGGTGAACATCAAGGCGCTCTTTTACAAATATGTGAAGGAACCGGAAGCGGGATACAGCATCCCCATCTACCAGTTTTCTTTCAATTATACGCTGAAAGGATCCTGAGCTCAGCGGAAGAGCTGATCGCTGAGCGGCTTGTTGACCTGGTAGGCATCAAAACTGATCTCTACCTGTCCCTGCTGCTGTTTGGGCGCCGGCTTGACGGAAGCAGTGCCATCATCAAAATCAAAGGTTACGCCCTTAGGCAGTTTGTAGTCGCGGGCATTGAAGCTGAAACGCAGTTTATCCGGAAGGCCCCATCCGGCATAACGGCCGTACTGCATCTCCAGCTCGTAACTGCCGTTGTCCCGCGTGGTGGTGCGGGCCCGGAGAATCAGGGCCGTGGCCTCCTCGATGTACAGCGTAGAGAGCACCACATCCGCATTGTCATCTACCGGCAGCAGCTTGATGACACGGGTGGTGCGGCCGCCGGTGTGATCGAGCCCGGCATCAATGGCCGTGGAAGCCTGTCCGCTCACGATGCTGTTAAGGTTCACCTTTACCGCGCCCTTCGGCACAAAAGAAAGTCCTTTCTCGCTGCGGATGCGGATGGCATCAGGCTTGCGGAAATAAATTTTCACCTTCGATTCCGGCACTTTGAGGAAGGTAACATTGGTTTTCATCGACCCCTCTGCCTCATAACTCTGTACCTGCTCCAGCTTGGCCTTCACCCGGCTGAGCAGGGCCCCGGCATCCTGGGCAGAGAGACAGCCGACCATGGCGGTCAGCAACCCGGCGAACACTAATCGTTGTATCATCATCAGGATATAATGTCTTTTTTACGGAACACCAGCGCAGCCGTGGTAACCAGTACCCCGATATGCGCCAGCAGGATCAGCAGGCTTTTCCGGATGGCAGGCCAGTTCTCCAGGCTGCCCTTCACGGGTATGCCGGCGGCATCGGTGCCGATGTAGAAAAAGCCTTTCCAGCCCACCAGGTATGAGGTGAAGAGGTATGGCCGCACATGACGGTCAATCACCGGCACATTGATGTTGGAAATGATGGTGCACACGATCACCACACACACCGTGGCGATGATGGGGCCGATGGAATTTTCGGCAAACACTGAAAGCAGCAGCGATAAAGCAGCAATCACAGTGAGGGCCACCGTGGCATAGGCAAAAGCGGCGACATAACGCCAGAGCACATCATCGCTGGTGATCTGCATGATTTGCGACTCCTCTCCCTTCACGCGGAAAATGAGCATATCGTCTGCGCCGAAAATCAGCAGGCTGAACAACAGTGCGGTGACCGCCATCCAGATCAGCAGGGCCACCGTAAAAACCAACGAGGCCAGGAATTTGACCAGGATCAGCTGGGTGCGGGTGATGGGCTTGGACAGCAGGAGGTGCAGGGTGCCCATGTTCGCTTCGCCGGAGATGGCATCCGCCGCAATCAGCGCCACCAGGATGGGTACCTGCACCAGGAGGGTATTCAGGATGATGTAGCACATGAAGTACCCGTTGATGGCTTTTGTTTTTTCGAGCTCAAAACTGTCTTTCACGCTTTGCAGCATCAGGTCCATATAGCTTTGCCCATCGGCCCAGAAGGCAAACTGAAAAATGCCCACGATAGCGGTGATGGCCGCGAAAGCGATATAGGTGCGGGGGCGCCGCGAAATCTT
>JAYRPG010000111.1:0-6047 GCA_041911275.1 Ferruginibacter sp. | reverse complement strand
CCTACCAGCCGCAGGCTTTTGCCGCTTACCTGGCTGAGCGGGATATTCTTTGTTTCCCCATTTCAGCCACCCAGGTGAGGATGGTGACCCACCTCGACGTTACCCCCGCCATGATTGACCGGGTGCTGGAAACCCTCAAAACCATGTGGACATGATCCAAGCTGCCGTTTATATACCCCGAAAGCCTAAATTTACAGCCATCATTTCCCGCACATGAACAAAACGGTATGCATCGTGGTTCCGGTTTACAACGAGGAGGGCAACATCCCCGCCCTCACCCGGGCCGTGGCAGAAGTGATGGCGCCGCTCCCCTACACGTATTACCTGTTGTTTGTGGATGATGGCAGCACGGATGGTACGGCTGACCTGCTGCGGGCCATGAGCCGGGAACTGGCTCACATCCGTTACCTGCTGCTCTCCCGCAATTACGGCCACCAGGCCGCGCTGAAAGCGGGTATCGACAGCAGCGACGCAGATGCGGTCATCACCCTCGACGGAGACGGACAGCATCCTCCGGCCCTGCTGGCCGCATTGCTGCAGCGCTGGGAAGAAGGCTTCGATGTGGTGTACACCCTCCGCCAGGATCCGCCGGATATGCCCTGGCTGAAAAAAATGAGTTCGGCACTTTTTTACCGCCTGCTCGCCCGGCTCAGCAACCTGGATCTGGAGCCCGGCAGCGCGGATTTCAGGCTCATCAACCGCAAAGTGGCGGATGAACTGCGGCAGATCCGCGAACAGGATATCTTCCTGCGCGGAATGATCCGCTGGCTGGGCTTCCGGCAGTCGGCCCTGCCCTACACACCGGCCGGCCGCCTCAGTGGTACCAGCAAGTACTCCTGGAAAAAAATGACCATCCTGGCCCTGCAGGGCATCACCTCGTTCAGCACCCGGCCCCTGTACATCGCCATCTATATCGGCTTTGCCATTTCCCTGCTCTCCCTGCTCTATGTGCCTTTTGCCCTCTGGAGCTACTGGTACGGCCATACCGTTTCAGGCTGGGTGTCGCTGATTGTTACCGTCAGTTTCCTCGGCGGGCTCCAGCTGATCATCCTGGGCATCATCGGCCTTTACCTCGGAAAAATGTTCATGCAAACCAAGGGCAGGCCCCTCTATGTGATCCGTGAAGCCCAGCTTGCCCGGCCATAAAAAAGCCCCGCACAGGGCGGGGATCATACAGTCAGCACGGTATGCCTGATTCGTTTATAAACCCATGGTCATGCTCTTTTGCCGGAGGCTGTTGAGCGTGGGGTCCATCTCAATCGCCTTGTCGCACATCGACTGCCCCTTGTCTTTCTGCCCCATCTTCTGAAAGCACAAACCGGCCTGGTAAAGTGCTTTGCCGTCTTTCATGTCCATTTCCATCAGTTTCTGGCAGTAGTTGAGCGATCGCTGGTAATCGCGGCCTTTGTAGAACGCCTCGGCCATATCGCGGAGCATATCCTTATTGTCGGGCCGCCGTTCCAGCAGGGCCAGCAGCACTTTTTCCCCCTCCTCCGACTGTCCGGAAAACATCAGGGCATAGCCCAGGTTCTCCTGGAAATCGCTTTTCTGGGGATACCCCTTTTCCGCCGCTTTGCGGAACATGGCCACCGCATTTTTATAATCTTCCTGGGAGTAATAAAGGAGTCCCAGTTCATAGCTCCACACATTTTTTTCCTCATTCAGCGCCACGGCCTTGTTGTACCAGGGAATAGCCTGTTTATAGTTCTCCATGTCCAGGTAGGTGCGGGCAAGGGTATAGGTGGCTTCGGGATCGGAGGGATTCTTGGCGAGATAGGCGGTAAGGCCCTTAACGGCCCCGGCATAATCCTCATCCTGGTATGCGCACATGGCCCGGATCTTTTCCGCATTGAGGCAGCCCTTGCATTTGCCGGCCAGTTCGCGGGCTTTGGCAAACATCCGGTAATTGTAATACAACTCCATCAGCTGCCCGGTGGCCTGCAGGTTGGCGGGCTCCAGCTCCAGCACTTTGCTGAAACATTGGATGGCCTGGTCGTTCTTGCGCATCTCCAGGTTCACATACGCGTTTTCAAGATATGCGGCAGCAAAAGCAGGATCAAAGCGCACGGCTTTGGTAAAATGCTGGCTGGCCACCAGGAAGCGGCGGGCCGTTTTTTCCTCGATGCCTTTCTGGAAATAAAAGGATGCGCTGTCGGCTTGCGCGCAGGCGCCTGCACTAACGAACAGGCCCACGCTGAGCACCAGGGGGGTAAACTTCATAAGTACGGATTTAGGGCAAAATCTATTCCATCCTCGCGAACATCAATGGAATATCACCCCTCCTAACGCCGGAAGATGGCAGTTTATTTCGTAGCGGCCTTCCTTTTTATCCAGTAAGGTCACCGTGGGATGGGGGTTGAACACATCCCCGGTACCATGGTATTCGGCCCGGTCGCTGTTGAAAACTTCTTTCCATTTGCCCTTCCCTTTTACCTGCACCTTCCAGTTCTGCCGCACCACGGGGGTGGTGTTCAGGATCACCAGTACCTCCGAGCCCTTCTTTTTCCCCCGCCGCAGGTAGACCATCACCCCTTCGGCGCGATGGTTCAGGTCAACCCATTCAAAACCGCCCATCTCAAACTGCAGCTCATGCAGGGCCGGCAGTTCGCGGTACAGCTGGTTGAGGGCCCGCACGCAGGCCTGCAGTTTGAGATGCGGGTCAAACTGCAGCAGGCCCCAGTTCAGTTCGGTTTTGTAATTCCATTCGGTGGTCTGGCCAAATTCATTGCCCATGAACAGCAGTTTGCCGCCCGGGTGGGTAAACATATAGGTATAGAGCAGGCGCAGGTTGGCGAATTTCTGCCATTCATCCCCGGGCATCTTATAAATCATGGGACTTTTACCGTGCACCACCTCGTCGTGGCTGAGGGGCAGCATGAAGTTCTCATCATAGTAATACATCATGCTGAAGGTAAACTGGTTCTGGTGGTACTGCCGGTGGATGGGATCCATCTTGAAATAGTCCAGGGTATCGTGCATCCAGCCCATCATCCATTTCATCCCGAAGCCCAGCCCCCCGGTGAAGGTGGGCCGGCTCACTTTGGGCCAGTCGGTGGCTTCTTCCGCAATCGTCTGGATATCGGGGAAATCGCGGTACAGGGTTTCATTGAGGTCGCGGATGAAGGCGATGGCTTCCAGGTTGCCGTTGCCGCCGAAGGCATTGGGTTCCCACTGGCCGTCGTTGCGGGAGTAGTCCAGGCGAAGCATCGAACTCACTGCATCCACGCGGATGCCGTCGATATGAAAGCGGTCGAACCAGAAGCGGGCGCTGCTGATGAGGAAAGATTTCACTTCACCGCGGCTGTAGTTGAAGATATAACTGTTCCAGTCCGGATGATAACCCTTCCGCATATCCGCATATTCATAAGTATGCGTGCCATCGAACATAAAGAGGCCATGGGCATCGTAGGGGAAGTGCGAGGGCACCCAGTCGAGGATCACCCCGATGCCGGCCTGGTGAAAAGCATCGATCATGGCCATGAAGTCCTGCGGGTTGCCGAAGCGCGACGTGGGCGCAAAATAACCCGTACCCTGGTAGCCCCAGCTGCCATCAAAGGGATGCTCCATCACGGGCATCAGTTCCACATGGGTGAACCCCATCTCCTGTACATAGGGCACCAGCCGGTTGGTGATCTGGGCATAGCTGTTATAGGCTTCCTCATCAAAGGGATCGGGCCGCATCCAGCTGGCCAGGTGCACTTCATATACACTCCAGGGCGCCGTGAGGGCATTGTGTTTTTTCCGGGTTTTCATCCAGTGCTGGTCTTGCCAGCTGTAGCCCAGGTTCCAGGTGATGGAAGCGGTTTGCGGCCGCTTTTCCCAGAAATGGGCATAGGGATCGCCTTTGTCGAGCGCCACGCCCCCGAATCCCAGGATATGGTACTTGTACACCTCTCCTTTCGGGAAATCCGGGATGAAGCCCTCCCATATGCCCGACTGGTCGAGGCGCACATGCAGCGGGTATTCATCCTTACGCCAGTCGTTGAAATTACCCACCACCGACACGCGGGTGGCATTGGGCGCCCAAACGCAGAAGTAATAACCCCGGCGGCCCAGCACTTCCAGTTCGTGACTGCCGAAATACTCATAGGCATTGTACAGGGTGCCGGCCTGGTAATTGCGGATAACCTCCTCCGTGAGCAGGGAATAATTCCATACCGGAAGGGTGCTGTCTACAAAATGAATGTCCTCGTAGCGCAGCCCGGTTTGCGCCGGGGCCGCTTTTTTTACCGTCCGTTTCTGATTCGTCGCCATTGGTGTATTGGGTTTGAGAATTGCGCACACAGGCTGCAATTTTACAGGGCTGCAGGCCCTTTAACGTAAATTTAGGGACTCGGGCGGCAGCAACGCAAAATAATTCCCTGACTTTTACGAAATATTTCATAGACCACCAGCAACCAACTGTATGCAGAAAAGTATAGCCGGAACACTGCTTGCCCTGATCCTGTGCCTGGGCCATGCCCGTGCACAGACCGCCAGCGGCCGCGTATTTGACAGCACCGAAAACAAAGACGTGGCCCATGCCGTGATTGCCCTGCTGCAGCCCGGCGATTCCATCCTGCTGCAGTTTACCCGATCGGGAAAGGACGGACGCTTCAGCCTGCCCAAAGTGGCGCCGGGGCGCTATGTGCTCATGCTCACCCATCCCTATTATGCTGATTTTCTCGATGAAATCACGGTGCCTGTTCAGGGGATGCAGCTGGGTACGCTGCGCCTGATACCGAAGAGCCGCCTCCTCGATGAAGTGCTGGTGAAAACGCGGGGCGCCATCCGCATCAAGGGCGATACCGTGAGTTATACCGCCGACAGTTTCAAAACCGGCCCGAATGCCAACGTGGAAGACTTGCTCAAAAAACTGCCCGGTATCCAGGTGGGCCGCAACGGCGAAATCAAGGCAATGGGTGAAAAGGTGGAGAAGGTGCTGGTGGATGGCGAGGAGTTTTTCGGTGACGACCCGGGCATGGCGGTGAAAAACCTCCGGGCCGATGCCGTGAAGGAGGTGCAGGTGTACGACAAAAAAAGCGAACAGGCTGAATTCACGGGGATTGACGATGGCCAGAAGCAGAAAACCATCAACCTCAAGCTGAAGGAAGACCGCAAGAAGGGGTATTTCGGAAAAGTGGATCTGTCGGGCGGCCTGCTCAAACACCCCGGCAACCGGCACAATACCAATATCATGTTCAATGCCTTCAAAGGCAAGCGTAAAATTGCCGGCTACCTGCTGAACGGCAATACGGGACAAAACGGCCTGAACTGGCAGGATCAGCAGAAGTTCGGCGGCGAGGATGAAAACACCAGCTTTTCGATGGATGAAGACGGCGGCTTTATGGTTACCCGCACCGGCGGCTCGGAGGATGAGCCCTGGATTGATACCCGTAACGGTTACTTCGATAACCTCAATACCGGTGTGCAGTACACGAACAAATGGCTGGATAAACACAGCCTCAATTTTTCGCCCAAGTACAATTACCAGCAATACACCAATCTCAAAACCACCTATTCGCAGGTGCAGCTGTCAGACACTTCCCTTTATAATGAACAGCTGTCTGAGCAAACCGACTCCCGGAAAAGGAACATCAAAAACAACCTGATCTACGATTTCAAAATCGATTCGATGAACAGCCTCAAGCTTACGGCCCGGCTGAACATTTATCACTCGGAGAGCCTGGTGGCGCTGCGTTCAGAAAACCGGGATCAGAACGGCCTCCTCAACAACAGCCGGGAAAGCCGCACGTCCAACGAAACCGACCGCACCAGTTTCAGCAGCTCGCTGGTGTACAAGCACAAATTCCGCAAAGACCGGCGCACCTTCTCCCTGAATGCTGATTACAGCTCGCGGGATGTGGAAGGCAATACCTTCCTCTACTCCAAAAACGATTTCACCAAGGTGAGCCGCACCGACCTGATTGACCAACAGAAGCGGTCAGACAACAGCAACCGCAAACTCCTCGCCCGGGCAGTATACACCGAGCCGCTCTCCAAAAAATATTCGCTGGAACTGAATTATGAACTGTCGTGGCTGAACGGCGACAACAACCTGAATACCT
>JAYRPG010000110.1:0-81522 GCA_041911275.1 Ferruginibacter sp. | reverse complement strand
TCACGATCTGTGAAGAAGAAACCTATGCGGTGGGCAGCAGCGTGTACAGTCTGCCCGGCACCTACCGCGATACCCTGAGTACAACGGGCTGCGACAGCATTGTGCTCTTACACCTCACGGTGAACCCGCTGAAAAGGGATACGCTGAACGTGACGATCTGTGAAGAGGAGACCTATGCGGTGGGCAGCAGCGTGTATAGCTCTCCGGGAGTTTACCGGGACACGTTCCCTACCCCGGGCTGCGACAGCATTGTGCTCTTACACCTCACGGTGAACCCGCTGAAAAGGGATACGCTGAACGTGACGATCTGTGAAGAGGAGACCTATGCGGTGGGCAGCAGCGTGTATAGCTCTCCGGGAGTTTACCGGGACACGCTCCCTACCCTGGGCTGTGACAGCATTGTGCTCTTGAACCTCACGGTGAATCCCCTGAAGCGCGACACGCTTCGGGTGCAGATCTGTGACGGACAAAGTTATGCGGTGGGCACCCGGGTATACAGCGTGGCGGGCAGCTACCAGGATACGCTGAGCACTTCGGGCTGCGACAGCATCGTGACGCTCTTCCTGAGCGTGAGTGATTACAAGCGGGATACGCTGAACATCACGATCTGTGAAGAAGAAACCTATGCGGTGGGCAGCAGTGTATATCGTCTGCCCGGAATTTACCGCGATACCCTGAGTGGAAGCAGCTGCGACAGCATTGTGCTGCTGAACCTCACGGTAAATCCTTTGAAACGGGATACCCTCAACGCATCGGTTTGTGAAGGTTCGGCCTATGCATTTGGCGGTAATCTCTATCGTTTGCCCGGTTTATACCGGGATACTTTGTCTACCTCAGGTTGCGACAGCATTGTGTTGCTGAATCTTTCCGTTACTCCGCTGAAGCGCGACACGCTGCGGGTGCAGATCTGCGCCGGGCAAACCTATACCGTGGGCAGCAGCGTATACCACCTGCCCGGAACCTACCAGGATACCCTGGGCACGGCGGGCTGCGACAGCATTGTGACGCTCTTCCTGGGTGTGAGCGATTACCAACGCGATACGCTGAACGTAACGATTTGTGAGGAGCAGACTTATGCGGTGGGCAGCCGGATGTACAGTCTGCCCGGCACTTACCGGGATACCCTGTCCACCACAGGCTGTGACAGCATTGTATTGCTGAACCTCACCGTGAATCCTTATCACCGCGATACACTAAATGTGACGATTTGTGAGGAGCAGACTTATGCAGTGGGTAGCCGGGTGTACCGTTTGCCCGGCACTTACCGGGATACCCTGAGTACAACGGGCTGCGACAGCATTGTGCTGCTGCACCTCACGGTGAATCCCTACCAACGCGATACGCTGAACGTGACAATTTGTGAGGAGCAGACTTATTCGGTGGGCAGCCGGGTGTATAGTTTGCCCGGCATTTACCGGGATACCCTGAGTACAACGGGCTGCGACAGCATTGTGCTGCTGAACCTTACGGTGAATCCTTACAAACGGGACACCCTGAATGTTTCCATCTGTGAAGGAAGCGTTTATAACACCGGTAGCCACAGCTACCGGCTTCCCGGTGTTTACCGGGATACCTTCCCCACCCTGGGCTGCGACAGCATAGTGCTGCTGCACCTCACGGTGCGGCCTTACCTCCGCGGTCAACTGCAGGCTGCGGTTTGCGAGGGTCAGTCCTATGTATTCAACGGGGTCGCCTACACGCAAACCGGCACCTATACCGATACCCTGCGTACATCGGGCTGCGACAGCATTGTAACCCTTCAGCTCACCCAGTTGCCGATCCGCAGAACCCTTATTGAGGCAGCGGTGTGTGAGGAGCAGTCGTATGTATTCAACGGGATAGCCTACACGCAAACCGGCACCTATACCGATACCCTGCGCACATCGGGCTGCGACAGCATCGTAACCCTTAGTCTCGCTGTTACGCCTTATCCCCAGGGCAGGCTTACGGCTTCGGCACTCACCGTCTTCCGGGGAGGTACCGTACAGCTGACGGCGCCGATAGCCGACCGCTATCAATGGAGATCGGCCGCGGGGCTCAATAATCCGGCCATTGCGGATCCGGTGGCCACCCTCTTTGATCCGGGCTGGATTTTTGTGACCGCCACAAATGAGCCGGGCAACTGTTCCATCACCGATTCGGTGTACCTCTCCGTCATGAACAACAGTGGTCCGGAGGGTCCCTGTTTCGGCAAAACGTATCTCTACCTGCCCAATGCCTTTACACCGGGCAACGGCGATGCGCTCAACAACAGTTTCCGGATTTATGCCAACAACATCCGGCTGGAGCAGTTTCAGATTTTCAACAAATGGGGAGAGCCGGTATTCTCCACCAACAATATTCAGGCAGAGTGGGATGGCCGGCACCGGGGGGTGATTACACCGGGCAACTATGTTTACCGGGTACTGTACTATGAGTGCAACTCAACAGTGCGGAAAGTGAAATCGGGGAATGTGCTGATCCTTCGGTAAGGAGCGTTTCAGGGTTGCGGGGCATCGCTGCAAACCGCCATATTCCCGGCGCAGTAAGCTTCCTGATGGCAGTCGGTATCCTGTTCCGGCACGCTGAACAGCAGTTTTCGCTGCAGAAAGGAGGAATAATTCCGGTAGATCACATTCAGGGTGATGAAGTTCATGACATAGGCCTGTGTTTCGGCCGGCAGGTAGGCTTTGACGTCCCAGAAATCCGGGTTTTCTTTTCCGCATTTTTCCATGGCTTCCCAAACATTGCCCACGCCGCAATTGTAGCTGGCTACCACCAGCAGCCAGTTGCTGTCCAGATTGCGGCGCCGGTCGCAGAGATAACGGGCAGCTGCCTGCGTGGCCTTCACGAAGTGGGTGCGCTCATCCACCGGTTTGTTCCGGCGTGCCCTGGCGACAGGGGCGGGTTGCTCCCGGCCTTTTTTCTTCCCGGATCTTCCCCGGGTTTTTGGTGTAGAGGGTGCTTCCCGGGGAATGTAGCGCAGGCCATATTCTTTGGCCACAGCGTCCATGAACTGCCAGTATCCCACCGCCCCGGCACGGGAAACGGCATGGGGGTTATAGGCCGATTCGAGGATCATCAGCACTTTCAGTTCTTCGGGGAGGTTGAATTTTTTCAGGATCCCTGCAGCTTTGGGCAGCAGGGTTTTGCCTTTCTGGTACATCCGGATCAGGTAATCTCTCCGGCGTTCACTGAAGCGTTCGATATAGTCCAGGGTCTGGGATTCGTTTCCTTTTAAAATTTCAGGAAATTCCACCGGCTGCATACCGCTATTGGAGGTGTTGGCGGTGGCGGTGTTGAACAGCAGGGCTGAATCCAGGCGGATATAATGGTATTGGCCCAGGGCGGCGTCGCACAGCAAAATAGCAAAAGCCAGGGTCAGCAAGACCCGGCTGCGGCGAAAAGTATGGGTTTTCGTCTGTTGCATGGCGTTTCCGGTGGGGGCGCAAAGGTAACGGTTGTGCCCCGGCGCATATTGTCAACAGCCGGAATTTTAACAAATAAACAAATGACAGTTTGTGTTTATTTGTATTCATTATCAGAATCTTACCCGAAATCAATTCATTTTCCCAATTTTGCAGCAGGAACCATTATGCCCCGGAAAAAGAAAAAACGCCGCCTGAATACCGCGGCCCTGCTATTTGGCACGGTGATGCTGATCAGCACGGCTGTGATCATGTATTACTGGGGCAGACCCCGCTTCATTTATTACCCGGATTTTGGCATCGACATCCCCGTGAACTACAGCGTGCATGGCATTGATGTAAGCCGCTACCAGCGCAACATCAACTGGCAGCTGGTGAAGCAGATGAAGGTGCATGAAGTGGGCATCCAGTTTTGTTTCATCAAGGCCACCGAGGGCACCAGTGATGAGGATCCCCGTTTCGGGCGCAACTGGAGGCAGGCCGGCGAGATGGGCATCCCCCGGGGGGCCTATCACTACCTCATTCCATCGGCCGATGCCCGGTTGCAGGCCCGTCATTTTATCCGGCAGGTGGATCTTGAACCGGGCGACCTGCCGCCGGTGCTGGATGTGGAGCAAACGGGGGGCTTAAACCGGGCACAGTTGCAGGAAAAAGTGGGCGACTGGCTGGAGATGACGGAGCAGCATTACGGGGTAAAACCCGTGATTTATACCGGGGCAGACTTTTACGCCCGGTACCTGGCCGGACGGTTTGATGACTATCCGCTCTGGGTGGCGCATTACCTGGTGAAAGACAAACCCCGGGTAAAGCGGGGCTGGACCTTCTGGCAGCACAGTGAATCGGGCCGGGTGAATGGCATTGAAGGGCCGGTGGATTTTAATGTGTTCAACGGCAACCGGATGGACCTGGAAAAACTCTTGATCAAATAACAGATTTCCGCAGCGGTTCCGCGCCGCTTCCCGACCTTTGCTTTTTCTGCAATTATGGAACCGGATATCAAGGCCTTTCTCGTGCTGGTGATGCAGTCGGTGGCCACCACCCTGCTCTGGATGCTGATCAATATGACCCTGGGCATCTATTTCAACCTGGGTTTTCCGGAAGGGAAACTAACGGTGTGGAATATCCTCTACTATCTTTTTTTTGCCGTTACCTTCTGGGCGTTGCTCCGTTACCTCCGCCGGCGTTGGAAAGGCTACCACGAGCCCGAATGAGGATCAGCTGCTGTGGTCACGGATGATGACCCACGCTTTCCCGATCCTGCGCAGCAGGAGGGTGTACATGCCCCGGAGGTTTCCCTGGGTGCGGCTCAGTTCCCAGTGACCGGTTACAAAATAATAGTCTGCTGAAAGGCGCTTCAGCTCCACCAGTTTAAAATGGAGCTTCCCCATGGCCGCGGTATCCGGGTAACCCTTCCGGTAATTGTTCAGCGTGGCCGCCCATCCATAGGTAATCCCGCTTTTGCCGATGAACATGAGGGAATCGTTTTTCCAGTAACCCTGCATAAACCCTTCGAGGTCGCCGCGGTTCCAGGCTTCGGTTTGCTGATGCAGTAAGCGGCGGATCGCTTCGGTGTCGCTCAGCTGGCCCCGCAATACACTGGCGGCCAGCAGGAGGCCCATCAGCAAAAGGTTCCGTTTCATGATCAGTTTTTAGGGATGAAAAAGTGTTGCCGGCGCAACTTATCCGTGACTGTGGTGTTTGGAATGGCAGCGGCTGCGGTGGCAGAGCTGGTAATTGCGGTAATGCCCGCTGATGATCAGGATCACCGCCGGGATCAGGAGCCAGGTTTCCACGGCGTGAAAAACCTGTTTCAGCACCAGGAAAACAAAGCCGGCTGAAAAAAGCAGCACCGGCACCAGGGAATGATGATGCCTGACGTACCCGTGGAAAAGGGCATAACTGCCCACGGCAAAGGCCAGCAGAATCATGCTCCACTCAAACACCGCATTATGGATGATGTTGATGCCGAACAGGGGCAGGCTGCTCATGATAAGGGGCAGCAGGGCACAATGGATGGCACAGGCCAGAGAAGTGGCAATGCCGACAGCGTCCCAGTTGAATTTCAGTTGCATGCAGAAAGGCAAAAGTAGTAATTTTGCAATATTGTTGCAAGTTTTTCGCGGGCTGCATCCAAAGCACCGCAATGAACCGTAGTTTTGCATAAACCGATTTTATGAGGAATAAATGGATCCTGTACCTGGGCTTTTTTGTTTTGCTGTTTGGCGGCTATTATGTGGTGGTGTACACGCAAACGGGTATCCGTCAGTCTGCCCTGCCGGTGCTCAGCAACAACATCCACCGTTTTTCCTTTACTGACCAGGACGGGCGGACGGTGACCGAGAAGCAGGTAGAAGACAAAGTATACGTGGCGGAGTACTTCTTCACCACCTGCCGCGGCATTTGTCCGCGTATGAACGCCAACATGCGCCGGGTATATGATGCTTTTAAAAACGAACCCCGGTTCATGATCCTTTCGCACACCTGTATGCCGGAAACCGATTCCGTGCCCCTGCTGAAGCAGTATGCCATCAAAATGATGACGGGCAGGCTGCTCACCCATGCCGACGGCACCTACCGGGTGGAGGAGGATTCTGTGGCCGCTCTTCAGCCGCCCCCGCCCGGCAACTGGCTCTTCCTGACCGGTAAAAAGGCCGAACTGTACAACCTGGCCCGCCATGGTTACCTGATCGACAACAACAAAGTGAACGCACAGTCGAATATTGAGGATGAGTTCATTCATACCCAGTTTTTTGCGCTGGTAGACAAACAGACCCGGGTGCGGGGCGTCTACGACGGACTCGTGGAGGCTGATGTGCAGAAACTGCTCAAAGACATCCGTTCACTGCTGGATGAGCCGGTGCAGAACCGGAGTTTGTGATGACCCCAAAAACGACCGGAAGCACAGATGGTACTGGAAATCCTCAAACGCAATCAACTCAGTGTTACTGAGGGCCGGAAGAAAATCCTGGAACTGTTTCTCAGCAGTGCAGGCGCGCTTGCCCATGCGGATATTGAAAAACGCACCGGTGAAAATTTTGACCGGGTAACGGTGTACCGTACCCTCAACACATTTGTGGAAAAAGGCATCATCCATCAGATCCCCACCACCGATAATTCCGTGCTCTACGCGCTGTGCAAGGAAGACTGCGGGGCCGGTCATCACCACGATCATCATGTGCATTTTCTCTGTGAGGCCTGCGGCCGCACCACCTGCCTCGATGAGGTAACCATACCGGAGGTGAGGCTGCCCCGGGGTTTCCGGCCCCGGCAGGCGGAGATGGTGGTGCGGGGTATCTGTGTTGAGTGCCGCTGAACCCGCTTTCCTCACTGATAAAAAATTTCATTGTGCCGTTTGTTCTCCAATCCAGCTACGCCCCCGCCGGCGATCAGCCCGAAGCCATCCGCCAGCTTACGGAAGGCATCCTGGCGGGAGAACAGTACCAGACCCTGCTGGGTGTAACGGGCAGTGGTAAAACCTTTACCATTGCCAATGTGATCCGGAATGTGCAGCGCCCCACCCTGGTGCTCACGCACAACAAAACCCTGGTGGCCCAGCTTTACGGGGAGTTCAGGCAGTTTTTTCCGGATAATGCGGTGGGCTATTTCGTGAGTTATTACGATTACTATCAGCCGGAAGCCTATATCCCGGTCACCAATACCTATATTGAAAAGGACCTCAGCATCAACGAAGAGCTGGATAAACTCCGCCTGCAGGCTACCGCGCAGCTGCTGAGCGGGCGCCGCGACATCATCGTGGTGGCCAGTGTGAGCTGCATCTATGGCATGGGCAATCCCACCGAGTTTGAAAACGGCATTGTGCGCATTCAGCAGGGACAGGTGATTTCCCGCCAGGGATTCCTGCATGCGCTGGTCAACAGTTTATACGCCCGCAGCCAGGGTGAATTTGGCCGCGGAACCTTCCGCGTGAAAGGCGATACAGTAGACATCAACCTGCCTTACGTGGATTACGGGTACCGGGTTACTTTTTTCGGGGATGAAATCGAAAGCATTGAAACCCTCGAACTCAGCAGCGGGAAACGCATTGGCACGGTGGACAATGCGGCCATCTTTCCGGCCAACCTCTACCTGGCGCCGAAAGATATTCTGCAGCAGGTGATCCACGAGATCCAGGATGAAACCGCCGCCCAGGTGGAATATTTCAAGCGCACCGGCAAATACATCGAAGCCCAGCGCCTCAGTGAGCGGGTACAGTACGACCTGGAGATGATCCGCGAGCTGGGTTACTGCAATGGGATCGAAAACTATTCCCGCTTTTTCGACCGCCGCAGACCCGGGACGCGGCCCTTCTGCCTGCTCGATTATTTCCCGAAAGATTTTCTGACGGTGATTGATGAAAGCCACCAGACGGTGCCCCAGGTGAGCGGGATGTACGGGGGTGACCGCAGCCGCAAGCTCAACCTGGTGGACTACGGCTTCCGCCTGCCCTCAGCCCTGGATAACCGCCCCCTGAATTTTCATGAGTTTGAAAGCCTCACGGGCCAGACGATTTTTGTTTCGGCCACTCCGGGCGATTATGAACTGGAGAAATGCGGCGGCGTGGTGGTGGAACAGGTAGTGCGTCCCACGGGTCTGCTCGATCCGCCCATTGAAGTGCGGCCCTCGCTGAACCAGATTGATGACCTGCTGGATGAAATCGACAAACGCGTTGCTGCCGGCGACCGGGTGCTGGTGACCACCCTTACCAAACGCATGGCGGAAGAGATGGACAAATACCTGCACCGCATCAATATCCGCAGTAAGTACATCCACAGCGAGGTGGATGCGCTTGAACGGGTTGAAATTCTGCGCGAGCTGCGGCTGGGCGTGATTGATGTGCTGGTGGGGGTGAACCTGCTGCGGGAAGGGCTGGATCTGCCCGAGGTATCGCTGGTGGCCATTCTCGACGCCGATAAGGAAGGCTACCTGCGCAATGAAAAAAGTTTGACCCAAACCGCCGGCCGGGCGGCCCGCAATGTGAATGGTCTCGTGATATTTTATGCCGACAGCATCACGGAGAGCATGCGGAAAACAATGGACGAAACCAGCCGCCGCCGCGAAAAACAGATTGCTTACAATACCGAACACGGCATCATTCCGCAAACCGTTTCCAAGAGCAAGGAGCAGGTGTTTGCGCAGACCAGCGTACTCGATATCCGGGGTTTTGATGAACACCATCCCGGAGCGATAGCCGCCGGCCAGGACATTGTAACCCATGCCGCCGAAGATCCGGAAGACTATCTCACCATTCCCCAGCTGGAGAAAAAAATTGCCGCTACCAAAAAGGCGATGGAGAAAGCCGCGCGGGACATGGACTTTATGGAAGCCGCCCGCCTGCGGGATGAAATGTTTGCCCTGCAGAAACAGCTGGAGGGCATGAAGGCGGCAGGCTCCTGAGATCACCCTTAAACGCGCCGCCTTGCAGCACATCGAATTTTTCCATACCGAACACTTTGAAAAGCGGTATCACCGGGTGGCCCCGGCCCCGGGGCTGGCGGCCTTCATTGACTTTTACTGGGAAACAGATTTTGAGCGCCTCTGGCCGCAGTATCCCGCCGGTTTTTCGGATGTGCTTTTTCCCAATACCGGCTATACCTATCTCATCAACCTCGGTACGCCCTTTATCATGCAGGTGGACGATAAAAAGTTCAGCATGAAGGCCGATGGTTTCCTGCCGAGGAATCATGCAATCGAGTGCCATCACCAGGCCGGTAACCAGCTCTTTGGCATCAAGTTCAGGCTTTCGCCGGTGCTGTACACTACCCGCGTGAATTTTGCCGAATACCGTGATTACATCTTCCCCCTCAGCTATCTGCTGGACCGCCCGGTGATTGAGCAGCTCAAGCAGGCCCCGGATTTCAGCAGCCGCGTGGCACTGCTCAATGCCTACTTCAGCTCGCTGACGGAAGCGCATAAGGCTTCCCGTGAGCCGGTGCGGGTGGTGTCGGAAATTATGCAGGATTACGGGCAGAACGGTGTTTTCCGGAAAACGGTGGAGGAGTATGCCCGGCAGTATGGCATCAGTACGCGCAGCCTGCACCGTTATTTTGAAGCCGCCACCGGCATGTCATGCAAGCATGCCCTGCAGGTGATCCGCATCCGCCGGGCCCTGGAACAGGGCGCCCGCACCCCGGGAGCCTTTGTGCCACAGCAGTATGGCTATTACGACTACAGCCATTTTTACAAACACCTCCGCCGCTTCCTGCGCAAAGACACCCTGGCCAGCCTGCAGCCGCACCTGCAGCTGCTGCGACGCTTTCATCAGTCCTGATTCCTTACTGTGCCCGCTGCCTTTCCTCTTCCGACGCGGTGGTGCGCCGGCGCGCGCCCTGTACTTTGCTGCTGCCAAAGCGGTAGGTGAAGCTGAGCGTACCCACCCGCGTTTCGCGGTAGGCATGCCATTTCTCCACATAATTGCTGAAGGTGATCACCGCCTTCGGCAGATTGGTCCAGAAGATATCGGTGACGTTGAAACGGATCGTGCCTTTGCTGTTCAGTACGGTTTTCTGTATGCCGGCAGAGAGTGACCACACCGGGTCCATCACCATAAATCCGTACTGGCCGCCGGTGTTCAGGGTGGCGTTCAGTTCGGCCGTCCATCCTTTGGGCAGTGTAAAACTGTTGTTGGTGCGCAGGTCGGCTGCCGGGCGGCCCTTGTTCAGGCTGGTGCCGCTGAAGCGGCCATTGAATTTTTCATAATAGAGGTTGGCATTGTTCACCATGTTCCACCATTTGCTGATCCGCACCGGCGCGGTGACGGTAAGGCCGAAGTAATCGGAGGATTGCAGGTTGATGGGGATCTGAACGGTAACATTGTCGGGGGAAGGGATATGCGGAAACACCTCCTTGAACCGGGCCAGGGTGATGTTCTGGTTATTGACTGTGTGGCTGTAGTTGAGGCTGAAGCTGAGGTTTTTGCGGGTATAGCTGAGTTCGTAGGCCCAGGTCAGCTGGGGCAGGAGGCCCGGACGCCCGGTGGAATAGGTGGTTACGTCGATCAGGAAGAGGAAGGGGTTCAGTTGTCCGTATCCCGGCCTGTCGATGCGCCGGCTCACGGAGGCGCCGAGGGTTTGTTCTTCTCCGGCTTTGTAGTGCACAAAAAGGCTGGGGAAGAGCTGGAAATAGGCCGAATCAAAACGCCGGTCACCCATTTCCTGCCAGGTGTTGATGTGGGTGTATTCGCCCCGGAGCCCTGCCTGCAGTTCCCATTTTCCGGCCGTTGTTTTCAGGTTCAGATAGCCGGCATGGTTATGTTCCTTGTAGAGGAAATGGTTGGTTTTGTTGCTGTCGTTTACCGCCGTTCCGGTGCTCACGTCATAAAAGCGGGCATCATTGTCGGATTGCACAAAGCTGGTTTTGGCGCCGGTCTCCAGCCTGCTGTTTTTGCCCAGCGGCTGCACATAATCGGTTTTGGCCGTGCGGAAGCTGAGGTTGCCGCGCTGATCGCCCTGCAGGGTATAACCGGGTTGCAGCGGACTGCCGTCCAGTTTAAAGTAGCGGGTGGCGTTGAGGGTGAGTGAACGGGAACGGTAGGTGCCGTAATCCGCATCGGCAGTGAGTTCGCGCCCGCTCTTACCGAAGCTGTGTTTAAGGTTGATGTTGAACACCGCGTTGTTGTTGTGGTCGTTGTTGCTGGCAAAGGAATTGAACGTGCTGCTGGCTTCGCGGGAAGGATCCAGTACGATGGAGCGGTTATCGTTCTTACGGGTATAGTGGTTGAAGTTGCCGTTCACCACGAAGCCGATGATGGTATTGGCCGAAGGGAAGAAATCGGCGCCGAAGCGGGCGGTATGGGTGGAGGACGGTGATTTTGAATAGTTGTCTTTCAGGTCGCCGCCGTGATACTGTCCGTTTTCATAGAAGCTGCGGTCGAGCAGCAGGTGGTTCAGTCCGATCCGGTAGGCGTAGTTGTAATTCCCGAACACATTCACTTGTTTGTTGCGGTAGTTAAAAGTGGCGCCGGCCTGTGTTTTGGAATAGATGCCCTGCCCGTAGCCCGCGTTCAGGCTGCCGTTGGTGCCGTAGCGCTGGTCTTTCCGCAGGCGGATGTCAATGATTCCGGCGTTGCCGGCTGCATCGTAACGGGCAGAGGGGTTGGTGATGATGTCGATTCTTTCGATCGCGGAGGCGGGCAGTCCTTTCAGATAAGCCGCCAGGTCGCTTCCGTTCATCGGGCTTGGTTTTCCGTCGATCATGATGATGACCCCGGATTTGCCGCGTAGACTGATGACGTCGTTCTGATCGATGTTCACCCCGGGTGAGCGTTCCAGCACATCCTGTGCCGTATTGCCCGCACTGATGAGGCTGTTCTCCACATTCACCACGATGCGGTCAGACAGTTTCTGCAGGAAGGGTTTCCGGCTGGTAACCGTTACCGTTTTGAGGTCGGTGGCCCGGGGCTGCAGGACAATGCCGGGCGCCTGCAGGTTGCCCCCGCTCACGGTAAGGGGAGCGCTGAGTACGGTTTCATGATTCACCTGGGATACCCTTAACAGGTAGTTGCCTTCGCGGATGGATTCCAGTTCGGCCATCCCATCCGATCCGGTGAGGGCGGTTTTCACCAGGCTGGTATCCGCCGCGCGGAGCAGTTCAACGGTGGCATTTTCGGCCGGTTGCCGGCTGCTGTTGCTGACGGGAACGGTTACCCGGTAACGGGGGCTGTCCTGGGCGGCAGCCGGAAGGCTGGCTGCGGCCAGCCAACAAAGAAAAACTGTTTTCATGACGCATACTTTCCGCAAAAATGCGGGATCCACGAAAAGCCTCGTGGTATAATTCCACCAACCCGGGCCGCCTTTTTTTGAGCGGAGCCTGACCGGATCCGGCCTGTCCGATTTTTACATAACGATGGGTTGTAAACCCTGAAGCTGACCCGTTCAGGTTCCGGCGGCACGGGAGGGGTTGGCGGTAACGCGTTTTTCCCGCTTCCGCAAACCTGCTGAAAAGCTATTCCGGCGGAAGCCTTTAATTTTGCGGTATGGAAGGCGAACTCATCAACCGGGTTAGTGAAAGCGCGCTGGTTACCCTTGACCTGGCGGATTTTTATCCCCAGGGGGAATTCGTGGTTTTCGACCTGAAGGATTACCTCTTCATGGGCCTGATCCTGAAAGAAAAGGATTTCCGCGAATCCATGAAGGAGCTGAACACGGAACCCTACCGGGATAAAATTGTGGCGGTTACCTGCAGTGCCGATGCCGTGATCCCGGTTTGGGCCTACATGCTGGTGGCGAGCATCCTGCAGCCGGTTGCCCGCCGCGTTGCGTTTGGTGATGAGACCCGCATCAGGGAGGAGCTGCTGCTGGACAATCTCTCCCGTTTGCCCGTAGCCGATTACACGGATAAGCGGGTGGTGATCAAAGGCTGCGGCGAGCTGCCCGTGGGGGAAGCTGCCTACCTGAAAGCGACGGCCCTGCTACGCCCCGTGGTGAAGAGTATTATGTATGGCGAACCCTGCAGCACCGTTCCGATTTTCAAGCGGAAATAATCAGGCATAATTCTCTATCTTCACGCCTCTTACCCGTTCGCTTTATCCCCGCATGATCGAGGCCATTTTAAAAGGATTTGCCATCAGCCTGCTGCTCATCATTTCAGTGGGTCCGGTGATATTCGCCATTTTCAAGCAGAGCATCAGCAACGGCCACAAGGCGGGCTTCAGTTTTGTGGGCGGGGTTTGGTTCAGTGATGTGGTATGGGTGGTGCTGAGCAATGTTTTTTCCAACCTCGTGATACAGCTCCTCAGCTTTAAAAGGGAAATCGGTTTTGCCGGCAGTATTTTCCTGATGGCGATGGGTATTTTTTATCTCTTCTTCAAGAAAGTGCATTTAAAGGAAGACGAAAACCGGATCGTGATCACCACCCGGGCGCATGCCCGCATTGCGCTCTCCGGCTTCCTGATCAATACCCTCAATCCCGGGGTGATTTTTTTCTGGCTCACCACCGCCACCGCCATCGCCGCCACGCATACCATCCAGCAGCGCATTGTGATCTTCAGCACCTGCATCCTGGTGAACACCGGTACCGATATCCTCAAGGTGCTGATGGCCGGAAAAATCCGCACCCGCATCAATGAACGGGTCATTGCCCTCATCAATAAGATCTCCGGGCTGATCCTCCTGGGATTCGGCATCGCCCTCCTGGCCGGTGTATTTTACAGCCGGCAGCTGGGGCATTGAAAATCTTGCTCCTCCCCGGTGAGGGTTCAAAATGCCGGGCTCTTTCCTGGGAATGATTATTGAAAATTTCCCGTTCTGCCTTCCCTGCTCAGCCTTCCTTGTTCAACATTCCCTGTTCCCCCGCCTCATCGTTTCAGCATCTTTTCATACTGCGCAATCCAGTCCTGGGGTTTCATTTTGCTCACCAGTTCGCCAATCAGCTCAAAGGGAATATCCTCGGCCTTTTTGTAGCGGATACAGCTTTTTCCCATATCCAGTTTTCTGGCCGACACCCGGGCATGTTCGGTAACGAACCATTGCATCAGTGCCGGATCCGCGTAGATCCCCATGTGATAGATTGAAACGGCGTTTTTCTGAGAGGCCAGCGCCAGGAAGGGCAGTGGCAGTTTCGGATCGCAGTGATAGCCGGCGGGGTACAGCGTGTGCGGCACCACATACCCAATCATGCCGTAGTTGATGCATTCTTCAAATCCCCGGGGCAGATTTTTCAGGATCACCTTTCTGAGTCGGCTGATCAGTTCCTGCCGGTCGGGCGGAAGTTCGGCGATATAGGCCTCTACTGTGCTGGCTTTTGATTGCATGCTGTGAATATTTCAGGTGATGAAAACAGTGATCAGGGTAATTTCCGGCGGTAATAGAAATGCAGTTGCTGTTTTCCCTGGCCATCATCAATCCAGGCATGGAGCCGGTTACGGCTGCTGAAGGCGTACACAATTCGTTTGGGAAAATCGTGTTCCGGGTTTTCGAAAATATACACCCGGTTGCGGGTGGTCTTCAGCCGGAAGGGAACCGGGTTGCCGTTGCCTTCCCCCGCGGTGGTGGGGACATAGAAAACCTCGTGTCCTTCCTTATACAGCTCCACCCATTCCAGCATCGTGCTGTCTTTTCCCCTGAGGCGGTAGCTCCTGCCTTTGAGCCGGCCGTTTTCCATCAGCACCCAGTCTTCACAGATAACCCCTCGCCGCGGGTCCTTCATCACCCATACCCCTGTAAAGTCGGCAGGATTGAACCCGCCGGCCGGCCGGCCCTGCGCACCTGCCGGCTGCAGGATCAAAAGCAGCAGCAAACTGGAGAGAATTGCTTTCATGTTTCCCAATTTCCGCATTATTCCTGAATTTTTCGGGCGCCAGGCCTTTCCGGAAAAAAATCCCGCGGCGGATGCCTGGTTACCGGGCACGGAATCTGCGGCAAGGAAGCTGATAATCAGTACAGGAACAGGTGAGGATTCCTGCCGCCCGGGGATTTTTCCCCCGGCGCCCGTCATTTTACGCATTACTTGAATCTATTAGAGTCAATCAATTATCTTTGGCTCCAAATCAGATCAATCTATGAAGTTCATCGTTTCTTCTTCGGCTTTACTGAAACAACTGCAGCAGATCAACGGGGTGATCAACGCCAATACGGTGCTGCCCATCCTGGAGGACTTTTTATTCGAGATCGAAAAAAACCGCCTCACCGTGGTGGCCACTGATCTGGAAACCGTGATGAAGGTGCACCTGGATATTGAAGCCAAAGACAGCGGGAAAGTGTGCATCCCCGCCAAGATCCTGATGGACTCGCTGAAGAATATTCCCGAGCAGCCGCTTACGTTTAATATTGATAAGAATTTCGGTGTGGAGATCACCAGCGACAATGGTAAGTACAAGGTGATGGGCGAAAACCCTGATAATTTCCCCAAGGAGCCGGTGGCCGATGACACCAACAATTTCACCATGACCTCCTCGGCCCTGGTAACCGCCATCAACAAAACCCTGTTTGCGGTGAGCAACGATGACCTGCGGCCCGCGATGACCGGTGTGTTTTTTGAGCTGGACAAAAAGGGACTTACCTGTGTGGCCACGGATGCCCACCGGTTGGTGAAATACAAGCGCACGGATGTGAAATGCCCGAAAACAGACTCCTTCATTGCGCCCAAAAAGCCGCTGAACCTGTTGAAGAGTGCCCTGCCCGATAATGATGATGAGCTCACCCTCTCCTACAACAGCAACCACCTGTTTGTAAAACATGGCGGCACAGAACTGGTGTGCCGGCTGATTGATGCCCGGTTCCCGGATTATAAAGTGGTGATTCCGGCAGACAATCCCTATAAAATGTCCATTAATAAAGCAGATTTTCAGAATGCCCTCCGCCGCGTAAGCGTGTTCAGTAACAAGAGCACCAACCAGGTGGCGCTGAGCATCAGCGGCAGCGAACTGCAGCTGGCGGCGCAGGATGTGGACTTCAGCTTTGAAGGAAATGAGCGCATGGCCTGCCAGTACGACGGCGAGGATCTGCAGATTGCTTTCAACGCCAAATTCCTGATTGAAATGCTCGGTGCGGCCGATACGCCTGAAGTGAACATCGAACTGAGCACGCCCACCAAGGCCGGTATCATCAAGCCCACCGAGGTGGACGAACATGAAGAGTTGCTGATGCTGGTGATGCCGCTGATGCTGAACAACTGATTATTCTCTGTACAGGATTTACAAAAGGGCTGCGTACTGCGGCCCTTTTCTTTTTTGCACCCTCATGTCAGTACGACGCCCTGTTCACCACGGCGGGCGCTGCCGGTTATCGCCGGTTCGCCGGTGGCGTGCAACAGGTAGGGATTCCGGCCTGGCCACTGCTCCATCAGCCGGAGTATGTCTGCAAAGGAGTGGCGGGTTTCACTCAGCAGCACGGCAGATCCGGCAGGCACCTCAGTCAGCTGGCTGAACGGCTGCACGAACCTGAAATGTTTGTCCAGGATCGTTCGGACCGCGGGATCCCCGGTGCTGGTATAGCAGGTGTCGGGCAGGGCCCAGGGTTCGGGCTGGCGGCCTTCTCTCAGCAACAGCAGTTTCACGGCAATCAGTATGCGGAGAAGCAGGATATAGATTTGTGCAGAGAGCCCCCGGTGGTGCTTCTGTACAAAGCGGATCATGGTGCCATAGAAGTGACGGATATGCGCCCGGCTTTCCCGCACGGTGCTTTCACCCTTGAAATGCAGGATGCGGGTACCCGCAAAATAATAATTCCGCCACCCGGCCTGCAGGATGCGGTAGCTGAGGTCAATGTCTTCGGCGTACATGAAATAGTCCTCATCAAAACCGCCGGTTTGTTCGAGCACCTCCCGTTTTACGAGCATGCATGCGCCGGAGAGCACGTCTACCGGATGGCTGTGCGCAGCATCGAGGTGGCCCAGGTAGTAACGGGCCAGCCACCGCGAGCGGGGAAAGAGGCGGGTGAGACCGGTCATCTTGCAGAAGGCCGCCCAGGGTCCGGGCAGGCCCCGCTTGCTTTCCGGTAGGAAGGCCCCGGTGCCGTCGATCATCTTTACGCCCAGCGCCCCGGCATCGGGACGCTGCCGCATAAAGTTCAGGCACTGCTCAAGGCTGTCTTCTGCCAGCAGGGTGTCGGGGTTCAGGAAGAGCACATACTCCCCGCGCGCCTGCCGCCAGCCCTCATTGTTGGCGCGGGCAAAACCGGCGTTCCCCGTTTTCCAGATGAAGCTGATCTCCGGGAAACGGCCGGGCAAATATTCGGCACTGCCGTCGGCAGAATGGTTGTCGATCACCAGCACTTCGGCCTCCAGGTTGCGGCAGGCTTTGCGCACGCTGCTGAGGCATTGCCCCAGGAAATGTTTGACGTTGTAATTGACTATGATGACGGAGAGTTGCAAGGGGTGCGGGGTTATGGTGTTCCGGCCGGCCGGATGCTCTGTTCATAGCGGAAGAGGTTGGCCGGGTCGTAGGTTGATTTGATGCGCTGCAGTTTCGGGTACAGCTCACCGTAATAAGCCCTTTCCCACTGTGTAAAACGAAGATCGGGATAGTTCCGGTACTGGGCGGTGATGCCGTTGCGGAAAAAGATGTCCTGCACCTGCTGAAACCGGTCGACCAGCTTTTTTTCCTGTGCCGGCTGCTCCCAGTACGTCTGCAGTTCTGAAAAGTAGTTGTATTGCCGGTGTGCAAAGGCTGATGCTTTTGCCGCGCCGGCATCCCGGATTTTCCCGCCGAGGGTATTCACCTGGTAGATCATGCCGGGGGTGCGCAGGGTGATGTCCAGCACTTCGGGGATCAGTTGTTCAATTTCAGCATAATGCCGGTACAGTCCGGCGGAGGCATTTTTAAAATACAGGGGCTGTGTGCGGCCATAGTAGGCCTGCAGGGCTCTTGCCAGCGGCAGGGCTGCGGTGGCGGTGGTTTTGTCGGTTACCGCCCGCAGTTCCCGGATGAAGGCGTTGGTGGCCCTGGTGGCGGGGCCCGCGTTGGTGAGGAGGATGTACACGGTGCGGCCGTTGAGGACAAAGGCACTGAAACAGTCATCGGGCAGTTGCTGGGTAAGGCTGAACCACTGGCTCAGGAGCGTCTGTGCCCGGGCCTTATCCACACGGTAAGCGCGGAAGCGGTGGCTTTGCAGGGTAGCCGGTGCGGGGTGCAGGCTGAATTCCATTTCGGTGACTACCCCGAAGTTGCCGTTGTTGCCGCCCCGGCAGGCCCAGAGCAGTTCATGATCGCCTTCGGCCCGGATCACCTGTCCGTGCCCATCCACCAGGGTAACGGCCTGCAGGCTGTCGCAGGTGAGGCCAAATTTCCGCGACAGCAGTCCGTATCCGCCGCCGAGCGTAAGACCCCCGAGGGCTACGCCGGCACAGGATCCGCCCGGCAGGAATTTTTTCCGCGGCAGCAGTTCGCCATAGAGCTGGGCCAGGGTACAGCCGGGTCCGGTACGGATGCGGTCGGGTCCCAGCCAGCTGATGGTGTTCAGGGCGGAGAGATTGACGACCAAACCGTTGTTGTTCACGGAGAAGCCTTCCATGCAGTGCCCGCCGCTTTTGACGGCCACGGGGAGCCGCAGTTTTGCCGCTTCGCGAACCGCTTCGGCCACCTCGGCCGTACTCCGGCAGGGAGCGATGAGAGCCGGCCGTCGGTCGATGCGCCGGTTGAAACCCCTGCGCAGCAGTTCGTACTGCGGATCGCCGGGCCGCACATAGGAAAGGGTGGCGCCCTCCGTGCTGTGGAGGCCGAGGGCGGATAGCGGGCGCACAGCCGCGCTCAGCGGGGCCATCAGGGACAGCCGTAAAAATTCCTTTCGTTGCATGTGCTGATCAGTGCGTTAAAGTTAACAGTTCATCCCGATCTGTTCATCATTCCTCTTCCCGGCCTGCAAAGGGCTGCTCACGAATTTACCCGGGTATTGACCGGCCCGGAGTATCTTTGCGGCATGATCAAGGAAACCCTGCTGCAGGCTGCACAGGCCGGTGCCCGGGAATTGCAGCGTTTTTTCAACCGCGATTTCAAAATCACCAATAAGGACGGCATCAACAACCCGGTAACCGAAGCGGATCATGCTTCTGAAAAAGCCATTATGGAGGTGATCCGTGCACAGTTCCCCGGGCATTATATCCTGAGTGAAGAAGCCGGGGAAATGAAGCAGTCCAGCGATTATAAATGGATCATCGACCCCATTGACGGCACCATCAATTTTGCCAACGGCATTCCCCTCTGCTGTGTCAGCATCGGGGTGGAGTACTAGGGCGAGCTGGTGATGGGCGTGGTGTACAATCCTTTCATGAACGAGCTGTTCTTTGCGGAAAAAGGCCGGGGCGCTACCCTGAACGGAGCACGCATACAGGTGAGCACGAAAGATAGTTTGCCCACCAGCTGCCTGGTTACCGGCTTTCCTTACACCTACCTCGATTCGCCCAACGGACCGCTGCAGGTATTTGAACGGTTTATCCGGCGGGGCATCGCGGTGCGCCGGCTGGGCAGTGCAGCCCTCGATCTTTGCTGGACGGCCATGGGCCGCTTCGATGGCTTTTATGAGCACCGGCTGCAGCCCTGGGACAGCGCTGCGGGGGTGGTGATTCTCCTCGAAGCAGGCGGCCAGGTCTCGGGTTTTAACGGCGGGGCATACACGATTTACCAGCCGGATATCCTTGCCACCAACGGGCATCTCCATGCTGTGATGCTGAAAGTGGTGCAGGGGGTGGAGTGAAGCGGGGGAACAGGGAATGTTGAACAGGGAATGTTGAACAAGGAATGCTGAACAGGGAAGAAAGAACGGGAAATTTTCAATCATCAATTTTCAATATCCAATGTTCAGCGTTTTGAACCCCCGAAAGAACGGAAGCCTTTTCAATAGTCAACTTTCCATCATCAATCCGGCAGCCCGCTTTTACACCGCTAAACTTTAAACTTTGCCTGAAAGGGCAACCTTAAACCTCAAACCTTAAACTTTAAACCTTTCACTTTCCCCATGTCCACCCGCACTGAAATTTCCACCCTCGGCGAGTTTGGTCTCATTGATCACCTCACCCGGAACAATGAAACGCGGAATGCGTCCACCATCGTGAGTGTGGGCGATGATGCGGCCGTGATTGATCCCTTCGGCAAACAGGTGGTGGTGACCACCGATATGCTGGTGGAGGGCATTCATTTTGACCTGATGTACACCCCCCTCAAGCACCTGGGGTACAAATCCGTGGTGGTGAACCTCAGTGATGTGTATGCGATGAATGCCACGCCTACGCAGATCACCCTCAGCCTGGCCTTCAGTAACCGGTTCAGCGTGGAAGCCCTGGAGGAGTTTTATGAAGGCGTTTATGCCGCCTGTGACCGCTATGGGGTTGACCTGGTGGGCGGCGATACCACTTCATCGCAGAAGGGGCTGATCATCTCCGTTACCGCTATCGGTGAGGTGGCGCCCGATCGTTTTGTCAAACGCAGCACCGCCCGCAAGGGGGATCTGCTCTGCGTAAGCGGTTTCCTGGGCGGCGCATTTCTCGGACTCACCATCCTGGAGCGGGAGAAGAAAATATTTGCGGAAACCGGGGCCCAGCCAGATCTGGAGGGGCAGACGTATATCGTCGGCCGGCTGCTGAAACCCGAAGCGCGCAAAGACATCATTGAGTTCTTTGCCAGCCAGGAGATCCTGCCCACCGCCATGATTGACATCAGCGATGGCCTCAGCAGTGAGATCCTCCACCTCTGCAAGCAAAGCCAGCTGGGTTGCGTGCTGTATGAAGATAAAATCCCTGTATTTGAGGAGGCCCGGCAGTTTGCCTATAAGCTGGAGCTGGATCCTACCGCCTGCGCCCTCAGCGGGGGTGAGGATTATGAACTGCTGTTCACCATTGCCCAGGAGGATTATGAGAAGATCAGGGCCAACGACCAGGTCAGTGTGGTGGGCTATATGACCGAACCCGAAGCCGGCAGTCATATCCTTACCCGGGGGGGCAACCGCCACGAACTGATCGCCCAGGGCTGGAATCATATCCGGAAATGAGGCCTGCGGCCCGAAATCCGGGCCCCGTTGGCCAGGGGATGGCCGGATTTGTTTACCTTCGCCCGCTAATCAATGCAATGAATATGAAAAGAATCTTACTGGCTTTTGTTTTGGCAGCCACGGTTTCGGCGGTATCCGCCCAGGAAAGTTCGTTCCTGTTTGGGTTCGGCGCAGAAGCCGCCTTCCCCGTAGGCAAGTCGTTCCGCAATAACTATGGCACCGGCTACGGCGGGGGTGTTCGTTTCCAATACGGTCCCTCAGCTGTTCGCGGCGGCAGCCTCACTGCGGGCTACCTCACCTTTACGGCCAAGGGCAGCGGCTCCCGGGTGAACGGCCAGGTGGGGGTATTACCCATCATGCTGGGCATCCGTGAACGGATTGCCGGCAACTGGTATTTTGAACCGCAGGCAGGGCTGGCCTGGTATTATTACAGCAATACCCTGAACGGCGTGAACACCAAATCCACCGAGCGCACCCTCAGCTATGCACTGGCAACCGGCGTGGTGTCGAAAGACTTTGATCTGAGTGTACGTTACCAGGATGGTCCGGTTTCTTCCGGCACCAGCATGGGCAACATCAGTGTGCGGGTGGGCTACCTCATCAGCACCCGGAAAGGGCAATAATTCCAGTACATTATCCGGAGGCTGTAGCAAGGGTCTGCTGGACGTTCTCCCCCCTTCCCCGTTCCACGCGGGCAGGCGGAATGCAGACGCCCGGGCTTTTGTTACAGCCTCTTTATTTTTTCCGCAACCGCCATGCTGCATACCATGCGCCACCGTTTGCTGAACAATCTTTACCGCGGGATGGTCTGGCTGCTCATCCCCCTGCTGGTATCGTGTGCGGCGGGCAGAAAAGCGTATAACCCTGACCGTAAATTCAGCCGTACAGACCTCCAGGCTGATTTCAGCTGGCTGCGCAGCGTGATGGAGGCCAAGCATCCATCCCTGTACTGGTACACGCCGAAAGATTCGATGGACCGTTTCCTGGACAGCCTGTACCGGTCGATCCCCGACAGCATGACCGAGTTACAGTTTGGCTGGAAGCTGGTGGCGCCCTTTACCAGCCGCATCCGCTGCGGGCACACGAGTTTTTCCATGAGTAAAAACTGGGGCCGTTTTCTCCGCGGTAAGGTCATTCCTTCCTTTCCTCTTTTTGTGAAGGCCTGGGGAGATACGATGGTGGTAACGGGCAACCTCAACCCCCGGGACTCCCTGTTTCGGCCCGGTACCGTGATCACTTCCATCAACCAGCTGCCCGTACCCGTTATCCTGCAGCGCATTTTTGCGCACCTGCCGGCGGATGGCTATGCAGACAATGTGAATTACATCCGGGTCAGCGCCAATTTTCCCTACTATCACCGCAATGTTTTCGGCCTCTATGCCCAGTACCGCGTGGGTTATCTCGATTCGGCCGGCAGGGAACAGTTTACGCAGCTGCCTCTTTGGAAACCGGCACCGGATACGGGGAAGGCTGCCCGCCCTCCTGCCCGGCGGCTCAGCGCGGCACAGCGCCGGCGGCAGCGCAAAGAGCGGGTGGAGAGTTACCGCTCATTCTACATTGATACCACGCTGGGGGCGGGATTCATGACCCTCAATACTTTCAGCAATGGCAACCGGCAGCACCTGCGCCGTTTTTTCCGCCGTTCCTTCCGAGCCCTGCATGAACAGGGCATCCGCCAGCTGGTGATTGATCTGCGCGGCAATGGCGGCGGCGATGTTAACCTCTCGTCGCTGCTCACCCGGTACCTGCGCAAAACACCCTTCCGCGTGGCGGATTCGGTGTACAGCCGCGAGAAAAATTTTCACCCCTACACGCCCCGCGTCAGGCTGGGCTTCCTGAGCAACCTGGCCCTGATGGTGCTGTCGCGCAAACGCAGCGACGGCATGTATCATTTCGGTTACTGGGAGCGGCACTGGTTCAGGCCGAAACGTAAAAATCATTTTGACGGGAACACGTGGGTGCTCATCAACGGGCCTACATTTTCGGCCTCCACGCTCTTCTGCAATGCGGTGAAGGGACAGGATAACATCACCCTCGTGGGTGAAGAAGCCGGCGGGGGATGGCATGGCAACAACGGCATCATGATTCCGGATATCACGCTGCCGCGTACCCGCATCCGGGTAAGACTGCCCTTTTTCCGGCTGGTACAGTTCAATCATGTTGCGAAAGACGGAAGGGGTGTGCCACCGGATATTTATATTCCACCTACGGTAGAGGGTATCCGAAAAATGCAGGACCGGAAACTGCTGATGGTAAGGGAGATGATCCGGAAGGCCTCAGCGCTGCAGGATAAAAGCATCCCCGTCTCTCCAGAAAGGAAATTTTGACCGCACTTCTTCCAGCCTTTCTCTTTCCAGGGTAAGAGTGAACACCTCTTCTTCCTCGGCCTTGTGGTACAGCACTTCTCCCAGCGGGTCAATCACCAGGCTGTTGCCGCTGTGGGCAATGTTGTGGCCATCGCGGCCCACCCGGTTCACCCCCACCACATAGCACTGGTTTTCGATGGCGCGTGCGCAGAGCAGGGTTTTCCAGGCATGGCTGCGGCGTTCGGGCCAGTTGGCCACATAGATGAGCACATCGTATTCCGGTGCACTGCGGTCTTCCGGCTGCTGCCGGGCCCATACGGGGAAGCGCAGGTCGTAGCAGATCTGCAGGTTGATTTTCCAGCCTTTTACGGAGGCGATCAGGCGTTTGTTGCCGGCCGCATAATGCTGGTCTTCGCCGGCATAGGCGAAGAGGTGCCGTTTGTCGTAGTATCCGCAGTGTCCGTTGGGCAGCATCCAGAGCAGCCGGTTGTAATAACGGCCTTCTTCCTCAATGATGAGGCTGCCGGTGAGGATCACTTTGCGTGTTTCGCTGAGGCGGCGCATCCATTCCACGGTTTCACCCTCCATGGGCTCGGCGAGCAGCCGGGGCTGCATGCTGAAGCCGGTGCTGAACATTTCGGGCAACACCACCAGTTCGGTGCGTTCTTCAATGCCCATGATTTTTTCCTCCAGCCGGCTCAGGTTGGTGGCTTTGTCTTCCCAGGCCAGATCGGTCTGGATCAGGGAAAGGGTGAGCGTAGACATGGCATGCGTTTCTGTAAAGTTACCGAAACCGTGCGCTTATCCTTATCCGTTTTGTGGTTTTCTGCCCCGGCGGTTGTTGTGGAAACGCCGGTTGGCGCCGCTCCGCGCCTGGCCCTGTTCGTGCCTTAACGGCTGGGGGGTGCGGCTGAAGCCCTGGCGGCGGTCCTGTGTTTCCGGGCTGCTATCCGTTTGTTGCGGTGCGCTGCCTACGGGGAAGGGGTGTTCTTCCACCACGGAGATCTGTTTGCCGATCAGTTTCTGGATGGCGCGCAGTTCGTCTTTTTCTTCGGTGGTGCAGAAGGAGAAAGCGGTGCCGGCATTGCCTGCCCGGCCTGTTCGGCCGATGCGGTGCACATAGGTTTCCGGAACATCCGGCAGGTCGAAGTTGATGACATGGGTGAGGTCATCGATATCAATGCCGCGGGCTGCGATATCGGTGGCCACGAGCACCCGGATGCCGCCGTTCTTGAACTGGCTCAGGGCATGTTGACGGGCATTCTGGGATTTGTTGCCGTGGATAGCCGCTGCCGTTATCTGGCTTTTGTGGAGGATACGCACCACCTTGTCCGCTCCGTGTTTGGTGCGGGAGAATACCAGCACATTGCTGATGGCGGTGTCTTTCAGGATGTGCAGCAGCAGGTGGATTTTATTGGCTTTATCCACATGAAAGAGGTGCTGGGCAATCTTTTCAACGGTGGAAGAAACCGGGGTAACCTCCACTTTCACCGGTTTGGTGAGGAGGATATCGGCCAGTTTCTGAATCTCCGGCGGCATGGTGGCGGAGAAGAAAAGGGTTTGTCTTTTGGGCGGCAGTTTGCTGATCACCTTTTTCACATCATGGATAAAGCCCATGTCGAGCATACGGTCGGCTTCATCCAGTACAAAAATTTCGAGGTGCTGCAGGCTGATATAGCCCTGGCTGATGAGGTCAAGCAGGCGGCCGGGTGTGGCCGTGAGGATCTCCACGCCGTGGCGCAGCTGCTGCACCTGCGGTACCTGGGATACGCCGCCGAAGATAACGGCATGGGATATCCCGGTGTGGCGCCCGTAAGCGGCAAAGCTTTCATCGATCTGGATGGCCAGTTCGCGGGTGGGCGTGAGGATCAGGACGCGGATGGGCTGCGGTCCACGCGGCTTTTCGCGGCGGTTGTACAGCAGCTGCAGGATGGGGATGGCAAAGGCCGCGGTTTTGCCGGTGCCGGTCTGGGCGCAACCCAGCAGGTCGCGCTGCTCCAGCACCCAGGGAATAGCCTGTTGCTGAATGGGAGTAGGATGACTGTATCCTTCTTCGCCCAATGCTTTAAGAATGGGCGCAATGAGTCCAAGTTGTTCAAATAACATGTTACGGTAAATAAAAGCTGGGAAGACGTTGTAGGTTCTGCAACAGCGGGATTCTGAATACCATGCCGGCTTACAACAGGCCGTGTCACTGCGATGGTGTGAGGGGCAAAGGTAAGGGATTGCCGGCAAAGCGCCATCATCCGGCCGGGGGAATAAATAAACAGGGGCGCTTTACAGATTTATTTTCTTCCTATGTTTATTCAACAGCAGGCCGCCATGCTGGTGAGGGCATGTGTTTACTGGCGGAAGTCCATCCCGGATCCGGCGATGGATAGCTGGGTACAGAGCGGTTCTTTACCGTGTACGATACTGTGTGCAGACAAGCGGTTCTGTTGAGCGGAACGGATGCGGCACCTGCATAAACGGCTGACGCCATCCGCCACGATGCTTTGGCAAGCATTGATCCATCCAATATTCTCCTGATATTTCGGAATCCAATCCTTTCAGGGCAGCTGAGCAAACAACCGGCTCGCGGCATCCTGCAGCCAATCATTTAATCTCAACAGATATGCTTCGCAACCTTCATTTTCTGACGATGGCATTGGCCTGTATTCCCTGCTGTTTGCAAGCCCAGACTGTGGGCATCGGCACCAGTACCCCTCATCCGGCTGCCCAGCTGGAGGTAAACGCCGGCAATAAAGGGCTGTTGATCCCGAGGGTCAACCTGCAGTCGGCCAACGATGCCGTTACGATCCCTGCGCCACCGGTTTCGCTGCTGGTATACAACAGCAATAACAATACGGGCCAGGTGCCCGCCGGCGCGGGATTTTATTACTGGAACGGCAGTGCCTGGACTCCGCTCGGCGGAAGCAGCGTTGCAGGCTGGTGGCTTTCGGGTAACAGCGGTACAACCGCAGCTCATTTTTTAGGCACCACCGATGCACAGCCGCTGCGGTTCCGCACCAACAATGCGTTGTCAGGCATCCTCGACCCCGTGAGCGGCAATACGGGCTGGGGCATCGGCAGTCTTCGAGTCAACAGCAATGGAACTGCCAATACGGCCCTGGGTAAAAATGTGCTGTACAGCAATACGGTAGGCAACTTCAATACTGCCACCGGAACGGGTTCGCTGTACAGCAATACGGCTGGTCATTTCAATACATCCAGCGGGGTGGATGCCTTGTTCAGCAATACCCGGGGAAATACGAATGCGGCGTATGGAAATGAAGCGCTCTTCAGTAATGAAACCGGTTACTCGAATGCAGCGGTGGGCAGCGGCGCTTTGTTCAGCAGTACGGACCGGAGCAACCTGGTGGCCGTGGGCGACAGCGCATTGTATAACAATGGCGCCGGTGCAGCAGGGGCGGTTGATGCCACCGGAAATACCGCGTTGGGCTCCAAGTCCCTGTTCAGTAACAGTACCGGTCACTCGAATACAGCGGGAGGGTACCAGGCCCTGTACAGCAACAGCACCGGTAATTCCAACAGTGCCGTGGGCATTCAGTCGTTGTACAGCAACAGCACGGGAAAAGAAAATACGGCCAACGGGGCATTGGCACTTTACAGCAATACCAGCGGCAACAACAATACGGCCAGCGGATCCGGCGCGCTGGCTTTTAATATCACCGGGAGTAACAATACGGCCAGCGGGCGCAATGCACTGTTCAGCAATACAACCGGCTTTTCCAATGTGGCAGCGGGAGCAGGTGCACTGAACAAAAATGAAAACCGGAGTAACCTGGTGGCGGTAGGCGACAGTGCTTTGTTTAATAACGGATCCGGTGCTTCCGGTGCAGTTGATGCTACCGGGAATACAGCAGTGGGCTCCAAGGCATTATTCAGTAATACGGTGGGCGCTAATAATACAGCCAGTGGTAGCAGATCTCTGTTCAGCAATGTTTCCGGAAATTATAATACGGCCATCGGTTCAACTGCTCTTTTATTTAGCACAAGTGGCCATGGTAATACAGCTATGGGTTATGGTGTACTCACACAAAACAGCAATGGGAATTCAAACACAGCGATGGGTATGAGTGCCCTTGGCAATAATACTACCGGCAGCTCCAATATAGCCGTTGGAATTAATGCGCTGGCACGTAACAACCTTGGATATTCCAATATTGCCATAGGTGCAAATGCTTTACGGAATAATACTGATCGCAGCAACCTGGTGGCGGTTGGAGATAGTGCATTATATTTCAATGGGGTGGGAGCTGGACTCAGTGCGCATTCGATAAATAATATGGCCAAAGGTTCCAAAGCGCTGTATAATAATACCCTTGGCGCAGCGAATACGGCCAGCGGAACAAATTCGCTTTATAAAAACGCAACGGGTTCGGGTAATACGGCCATCGGATACAATAGTCTTTATTACAATGAAACCGGCGACCTCAATACGGCTATAGGTTATCAGGCTGGCACAGCGGGCATCGCGCTGGCGAACACCTTATCATTGGGATATGCTGCTCTGGTAGATGAGAGCGACAAAGTACGCATCGGGAATGGTTCCATCACCAGCATCGGCGGCCAGGTAAACTGGACGGCCTATTCCGATGCCCGGATCAAGAAGAATATCCGCGAAAATGTGCCGGGACTGGGTTTTATCAACCTGCTGAAACCCGTTACCTATCACTACAGTCTGGAAAAACAGTACAGTTTGCTGGGGAGAACCGACAGCAGCGACTACCCCGGCAAATATGATATCGAACAAATAGCCTTCTCCGGTTTTCTTGCCCAGGAAGTGGCGGCGGCGGCGAAACAAGCGGGATATGAGTTTTCCGGCGTGGACAAGCGCGGTAAAATCTGGGGATTGCGGTATGCCGAATTTGTGGTGCCGCTGGTAAAAGCGGTGCAGGAACTGTGCAAAGCGAATGATGCCAAGGATGCACAGATTGAAAACCTGCAAAACCAGATTAACGAACTGAAGGCGTTGCTCATGAATCCGGGTACCCCCGCCAAGCCTTAATTCAGAGAGGTTGCCCCTCATGAACAGCCACAGATCCGCTGGCCCAGCTTACCTGCTGTCAACGGATTGCTGCGCCCGGTGAATACCCGGATCTTGATCATGGGGTCTTTTGATGTCAGTCAAAATCAAACAAATCCCCGAAGATATTTTTCTTCTTGTGCTTCTTGCTGTAGTATGGATCCTTTGCCGGGTAAGACGGGTAGGGCTGGTGCTGCTGCGGGGGCGGCGCCGACTGCACATATCCGGCGGCGCGGGCACTGGCAAAATCCATCAGCTTATCCAGCTCACCTTTATCCAGCCATACGCCCCGGCAGGAGGGGCAATAATCGATCTCCACGTTATGCCTTTCCGTAATCAGCAACAGCTGGTCGCAATGGGGACATTTCATAGCGCTATTATTTTAGAAGGAAGTTCTGTTGGTTTGACGGCTTTGCTGCAATTCCAGTTCAATGGCGGCACGGGCTGCGATGATGCCGGAACGGGCATAGAATCCGGGCCAGGCCTCATGCCGGATGCCCACATCAACGGTTCGGCTGCCCCACCTGATTTTATCGCCCAGGCCAGCTGACCATAAAAAGGAACTGCGGGTATCCCCCGCAGTGAGGAACAGGATACCGGCCTCCCCCGAAGCATAAAAATTGCCCAGGTAATATCGTATTCCTGCTTTTAGGGGAATACCCTGCATGGCCACCAGGGCTCTTCTGCCCGGCATGCGGTAATAGCCCGAGGCGGCGGTGACGGCAGCATGACGGGAAAACACATATTCACCCTTTAGGGTGGCGCCGGCTCCGGCCGACAGTTGCTGCCTGAGTGGATATTCGGGCACCAGCAGTTCCAGGCCCGCGGCCGCGGTAAAGGTGCCGCGGGGATGAGGCTGCGCAACAGCAGAAAAACAGCTGGCGGCCAGTACGGCAAGCATTGCGGTGATTCCTCTCATGACCGGCAAAACGAACCGGCTGAGAGAAGGTTGACTGCAAAAGCGGTTTTAACTTTTTATTGTATCAGCCGGAGGCCGTTACTTCAGCAGCGCGTCAATATCCGGATCGCCGCTGAGGTTGTTCATCTGCTGCAGGATATTGTCGTAACGGTTGGCCACATAACGGCTCAGCGGCTTCACGGTGTATTTTTTGGGATTGGGCAGGCAGGCGGCGATCATGGCGGCTTCGGCGCGGGTAAGCTGTTTTGCGTCTTTATTAAAATACGCCCTGGCGGCAGCCTGCACCCCGAAGATGCCCTCGCCCATCTCTGCCACGTTAAGATAGGTTTCGAGGATATGTTTCTTGCTCCAGATTTTTTCGATCAAAAAAGTGAAGTACACTTCCAGTCCCTTGCGGAACCAACCGCCGTGCTGCCAGAGGAAAACATTTTTCGCGGTTTGCTGGCTGATGGTGCTGGCGCCCCTTGTGCGGTTGGGATGCTTTTCATTGTGCTTCAGGGCTTTTTTGATGGCCTTGATATCGAATCCGTCGTGATCCGGAAAAAGCTGGTCTTCTGCCGCAATCACAGCCAGCTTGATGTTGGGTCCCATTTCATCATACCGGATATAATCCCGCTTCAGTCCGTGCCCGGAGATGCCGCTCACCAGCTGCGTGAGGGTAATGGGCGGGTATATCCAGGTACACGCTACCAGGTAAACCAGGTGGAAGATGAAGAGAAAAAGGAAGACCCGCTTACAAATCCGCCAGAATTTTTTCATGCGCTTGCAAGATAAGGCGATCAGGGATTCTGGACAGATCCGGCCTTTACATAAACCAGTGAATAGCCCTCACCGATCACCCGGCCCCGGCCACCGCTTCGGGAGAGCAGGTAGCCCGTACCCGTGAGCGCGACGGCGGCGCCCAGCAGTTCGGGACTGAACTTTTTGTTATCGGCCAGGTACACCACGCCGCTGGCTACGGTGAGCAGGATGCCGCCACCCATCAGGGCGCCGCCGCTGCTGGCCCAATCGAACCGCCGCCCTTCTTTGCCAAATGCCCGGATCTGGTTATAGTGATACTGCAGGTAGTAGAAACTGGTATCGAGCACGTATACCCCCAGCTGGGTGGGAACCGGCCGGGTAACATACTGCCTGAGGTAAAGGGTATCGTTGCGGATGGCCTGGATATAGGCTTCAATACCCGCCCCGCTGGTACTGATGAAATTGATCTTACTGCCGGCGAAGTAGGTCTGGAGGGTACGGTCTTTTTTCTTCAGGAGTAAAAAATCGCCCGACTGTGCCTCCGCATTGCAGAGCAGGCAGAGGAGAACCGGCAAGAGCAGCGTTTTCATGCCCCAAGTTACGAAGGAGAAGAGGGAATGTGCAAATCCTGGTGGGTGAAAATGTAGCCTGTGAGACGGGGAAAGGGGAACAGGGAATGATGAACAGGGAATGTTGAACGGGAAAATTTCAATAATGTTCAACGTTTTGAACCTCTTGAACGTTGAACCTTTTGAACCCTCCTGGGGAACAGGGAAGGAGGAAATAATCAATAATGAATAATCAATTGCAGGAGATCGCCCAATGTTTTGAACTTTGAACCTCCTGAACCCGTTCTCTCCCGCTGCTCAAATTTTGTGCTTTTACTGTACTCTTTTTATTACCTTTCCCTGTTACCAATCCGCAAAAACATGAAACGACTGCTTGCAGCCTGCAGCGCCCTCGTACTGGCCCTGCCCTTCCCCACGATTGCTCAGAAAAAAGCCGCCCCGGCGGAAGCGCCGAAAGAGTGGCTGACGGAATCCCTGCTCAGCGGACTCAAGTTCAGGAGCCTGGGTCCGGCTGTGACTTCAGGCCGCGTAGCTGATATCGCCGTGAATCCGCGCAACATCTCCGAATACTATGTAGCGGCCGCATCCGGCGGGGTATGGAAAACCAGCAATGCCGGCGTAACCTTTTCCCCCGTTTTTGAGGGCGAAGGCTCCTACTCCATCGGCTGTCTTGCCCTTGACCCCACCAACCCCAATGTGGTATGGGTGGGCAGCGGTGAAAACAATAACCAGCGCTCGGTGGCTTATGGCGACGGGGTGTACAAATCAGAAGACGGGGGCCAGACCTGGAAGAATATGGGTTTGAAAAACTCCGAGCACATCGGCCGGATTGCCATTGATCCCCAGAACAGCGATGTGGTATATGTGGCAGCCTATGGGCCTCTCTGGAAATCGGGCGGCGAACGGGGCATTTACAAAACCACCGATGGCGGAAAAACCTGGAAGCAGGTGCTCTCGGTGAGCGAGCATACCGGCTTCAATGAAGTGTTTGTGGATCCCCGCTATCCGCAGATCGTGTATGCCGCCGCACACCAGCGCCAGCGCAAAGTGTATACCTACATCGGAGGTGGCCCGGAATCTGCACTGTACAGGAGCACTGATGGTGGCGCCACCTGGAACAAAATCATGAACGGCATGCCCGGCGGCGATCTGGGTCGCATCGGACTCAACTACTTCCCCGGCAATCCGGATATCCTCTATGCCGTGGTGGAAGCCGCCGACGGCAAGGGAGGCATCTATAAATCCGACAACCGCGGCGCCAGCTGGCAGAAACAGGGAGGCTATTTCACCTCCGGCAACTACTATCAGAAAATTTTCTGCGATCCCAAAGACGAAAACAAAATCTTTATCACCAATGCCTATATGGCTGTAAGCCGGGATGGCGGTAAAACCACCAGCAACCTGGGAGAGAAAAGCAAGCACATCGACAACCATGCCCTCTGGATCAATCCCAACAATACCCGACACTACCTGGTGGGCTGCGACGGCGGCGTGTATGAAAGTTTCGATGGCGGCGAAAACTGGCTTTACAAACCCAACCTGCCCATCACGCAGTTTTATAAGGTATCCACCGACAACGCGTTCCCCTTTTACCATGTCCATGGTGGCACCCAGGACAATTTCAGCATTGGCGGGCCTTCCCGCACCCTCAGCGAGAACGGGATCGTGAATGCCGACTGGTACTTCACCAGTACGGGAGATGGATTTGAAACCCAGGTGGACTACGAAAACCCCGATATCATTTATGCCCAGGCACAATATGGCGCCCTCAGCCGCTACGACCGTAAAAGCGGAGAACGCTTATTCATCCAGCCCCAGGAAAAAGAAGGAGAAGCGGCTTACCGCTGGAACTGGGATGCTCCGCTGCTGATCTCCCGCTACAGTGCGAAGCGGCTCTACTTCGCCGCCAACAAGGTTTTCCGCAGCGATGACCGCGGCAATACCTGGCAGGTGATCAGTGGCGACCTCACCGGCGGGATCGACCGGAACAAACTGAAGGTGATGGATAAGGTATGGAGCGTGGACGCTGTGGCCAAAAACCAGAGCACCGATATTTTCGGCAACATCACCACCCTGGCGGAAAGTCCGGTCGACAGCAGCCTCCTCTGGGCGGGAACCGATGATGGCCTGCTGCACCTTACCACCGACGGCGGTAAAAGCTGGACCAAAATCGCCCCGGTTGCCGGCGTGCCCGAAACCACCTATGTGAACCAGGTGCTGGCTTCGCAGCACGACCGCCTCACCGCTTATGTTACGTTTAACCATCACCGTTATGGCGATTTCAGGCCTTATGTGTACAAAACCACTGATGGCGGTAAAACCTGGAAGGCCATCCAGGCCAACCTCCCTGAACGCGGCACCGTTTACAGCATTGCTGAAGACCATGTGGATCCCCGCCTGCTTTTTGCCGGAACCGAATTCGGCGTGTATGTGAGCGTGGACGGCGGTGGAAAATGGCATGCGCTGAAAGGCGGACTGCCCACCATTGCGGTTCGTGACCTGGAGATACAAAAGCGGGAGAACGACCTGGTGCTGGCCACTTTCGGCCGTGGTTTCTATGTGCTGGATGATTACAGTCCGCTGCGTCACCTGCAGCCCGCCGCCCTTGAAAAAGCGGCGCAGCTCTTCCCCGTCAAAGATGCGTGGATGTACATCGAATCCACCCCGCTGGGGGTACGCGGCAAGGGCTTCCAGGGTGAGAGTTACTTCAGTGCGCCCAATCCCGCGCCCGCGGCCGTGTTTACCTTTTATCTCAAAGAGGATGTGAAAACCCTGAAGGAAAAGCGCCAGGAGCGTGAAGCCGCAGCCCTGAAAAAGGGAGAGCCCCTGAATTATCCTCCGCTGGATTCGCTGCGGCTGGAAGACCGTCAGCCTGCCCCGCACCTGCTCTTCAGTATCGCAGATGAAAAGGGCAACGTGGTGCGCCGCATCAAAACCGGGGCGAAAAAGGGGCTGCGCCGCATCAGCTGGGATTTTTATACGGCGCCCTTCGGTCCGGTTGATCTCAGCAGTTTTGACGAATCGTATGTATTCAGCAATCCGCCCCGCGGTTACCGGGCCCTCCCGGGCAACTATACCGTATCTGTGAGCAAGTTTGAGGATGGGCGTTACAGTGAGCTGGTGGCGCCGGTGCCCTTCAGGGCAAAGCTGCTGAATGTGGCCACTCTGCCTGCAGCTGATCAGCACTCGCTTGATGCTTTCAATAAACAGGTGGCTGAACTGAGCCGCGTGGCCTTTGCCGCCGACCAGTACCGCGAAGAGCTGACGGGTAAAATGCGGTTCATCAAACAGGCGCTGGTGGAAACACCCGCACTTGAACTGCAGGTTGCTGCCGATATCACAGAAATTGAACAACAGTTACAGGATATCCAGACGGCGATGAACGGAGATGCCTCCCTTGCCCGCCGCGAATTTGAAACCCTGCCCGGCATCAACAGCCGCATTGGTTACATCATCGGCACTTTGTGGAGCACCAGCAGCGCCCCCACCACCACGCAACACGAAGCTTACCGCATCGCTGCCCGGCAGTTTGGTCCGGTTTACCGCCAGCTCAAAGCGGTGGGAGAACGGGTGAAACAGCTGGAGGCAAAACTCGAACGCAGCGGGGCACCCGGCACGCCCGGCCGCCTGCCCGAATGGAAGGCCGATTGAGTGCAGCACCGGTGCAGAGGGATTACCGGCATGGATCAAACTGTCCATGCCCGGGCCCCGGTGTAAACCATGGACAGGTTAAGTACTTTCCGGATACAGCGTTGTTCAAGGCAGCACCACCAGGGGTAACTGTCCGGCATACACGAGTTCATTCACCAGGAATTTCCGGAACAGGTTTTCAGCAAGCAGCCGGGATCCTTTTTGCAGCACCAGCATATCGTTGATGTGCTGTTTGATGAATGCCACCATATCCGCAGACAATTCCTGACCCTGGTAGAGGATATGCGAGCTGCGGCATCTGCCGGCAAAAAAGGCGGCGGTTTCCCGGAGATTTTTTTCGGCAAGGCGGGCCGATTCTCCCTTTTTCAGCAAACTGAAAAAAACCAGTTCAGGACTGGCCGGGCTTACAAAATCCAACAGGTGCTGCAAGGCGGGGAAATTGAGGGGCTGGCCCGGAGTGAGGGCAACAAATATTTTCCGGTGATGAAAGCGGTCGGTTTCACGCGGTACAGCGGCCACGGCGCAATGGGTATTTTCAATCACCTGCAGGGCAACACTCCCCAGGAAGATCTGTTTCAGCAATCCGGTACCCTTTAATCCCACCAGCACCAGGTTGTCTGCCTCCTCTTCCTCCAGGTTGTGCAAAATGGTTTTCAGGGGTTTTTCTGATACCCGGCAATCGGGGATGGCCTCACCCGGCATAACCGTCTCTACCAGTTTTTTCAGCTTTTCCATCCCTTCATCATTGATCCGGGCAATGAGGCTGCTGCGGTGATCATGATCCGACAGCGCAGGGCTGATGATTTCTGTATGGTGTACCAGGCAGAGTTCTGCACGGGCCAGCTTTGACCAGTCGAAGGCATAACGGAGAAGGTTAGCCGACGTTTCTGAAAAGTCGATCAGCACGATCAACCTTCTTTTCGGTTGTTCAGGCAATACGGGATACATAATGTGTATGGATAGGGCAGCAAGGCCGGGACCGCAACACCCGGGTTAAGGCCTTCGGCACCGACTGATGTGTACGAATTTACTGCGCAACCTGCCGGGAAAGAAGCCAGATTCATTAAAAAGGTCTTAAAAAACAGTCATTGGGCAGGCGGCTGCAAACCGGTTCCGCGTACCGCTTCATCGTGTTCAGGGATTGAGGCCAACCCGGAGGATTCAGTTTTTCAGCACGCCTTTCTTGAACTGCTGAATTCTTTTCCGGTCGCCCACAATCCAAACCACATCATCCCATTCGAAGCAGGTGCGGGAATCGGGGTTGAGAATGCGCTGGTTCTGTCTTTCGATGCCGATCACCAGGCCACGGGTTTTTTCGCGGATACCCGAACTCCGTATGTCCTGACCCTTCAGCCGGGTGTATTCGTTCACCATGATTTTGTCGAGCACGATGGCATCCAGCATCAGATCGGTTCCGGCATTGTTGTCTACCGAATCGATCACGGGCTTGAAAGCCTGGATCTGCTCATCTGTGGCGATCACGCCGATTTTATCGAAGGGCAGCAGGATCTGGTTTTTATCCGGGGCATGGATGAGTTGCTCGCCGCGCCGGATGTACACAATATTGATCCCGTATTGCTCGCGCCAGCCCAGTTCCTGCAGGGTGCGGCCGATGTACACGGCTTTCTGCGGTACATCCAGCGAGATGATGTGGGCATCCCAGGGGCGCATCTCCAGTTGCAGCTCGGCATTTTTACGGATGACGTTGGCCGAAAGGGTGTTGGATTCAGCGGTTTCCCTTTCATTGAGGTTGCCGATGAACCGCTGCTCGATTCGGAGATAAATCTGCTGCAGCCGTTTGGCAAATAAAAACAGCATGATACCGATTACCGGTAATGCCACGGCGATAGCGGTTGCATCGCGGAACAGCCGCGATACCCAGAAGCTGATGATGGCCATGCCGATCAGCAGACGGCCGATTTCCAGGATCAGCAGGGGGCCGCGCCGGTAGCGTTTCTTCAGCCAGAGGGTCTTGTATGCCATCAGCGTGGGCCGTTTGGCCACGAGGCCGAAAATAAACGGGGAGGCGATGCCCAGCGAAAGGATGGCGGTGAGGGAGGCACTGAGGATGGGGTTGTCGATGGTGCGGTTCATGAACGGATGCAGGCCCTTCAGCGAAAGGATGATGAGGCCTGCGAGGATCACCAGGTTGCTGACTGCGATTTTGAGGTAGGCCAGCAACACCAGCTTCCAGTCGCTCTCCGCCTGGATGGTTTGTGTGCTCAGGGAGTACCGGTTGATGCGGTTGATCCAGCTGGCCGGTAAATGTTTTTCCAGGAACAGGTAAAATCTTTCCGAATATTTAATCAGGTAAGGCGTGGTAAACGTGGTGATGGCCGAAGCGCCCACGGCTACGGGAAACAGAAAGTCAGAGATCACCCCGAGGGAAAGCCCCAGTGTGGCCACGATAAAAGCGAATTCGCCGATCTGCGCCATGCTCATGCCCACCTGCACCGATTGCTTCAGCGGCTGGCCCGAGAGCAGGGCGCCCAGCGTGGTGCTGAAAAGTTTGCCCAGCAGGGTGAGCAGGGTAACCAGGATCACCGGAATGCCGTATTGAATCAGGGCCTGCGGATCAATCAGCATGCCTACGGAAACAAAGAACACCGCGCCAAACAGGTCTTTCACCGGTTTGATGGTGTGCTCCACTTTTTCGGCCAGGGTGGTTTCGGCAATGATGGAGCCCATGATGAAAGCTCCCAGTTCAGCGGAGAATCCCGCCTGCGTGGCCAGCACCACCATGCCCAGGCAGAGTCCGAGGGCCAGGATCAGCAGGGTTTCCTCATCCAGCAGTTTTTTGGCATGCTTCAGCAGGGTGGGCAACAGAAATATACCGGCGATGAACCAGAGGGCGAGAAAAAAAAGCAGTTTGGATACTGTGAAGAGAATCTGGCCGCCTTCAAACTGCCGGGTGATGGAGATGGTAGACAGGAGCACCATCAGCAGGATCACCACGATATCCTCCACGATCAGTACACCGAAAACGATGCGGACATATTGCTTGGTCTTCACCCCCAGCTCTTCAAAGGCCCGGATGATGATGGTGGTGGAAGAGCTGGCGAGCATACCGCCCAGAAAGAGGCTGTCCATTTCCGACCAGCCCATCAGCCGGCCGGTGGTATAACCGGCCAGGGTGATGAAGGCAATTTCCACCAGCGCGGTGATGAATGCAGCACCGCCCACCCTGGCCAGTTTCTTGAAACTGAATTCCAGGCCAAGACTGAAGAGGAGGAAGATCACCCCCATCTCCGCCAGGGTTTTGATGTTGTCATTGTCCACCACGGTGGGCAACCAGTGAAAATGGGGCCCCACCAGGAACCCGGCAATGATGTAACCCAGTACGAGCGGCTGCTTCAGTTTCCTGAAAAGCAGGGTGGCCACCGCCCCGGTGATGAGGATCAGGGCAAGATCGTGTATCAGTTCAGGTAAGTGTCCCAATTCGGATTCGTTTTAAGGTGAAACAATCGGGAGCGGATGAACGCATCCCGGGTGCATGCCAAAGCAAACGTTGATCAGGAAGAGCCATTCCGGCAACCCTGTGGCTCCCGGCAATTTTCCCGACCGGTTACATGCGCTGTCAAAAAAAGAGACAGCTGAGCTGTTCACAGGTTTTAACCGGCGGGATGTATCTCATGTTCACCATCCTGCCTGCTCGGACGCGGCAGAACATGGTGAAAGCACTGCCGACGAAGTTAATGCATTTAACGGGGAAAGGCAAGCGGGGGAACGGCGGCAAACCGGTTGAGCCGGTGAAGCTGCCCAGGCGAATGCAGGTATACCTTGAGGATGCTTCAGGTGTTTGTGTGCAACCCAAATACGGCAATGAAGCGTTGATGAACTGCCTGTGCTTTTCAGCATGGGGATAGCGTGCCTTTAGCGTGGCCTGTTCATTTTTCAGGCTGCTGTTCCGGAATTTGCTTCAGGAGAAAGCTGAGCAGCGCATCTTCTTCCGCAATCCGCGAGACAAGCGGAGCAGCAAAAGGGATATCCGGCTCAACGGGATGCAGCCGGGCATCCTGGCAATTCACGCCATAGTCAAACGAGGTGGTGATCTGCATCCGGATCCGGCTGGCCGGCAGCTCAAACTGGTAGGCCTCTCCGAAATCGTGGGTGTTTTCACCCGTTTCCGATCCGATGAGGGTGGCCATTTTAAAATGCTTCGCTCCGTCGGCCAGCATGTTGGCACTGGAGAAGGTAAAGGGGCCGGTGAGGAGGTACACCCGCCCGGTGAAAACCCTGTCGCTCACAAACCGCGGAGGCCGCGACTGGCAATTGCCTGTTTCCCAGCTGCGGCCATTGGCCTGCAACAGGTATTCGCTGCTGGTATCCCCGGATTGCCGGAGGTAGGTTTTATAGGGCTCGCTGATTTTCCATTTTCGTTTACCCATCAGGGTATAGTTGCCGGTGTGGAAATAACTGATCAGCAGTTCGGCAAAGAGGGAATTGCCGCCGCTGTTGTCGCGCAGATCAATGGCCCAGTGCCTGATGTTCTTTTCCTGCATCAGCCTCACGCAGGAATCAAGGTAGTGATCAAAGGCATCGAGGTTACCCGACATACTGGTAAACGAGAGCCAGCCCAGCCGGTTGCTGATGATCCGGAAAGTGTTGCCCTGTTCCACTGCGGGCAGGTTAAGCGCCAGCGCATTCCGGAATGACAAGCCTTCGGTAATCACGGAATCGCCGCTTCCTCCGGAGGGATTTTCGTATTGTATCCGGAACGGCGGCCGAACACCTTTCAGCCGCAGTAAATACGGGAAAAGCCGGATGGTCATTTCCGCTTTGTAAGCGGCCGTTCCGCCGAAACTGCCATCCATGGAACCCAGCAGTTCCGCTGCCGGAAGATCATTGATGAAAAGGATGCGGCTGCCTTCCGGGATGCCGGAAGCCTTTGCCGCGCTGCGCGGGATATAGAGCCGCTGCTGTTCCCGCACCAGTTTAACCGGAAAAAAAACCGGCTTCCCCAGTTCCGCTTTGAAGGCCGGCTGCACCAGGGCGGGCATGGTATGGCCATCCTGAATCCCGGAGCAGAGCTGGTAGAACCGGTCAATCAACTCGGGCAGGGCAACGGAGTCATCCAGCGATGCGGCGAAAGCGGCCTGCTGTTCGCTGAATTTTTCTTGGGTGATCAGCATCCAGGGATTGTAGTGCATTTCCTCCAGTTGCTGCACAAAGCGGGAGAGGTCCTGCAAGGCGTCAGCCTTTTGGATAAAAGGCTGGGCATGACCTGCAGCAGCAGACAACAGCAGTAAAAAGGGGATGAGCCATTTCATGGCCATAAAAGTAAAGGCTTTATAGCGGAAAGGTAACCCGGTGAACCGGAATCAGAGGATTCGGGTAAACGGTTAAACGGATGGAACAGGCTCCAGGCGATGATTATTCCCTTCAGGTTGCCGCATTCATTTGTTTTTGCCCGGCACGGCATCGGCCTGCTGCTGTTCCTGCTGATATTCGGCGATCATTTTCAGTCCGTAATTGCGGATGGTGTTGATCAGCTCCAGCATATCCTTTCCCTTTCCGGTAAGGGAATACTCCGTTTTAGGCGGTACCACGGCGTACACTTTTCTTTCGATGTAGCCGTCAGCTTCCAGTTCGCGGAGCTGGGTGGTGAGCATTTTGTCGGAGATGTGTGGAATGTCTTTCCGCAAGGCGCCATAACGCATCACCCTGTTCTTCAGCCGCCAGAGGATCGGGGCTTTCCAGGTACCCCCGATCTGTTCCATGACCAGCTGAACCGGGTTATAATAGATTTTCCCTTTATAGTTGAAATCGGGCATGCTGTCAAATTAAATCAGTCGCCCATACTTTCCAAAAAGTATGTATCGCACTTTTCTGTTACACTGTTGGATCCGGAAGAGATCAATTTCAAATTTGCTGCTGAAAAAAAGCAACAATGAAAAAACACGCTCTCTTCCTGACGTTGCTGTTGCCGGCAACCCTGCTCATGGCGCAGCAAACAAAAAGGATTCACGGACCCAACAAAAAAACGGCTGTTGTGGAACGCAGCCATTATGTGCATTTTCATGGCGCGCCGGCCAGGGGAAAAATCCTGATGGTGCTCAGTTCACCAGCTGTTTCGCAGCAAACCGGCTGGCCTATTGGTTTCTGGGCAGCAGAACTCACGCATCCCCTCCGGGTTTTTCAGGAGGCGGGCTATGAGGTGGAACTGGCCTCCACGGCAGGGGGGCGGTTGGAGATGGATGCCTATTCCAACCCTGCCGATGCCAGTGGCTATTCGGCACAGGATGTGATTACCCGCGGATACCTGCAACAGCCCGGATTTGTGGATATGCTGCATGCTACCCGAACAGTGGGCGAGGTGGATCCCCGGCAATACGATGCCATCTTCCTGGTGGGTGGCCAGGGACCGATGTACACGTATCGCGGTAACCGGCAACTGGCCTCTTTGTTTACTGATTTTTACGAAGCCGGTAAACCCAGTGCAGCGGTTTGTCATGCCACCACCCTGCTGCTGGAAGCGAAAAAGAAGAACGGCGAATTGTTGGTGAAAGGCAAAACCTGGACGGGCTTTGCCGATGCTGAGGAGGATTTTGCCGACAAGGCCGTGGGGATGCAGATTCAGCCCTACCGCATTGAAACAGAGGCGCGCAAAATTAAAGGCACCAATTTTAAAGTGGCAGCACCCTTCAGCTCCTACGCTATCGCGGATGGCAACCTGGTTACCGGCCAGCAGCAGCATTCAGGCGCGGCAGCGGCCGAACTGGTGGTGGAGATGCTGAACAGGCGGTAAGCGATTTTATTCATTACAGCATCTCACCGGAGCAAAAACACGAATATGAAAATAGCCATTATTGGAACCGGAAATGTGGGCGGCGCACTGGCCACCCGCTGGGCTGAAAAAGGGCACCAGATTTTACTGGGCGTGCAGCATCCTGATCATTTCAAGGGCCGTGAATTGTTGCAACGGCCCAACATTACCGCTCATGCGGTTGCAGCCGCTGCGGCCGACGCGGAGGTGATCCTGATTGCCACTCCGCCTTCTGCCATTTTTGATATCCTGCCCCAGCTGGGCGATACCAGCGGCAAAGTGATCATTGATGCCACCAACGCCGTGCTGAAGGGACCTGACCCCTATCCCACCGTGTATCATTGCCTGGCCGCAAAAACCCGGGCTGAAACGGTGAAATGCTTTAACAGCACCGGTTATGAAAATATGCTCAACCCGGTATATGGCGGGGAAGGCATCGAGATGTTCATGGCTGGCGACAGCGCAAAAGCCAAACAGGTAGCCACCCAACTGGCCCTGGATTGCGGCTTTGGATCCTGTATTGATTTTGGGCAGTCAGACAAAGTAGAGCTGCTGGAAAAATTTGCGCTTTCCTGGATCAACCTCGCCCTGGTACAGGGCCAGGGAAGAAATATGGCCTTCCGGGTGGTCAGGCGCTGAAGCATCTGGTACGGCAAAATGCGGGGGCGGCGCACCGGTTGAATGCTGTGGCAGCAGACGGGCGGCACCTGAAATTTTTGGCAGATTCTCCGGGTGATCCACGAATGCGATGGCATCATTCACCTATACAGGTTAAAAAGGACTGGTGAATTATGCCGGCATTTTTTGAAAAGCAAACCGCTCAGCGATGAGCCATTGCCCGGCATCCCACCGCATCAGCGAAAAATGACGGATTGCGAAAGATGCACTGAACTCCCGGGATGAAAAATGAGCCCAGGCTGCCCGGAACACCGGGGCCGACATATCCCGGGTGGCGATGGTGATATGGGGCGTGAAAGCACGAAGTGGAGCCGTTACCCGGCCCTCCGTTTTTTCTTCCAGATATGCGCCGAGCGATGAGGCAAGGCGGCTGAGTGCAGGATTTTCAGCAATCCGGATATACAAAACCCGTTCACCAAAATGGCCAAATTGATTGCAGTGGATTTCCAATGAAGGGAGTGAAAACCGGAAGCCTGACAAAACCTGTTTCAACATTGATGCATGTTCCTCCGGCCAGCGGAAAGGCGGAACGAGGGTGATATGGGGCGGTGATTTAAGGGCCGCTTTGCAGCCGTGGTGGCTGAGCATCCATTCCTGGTAGGCCCGCACGGCGGATGCCGCCGGATCCGGACAAACCAGGCAGAGATAATACAGTGAGCTGCCGGCGGCAATCATAACGCTTCAATGAATGGTAAAGAGCGGAAGGTAGTTACCCGACCTGGATTCGAACCAAGACTATCAGAGCCAGAATCTGATGTACTGCCATTATACGATCGGGCAAGGAAGCTATGCTTAAAATGCGGGTGCAAAATTAACGGGAATCTGTAAAATCTGAAAATGAAGTACAAAATTTTCAGTTCATCTTCCTGCCTTTCTCCGGCGATCCGGTCCCCGGCGTTTCAGGAAATGCAGGAATGTTGAGGGATAAACTAATGCAAACTGATCACCCGCGAAACCGTCCACTTTTCTCCCTCCTGGTGCCAGATGATCACAAAACGGCTGGCTTTTTCCTGCCGGCTGTTTTCCGCGTGGTTGATGAACCGGTGCAAGCCGGTCTCCACCGCGCCATAACCCGGAATGGGAGACACTTCGATGCTGCCCGGCTCCAGTTCCCGGCTTACTTTGCCACAAATGTATTGGCGGGTTGATTCGAGCAGCGCCGCCTTTGACCGGATCAATCCTCCCTGGTCATGATAAAATTCAATACTGTCGGAATAAAAGGCAGATTGGGTGGCCAGGTCGCATTCATTATAGGCTTTGAAAAAAAGGCTGTCGAGGGCACGCACTTTTTCATAAAGGCCCACCGGTTGCGCGGTTGCCCCGTTGCCGGCCAGGAGCAGTAAACAGAAAAGCAGCGGTTTCATCCATAACAATTTACAGGTGTGTGATTCCGGCAGGCGGATCATGACTCGATGAAGCCGCCGGTATTCAATCCCAGGCCCGCTCAGGGTTTCCCCAGTAAAAACTCCAGGGGAAGGTCCAGGCGGCTGGCCCAGGCCTTTTCGCTGTGATCGGCTCCGGGAAAGTACCGGGTGATCCAGTTGCGTTCCGAATAGCCCCGTTTGCGCAGCAGGTCGTTGGCGCGCAGCTGCAGCGGCGGATACAGGGCGTCCAGCGTTTGATCGCCATAATCAAAGTAGAGCCGGTGGGTGGCCGGATCGGGCAGGTGCTGTTCCACATAATCCAGCAGGGCATCGGGCAGCGGGTTCTGTTCCATGCTGAAGATACCGGGCCAGTGCGTGGAGAGGCAGGCGGCCCCGCCGAATACCTGCGGATACTCACAAAGGGCATAGAGCGAGATGAGCCCGCCCATGCTGCTGCCGGCAATAAAGGTATGCGCCGGCCCCCGCAGCGTCGGGAAATGCCGGTCAATGAAGGGTTTCAGTTCCTTTACCAGGAATTTAAGGTACTGATCAGACCGCACTTTTTGTCCGTTGAACACACTGGCTCCGCTGCTGCGCCTGGAAGCGTACAGGCGTTCCTGTAAGCTGTCGGCCAGGCCTTCCATCACTTTCTGCGGCAGGTAATCGGCATGCCGGCCTGCCCCGCTGTTCCAGATGCCCACCACGATGGCCGGGCGGATGCGTCGGTTCCGGATCAGCGCGATCATGGTTTCATCCACGCCCCATTCCTGGTGGTTCCAGTTGCTGCTGCTGTCGAAAAGCATCTGCCCGTCGTGCATGTACAGCACGGGGTAGCGTTTGCCGGGGGAATAGCCGGGCGGCAGCCACACCTCCACCTGGCGCGCGCTCACAAAGCGGGACTGAAACTGTGGATACCGCTTCAGGCTGCCCCCGGCTACCCGGGTTTCCTGCGCCGCCAGCCTTCCTGAAGCCAGCAGCAGAATGAGCAAGTAAGGGTAGCGCATGCTGTAATGAAATGATTTGACTATTTTCTTCCCCCAACGGGGCCATCCGGCTGCCTGCTGTTATTGCCTTTTCAGCACCATTGCCCCCATGCCGGGTACGGTGAATTGCCGCTGAATGCTGTGCTTCCGCCCGGTGAGGAGGTCGGTGTAGGAACCCGGGGGCACCCTGAATGCTGCGGCCTGGTCATTCAGGTTAAAGCAAACATAAACCTCCTCCTTTGCATTCCAGCGTCGGGTAATGAGCTGTTGCCCGGCTGCGAAAACAATGGCCTGGTTACCCTGTGAAAATACCGGGTGTTGTTTACGCAGGGCGATGAGTTGCCGGTAGAGGCTGAACTGCCGGGGGTTGAAAGCCACCGGATCAAAACGACTCGCTCCGGGCTGGTAGTTGTTGCGGCGTTCGGCTTCAAAGCGGTATTCCGGCCACATCAGCGGTTTGCGGCAGTGCGGATCATCGCCGCCCCACATGCCCATTTCTTCTCCGTTCCAGATCTGTGGCGCTCCCACGGATGTAAAAAGATGAATCAGGTACAATCTCAGCCTGCGGTAAGCCGCCGCATCGGGTTTGCCGGTTTGATAAGCCGGATCGTCGTTGGGCGTGGCTTTGTATTTGTAGGCATTGGGGTTGTAAAAATCGGTGAGCAGGCGCGGCGCATCATGGCTGGAGGAAACATTCATCTGCGCCGGCAGCCATCCGGTCGGAATCCGGCTCCACACCGCATTCAGGCTGTCGCGCAGCCGCTCTGCGGTATAGGGCGTGCGGGTGGCGGCAAAAAAATAACGGGCAGGCCTGTACGCATGATAAAACATCACCGCATCAAAAATATCTCCCTGCAGGTAGGGCAGGGGGTCCATGAGTTTGTCGGGAAACTGCTCCCACCAGATTTCACCGATCAGGTAGGCGCTGGGCCGGGTTTGGCGCACCATCTTCCGGAAGTCGCGCCAGAAACCCATCCCGATCTGGTCGGCCACATCCAGGCGGAAACCATCAATGCCCTTGCTGGTATCACCATCCGGGGCCAGCCAGCGCCGGGCCACGGCAAACTGGTGTTGTTTGGCTGCTTCCTGGATATTGCCCTCATAAGGATGGCCCACTACCCGCGGGGTGCGGATGTCCACTTTCCGGATCTCCGGCAGGGTGGTATTGCCCAGCCATCCCTGGTACCTGAATTCATCGGCCGGGGTGGCCGGATCATCAAACTGCTCAATGGCGTACCAGTCGCGGTACGCCGACTGCTGCTGTTTGGCGCGGATGTCTTTCAGCGCCCAGAACAGTACGCCGGTATGGTTCCAGGAATAGTCCATGATGAGGCGCATGCCGCGGCGGTGGCACTCCTCCACCAGCCGGAGGAAGAGCCGGTCGGCGGCAGTCCACTGCCAGGTGGCCGGATCGGCGGGGTTTTCGGCGGCGATGATTTTTTTATCGCCTTCCGGATCCGGACCAAAATGCACATCTACATGATGATAGCTGCGGGCGTCATATTTATGCAGAGAGGGAGCGTCGTTGATGGGGTTGAGGAAGAGGGCATTTACACCCAGGCGCTGCAGGTAGTCCAGCTTGCTGATCACGCCCTGGAGATCGCCCCCATAGCGCCGGAACTGGATGGTTTCATTGAACGGCTTGTTCAGCTTCTTTTCCCAGGGCTGCTGACCAAACCATTGCTGCGTCCAGGGGGTAACCCGCCAGTCGGCCGGCGGCTCCATCTGTCCGGGTACGGTAATGTCTTCCAGCGTAGGGTCGTTCTTGGGATCGCCGTTGTAAAAGCGCTCTACAAAAATCTGGTACCAGATGGCGTCTTTGCTCCAGGCCGGCGGCTCGTTGAACGGGGTTTGGGCTGTAACCGCTGTGGCCGCGGCCAGTAAGAAGAGGAACAGGTAATTTTTCATGTGGCCTGAAATTAGCATAAATCAGCCATTGTACGGGATGGGCGGCGTTATGGATGGTCCGGAAAAGGTTCAAAAGGTTCAATGTTCAAGAGGTTCAAAACGTTGAGGGTCCTGCTGAACATTGGATATTGAAAATTGAATATTGAATACTCCCTTCGCGCAACATTCATCCTTCCCCGTTCAACATTCCCTGTTCATCATTCCTTGTTCCCTCTTCTGCCTCCATCCATCAGAATCTTCTCTCCAGCTGCACCACACATTCAATATGATGGGTATGGGGAAACATGTCTACTGGCTGAATTTTCTCCACGCGGTAGGCCGCGTCGAGCAGGGCCAGGTCGCGGGCCTGGGTAGCCGGGTTGCAGCTCACATACACGATTCGCGGGGCGGCAATCTGCAGCAGTTTCTCCACCAGCTTGCCATGCATGCCGGCGCGGGGCGGGTCGGTGATCACCACATCGGGTTTGCCCTGTTCGGCGAAGAAGGCATCGGTGCACACGTCAATCACATCCCCGGCAAAGAAGGCGGTATTGCTGAGCTGGTTGAGGGCGGCATTTTCCCTGGCATCGGCAATGGCCTCGGCCACCGTTTCCACGCCGACAATCTTTTTTGCGCCGCGGCTGAGGAAGATGCCGATGCTGCCGGTGCCGCAGTAGAGGTCGTAGAGGGTTTCGGTGCCGGTGAGGCCGGCAAACTCGCGGGTAACCCGGTACAGGGTTTCTGCCTGCCGGGTATTGGTCTGGAAGAATGACTTGGGCCCGATCTTGAACACAAAGTCTTCCAGTTTTTCCAGCACATATCCCTTCCCGTGATAGGTTACCGGGCTGAGGTCGTAGATCGTATCATTCCATTTGGGGTTGATGGTGTAGAGCAGCGTGCTGATGGAAGGTTCCAGTCCGAGGATATGATCCATCAGCCGGGGAATCTCCTGCTGGTCGTCGTATCCCAGGCATACGTTCACCATCAGCTCTCCCGTTTCGCAGCGGCGCAGGATCAGGTTGCGGAGCCAGCCGGTATGCTGTTTGATGTCATAAAAGGAATAGCCGTTCTGCAGGGCAAAATCACGGATGCCGTTGCGGATGCGGTTATTCACGGGGTCCATCAGCGAGCAGCTGTGGATGTCAATTACCTTATCGAATATGCGCGGCACATGAAAGCCCAGGGCATTTTCAGGGGCAATGGCGTCGCTGTCGCGGATTTCTTCGGTGGTGAGGTAGCGTTTGTTGCTGAAGGTAAACTCCAGTTTGTTGCGGTAAGCGCGGGTGGCTTCGCTGCCCAGGATGGGCATGAGGGGCGGCAGGCTGATTTTGCCGATGCGGTGCAGGTGCTGGTCTACTTCCTGCTGCTTGTAGACCAGTTGCTGTGCATAAGGCAGCATCTGCCACTTGCAGCCTCCGCAGGTGCCGAAATGCTGGCAGAAGGGCTCCGTGCGCTCCGGGGCATAGCTGTGGAAACGCACCGCCCGTCCTTCGGCCCAGTCTTTTTTATTCCGGGTTACGAATACATCCACCACATCGCCGGGAACGGCCCCTTCGATAAAAATTACTTTTCCGTCAATTTTGGCGAGGGATTTGCCTTCAGCGGCATAGCCGGTTACCGCCACCTGTTCCAGGGTCAGTTTTTTGCGTTTCACTGCGGCAAAAATAGGCCAGGAAGGAATGTTAATGATTTGTAATTTTTCCGGGACCCGCTGAAGGCCTCCTGTGCCGGATCCGTTTAAAACGGGTATTTTTGTAACCTTGTCAATTTTAATCAGATGCACCGACTGTTACCTTTTCTCTTTATCCTGTCTGCCGCCTATGCCCAGCAACCCGCCGGGTACAAAGTAACCCTCAACGCAAAGGGTTTCACCGGCGGCATCGCCTACCTCACCTACTACAGCGGCAAAAACTTCAATATTGAGGATTCTGCTGCCGTCAATACCAAAGGTGTGGCGGTGTTCCAGGGCAAGAAAAAAATTCCGGGCGGCATTTATTCTGTTTTCCTGCCGGGAAAAACCAAGTATGTGGATCTGTTTATCGACAAAGAGCAAACGATCCAGCTCACGATCGACAGCACCGACCTGCTGAACAAAACGGTAACCACCGGCTCCAAAGAAGACCAGCTCTTCCGCGACTACCAGAAATATGTAGCCGAAAAGGGCAGGGCCTGGGAAGCTGAGCGCAGCCTGTACAGCCAGTCGAAAACCCGGGAAGACTCCAACCGGCACGAAGCCAACTACAACCGCCTCAACAAGGAACTGAACGATTACCGCGAAAACATCATCCGCAACAAACCGCAGTCGATGCTCGCCGTTATCCTCTCCGCCATGAAGGAGCCGCCGGTACTGCACAGCCAGCCCAAAACGCACCAGGATTCGCTCGAAAACTATTACCATTACCGCAAACATTACTGGGATGGCATCAGCTTCATGGATGAGCGGGTGATCCGCACCCCCTTCTTCCTGCCCAAATTTGAAAAGTACTACCGCGACATCATCATCCAGCACCCCGATACCATTATCAGGGAACTCGATTACCAGCTGCTGCTGGCCCGCAGCTGCCCGGAGATGTACAAGTTCATCCTCAACTGGAGTACCGATGAATACATCAACCCCAAGTACATGGGCCTGGATGCCGTGTTCGTGCACCTTTTTGAGAAATACCACAGCAAGGGCATCAGCAACTGGCTCAACGAAAAGCAGATGGAAACCATCAGCCGCCGGGCGTACATGATGATGGCCAACCTCATCGGGGCCAAGGCGGCTGATCTCGAAATGCTGGATACCGCCGGCCGGCCCAGCCCGCTTTACAACCTGCAGGCTGATTATACCGTAGTGGTGTTCTGGGATCCCAACTGCGGCCATTGCAAGGAAGAAGTGCCCCGCCTCGACTCCTTTTACCGGGCTTCCTGGAAGGCGAAGGGGGTAAAAGTATATGCTGTGCTTTCCGGCGATGCCAAGGAAGAAACCCGGCCGGCCTGGATGAAATTCATCAACGAACATCACCTGAACGAATGGACGCATGTGTATCAGTCCAAAGAGCAGGAAGAAGCCGAAAAGGCCAGCCAGAAACCCAGTTACCGGCAGTTGTACGATGTGATCATGACGCCTACCCTATTCCTGCTGGATAAGGAAAAACAGATCATTGGTAAAAAACTTGCCCTGAAGCAGATTGACGATCTGCTGGAAGTGAAAATCAAATCCACCAAAAAGAAATAGCATTTCAAGAACCTGCTCCATGAGATACTTATCTGCCCTGCTTTTTGCAGCCGTTACCACCGCGTCGGCCAATGCCCAGACGCTGTTTACCTATGGCCCCTATGCTGTTGACCGATCCGAGTTCCTGCGGGCGTACAACAAGAACAAAACCGCGGTACCCGATAAGGCCCGCGCCTACCGCGAATACCTGGACCTCTACGCCAATTTCAAGCTGAAAGTGAAGGCCGCGCAGGCGGAGAAGCTCGATACCCTCGAACAGCTGAAATACGATCTGCAGAATTTCCGCAGCCAGGTGGAAGAGGGATACCTCAACGATGAGGCCACGGTGAACCGCCTGCTGGATGAAGCGTTCAGCCGCAGCCAGCGCGACATCCACCTCCTGCATTTTTCGGTTCCCATCAGCAATAAAACCAATCCGGCCGACACCCTCCGGGCCCGGAAGGCGATGGAGGAAGTGCGGGAGAAACTGCTGAAGGGTGAGAAAAATTATGATGAGCTGGTAGACGAGATTTCTGAAGAGATCACCCCCATCAAGGGCAAGGACCTTGGCTTCATCACCGCCTTCACCGTGCCGTATGAGTATGAAAGTCTGGCCTACAGCCTGCCGCCCGGCGGGGTGAGCCGGGTATTCCGTACCCGTTCGGCCCTGCATGTGTTCAAAAATGAGGAAGAGCGACCCAGTGCCGGCCGCTGGAAAGTGGCCCAGATCCTGCTGGCCATTCCGCCGGATGTAACGCATCCCCAGATGCAGCGCCTCGAAAAACTGGCCGATTCGCTGTATGACGAACTGAAGAAGGGCGCTGATTTTGCGAAGCTGGCCAGGCAATACAGCGAAGACCGCATCACCTACCTGAACGGGGGCGAGATGGCGGAATTCGGTACCGGCAAGTTTGAGCTGCCTTTTGAAAAAGCGGTTTTTGCCCTGGAAAAAGACGGTGATTTCACCCGGCCGATCTATACCGGTTACGGCTTTCATATCGTGAAACGCCTGCACTGCACCCCCACGCCTGCCGATCCGCGTGATGAGCAGTTCAGGGCCCTGCTGCGCCAGCAGTTGCAGCAGGATGGCCGTATGAATATCGCCCGCGAAAGCTTCCTCAAAACCGCGGCACAGAAAACCGGCTTCAGGCGCAATGCCCAGCTCAAAGACGCGCAGTTGTTCCGCTATGCCGACAGCGTGGTGGCCCGTAAACGCGTGGATGAGTGGCCCATCAGCAAACAAACGCTTTACAGCTTCGGCAAATCGTCGGTGAAGGGGAGCGACTGGCTGCAGTTTGTACGCGATTACAAACTCAACCCCGATGTGTACAAACGCGAAGACAATGCCGCGCTGCTCGAAAAATACCGCCAGACGGTGATCCTGGAATATTACCGCCATCACCTGGAAGACTTTAATGAAGATTTCCGCTACCAGATGCAGGAGTTCCGCGAGGGGAATATGCTGTTCGAAATCATGGAAAGAAAAGTGTGGAGCCGGGCAGCAGCCGACAGTGCCGGGTTAAAGAAACAGTATGCAGCCGGTAAGTCACGCTACACCTGGGGCCCCAGCGCCAATGTGCTGATGTTCAGCTGCAGCAATGAAGAGGCAGCGAAGGAAGCCGTGGCCGCCCTGCAGGCCGGAAAAGACTGGCGCCGGATTGCGGAAGAAAGTGATGGCCGTGTGCAGGCCGATTCGGGACGCTATGAAACGGAACAGCTGCAGCTGCCGGCCGAAGGACTGAAAGAAGGCATGATTACCCCGCTGCAGGTGAACAGCACCGACAATACCGCCAGCTTCCTGAAGATTGAAAGGCTTTACCCCGCCGGCGGCCAGCGCAGTTTTGAAGAAGCCCGGGGCCTGGTGATCAACGAATACCAGACCCTGCTTGAAGAGCAATGGATCGCCGAACTGCGGAAGCAGTACCCGGTGAAAGTGAATGAGGCGGTGTTTCAGGCTTTGCTGAAGTAACGGGAAAAGGGAATGGGGAACAAGGAATGATGAACAGGGAACGGGGAAGGCAGAACGGGAAATTTTCAATAATGTCCAACGTTTTGAACCTCTTGAACATTGAACCTTTTGAACCCTCCTGGGAACAGGGAATGATGAACAGGGAATGTTGAACGGGGAAGGTGAATGTTGCGCGAAGGGAATATTCAATATCCAATGTTCAGCAGGACCCCAAACGTTTTGAACCCATGGGGAACAGGGACGGAGAAGGCAGAACGGGAAATTTTCAATAATGTTCAACGTTTTGAACCTCTTGAACATTGAACCTTTTGAACCTTCCTCGGAACAGGGAATAAGCAACGGAGAAGCAGGGAACAATCAATTGAAACCTGCTCAGGCAAATACTTCAGCCCCCAGCATCCCTGGCCTTACATCACCTCCTTCACCACATTATAAATCACTTTCGGTTTGCCGAGGGTATAGTAGTGCAGCACCGGCACGCCATAGGCTTTCAGGTCTTTTGACTGCCGGATCAGCCATTCGGTGCCGATCTTTTCCACCTCTTCGTCAGTTTTGGCCTTCATCACGGCATTGCTCAGTTCCGTGGGAATGTCCACATGAAATACCTTGGGCAGCACCGTAAGTTGTTTTTTGGTGGTGAGCGGTTTGAGGCCCGGAATGATGGGCACTTCAATGCCCATGTTGCGGCAGGATTTTACGAAGTCGTAAAACTTCTGGTTGTCGAAAAACATCTGGGTCATGATGTAATCCGCGCCCGCGTCAACCTTGGCTTTGAGGAACTGCAGGTCGGTTTCGAGGTTGGGGGCTTCGAAATGTTTTTCGGGATAACCCGCGGTGCCGATGCAGAAATCAGCCTTGCCCCCGTTCTTGATGTCTTCTTCGAGGTAAATGCCGTTGCGCATATTGTCTACCTGCCGCAGCAGATCTACCGCATAGGCATGCCCGTTAGGCTCAGGTTCAAAATGCGCTTCGTTTTTGGCTGCATCGCCGCGCAGCACCAGTACGTTGTCGATGCCGAGGAAGCTGAGGTCGATCAGTGCATCTTCGGTGTCGCGTTTGCTGAACCCGCCGCAGATCAGGTGCGGAACGGTATCCACATTGTAATGGTTTTTGATGGCCGCACAGATCGCCACGGTGCCGGGTCGTTTCCGCACTTCCACCTTTTCAAACGTGCCGTCGGATTTTTTCCTGAACATCGTTTCGCTGCGGTGGTAGGTAACGTTGATGAAGGAGGGCTTGAACTCCATCAGCGGATCGAGGTGGGCATAAATGCTGTTGATGGTTTTGCCCTTCAGCGGCGGCAGGATCTCAAAGGAAACCAGGGTTTTGCTGGCCCGGGCGATATGTTCGGTTACTTTCATTACAGGTTAAATAAGTTGCAAACTTAGTTAAGTCGGCATAAAACGCAAACTCCGTTCAGGCCGGAATGCCTAATTTTGACGCAAACCATCAACCGTGGATCTGGTTATACATACCCGCAATCTTGTGAAGCGCTACGGCAGCCGCACCGTGGTGAATCAGGTATCTTTTGAGGTGCGGCAGGGCGAAATCGTGGGACTGCTGGGTCCCAACGGTGCCGGCAAAACCACCTCGTTTTACCAGGTGGTGGGGCTGGTGAAGCCTGATGAAGGCGAGGTGTTCCTGAACGACATCAACATCACCCGCCTGCCCATGTACAAACGGGCCCAGATGGGCATCGGTTACCTGCCCCAGGAGGCCAGTGTTTTCCGCAAGCTGAGTGTGGAAGACAATATTTCAGCCGTCCTGGAGATGACGAAGCTCACCCGGGCGGAACAAAAAGCCCGCCTGGAAGCCCTGCTGGATGAATTCCGCCTGCAGCAGGTACGCCGGAACAACGGCGATACCCTCAGCGGGGGCGAGCGCCGCCGGACTGAAATTGCCCGTGCCCTGGCCGTGGATCCCCGCTTTGTACTGCTGGATGAACCCTTTGCAGGCGTGGATCCCATCGCGGTGGAGGATATCCAGGCGATTGTGGCCCGCCTGAAATACAAGAATATCGGCATCCTCATCACCGATCACAACGTACACGAAACGCTTTCCATCTGCGACCGCGCCTACCTCCTGATTGATGGTAAAATTTTTGAACACGGCACCGCCGAAGAACTGGCTGCCAACGAACAGGTGCGGCGCCTCTACCTGGGCCGCAACTTCGAACTGCGGCGCAAGGACTACCTGCACGAAGAAGCCCGCACGGGCCCGCAGGGATAGTTTTCAGCTTTCCGTTTCCTTTTTGTATTTTGCTGAGCATCAATGAAGCTGCTTGCTCCTGCCATATCAACCCTTGCCCGGATGCGGCTCTGGCGCATCCGAAACTGGAGCAACCATCCCCTGGCGGCACAGCGGGAAGTGCTGCAACACCTGGTGACCTCGGCCCAGTACACCGAGTTTGGCAGGAAGTACGGCTTCTCCCGCCTGTTCAACCTCCGGGCCTTCAAGAAAACGGTTCCCATTCACGAATACAACGACCTCAAACCCTATATCGAACGCATGATGCAGGGAGAGGCCAATGTACTCTGGAACCAGCCCGTGAACTGGTTTGCCAAATCATCGGGCACCACCAGCGATAAAAGCAAGTACATCCCGGTGAGTGAGGAGAGCCTGCAGGACAATCATTTCCAGGCCAGCAAGGATGTACTCTCCAACTATTACAAGAACTTTCCCTCCAGCGATCTGCTCACCGGCAAGAGCCTGGTGGTGGGCGGTTCGCACCAGATCAGTACCCTCAATGAGGAGATCCGCTGCGGCGATCTCAGCGCGGTGCTCATGCAGAACTCGCCTTTCTGGGGCCAGTGGCTGCGAACGCCCGAACTGAGCATAGCGTTGCTGGACGAGTGGGAGAGCAAGATTGAGCAGCTGGCCCAGTGTACGGCCAACGAAAACGTTACCTCCCTGGCCGGCGTGCCTACCTGGACCCTCCTCCTGCTCAAGCGCATTCTCGAAATCAAGGGAAAGGAAAAGATCATTGACGTATGGCCCAACCTGGAGCTCTACATCCATGGCGGGGTTTCGTTTGTGCCTTACCGGGAGCAGTTTGAAAAAATCATCGGCGCCCCCATCAATTACCTCGAAATCTATAATGCCAGTGAAGGCTTTATTGCCGGGCAGGAACACCCGGATGATGACGGCATGCTGCTCTATACCGAGCACGGCATCTTTTATGAATTTATGCCAGCAGAGGAGTACGGTAAGCCCGAACCGCAAACCATCGGCCTCAACGAGGTGAAAACCGGCCGGCAATACGCGCCCGTGATCAGCACCACCGGCGGGCTCTGGCGCTACCTCATCGGCGACACCATTCAGTTCACTTCGCTCAATCCTTATAAAATCAAGGTCACGGGCCGCCTCCGGCACTATATCAATGCATTCGGCGAAGAGGTGATGGTGGAGAACACCGACCAGGCCATCGCCCGCGCTGCCGCGGATACCGGGGCCGTGATCAGCGATTATACCGTGGCACCGGTGTATTTCAGCGAAGGCAGCAACGGCAGCCATGAATGGCTGGTGGAATTTGCCCATGCGCCGGCCGACCTCAACCGGTTCACCGAAGTGCTCGACAGCACGCTCAAAAGCCTTAACAGCGATTATGAAGCCAAGCGCTACCGCGATATCGCCCTGCGCCTGCCGCTGGTGCGGGTGCTGCCCGCCGGCACCTTCAACGAGTGGCTGAAACAAAAAGGCAAACTGGGCGGCCAGCACAAAGTGCCCCGGCTCAGCAATGAGCGCACTGTGCTGGAGGAAATTCTGCGTTGCCTGCATAAAAACGGATAATATTTTTTCCGGCCTGCAGGGAATTGACATTACATTTGCCCACGCTGAAAGCACTGGTTTTTCCGGCCCGAATCCCGGAGGCACCGGATAGCGATTCAGCTGATCATTCATTTCAAATTCAGACCATACATGAAATTACTGGAAGGAAAAACGGCCATCATAACCGGCGCCGCCCGTGGCATCGGCGAAGGCGTAGCCCTCAAACTGGCCGCCCACGGCGCCCACATCGTATTTACTTATGTGAGTGAAAGCAGCGCCCCCAAGGCTGCGGCCCTGCAGGAAAAAATCAGCGCCCTGGGCGTGAAAGCGTTGGCCTACCAGAGCAATGCCGCTGATTTCGCGGCCTGTGAGCAACTCGTGAATGACGTGCTGAAAGAGTTTGGCCAAATAGACATCTGCGTCAACAATGCCGGTATTTCCAAAGACGGCCTGCTGCTGCGCATGTCGCCCGAACAATGGAACGATGTGATCCAGGTAAACCTCAGCAGCGTGTTCAACATGACCAAGCAGGTGATCCGGCCCATGATGAAGGCCAAAAGCGGCTCCATCATCAACATGAGCAGCGTGATCGGCGAAATGGGCAACGCGGGTCAGAGCAGTTATGCTGCCAGCAAGGCCGGGGTGATCGGCTTTACCAAATCGGTGGCCAAAGAACTGGGCAGCCGCAATATCCGCTGCAATGCTATCGCGCCGGGATTCATCGAAACCGATATGACCAGCTACCTGAAAGACGGCGAAGGAGCGGATAAATACAAAGCCGGCATACCCCTGGGCCGCTTTGGCACGGCGGAAGATGTGGCGAATGTTACCCTCTTCCTCGCTTCTGACCTCAGCAGTTATGTTACCGGCCAGGTGATCAGCACCTGCGGGGGCCTGAATATCTGATTCCGGCAGTTTGTTAATGCTTTCACAAACCGTTTAAGGAAAACCCGACCAAGCCCCTATATTTGCTGCACAGTGCTACAAAAGCGATTCATTACCCTCTTCCTGGCATTTGTTTTCGTCCTGCAGCTTCTCCCGATCCGGCAGGCGGTGCAATATTTTTGGGTAGATAACATCACGGTGGAGGAGATTGTGCATGTCACTAAATCTCCGGTAAAGCCCCCGACCGTGATTGATGAGGATCACCTCATGAATGACAGCTGGGCCTGGGATCATCCCGGCGCTGCTGTGTTATCTTCTCCGGCTACTGCCGACCCGCTGGTTTTTACTGACAACGACCCCGCTGAAGTGGAGACACCCCCTCCCAACCCTCCGGCCGTATCACCCGTGTAATTTTTATTCTTCAGTGTACCGGCCTGCCTTGTGCAGGGTAATCGTTGTTCCATGAAAAATATGTTCCGGAACGCGGCAGCCGATCTGCCCGCTTCCATCGTTGTGTTCCTGGTGGCCCTGCCACTCTGCCTGGGCATTGCCCTGGGCTCCAATGCGCCCAATCTTTTTGCCGGCCTCATCGGCGGTGTGGTAGGCGGTATCGTTATCGGCTCCCTGAGCGGTTCGCAGCTGAGCGTAAGCGGACCCGCCGCAGGGCTTACCGCCATCGTATCTGCCGCCATCGGCAAACTGCCGGCCTGGGAGGCCTTCCTGCTGGCGGTGGTGCTGGCGGGCTGCCTGCAACTGCTGTTCGGTTTTCTGCGCGGGGGCTTCCTCGGCGACTATGTTCCCAACTCGGTGATCAAGGGCATGCTGGCCGCCATCGGCATCATCCTCATCCTGAAGCAGTTTCCCCACCTGGTGGGCTACGACCGGGATTTTGAAGGCAATGAATCCTTTGCCCAGCCCGACCGGCAAAATACCTTCAGCGGCATCTTCCATGCGCTCAACTACATCACCCCGGTGGCGGTGCTGATCGGTTTGCTGGGCCTGGCCATCCAGGTGCTCTGGGATAAAGTGCTGATGAAAAAAGGCACATTCTTTAAACTCATCCCCGCCCCGCTTGTGGTGGTGGTAAGCGGCGTGCTCATCCACCTGGCTTTTGCCGGCAGCGGCAACTGGGCGCTGGGTGCTGAACACCTGGTGAATATCCCGGTGGCCGGTACGCTGGAGGAGTTCACCTCTTTCTTCAGCCACCCGAAACTGCAGTACCTGATGAATACCGACGTGTGGTTTACGGCACTGACCCTGGCCCTGGTGGCCAGCCTCGAAACCCTGCTGAGTATTGAGGCCGCCGATAAACTCGATCCCTATAAAAGGGTCACCGATAACAACCGCGAGCTCAAGGCCCAGGGCATGGGCAATATTGTTTCCGGCCTTATCGGCGGCCTGCCCCTCACCTCCGTGATTGTGCGTACATCCGCCAACGTGAACGCGGGCGCCCGTACCAAACTCTCCAGCATTACCCATGGGGTGCTGCTGCTGCTCTGCGTGGCATTTATTCCCGCCCTGCTCAATAAAATTCCCTACGCCGCCCTGGCCTCCATCCTGATTTTCACCGGGTACAAACTGGCCAAGATGGAACTGTTTAAAGAGTTTTATGCCAAGGGATGGGATCAGTTCACGCCCTTCCTCGTTACCATCCTCGCCATCCTGATGACGGATCTGCTCAAGGGCATTGTGGTGGGCATTGTGGTGGGGTTGTTTTTTGTGATGCGCAGCAATTTCCGCTCTGCGGTATTTGTGGTGAACGACAACAACCGCTATTTGTTCCGCCTGCGGAAAGACGTATCTTTCCTGAACAAGCCCATCGTGAAACGCAAACTGGAAGAAGTGGCGGAAAACGCGTATGTGCTGATCGACAGCACAAGGGCTGATTTTCTGGATAAAGACATTATCGATACCATTAATGAATTTACCCAGCACGCCCACCTGAAAAACATCCGGGTGGAAATCAAAAGAAGTCTCTATAATCCCCATAACGGCCTGGTACATCAACCTGTGCAGCCGGTTACCGCCGACGATCAGGCGCACTAAAAAACTACAGTTATGAAATCATACGAAAAATTATTGCTGGAAAACAAAGCCTGGGCTGCAGAAAAAATGCACGACGACCCTGAATTTTTTGAACGGCTGCTGCATGTGCAAACGCCCGAATTTTTATGGATCGGTTGCAGCGACAGCCGGGTACCGCCCGACCAGATCACCGGCACCCAGCCCGGTGAAATCTTCATCCACCGCAACATTGCCAATATGGTGGTGCATACCGATCTCAACCTGCTGAGCGTACTGGAGTATGCGGTGAATGTGCTGAAGATCAAACACATCATTGTTTGCGGGCATTACGGCTGCGGAGGCGTGAAGGCGGCATTGGGCCGTCACAGCATCGGCATCATCAACAAATGGCTGCGCAACATCAAAGACGTGTACCGCTTCCACCAGCGGGAAGTGGATGCGCTGCCCACGGAGGATGAAAAGGTGAACCGCCTCATTGAACTCAATGTGCAGGAACAGGTGATCAACCTGGCCAAAACCTCCATCGTTCAGGCTGCCTGGAAACATGAACAGCGCCCGCACCTGCACGGCTGGGTGTACGACCTTCACGACGGCATCATCAAACCCGTGATGGAGATGCCGCCCGGCACACATATTGATGAGATTTATGAGTACGACAACCTCTGAGATCCGGGCTGTTGAAAAGCGGGGAAGCGGTGTTTACAGGAGGTTGCGCTTTGGCGGTTAACCCGTTCGGGGCCTTGTGATTTACCAGGCCAGCATCCGCTGGTACAAATCGTCTTTCAGGTGCACCCGTTTCAGGCGGAGCTCATTCAGGTATTCGTCGCTGGTGTTTTCGGCGCCGCTTTCAATCCGGCAGATCTGTTCATCCAGCTGGTTGTAGGCTTCATACAACTGGTGGAAGGGCTGGCTTTCTGCCAGCAGCTTCAGAATGGTGGCCCGGTGTTCGGGAAACTCCTTCAGCAGATCATGCCTTTCCATGCCGTTGAATTTTTATCAAATCTATTCTTCCGGCGGCAGGCGGCCATTGATTCTGCGCAGGGGGGTGGCTGATACCGGTCAGCCGCTTACTGGATGAAATGCACTTTCTGGATGCGGTTGTTTTCGATGGTATACACCGCAATGGCCCGCAGCTGCTGCGGCCCGAAACCGCTCACCCTTTCATGGTCGATCACGGTATTGCCCTGCACGATGCGGCTCAGCACCTCGCAGTGCAGGCCGGATACCTGCTCAAACATCCCCTTGTAGGCTGCGCGCATCTGGTCCTTACCTTTCGCAAAGAGGGTTCCCGGAAATTCATACAGCTCCACACTGTCGCTGTAGGGGGCCAGGAAGGCTTCCATATTGCGGTGGTTGTAGGCATTCAGCTGCTGCTGCACCAGCGATTCCGGCGTTACGGTCAGCAGGGTGTCGGGCCGGATCAGATGACCCCGATTGATGACCCAGGCAATTTCCTGCACATTCTCCAGGCTGTCGAGAGGGTTGCCCCGGAGAATCAGCAGGTTGGCCATCTTGTCTTTTTCCACACTGCCGGTTTCCTTTTCCCTGCCAAAGCTGCGGGCCGCATCGATGGTGGCGGCTTTCAGGATGCGGGCATTGCTCATGCCCCCTTTGCGCATGGCCTGCAGTTCGGCCAGGAAGGACGAAGCGTGCTGGGTGCCTACATTACCCGCATCGGTGCCGGTGGCGATGCAGATACCGGCATCACTCACTTTTTTCAGGTTCAGCAGGATGAGGCTGTCTTCCCGTGATGGGATTTTCAGCACCCCCCGCATTTTTTTATAATCCATGCCCACTTCTTTGGCCGGCAGGTGCTGCAGGTCGGTGAGGGTACCCAGCATAAAGGGATTGGCATAGGTAAAATCATGCAGGCCCAGCCGGTGCTGCTGCGTAAACACTTCATTGTATTTGGAGGCGACTATCGCGGTGGGGATATAGCTCACCTTTCTTTTTTTCAGCAGCTGCAGCAGGCTGTCGTCAACCGGCCGGTCGTCAATGCTGTGCACCAGGATGTCGCAGCCCGCTTCCACGGCCAGCTTTGCCGTTTGGTATTCGGTGGCATGTACGGCCACTTTGAGGCCGTTGCGGTGACTTTCATCCACGGCGGCCTGCACAATGGGCAGTGTTTTTGCTGCCGGTTGCCCCGGCAGCACGATGTACCAGATTTTAATCAGGTCGGGCTGATGGGGCAATTGCCGGCGAACCAGCTCCCGCGCTTCGTCTGCTGAATTCACTTTGATGATGGGCGGGTCTTTTTCGTCAAGGTGGGGCGGCAGGTAAGTGGAGATCAGCGGACCGGTAACCCAGGAGTAGGGAGCCAGGGGATCGGCGTTGTTCTGGTTCCGTACTTCAAAATTGCTGAAGGGCCCGCCCACATCCACTACACCGGTGATGCCGCAGGCCAGGTAGCGTCGCATCAGATCGCGGTGGTTGTCGCGGATCCATTGCTGGTCCCGGTTATAACTGTAAAATTTCGTGAGGTTCAGTCCGTCGGGGCGCGTGTACAGGCCCCCGCTCTGGAAGAAATGAATGTGCCCGTCGATCATGCCGGGCATGAGGTAGAGGCCGGTGCCCTCGATGATTTTTGCGCTGTCGGGAATTTTGAATTTGGGATTGTAGCGCCCTACCGAGCGGATGCGTCCGCTGTCGATGCGCACGGTAACCCCCGGCTGCAGTTTACCCGTTTCGGTGTTCACCAGGTTGATGTTGGTGATCCAGGTGCCGCCGCGCTGGGCAGCAGCCGAAAGGGTACCCATCAGCAGGGCGGCGATCAGACTTGCGCGCATAAAAATGGTTTGCCTCTAAGATAAGCCGCTCAACGGAGGAAAAAAATTTAGCTATCTTGTCGGTAGCCCAGCCGGCTCCATAAACGCCTGCCTATGACAGAACCTCCTTTCAATCACCCGGTGCCCACCGGAGAGCAGGAACGCATACGCCTGCTGGATGGCCTCCGGGGCCTGGCTTTACTGGGTGTGCTCCTGGTAAACATGAACAGTTTCGGGCTGGCTTCAGGGGCTGCCCGGGAATGGAGCCTGATCCAGGGGAGAGGCCTCAACTTTTACTGCTGGTATATCTTCGGTCATGGGGTATTTGAAGGAGCTTTCCGCGCCCTTTTTTCGATGCTGTTCGGGGCAGGCATGCTCATTTTCGTGGGACGGCTGGGGCAGCGGATGGCGGGTATCCTGCCGGCAGAGTATTTTGTGAGGCGCCAGCTCTGGCTCCTGCTGTTCGGGCTGGTCAACAGTTTTATTTTTTTGTGGGATGGCGATATCCTTTACCATTATGCACTCTGCGGGCTCTTCCTCCCGGCCTTCTACAGCCGCTCACCCCGGCAGTTGCTGGCGGCTTCACTGGTAACCCTGCTGCTGCTGGTGGCGCGGGAGAACAAGGATTTTTTTGAAAAAAAACAGATCATCCGCGCGGGTGAAGCGGCGGCCGCAGTGGATACCAGCCAGCGTGCACGTACGGCTGCCGAACAGGCTGACCTGGCTGAGTGGGAGTCCCTCCGCAGGAAATACAGTGCTGAAACCCTTAACCGGGAAGCCGAAAAGCAAACCTCGGTATTCAGGAGCGGCTACCGCGAGATGTTTGCCTACCAGTCGGGAAAAGTGGTTTCGGCCCAAACCTACGGCCTCTACTATTTTCATTTTTTTGATGTGCTCACCTTCATGTTCCTGGGAATGGCCTTTTTCAAATCCGGGATTTTGCAGGGCAGGGCCAGCCGGCAATGGTATGGCTGGATGGCTGTGCTGGGGCTGGGTATCGGCCTGCCGCTTTCCTATCTGCACCTGCAGCCGCTGATGGAAAGTGCATTCGACAAGTACGCGGCGATCCGGCAAAAACCTTTTGAACTGTACGAACTGCAGCGCTTTGTGCGTGCGCTGGGCATTTTTGGCCTCATCATGTGGCTGTACCGGGCGGGCCTGCTGGTAAGGCTGCTCCGCTGGCTCGAACCCATGGGCAGGATGGCTTTTACGCATTATCTCGCCCAGTCGGTGATCTGCGGATTTATTTTTTACGGATGGGGCCTTGGCCGGTACGGTTATCTCCGGCACTGGCAGCTCTATGGGGTGGCAGCGGTGATCCTGCTCCTGCAGGTGCTGTTCAGCCATGTCTGGCTCCGTTACTTCCGCTTCGGGCCGCTGGAGTGGTGCTGGCGCGCCCTCACTTACTGGAAAAAGCCGGCCCTGCTGCGCTCACGGCAGGAGGCGGCATAACGGCGTTTATGCGTCAGCGTCAGTATTGCAGCAGTTGCCGTACAGCAGATTCCAGCCGGCTGTAGGCCATAAAGTTTTTCTCCAGGTCGATATTGAAGGGGATGGGTGTATCCAGCGATGCGCAGCGCATCACCGGGGCGTCGAGGTATTCAAAGGCATGTTCGGCGATCCATCCCGCAATCTCGCCGCCGATGCCACCGGTGAGGGTGTCTTCGTGCAGCACCAGTACTTTGCCCGTTGCCTTCACGGTTTGGAGGATGGCTTCATAATCCAGGGGCAGCAGGCTGCGCAGGTCAAGGATGCAGAGCGATTGCTCCGGATGCTTCGCGGCATACTCAAGCGCCCAGTGTACCCCGCTGCCGTAGGTGATGATGCTGCAGTCTTCGCCTTCCTGCACCAGCCGGGCCTTCCCGATCTCCACCTCATAGTACTCCTCCGGCACGGCGCCGCTGATGCTGCGGTAAAGGGCCTTGTGCTCAAAGAACATCACGGGGTTGGGATCGTTGATGGCGGCTATCAGCAAGCCTTTGGCATCTGCCGGGGTGGAGGGATACACCACCTTCAGCCCGGGCGTGTGCACAAACCAGGCTTCATTGCTCTGGCTGTGGAAGGGCCCGGCCCCCACGCCGCCGCCAGTCGGCATGCGGATCACCACGTCGGCATTTTGCCCCCAGCGGTAGTGGAGTTTGGCCAGGTTGTTCACAATCTGGTTGAAGCCTACGGTTACAAAATCGGCAAACTGCATTTCCATCATCGCTTTGTAGCCCTGCAGCGACAGCCCCAGCGCAGCGCCTACGATGGCGCTTTCGCAGATCGGGGTGTTGCGAACCCGGGCCTTGCCAAAGCGCTCCACCAACCCTTCGGTGATTTTGAACGCCCCGCCGTATTCGGCGATATCCTGCCCCATCAGCACCAGGTTGGGATGTTTTTCCATCGACTGCAGGAGGCCTTCCTTGATGCCGTCGATGAACCGCTTTTCCGGTCCGGCTGCGGGCAGGCTCACCGCAAGCTGGCCGCCGGCCCGCGGAAAGCGGCCCTGTTTTTTTGACGCCCCGGCATCCGGCTGTGTTTTGCCCGGAACGGGCGCATATACATCCCGCAGTTCCTCTGCGGTATCCGGCACCAGCGGCGGCGCCTCATAGGCCTGTTTTAGTTCGGTTTCGATGTATTCCCGCAGTTCTTCGCGGATAGCCTTTACCGTTTGCTCCTGCAGGATGCCTTCCTGCAGCAGCCAGGCTTCATAATTGCGGATGGGGTCTTTTTTCTCCCAGAGTTCAAAGAGGTGCGGCGGCACGTACTTCACGCCGCTGGCTTCCTCGTGCCCCCGCATCCGGAAGGTCATGCATTCAATGAGGTAGGGCTTCTGCTCGCGGATGCAGTAATCCCGCACACCCCGGATGGTGTCGTATACTTCCAGGATATTGTTGCCGTCGATGCGCACACCCTCCATGCCATAGCCCCTGGCTCTTTCGGCCAGGCTGAAACAGCGGTACTGTTCCTGTACCGGTGTGCTGAGGCCATAGCCGTTGTTTTCAATCAGGAAGATCACCGGCAGGTCCCAAACCGCCGCCACGTTGAGGGCCTCATGAAAATCGCCCTCGCTGGTGCCGCCGTCGCCGGTAAAGGCCAGCGCTACTTTCGGCTCCTGGCTCAGCTGGTGGGCCAGGGCCACGCCGTCGGCGATGGCCAGCTGGGGACCCAGGTGGCTGATCATGCCACAGATATGGTGCTCCCGGCTGCCGAAATGGAAACTGCGTTCGCGGCCCTTGGAGTACCCGTCTTTATTGCCCTGCCACTGGCGGAAGAGTTTGCTGAGGGGCATGTTGCGGCTGGTAAAAACCCCGAGGTTGCGGTGCAGGGGCATGATCCACTCATCAGGTTGCAGGGCCAGGGTGGCGCCGGTGGCAATGGCTTCCTGGCCGATGCCACTGAACCATTTGCTGATTTTGCCCTGCCGCAGCAGCACCAGCATTTTTTCTTCAATCATGCGCGGCAGCAGCAGGCTGCGGTACAGCTGTACCAGGGTATCGTTGCTGAGGTCTTTTCTATGGAACTGCATATCGTTGCGGAAGCTTGGAATTTCCGCCGTGAAGGTAAGAAATGAAGCAGGAGAAATGGCGGGGAATGTTGAACAGGGAGCGGGGAACAGGGAATGATGAACAGGGAATGATGAACAAGGAACAAGGAGTGGGGAACAGGGAAGGGAGAAATAATCAATAATTAATAATCAATTTTCAGGAGCAGGTTCAATGTTTTAAACATTGAACGTTTTGCCCCCTTACCCTTCCCGTTTCTCCTCCCGAAGGGCCCTTTTGTGCACAAAGGAGTTGAACAGCGACAGCACAATGCTGAAGAGGAGGGCGTACCAGAAACTCTCCACCCTGAAACCGTCTACCACATGTCCGGCGATGATGATGATGAAGGCATTGATCGCAAAAAGGAAGAGCCCCAGGGTAAGAATGGTGGCCGGCAGGGTGAGCAGGATCAGCAGCGGTTTCACGATGGCGTCAAGGAAGGCCAGCACCACGGCCACCAGGATGGCGGTGAAGAAATTGTCAATCTTTATTCCCGGCAGGATATGGGAGAGAATAAAGGCATTGACGGTGGTGATCAGTATCCTCAGTAAAAAACGCATACTGCAAAATTGCCGGCTTAAAGATGGGTTAAAAAAAATTAAATCACAATGAGTTCATAAAAATTCTCCGGCACCAGGTATTTGCGGGCCAGGGCCTGCAGTTCGGCGGCGGAGATGGTTTTGATGGTGCGCACCGATTCGTGGAAATACTGTTCATCCAGGCCGTTGAGGATGATGTTTTTCCAGCGGCCGATGATCTGGAACGGACCATCAAGATCGCCCAGGATGATGCCGATAAGGTAGTTGCGCACCAGCAGCAGTTCTTCGTCATCGATGGGTTCATCGCGCAGCAGCTGCATCTCTTTATAGATTTCCTGCAGGGCGGCTTCGCATACATCGCGGCCGGCTTCCGTGCTCACCAGCAGGGCGCTGTCGTGCAGGTGATTCTGGATATAGCTGTGGATGCCGTAGGTGTATCCCTTCTCTTCCCGGATATTGCTCATCAGCCGCGATCCGAAATAACCGCCGAATACGGTATTGAGTACCATCATGCCGGGGAAGTCGGGGTGGTGGCGGTTGGGAAAGGGCGTTGCCAGGCGGATGGCGCCCTGCACGCCGTTCGGGTCATTGCTGATGCGGTATTTTTTTTCGGCGGCAGGCTGCTGCGCAAAGGATGGCGGGCGCTCTTTCCCGGCAGGTTGCAGGGGCAGGTCGCCGAAATGCCGGTCGAGGGCTTCCGGCAAATCTGCGGGCAGTTTACCCGCGGCAAACAGCACGCAGCGGCCGTTGACATAATAGCGGTTGAAATGTTCCCGCAGCTGTTCAGCGTTCAGCGCGGCATAATCGGCGTCGCTGATGTATTTCCCGTAGGGATGCTGTTCGCCATAGAGGTAGGCATCGATGAGCCGGTTGGCCACAAAATCACATTTCTTCAGGTTCACGCTCAGTTTCTGGCGGCTGTTCTGCTGGTAAATTTCCAGTTCGTGCTGCGGAAAAACGGAGTCGGTGATCATATCACGGATCACGGGCAGCAGCGCGGGCAGGTGCCGGCTGAGGGTATGGAGAGACACCGTGGCCGTTTCGTTGTAGCAGTTGCGGTTGCACCAGGCGCCGTAATATTCAAACTGCTCATTGAGGTCGAAGGCCGTACGGGTGCGGGTGCCGTTTTTCAGGAGGTGGCTGGTGGCTGCGGCTACGGCCGGAGCACTCTCCACGCTGTTGCCGGCATAAAATACCCATTCCAGCTGCAGTACATCCTGCGAGCCGGCGTCGATGGCATATACGGTAACGCCGTTGCGGAGGGTAAACACCTGGCAGGGCTTCAGCTGCAGGTCAAATTCCACGGCGTCTTTGATCGGGGGAGCGATGTTTCGGTTCAGCATGTTGTATCAGGGTTTCAGGGCTCAGGTACGGCTGCGGTAGTGCAGGGTGCTGCAGTTGCTGTCGCGGAAGATGGCGGCAGCCTCTTCGCGGATATCGTTGGCCGTTACCTGCTGGTAGCGGATCAGTTCTTCGTTGATGAGGCCGGCATCGCCCAGCAGTTCATAGATGGCCAGGTTGGTGGCCCGGTTCATGAGGCTCATGTCTTCAAAGGCCAGCATGCTCTCGGTTTTGTTCTTCACCTTCTCCAGTTCCTTTTCACTGATGCCTTCCTGCACCAGCCTGTTCACTTCCTCCATCACGGCGGCTTCGGCATCCCGGATGTTCACTCCTTTCACGAGTTTGCCTTCGATGGTGAGCAGGCCGGCATCGAAGCTGCCGAAATGATAGCACTCGATATTGCTGAACAGCTTTTTTTCCTTCACCAGCGCCTGGAAAAGCCGCGATGAGCCGCCGCCGCTCAGGATCTCGGTGATGAGTTCGGTGGCATAATACCGCGGATCGAGCCGGCCGGCAATGTGCCAGCATTTGTACAGGGCATCCAGCGGCACATCCGCAAATACCTCTTTAAAACGGGCTTCGGTTTGCGGGGGTTCCACCGGCAGCATGCGGTGGTATTTTTCGCCGGAGGGGATGGAGCCGAACCATTTTTCCGCCAGCTCTTTCACAGCTGCGCTGCTGGTGTTACCCGCCACCGTGAGGATGGCATTGGCGGGGTTATAATGCCGCGCAAAAAAATCTTTCACATCCTGCAGGGTGGCGTCTTCCACATGCTTCAGTTCCCGCCCGATGGTCATCCAGCGGTACGGATGGCGCGTATAGGCCAGGGCCCGCATCTGGTGCCACACGTCGCCGTAAGGCTTGTTGATGTAATTTTCTTTGAATTCCTCGCACACCACCTTGCGCTGCACTTCCAGGCTTTTTTCGCTGAAGGCCAGGCTCAGCATGCGGTCGCTTTCCAGCCAGAAGGCAGTTTCCATATTCTCCGCGGGCAGCTGGCAATAGTAATTGGTGAGGTCGTTGGTGGTAAACGCATTGTTTTCACCGCCCGCCAGCTGCAGGGGTTCATCGTACACCGGAATGTGCAGGCTGCCGCCGAACATCAGGTGTTCGAAGAGGTGGGCAAAACCGGTTTTGTCGGGGTGCTCATCGCGGGCGCCCACATCATAAATCACATCCACCACCACCATGGGGGTGCTGCGGTCTTCGTGCACCAGCACTTTGAGTCCGTTGGAAAGGGTGAATCGGTCAAACTGGATCATCCGGCAAAGTTAGGGGCTGGCCGCCTATGAACGGCAGCGGTTACAGGATGCTTTCGGGCCGGATAAAACGCTGCAGCACTTCACCGTTGCGGTAAATGATGAGGCTGATGCGTTCGCTGGTATTCTGCAGCAGGGTTTTGTACTGCATGATGTTGTTGCTGAAATTGGTGCCCACCGCCACCAGGATATCGCCGTTTTTCAGGCCGGCCTTTTCCGCCGGCGAACCGGGCATCACATCTTCAATGAAAATATGCCCGTCTACATAGTAGGCCGACATCCCCGTATAGGCGTAATCGAAAGGTTCACGAAAATGGCTGTTGGGCTGGAGGTGGATCTCCCGCTGGGGATAGTTGAGGATGAGGTTGAACCGGCGCAGCAGGTCGTTGCCGATCAGTCCGCCCACATGCGGATACGAGGTCACATTGTATTCATCCCGGAAAATGTAGGTGGGCACATGCCGGAACTTATAGGGCCCGATCTGCAGCATTTTCACCACGGTGAGGTTCAGCTGCAGCTTGCCGCCCATGCCCTCGGCCTGCGTCGGGATCATTTTGCGGTTGCTCTTCATCACGGCACTGTCGCCGGCAAAGGCCTCGCTCATCAGGAAACACAAACCGGCCCCGGTGTCGAAATAAAAATTAAACTGGATTTTCCGGCGGTCGCGGAGCGAGAGCGGCTGGATGGGCAGGGAGGTAAACGCCGGTCGCAGCAGGGTGCCTTCCCGGGGATACCGGAACTCGCCCGGCCGGTACACGTCAATCATCAGGCTGTCGAAATTGATTTTAACGATGTGGCGGCGCAGGAAGCTGTACCCGATGATGCCATCGATTTTTTCGCCGTACACGCTGGTGAGCAGTTCGTAATTGTTGATGTGAAAATCCAGTCCCTTTTCTTCCAGCCCCGGCAGCTGTAAGCGCTGGTTGAAGGCGAAGCGGGCCTTGCGCAGGGAGCCCATGCCGGTAACGATGGTGTCGGTTTGCAGTACCGGTATCTGAAAGCGGCTGCAGGTAGCCGAATCCAGCGAGATGCCGCCGCTGCCCGTATCCAGGATGAAGTTAAGGGTATCCGGCAGGTCGTTGAGCCGGGCCTGCACCACCATCACGCCTCCGCTGTATTGCTTGAAGGGGAAGCTGGTGATGAAGCGCGCTTCCGGCCGGGGGGTCAGGACTTCCTGCGCCTCCGGCGCCTGCAGGATCAGGAGCATCCCCGCCAACAGCAAGCCGCTGTATTTCAGCATGTAATAAAAGTACAACCGAATGCCTGTAATTTTGTTCTTTATTACGCAAACGGTAGAACGATGCTGAATGACTTACTTGATAAAGCCCTGCGGCTTGAATTCCTTACGGTGGAAGAAGGGATGTATTTGTTTGAACAGGCGCCGCTGGCTTCACTGATGTATGTGGCCGACGAACTGCGGAAAAAGCAGGTGCCCCATGGCCGGGTTACCTGGATCATCGACCGCAACCTCAATACCACCAACGTTTGCATCGCCAACTGCAAGTTCTGTAATTTCTACCGGGTGCCCGGTCATCCCGAAGCCTATATCACCGACATCGAAACCTATAAGCAGAAGATCGACGAAACCATCCGCTATGGCGGGGAACAGTTGCTGCTGCAGGGAGGGCATCACCCCGACCTGGGGCTCGATTATTATGTGAACCTGTTCCGTGAACTGAAACGCCTGTACCCACAGATCAAGCTGCATACACTCGGTCCCCCGGAAGTGGCCCATATCACCAAACTGGAGAAGAGCACCCACCATGAGGTGCTCAGGGCCCTGAAAGAAGCGGGCCTCGACAGCCTCCCGGGCCCCGGCGCCGAGATCCTCAGCGACCGGGTGCGGCGGCTCATCAGCAAGGGAAAATGTGGCGCCCAGGAATGGCTGGACATCATGCACGAAGCGCATAAACTCAACATCACCACCAGCGCCACCATGATGTTCGGGCATGTGGAAACCCTCCGGGAGCGTTTTGAGCACCTGGTGAAAATCCGGGAGGTGCAGAGCCGCAAACCGGCCGGGGCCAAAGGGTTTATCGCCTTTATTCCCTGGACCTTCCAGGATGTGGATACCCTGCTGGCCCGTATCCGCGGGGTGCACAACCTCACCACTCCTGAGGAATACATCCGCATGATTGCCCTGAGCCGCATCATGCTGCCCAATGTGCAGAATATCCAGGCCAGCTGGCTAACCGTGGGCAAAAAAACCGCCCAGCTCTGCCTGCACGCCGGCGCCAATGATTTTGGCAGCATCATGATCGAGGAAAATGTGGTGAGCGCGGCCGGCGCCCCGCACCGCTTTACCAGCCGCAGCATCCAGGAAGCCATCCGCGAGGCCGGTTTTGAACCCCAGCTCCGCAACCAGCAATACGAGTTCAGGGAGATGCCCGCGGTGATGGAAGAGCAGGTCATCAATTACTGACGCCGCACAATAAACCGCGGTGCCCGGCGTTGAATCTGGACAAAATCCTATGAAAATGAATAACCCGTCCAGCAAGGCAGGACAGCCCCTCCTGCTCAAAATGCTCAAAAGCCTGTTCTCCCGCCTCACCCGGCCCGGAGAAGATTACCCGGTAAAATATTATAAACGCGACCGCTCATTCATGCGGGCGAGAACCTGACCCGGCTTACTGACCCTTCCCATATTCCCGTTCTTACCCCGTAAGACGGGATTTTTTATGCTGCAGGGATTTTGACAGATCGTTAACGGACCGGCACAATAATCCGGATTAATTTACGTTCATTCATTTACGTAAATATCCAGACTATGAGCAAACAGCACCCTTTACCCCCCAATCCCCTCAGGCTCGCCTGGCGTGCACTGGTTAACCGGCTGATGCAGTCGCCTGATGTTTATCCCATTAAATTTTACATGAAAGGCAGCCGGCGCAGCCGCCGGTATGTGTACATGACGCGGTAAACGTTCACTGTAACCCCCGATATGCTTACAACCCTGTTGCCTGTGCAACGGGGTTTTTTTGTTCCAGGAACTGCAGGGTTTTCTCCAGCACCGCTTCGGTAGCCGGCGGCAGGTAGGTTACCACCCAGGGATGCTGCCGGTCGAACACATGGTTGCTTTCCACCAGGAACAGTTCGGCGGCGGGCTGCCAGCTTTTGAGCTGCTGGGCCTGTGCGGGGTCAACGGAGATGTCGAGGGTGCCATGGCAGAGCAGGATGGGGATGCTGAGGCGGCGGATGGCGGCTTCCACATCCAGTCTTTCCCGGTGGGCCTCATAATCGCGGTACAGCTGGTAATACAGCGGCATCGCCTGCCCGGTACGGGTGTTGGTGCTGTATTGTACGCCCAGGTGTTTCCATTCGGCCATCTTTTTTTCCGGCCAGCTGCCCCAGGGTGTTTTGCACTGGCAGGGTGCGGCCCAGGTAACGAGTTTACGGATGCGGGGATCTTCCGCGGCATAAAGGATGGCCAGGGTGCCACCGAGGCTGTGGCCCAGCAGGTAAACCCGCTCGCCGTTGATCCGCTGCCTGAGCGGGTTGGCTGCACTCAGCGCCCAGTCGGTAACCGCTTTCAGATCGGTCAGCTGTTTGCTGTAATTGTTCTGTCCGAAGGCTTCCAGGTCGGCAAACTGCTCCGGGCTTTCGGGGGTGGTGCCGTTATGGGAAAAGTTGAATTTTAAGAGGGCGATCCCGGATCCGGCAATGCGGGTGGCGATCCGGTCAAAGTTGCCCCAGTCTTTGAATCCGTTGAATCCGTGCGCATAGATCAGCAGCGGTACAGGGAGCGGGGCTTCCGGGCAGAAAAGGTCAAGGGTGAGCGGCCGGCCGGCCGCTCCGGGAATCACAAGCGATTTTATCACCTCCATAATGATGCTGCACAGGGCCGGGTGGATGAAAAACAGGGTTACATTCGCAGTTAAGATAAAGCAAATGAACGGGATAAAAAATATTGTACTGGACCTGGGGGGCGTGCTCCTCAATATCTCCTTCGAAAAAGCCGCCGAAGCTTTCCGGGCATTGGGGGTAGACCGCTTTGATGAATATTATTCAAAAGAGTCGGCCGATCAGCTCTTCGAAGCCCTGGAAACGGGGGCTGTCAGCGATGCGGATTTTCTGGCCCGGATGCAGCAATACTGCACCCCGGGAACGCCTGCCGGGGCCGTGGAAGCGGCCTGGAACGCCATTCTGCTCGACTTCCGGGCAGATTCCGTGCGGTACCTCAGCGAGCTGAAACCGCGTTACCGGCTCTTCCTCCTCAGCAACACCAACCGCATCCACCATGCCGCCTTCAGCCGTCATTTTCTGGAAACATTCGGCCGGCCATTTGATGATGAGTTTGAAAAAGCCTGGTACTCACATGCCATCGGCCGGCGTAAACCCTATGCCGAAACCTTCCGCTGGGCCCTGGCTGATGCCGGCCTGGAGGCAGGGGAAACACTGTTTATTGATGATGCGGGAGTGAATGTTGCGGGGGCGCAGTCGGTGGGGATGCAAACCCTCCTGCTGGAGCCCGGGATGCGGATCGAATCGCTGGGGCTCTGAAACCGGTTATTTGACTTCTTCAAAGTCGATGTAATCGCCATTGGCCCCGGTTGTTTTGCCGGCGGGCGGGGGGCTTGTGGCCTGGTTTTCCTGCATGCGGCGGTTCATGTCTTCAAACTGCCGGTTTACCTGCCGGGTGGTGCGGGTAAGCGGCAGGATCAGGTCGAACACCAGTTTATACAGCAGGTACAGCACCAGCAGCTCTATGGCGATCCGGATCAGGTTCATGCGGCAAAGGTAGCGCATTGGCCCTCAATGCAAAAAGGAAAGCCTGACCAGCGGTAAAATACGCGGCTGATTTTGAAAATCCGCAGAACTTGTATACATTTGCAGCGGACTAAAAGAAACAAAGGAAGGGAACGGCAAACGTTCCCTTCTTTTTTACCAATGAACGCAACGCCTTCTCCCGACCTGACCGCCCTGGTAGAACAGGTGATCGCCGCTGACCCCGACGTCTTCCTGGTATCGGTGCGGATCAAGCCCACGAACAACATCAAACTGTTCCTGGATGCCGACAGCGGCCTGAGCATTGAAAAATGCATCCGCATCAACCGGGCCCTGTATAAACTGATTGAGGAGAAAGGCTGGTATCCCGAAGGGGATTTTTCACTGGAGGTGTCGAGCCCCGGCGTGGATGAACCCCTGCTGCTGGAGCGCCAGTACCGCAAAAACACCGGCCGCAGGCTGGAAGTGGTGCTGCACGACGGCACGGTGCTCCTCGGCACCCTGAAGGCGGCGGATGACAAAGGCATTCAGATTGAATACACCGAGGGCAAAAACAAAAAAGCAGTTACGCACAACCGTGAGTTGGCGTATGCGGATATAAAAACAGCCACCGTACAGGTGACTTTTTAATCAATCAACCATCACAAAAATCCCCAGCCGGCGGGATGCAAAACAGTGAGGCCGGCAAGCGATCATGGCACGTATTAATCTTATCGATTCCTTCCAGGAATTCAAGGAAGCGGAAAACATCGACCGTCCAACACTCATGAAGGTGATGGAGGATGTCTTTAAAACGCTGATCCGGAAAAAATATGGCAGCGATGAACAGTTTGATGTGATTGTGAACGATCAGAAGGGTGACCTGGAGATTTTCCGCCGCCGCACCATCGTGGAAGACGGGGATATTTACAATACCCTTACCGAAATCGAATACAGCGATGCCATCAAGATCGAGCCGGATTACCAGGTGGGCGAGGAACTGTACGAGGAGGTGGATATCCAGAAGGAGTTTGGCCGCCGCGCCATCCTGGCCGGCAAGCAAACCCTGGCCAGCCGCATCAACGACCTCAAGAAAAACCTGCTCATCAAAAAATACGAGGATCGTGTAGGCGAGATTGTGAGCGGTGAAGTATACCAGGTGTGGAAGAAGGAGGTGCTGCTGCTGGATGAGGAAGGCAACGAAATGATCCTGCCCAAATCCGAACAGATCCCCTCTGATTATTTCAAGAAAGGCGAATCCGTGCGGGGCGTGGTGAAGAAGGTGGAACTGAAGAACAACCAGGCGGTGATCATCGTTTCCCGCACCAGCCCGGTATTCCTCGAGAAACTGCTGGAGATTGAAGTGCCCGAGATTTTTGACGGCCTCATCGTGGTTCGCCGCATTGTGCGGGAGCCGGGCGAAAGAGCCAAAATTGCCGTGGAAAGCTTCGATGACCGCATCGACCCGGTGGGCGCCTGTGTGGGCATGAAAGGCAGCCGTATTCATGGTATTGTTCGAGAACTGAAGAATGAAAATATCGATGTGATCAACTGGACCACCAATGTGCAGCTGCTGATCCAGCGCTCCCTTACCCCGGCCAAGATCACCAGCATTGATATGGATGAGGAGAAAAAACACGCTACCGTGTACCTCAAGCCCGACCAGGTTTCGCTGGCCATCGGCAAGCGCGGCGTGAACATCAAGCTGGCCTGCGAACTCACGGGCTATGAAATTGATGTGTACCGCGATAATGAAGGCGAGGAAGAGGAATTTGATATCGACCTCGATGAATTCAGCGATGAGATTGAACCCTGGGTGATCGAAACCCTCAAAGGGGTGGGCTGCGATACCGGCCGCGCCGTGCTGGAACTGAGCGCGGAAGAACTGGAACGCCGCACCGACCTGGAGAAGGAAACCATCGCCGATGTGCTGCGCATCCTCCGCGAAGAATTTGAAAAGGAATAACAGGAAATGCAGGCTGCCGGGCAGCTCCATTTTCCTTCAGCAATTTTTATTAAGAACACCGAATGTCAGAAACAGTAACCAATACCCCCCGTTTGATGGCCGCGGCCAAGGAATTCAACATCGGTAAGGATACCCTTATCGAGTTCCTGGTTTCCAAAGGCTTCAGCAGTGATGACCTGAAACCCACGGCCAAACTGACGGAAGAGATGTACCGCATCCTGCAGCAGGAATTCCAGCAGGACAAGGTGGCGCGCCAGAACGCGGAAAAGATTGAACTTTCCAAAGGCGCCGGCACCACAGAACCCCGGAAGAAAAAAGACGAGGAAGATCTCTCTTTCCGCAAGAAGGAGGCGCCCGCCGCTCCGGAAAAGCCGGCTCCGCAACCCGAAGCCAAGGCTGGCTGGACGGCCGACCTGGTGACGCCGAAGCCCGACGAGCCGGTGGAGAAAAAGCCGGAAGTGGTGAAGCTGGAAACCCCCGAAATCGAGGGGCCCAAAGTGGTCACCAAAATCGATCTCGACGCGATCGATTCCTCCACCCGCCCGAAGAAGACGGCCAAGAAAGCCGAAGAGCCGCCCGCAGAGCCCGCGCCTGCTCAGCCTGCCCCTGCACCCGCAGAGCCGGCAGCCAGTACTCCGGCCCCGGCCCCGGCCCCGGCTCCGGTTGAGCCCCCCAAAGCGGAGGCTCCGCCCCCCATCGAAAACATCCGCGCCGAAAGGCTGGAGGGTCCCAAGATTCTCGGCAAGATTGAACTGCCGGTTGACAGCGACACCCGTCCCAAACGCGATGCTGATGATAAACGCAAACGCAAACGCATTCCTGTGGAACGCAAAGGCGTTCCGCCGGCTGCAGGTTCTCCCTCCACCGGTCGTACCGGCGGGGCCAACAAACCCGGCGACCGCGGCGGACGTTTCGGCGCCAAAGGAGGCGGCCGCAGGGAAGACCGTGAAATCGATGCCAAGGAAATCCAGGATAAGATCAGGGAAACCCAGGCCAAACTGGCGGGCAGCACCGGCCGCGGCAAGAGCCTAAAAGCCAAAATGCGCAAGGCCAAACGCGACGAACTGGCCGAACAGCGCGAAGGCATGGAAGAAGGCAGCAACAAGCTGCAGGTAACGGAGTTCATCTCCGTGAGTGAACTGGCCAACCTGATGGATGTAAGCTTTGCCGATGTAATCAGCAAGTGCATGAGCCTCGGCATCATGGTGTCCATCAACCAGCGCCTGGAAGCGGATGTGATTGAACTGGTGGCCAGCGAATTTGGCTACGACGTGGAATTCATTGGCGTGGAAGATGCCGCCGGGCTGGATGAGGATGAAGAAGAAGACCTGGAAGAAGACTTGAAGTCCCGTGCCCCCATCGTCACCATCATGGGTCACGTGGATCACGGTAAAACCTCGCTGCTCGACCATATCCGCAATACCAACGTGATTGCCGGTGAGGCCGGGGGCATTACCCAGCACATCGGTGCCTACGAGGTAACCCTGGAGAGCGGGCGCCACATCACCTTCCTCGATACGCCCGGTCACGAAGCGTTTACCGCTATGCGTGCCCGTGGTGCCAAAGTAACCGATATCGCAGTGATCGTGATCGCGGCTGATGACGCGGTGATGCCCCAGACCAAGGAGGCCATCTCCCATGCCCAGGCAGCCGGCGTACCCATGATTTTCGCGATCAACAAAATTGATAAAGACGGCGCCAACCCCACCAAAATTTATGAACAGCTGAGCCAGATGAACCTGCTGGTGGAGAGCTGGGGCGGTAAATACCAGAGCCAGGAAATCAGCGCCAAGAAAGGCCTGAACATCGACCTGCTCATGGAGAAAATCCTGCTGGAAGCCGATTTGCTCGACCTGAAAGCCAACCCCGATAAAGCAGCCAATGGTACGGTGATTGAAGCCACCCTCGACAAAGGCCGTGGCTATGTGGCCACCGTACTGGTGCAGAACGGCACCCTGAACCAGGGAGACATGATTGTATCCGGTCAGTACTTCGGCAAGGTGAAAGCCATGTACAACGAACGGAACCAGCGCATCGACAAGGCGCCGCCTTCCACCCCGGTACTGATCCTGGGCCTCAACGGCGCTCCGCAGGCCGGTGAAACCTTCAAGGAATATGCCGATGAAGCCGTGGCGAAAGAAAAAGCATACCAGCGCGGACAAATCCTCCGCGAACAGGGTATGCGCGCCAAGAAGCATATTACGCTGGATGAAATCGGCCGCAGGCTGGCACTGGGCAACTTCAAGGAACTCAATGTCATCATCAAGGGTGATGTGGATGGTTCCGTGGAAGCCCTCAGCGATTCACTGCAGAAACTGAGCACGCAGGAAATTGTGGTGAAAGTGATCCACAAAGCCGTGGGCGCCATCACCGAAAGCGATGTTACCCTCGCCAACGCGTCGGATGCCATCATCATCGGCTTTAACGTACGACCCACCCTCCAGGCTGCCCGCCTGGCTGAGAATGAAGCCATCCAGATCAAGCTCTACTCCATCATCTACACCGCCATCGATGAGATCCGCAGTGCGATGGAGGGCATGCTGGAACCCACGGTGGAAGAGAAGATTCTCGCCAATGTGGAAGTGAAGGAAGTGTACAAGTTCGACAAGGCCACCGTGGCCGGATGTTTGGTGATCAGCGGCAAAATTGCCCGCAACAACCGGGTGCGGCTGGTACGCGACGGCATCGTGATCTACACCGGCGAACTGGGCAGCCTCAAGCGCTACAAAGACGATGTGAAGGAAGTGCCCACCAACATGGAGTGCGGCCTTACCATCCGCAACTATTCCAACCTCGAGCCCGGCGATATCGTGGAGGCCTTTGAGGAAGTGGAAGTGAAGCGGACGCTCTGAGGAGTTGAGGCTTGAATATCCAAGTTGAAGGCGCGCCCTTGGGGTGACGCCCCATTGACCAAACAATTGTTAAATCGATCCGGCAGCAGGGGCCCTGCGCTTCTGCTGCCTTAATTTTGATCAACCGGCTATCTAACGACCTGCGTTTCAGGAATTGACGATTCACGTTTTACGAGATTCACGCATGAAGTATTTCTTTTTCCTCCTGTTTATCTGTAGTGCTGCCCAGCTGGCTTCTGCCCAGCCTAAAAAGGTGCTGGCTGATAAAATCATTGCCGTGGTGGGTGATAAAATCATCCTCCGCAGCGACGTAGACAACCAGCTCCTCGACATGCAACGCCAGGGCGTGGAACTGCCCCCCAATGCCCGCTGCCTTTCCCTGGAGCAGGCCATGGGAGTGAAAGCACTGGTGCTGCAGGCCGAAAAGGATTCCATCCCGGTTTCTGAGGAAGAAATATCGGCCGATATCGACAACCAGATCCGCGGCTTCATCAATATGTACGGCTCCAAAGATGAACTGGAAAAAGTGGCCGGCCGTACTGTCTATCAGCTTAAAGAAGATTTCAAGGGAGGCTTCCGCGACCGGAAACTGGCGGGCGCCATGCGCAATAAAATTGTGGAGAATATCCGCATCACGCCCAACGAGGTGAAAGCGTATTTTGAACAGATCCCCTCCGACAGTCTGCCTTTTTATGAGAGCGAGGTGGAGATCGGTCAGATCATTTCCTACCCCAAGGCCAGCCGCGATGCGGAAGAACATGCCCTGGAGCAGTTAAGGGATTTCCGCGAACAGCTGGTTTCGGGCCGGCGCGATATGAAAACCCTGGCCGCACTGTATTCGGATGATCCGGGCAGCAAGGAGAAAGCCGGACAGTACGAAATCAACCGCAACGAAAAGCAATGGGATCCCTCCTTCCTGGCCAAGGCATTTACCCTGAAAGAAGGGCAGGTGTCGGCGCCGTTTAAAACCAAATTCGGGTATCACATCATCCAGATGGTGAACCGTGCCGGCGATGATGCCGTGGTGCGCCACATCCTCAAAATTCCCCAGATCACCAAAACCGAAGTGCGGCAGTCGCAGCAGAAACTCGACTCCGTGCGGGCCAAGCTCATTGCGGGCACCATCAGCTTCGGCGAGGCGGTGAACAAGTACAGCGATGATGAATCGAGCAAATTCACCGGCGGCATGAAGCTGAACGGTGAGGGGGGCAGTTACCTCACCATCGACCAGCTGGATAAAGACCTGGTGGTGATGATGCGCAATCTGCAGGTGGGCGAATACTCCCAGCCTACCGAGTTTACCGATGAGCGGGGCAAGAAGGGCGTACGGGTGGTTTACCTCAAAAGCCGCAGTGAACCCCACCGGGAAAATATCCGCGACGACTACAATAAAATTGCCCAGCGCGCCCTGGAGGAGAAGAAAAGCAACGCCCTCGAAAAGTGGTTCACCGAAAAGATCCCCACCTACTACATCAAGATTGACGACGATTTCCGCAGCTGCGACGAAATGCAGAAATGGCTGCATGCCGCCAACGCCGCAAACCAGCAGTAATCCACCCTCCAAATCTTTCCCCACGCCGCCGCAAGCCGCCGCGCTTTCGTAACTTTGTGTGCTCCAACTTTACAAGCAGCAAGGATATGCGGAATTACCTGGATGAACTGAACGGACCCCAGCGGGAAGCCGTAACCCATAAAGACGGCCCTTTGATGATCATTGCCGGCGCCGGCAGTGGCAAAACCAAGGTACTCACCACCCGGATTGCCCACCTGATGGGTCAGCACAAGGTGGATCCTTTCAATATTCTGGCCCTCACCTTTACCAATAAAGCGGCCCGCGAAATGAAGGAGCGGGTGGAGCGCACCCTCGGCAACCATGAAGCCCGTAACCTGTACATCGGCACCTTCCACAGTGTGTTTGCCCGCATCCTCCGGACCGAAGCACCCAAACTGGGCTATCCCGCCAGCTTTACCATCTACGATACCGACGACGCGAAGAATGTGCTGAAAACGGTGATCAAGGAACTGGAGCTGGACGACAAGCATTACAAACCCAACACCGTTTATAACCGGATCTCATCAGCCAAGAACAGCCTGGTGGGTCCGAAGGAATATCTGGAAGACTGGGCCATTCAGCAGGAAGATGCCCGCGCCAACCGGCCGGCCATCGGCCGCATCTATGCCGCCTATAACCAGCGCTGCTTTAAAAACGGCGCCATGGATTTTGATGACCTGCTCTTCAAGATGTACGAACTGCTGAAAAATTTTCCCGACGCCCTCAGCAAATACCAGCGCAAATTCAAATACATCCTCATCGACGAATACCAGGATACCAACCCTTCGCAGTATGAAATCATCAAGCTGCTCGGGGCCATGCACGAAAACATCTGCGTGGTGGGCGATGATGCCCAGAGCATCTACAGTTTCCGCGGCGCCACCATCCAGAACATCCTGCAGTTTGAAAAAGATTACGGTGATGTGAAGGTGGTGAAGCTGGAGCAGAACTACCGCAGCACGAAAAACATCCTGCAGGTGGCCAACGAAGTGATTGCCCACAACCAGCAGCAACTGCCGAAAACGCTGTGGACCGAGAAGGGAGAGGGAGAAAAAATACGGCTGGTGCGCACGGCTTCGGATAACGATGAGGGTAAATTTGTGGCCGATACCATCCAGGAGCAGAAGCTGCGCAACCATTACCGCAACAGTGATTTTGCGATCCTTTACCGTACCAATGCGCAGAGCCGCAGCTTCGAGGAAAGCCTGCGCCGGATGAATATCGCTTACCGCATTTACGGCGGACTTTCATTTTACCAGCGCAAGGAAATCAAGGATTATATCGCCTACCTGCGGTTGGTGGTGAACCCCAACGATGAGGAGGCGCTGAAGCGCATCATCAACTATCCCGTTAGGGGCATTGGCAAAACCACGCAGGACAAAGCCGTGCTCTGCGCCAATGAGCGGGGCATCACGCTCTGGCAGGTGCTGGAAAGCGCGGCGCTCTTTGGCTTCCGCGCCGGTACCCTGGAGGCCATCAACGAATTCGTGACCATGATCCGCATGTTCCAGAGCGAACTGCAGAAGAAGAATGCCTATGAGCTGGCGGTGATTGTGGGTAAGAGTACGCAGCTCGTTAAAGAGCTGTTCAATGATAAAACCACCGAAGGGGTGGCCCGGTATGAGAACGTACAGGAACTGCTCAACTCCATCAAGGAGTTCACCGAAACGCCGTCGAACGAAGAAGACGGCGAGGTGGGCGACAAACGACTGGGCGCCTACCTGCAGCAAATCACCCTGCTCACTGATGCCGATGATGAAAAGGAAGACGCGGATACAGTGAAGCTGATGACCATTCATGCGGCCAAGGGCCTGGAATTTGATTGTGTATTTGTCGGCGGCCTGGAAGAAACCCTCTTCCCCAGCGGCATGAGCATCAATACCCGCGAAGAGCTGGAGGAAGAGCGGCGCCTTTTTTATGTAGCCATTACCCGTGCCCGTAAGCGGCTCTGGCTTACCTATGCCAACGCCCGTTATCGTTTCGGACAGCTGCAGCAGAATGACCCCAGCCGCTTTATTGATGAAATGCCCGCCCAGTATATCGACCGCAGCTTTGCGGGCGGGGGCATGCGCAACCAGGGCAATGCCGGCAGCGACTGGGGCCGCTCGTCTGCTTTTGACCGCCTGAAGGGATTTGGTGGATCAGGCGCAGCATCCCGGCCGGAACCATCCCGCCCCTCCTACCTCACTCCTGCCCGGCCTTCGGTCAAAGAGCACCAGCCCAGCCCGGGTTTTGTGCCGAGCGATACCAGCAAGCTGCAAACCGGGCAGCGGGTGGAACACCAGAAGTTCGGTTTCGGCGAAGTGATCAAAATGGAAGGCGCTGCCCATAACCCGATCGCCACGGTGCGCTTTGAACAGAACGGTGAGAAAAAGATCATGCTCAATTATGCGAAGCTGCGGATTGTGCCGTGATCGTGCAGACCTTCTTCCCGGAAGCTTTTTGTCAGAAGCCAGAAGCCTGGATGTATTCCGGTTTTCGTGACAGTGGTCAATCATTTCAATGTAATCATAACGAAGCAGGATATGGCAGGGACATTTTCCCAGATTTATGTACAGGTAGTTTTTTCTGTAAAAAGAAGAGAGCCCCTCATTGATCCGGTATGGGAAGAGCGTCTTTACCAGTACATCACGGGCATTGTGCGGAACAAGCAACAGAAATTGATAGCCATCAACGGCATGCCGGATCATATTCATCTTTTTCTAGGGTTAAAACCTTCGTGTTGCATCAGCGACCTGGTGAGGGAGATCAAAAAACACAGCACAGATTTTATTACAGAAAACCGGTTGACACAGACGCCGTTCACCTGGCAACAGGGGTATGGCGCATTTTCTTACAGCCATTCTCAGCTGGACGCGGTGGCGAAATATATCCTGCATCAGAAAGAGCATCACCGGAAGCAGTCATTTCAGGAAGAATACCTGGATTTCCTGAAAAAATTTGATATCCATTACGATGAAAAGTTTGTCTTTGATTAAAACAAATCCCGGCTCTGGAAATTTGTGATGTATCCCCTTGAAGGATGAGGTGAATTGTACGACCCCTTCAGGGTCGAGAAGGACGATGACGTTACATTATCTATAAAGCTATAATCCCTTCGGGATTAAACGACATTGATCATCTTTCCTGTCCCAGCCTTGGCGATCAGCCGTTAGAAAGGATGCTGAAAGCATCCCAGCTTTATAGGAAAGACGATTGTAGCGTGAAGCCGACCCTGAAAGGGTTGTATAACAACCGTTGCCTTGATTTTTGGTTTGGATAAAGTCGTTCCTGTTTTAAAAAGGCCCCCCTTCGGGATTAAACGACATTGATCATCTTTCCTGTCCCTGCCTTCTGCGATCTGTTCAGCGATCAGCTGTAAGAAAGGATGCTGAAAGCATCCCAGCTTTATAGGAAAGACGATTGTAGCGTGAAGCCGACCCTGAAAGGGTTGTATAACAACCGTTGCCTTGATTAT
>JAYRPG010000109.1:0-3329 GCA_041911275.1 Ferruginibacter sp. | reverse complement strand
CCGGCATTGAGCGAATAGCTGAAGGGCGACTGGCCCTGTGTGGGATTGATCGCAATCTTACCTGTGCTCACGCCCGTACAGGCGCTGTTCACCGTGCTGAAGCTGGCCGCCACACCCGGATCATTCGCGCCCACCGTGCTGCTGCCATTGTAAAGACAGCCCACGCGGTCGCGGATGCGGATGTTATAGATGCCTGCGGCCAGGTTGCGGATCGTGTCCACCGGCTGGTAGGTCGTGCCGCCATCCAGCGAATATTCAAAGGGACTCAGTCCCGTGGTTACATTGATGCCAATCTTACCCGTGCTCGCCGCGGTACAGGCCGTGTTGACCGCCGTGAAGCTGGCCGAAACGCCCGGGTCATCCCCCACGGTGGCGCTGCCATCCACGGTACAGCCCAGGAAGTCGCGTACCCGGATATTGTACACCCCGCTTGCGAGATTACGGATGGTATCCACAGGCTGGTAGGTGGCGCCGGCATCCAGGGAGTAACTGAACGGAGCGGTACCCGAGGTAGGATTGATCGCGATCTTGCCATTGCTGATCCCGGTACAGGATGCATTCACGGTGCTGAAGCTGGCGGTAATACCCGCATTGCTGCTTACGGTTACCGGGGGAGCATTATAGACACAGCCCACGGCATCCCTTACGCTGAGGGAATAATTACCGGTGGCCAGGTTGCGCAGGGTATCGAGCGGCAGCCAGGTGGCGCCGCCATCCGCTGAATAGCTGTATGGCGCGGTGCCCGCGGAGGGGTTGATGGCGATCTGTCCGTTATTGACGCCGGTGCAGGAAGCATTAATGGGGGTAACCGTTGCCGTGATACCCGGTCCGTTATTGACCGTTACCGGCGGTGCGGTGAAGCTGCATCCCACGGCATCGCGGATGATCAGGTTGTAGGCGCCGGCGGCCAGGTTGCGCACCGTATCAACAGGCAGGAAACTGCTGCCGCCATCCAGGGAATAGGAATAGGGACCGGTACCCTGGGCAGGCAGAATGGCAATCTTACCATTGTTCACCCCGGCGCAGGAAGCATCGATGGCGGTAAAACCGGCGGTTACCCCGGGGTTATTGCCCACGGTAACCGTACCGCTGTTGAGGGTGCAACCATTTCTGTCCCTGACGAGTATGTTGTAAGGGCCGGCAGCCAGGTTACGGACGGTGTCCAGGGGCTGGTAGGTAGTGCCTCCGTCCAGCGAATATTCAAACGGTGCGGTTCCCGAAGTGGTGCGGATGGCAATCCGGCCATCGTTAACGCCCGCACAGGAGGCATTCAGGGGTGTAAAGACAGCGTTCACCCCTGCCCCATTGTAAACGGTGATGTAGTTGGCATTCAGCGTACAGCCGGCATCATCTTTTATGATGATGTCGTAGGTGCCTCCCGCAAGGTTGCGGATGGTATCCAGGGGCTGATAGGTGGTTCCGCCATTCAGTGAGTACTGGAACGGCGCCACCCCGGCTCCCGGCGTTACCACAATCTGACCATTGCTCACCCCGGCGCAGGAGGCCTGGATAGTGCTGACGCTGGCACTCACACCGGGATCGTTATTGACGCCCTGGGAGAATGTAAACGTGCATCCGGCCGCATCTTCCACCGTAACGCTGTAAGCGGCCCCGCCGGCCAGTCCGGTGAGTACGGGAGAAGGCTGCGGGTTGATGATGCCGGCAATATAGTATTTGAAGGGGGCTGTTCCGGTAGCGGGCTCCGCCACGGTGATGGTGCCGTTGGATACCCCGATACAGGAGGCATTGGTAGCGGTTGCGGTGGTGGTAAAGCCGGGATCACTGTTCACCTCCACGCTGAAATTGAAAATGCAGCCGGCATTATCCTTGACAGATACTGTGTGGGTTCCGGCATCCAGGCCGGAGAAAACATTGCTGTTGCCATACACCGGGCTGGAGCCCCCGTCAACAGCGTACTGGTAACCGGGTGTACCGAGACTGGCATTCACGGTGATGACACCGTTGGAAGCCCCCGGACAGGAAGTATTGGTAACGGTGGCGGTAGCCGTGAGTGTGGTAAGGGTATTCACGATGGCCACTGTTGAATTGAAGCAGGCGCCGGAACCGTCGCGCACGATTACGCTGTAGGTACCGGGGGCCACGTTGTTGAAAACCGGGGAAGGCTGGAAAGTGGTACCGTTATCAATCGAATACTGGTAATTGCCTCCGAGGGGGCCCGTCACTGTTATGGTGCCGGTGGTGTTCACGCCGCAGGGGGCATCTGTTACAGCCGTGGTTACCGCGGGTACGGAACTGTTCCGCACAATGTTCACCGTATCGTAGGCATAAATCTCCGAGAAGGGGTCTTCAATTTTGGCATAGGTGGTGCGGATGATGTAGGTACCGGAAGCACTCGGGCATACGTTGGGAAACTGCACGGCAAAAACGGTGTTGTTCACGCTGGTGGTATCACCTGTTGCCACCACCGTGCCGGATGCATCCAGCAGTTCCACCTGCTTGAACAGGGAGGGACCAGCTGCCGGCACAAAGCGCCAGGCTTCATTCATGCCCACAGATCCCCAGGGGGCATCGGATGCACGGCGGCCGGGAATCATGATGCCCTGGTCGCGGTCATAATTCTGCATACCGATCATCGCCCGGCCTTCATTCCATCCCATACAGATCTGCTTATCGAAAACGTACACATCCACGATGCCGGTAGACTCGTGGAGGATGATCTGGTGGGTATTTTTGAAGAGTGCATTACAGGCTCCGGAGAACAGGGGAATCTCCTGGAAATTCAGGATCCACTTGCGGTAACCGGGGTTGGTGCCCTCAATCTGGTAGAAGATCCGTCGGTTGACCGAAGTGGTGACCGAGATATCGATGTCATGATAAGGCCCCATGATAATTGCCCGGTCGTAACGGGTATTGGGCAGGTTCTGTGGGGTACCCCCGATGGCGCCAAGGCCGGCACCGTTACTGAGGATTCCGTAATGCGAAAACTGGGATGCTTTGCTCAGGTCAAAAGAAACGATGCCGTTGGAACTGGCCACCAGCTGATTGTAGTAAATGCCGTAAAACGGGAAGTCGAAGGGCATCAGTACAATGGGGGTGTACCGGTCGTCGGCTGTAATATTGGTGGGGGTACCCTGCGCCGTTGAAGACTGCATCCGCACGTTGCAGATGCCGGTATTCAGGGAAAAGGCCTCATAGCTGTCGGTCAGCGAATGCAGGTTCGGAATATAACCCCGCAGCGTGATGCAGGATTCCGAACAACTGATGACGGTGTCACGGGTACAGTTAAAAAAAAGACCCTGCTGGGCTTTTGCCATCAGGGTCAGCACAATGGCAAAAGTAACAAGTAAAGATTTTTTCATGTTTATTAT
>JAYRPG010000108.1:0-5041 GCA_041911275.1 Ferruginibacter sp. | reverse complement strand
CCTATGCGGTGCCGGCCGGCATGGCCGGGCGCCTGCAGCCGGGCTGCCGGGTGGAAGTGGTGCTGGGAAAAAGCAAGCGCTACGCCGGAATCGTAAAAGCCCTGCTCACCGATCGACCGGCGTACCAGACCAAGCAGATTGAGCAGGTGCTGGATGATGACCCCATCCTGTATCCGCAGCAACTGCAGCTCTGGAACTGGATGGCCGGGTATTACATGTGCAGTGAAGGGGAAGTGATGGCTGCGGCCCTGCCGGCCAATTTTAAACTCAGCAGCGAATCGGTTTTCCTGTACAACGAAGCCTACGGCGATGATTTTTCCAGTCTTGATCATGAGGAATACCTCGTGGCGGAAGCCCTGCTGCTTAAAAAGCAGCTGTCGATGAACGAGGTACAGCAGCTGCTCGACAGCACGCACGTGTATCCGGTTATTAAAAGACTGGTGGAGCAGAAAGTGTGCATGGTGTATGAAAATCTGGCGGAGAAATACAGCAACCGCCGCGAAAATTTTGTCCTGCTGCATCCTGATTTCGCGTCGGAGGAGGCCCTGAGCGCCCTTCTGAACGAACCCGGTGCAGGCGGTTTGTCGAAGGCGCCCCGGCAGATGGAGCTGCTGCTCAGCTACCTCCACCTGCAGAAAACCGAAGGGGTGGTTACGCAGCCGGAGCTGCTGAAAAAATCCGGTGCCACAGCCGCGCAGCTGAAAGGGTTGGTGGAAAAGGGCATTATGCGGATTGAAAAAAGAGCCGTGGACCGGGTGCCGCTGCTGCCCCCGGCCCTGGAGGTGGATTTTGAACTCAGCGCGGCGCAGCAGGAGGCCCTGGGCGCATTACAGCACCGCTTATCCGAAAAACCGGTATGCCTCCTCCACGGGGTTACCGGCAGCGGCAAAACGCAGCTTTACATCAAACTCATCGAGCAGTATTTCAATGCCGGCAAACAGGTGCTGTACCTGCTGCCCGAGATTGCGCTCACGGCGCAGATGATCCGCCGCCTGCAGCATCATTTCGGCGGCAACATCGCCATTTATCATTCCCGCTTCAACAACAATGAGCGGGTGGAGCTCTGGAACCGCATCCGCACCGGCAAGGCACGGATTGTGCTGGGCGCCCGCAGTGCCCTGTTTCTGCCTTTCAGCAACCTGGGCCTGGTGATCGTGGATGAGGAACACGATGCCTCCTTCAAACAGCAGGATCCTGCCCCCCGTTACCATGCCCGCGATGCGGCGGTATATTATGCCTCCCTCTTCCGGGCCAAAGTGGTGCTGGGCAGTGCCACGCCTTCGCTGGAGAGTTATTACAATGCGCAGAAAGGCAAGTACGGGCTGGTGGAACTGATGGAAAGATTTGGCGGCCTGCGCCTGCCGGATATCGAGATGGTCGACACCCGCAAGGTGGTGCAGAAGGGCAAGGTGATGCTTTCGCCCCAGCTGAAAGAAGCGGTGCGGCAAACCATTGCCGGGGGGCGGCAGGTGATCCTGTTCCAGAACCGCCGGGGCTACTCGCCCTACCTGATCTGCGGTACCTGCGGTTTTCTGCCGCAGTGCGATCACTGTGATGTTACCCTTACCCTGCATAAGTTTTCGAATAAGCTGCACTGTCATTATTGTGGCAGCACCTATCCGCGCCTGGTGGAATGCCCGGCCTGCGGTACGGTGAACTGGCTGGAGAAAAACTTCGGCACCGAGAAGATTGAGGAACTCATTGAAGCCGAATTCCCGGAGATGAAGGTGGCGCGGATGGATATCGACGCGGTGAAGGGCAAAACGGCACACGATACCCTGATCAAGCTCTTTGAGCAGCAGCGCATTGATATCCTGGTAGGCACCCAGATGGTGGTGAAAGGGCTTGATTTCGAAAAAGTGGGCCTGGTGGGCATCCTGGATGCCGACGGACTCATGAGCTTTGCCGATTTCAGGGTGTACGAGCGGGCCTTTCAGCTGATGGAGCAGGTGAGTGGCCGTGCCGGCCGAAAAGGCGAGGCGGGAAAGGTGCTCATCCAGACCACCCAGGTGAATCATCCCGTACTGCAGTTTGTGCAGCAGCACAATTATGGCCGGCTGTACGAGCTGGAGATGGAAAACCGACGGCAGTTTTTTTACCCGCCCTTCAGCCGCCTGATCCAGATCACGCTCAGGCATAAACGAAAAGAAACGGTGGATGCCGCCGCCCTGAAGCTGGGTACCGCCCTGCAGCAGTACAGCCAGTGCCAGGTGGTGGGGCCGGCAGCCCCGGTGGTGGCCAGGGTACGGAACCTCTACCGGATGGAGCTCTTGCTCAAGCTGCCCCCCGACAGCAGCCTGTTGCAGCAGTTCAAAAAAATCCTGCGGAATCATTTCAGCCTCCTGCAAACCGAACCGGAGTACAAAAGCCTGGTGATGGTGGCGGATGTGGATCCGCAATAGGGCATGATGAATATGGCGTGATGGGTGGGTTTGCCTTACGCGGTGACGGGCCATTCACGCTTCCCTGCTTTCAATCCAACGCATGCAAATAGAAAGAAACATATCCCTGAAGCCTTACAATACGTTCGGGATGGACGTACAGGCGAAGGCTTTTGCCCGGTTTGCGGATCTGGATACGGCACGGGCCCTGCTGGAAGAAAACCGCAAATCCGGCAACCTCGCCCCGCTGATCCTGGGCGGCGGCAGCAATATCCTGTTTACCGGCCGGGTGGAGCGGCTGGTGATGAAGAATGAAATCGGTGGTATCCGCAAACTGGGTGAGGATGCCGAGTATGTGTATGTTCAGGCCGGCGGGGGCGTGGTATGGCACCAGCTGGTGATGCATTGCATTGAGCAGGGATGGGCGGGCATGGAAAACCTGGCCCTGATCCCGGGGCATGCCGGCGCCTCGCCCATGCAGAATATCGGCGCCTATGGCGTGGAGATCAAGGATATTTTTCATGAACTCGAAGCCCTGCAGATCGCTGATGGGGCGGTGGTGAATTTTGGCCTGGCCGACTGTGCCTTTGGTTACCGCGAAAGTGTGTTCAAGCGCCGGTATAAAAACCAGTTCATCATTACGGCGGTTACCTACCGTTTGCGGCGGCAGCCGGTATTCCATACCGGTTATGGCGCTATTGAACAGGAGCTGGAAAAAATGGGGGTGCAGGAATTATCGATCCGGGCCATCGCCAACGCGGTTATCCGCATCCGTTCGGGCAAGCTGCCTGATCCTACAGTAACCGGCAATGCCGGCAGTTTTTTCAAAAATCCTGAAATTACGGAAGAACAATATGCGCAGCTGAAAGCCGCATTCCCCGGTATCGTGGCCTATCCTTTACCGCAGGGCAGGGTGAAACTGGCCGCGGGCTGGCTGATTGAACAGTGCGGCTGGAAGGGCTACCGGAAGGGCGATGCGGGCTGTCATCCGCACCAGGCACTGGTGCTGGTGAATTACGGGCATGCCACCGGGGCCGAGATCCTGGAACTGAGTACAGCCATCATGCAGTCTGTACAGCAGCGGTTCGGCGTGGAACTGGAGCGGGAAGTGAATATTGAATGAATTACTGAAAGCGGTTGCGGGGCTTGTTGAAGTCAGGCTTGCGGTAACCGCCGCCACCCGGCCGGGGTGCGCCGCCGCCCTGGGGACGGTCTTCGGCCGCTTTCACCACCAGGGGTTTTTTACCCAGTGAAATATCATTAAGGCTTTCGATCGCATCTTTGGCTTCTTCACTCACGGGCATTTCTACAAAACCGAAACCCTTGCTCTTACCGGTTTCGCGGTCAATGGCCACTTTGGCTGAAAGTACTGTGCCGAATTTTTCAAAAATCTCCTCAAGTTCCGCATCGTCCAGATCATAGGGCAGGCCGGCTACAAAAATTTTCATGTGCGTAATTTTTGTAAAAGTAAGAAAGTTTGGCTTTTCGCCTGCATCTGCGGGCGATTTTTCAGTCATGCTGCCCTGCCCGAAATCCGGATTAGGCGGCAGTGTCAACAGGGCCTGTACATACTGTTGATGGTGGGGCAGCGCCGGACAGGCATCCGGATTTTTAGATGCGGTTAGCGGTTTAGGGGATAAAAAAGGGCAGCATCCCGGAGGATGCTGCGTTATCATGAAAGGGTTTTTAACTTGGGGCAGGCAGCCGGGGAGGAGGATACGGGGAGGCCGGAGGCGGGCCTGGCTGCGCAGGGAGCGGGCGGGTTACCGGTTGTTCAGGATCACCATCAGAGTACGATGACGCTGTTGCTGCCGCCGAAGGCATTGGGCACTTCTTTGTCGGCTTCAGGTTCGTTCACCCAGATTTTTTCGTCGATCCTGTATTTGAACTCGTGCTCACTGTTTTTGGGAAGAGAAACGTCGCAGGTAAAACTGCCATCTTTTTTCTTGCTCATGATGATGGAGTTTTCCCAGTCGCTGTTGAGGCCCAGAATTTCCACGGTTTCGGCCTGTTCAGGGTTGAAAGTGAATTTCACTTTGCAATAATCCTTCGTTTTGAAATACGTCTTTTGTACCATCGTTTGTTGTTTTGGTTAAAACTTGTCAATGCTTAATACCCCGGGGCGTAAAAGGTAACCCCCCATCGTTGTGGTGGCCACTCCGTAAAATGTGGATAAACCTGGCCGCCATCCGCCGGATGACGGGGGCAGCCCACTCATTTTATGGCAAAACTCCTTGTTTTTCAGGGCTTCCTTTCATGAAGCTTTTGTTAATTGTGCTTTGCCGCTGGTAACATTTTATTGTGTAAAAAACCGGCAAGCCGGCTTTTATGGTATTTTTGATGCATATACCGGGATTGTTCCGGCAGATTCAATTTTATCAGGTTTCCAATTCATGACTATGAGTATCGGATGGATCATTTTTATTGTGGGTATGCTGGGCTGGCATATCGGTTTGTATGGGATGTTCCGCAAGGCCGGCATCACCCCCTGGAAGGCCCTGGTGCCGCTGTACAATACCTGGTGCATGGTGGAGAAGATGAACCTGAAGCGATACTGGTTTTTCCTGCAGCTTATTCCCATTGCCGGTCAGTTCATCACCATCTGGATCGCCATCCGTTTTGTAGAGCATTTCGGGCGTTTTGGCGTGGGGCACCATGCT
>JAYRPG010000107.1:0-42877 GCA_041911275.1 Ferruginibacter sp. | reverse complement strand
TATAGGTGCTGAGGTCAGCATAAAACTTGTCGTTGTTGCCGTTTTTGCCGCCGCAGATGCCGGGTACATAGATGGGCGCAGAAGCCACCACTGAGCGGGGATCCTGGCCGCCCATGCGACGCAGTACCAGCCGGGAAACACTTTTATCCCCGCAGTTGTCTGCGCTGTTCATCCCTTCGGCATATACTTCCCAGTCAATATAACATTGCTGACCTGTACTCACATAATGGTTGAACAGGTTGTTGGAACCATTGCCCGTATTGTGGTTGAGGATTCCGATGTACGTGATCTGTGTGCGGGCCTGGGAAAAAACAAACAGACAGCAAAGTGCAAGCGACCATTTTTTCATACAAGCAGTTTTTAGAGATAGAAAAGCCAGGTTAACCAGGGAACAGATAAAAGATACAAGCAATTTAATTGAAAAAATCATCCCGGATTAAAATGTGTATAATTTACATATCAAGGGCCTGTGCATAACCCCTGCCGGGCGATCTCATATTTTATTTGAAATCATGCCGGCCCTTGCACAACTTTTTCATTTCTGCTTTGTTTTACCCCTCCAAACCTGAAACTATGTCAATCAACATCGGACAATCCGCACCTGCCTTCAGCCTCTACGACACCGAAAAGAAACTGGTTACCCTGGAACAGTTCAGGGGAAGTAATGTTGTACTGCTTTTCTTTCCGCTGGCTTTTACCGGGGTATGCACGGCTGAGCTCTGCAGTGTACGCGACAACATCGCCCTCTACAACAACAGCCAGGCCCAGGTACTGGGTATTTCTGTCGACTCCCTGTTTACGCTGGCTAAATTCAGTGCCGAGCAGCAACTTAACTTCCCCCTGCTCAGTGATTTCAACAAAACCGCTTCCCGTGCATACGGGGTGCTCTACGATGTTTTCCCCGCTTTTGGGATGGAGGGGGTAAGCCAGCGTGCCGCTTTTGTCATTGATAAAGAGGGAATAGTACGCTATGCCGAGGTTTGTGCCAGTCCCGGCGACCTTCCCGATTTCAACCGGATCCAGGAAACCCTGCTGCAGATCAGCTAATTACAACAGATATTTTTTAGTGAAAACACAATAAACAGCCTGAATGGCTGTTTTTTTGTTAAGAAACCGGTTTTTTAACCAGTAATGGGTATATTTACAATACTGAAACAGCTGATCACCATATTGCTCTTTACTGCAGGCCTCAGCCTGGCCGTACAGGCACAGGGCCGGCCCGACCGGGATGCTGCAGCCCGTTTGGTGCGTTTCTACCCCAATCCCGCCTCCGAAGTGGTGTACTTTGAGTTGCCCGGCGGTGCTGAAAAAAACTATACCATTCAGCTGTACAATTTCATGGGTAAGAAAGTGCGGGAAACCAATGCCGCCGAGGGCCGCAACCAGGTTTTACTCGATGGTTTTTACCGGGGCGTTTATATCTACCAGTTGCGGGACAAATCCGGCAGGGTGGTGGATTCCGGCCGCTTCCAGGTAGTCCGCTGATTCCTCAGGCCTGCGCCACCAGCAGGTTTTTCACCACCTCTTTGCTGAATATTCTTTTTTCCTTCCGTTGTACTTTCACGGTGAAAGTCCGGTCGAAGGGCTCAATGGCTTCTACGAGTATTTCTGCGCCCAGTGACAGGTTGTTGCGGGTGAGGTACTGCAGGAAACTGTTGGAATGATCGGCTACCCCTATAAATTTCACCCGGTCGCCGGGTTTGCATTCCAGCAGGGGTTTGCCCGCTGATTTGGCAAAACGGCCATGGGCATCAGGGATCAGGTCGCCATGCGGATCGGTAGTGGGATAGCCCAGGTGTTTATCCAGTTGGTTCACCAGTTCCTCACTGTGGATATGCTCCAGCTGCTCGGCAATTTCATGCACCTGGTCCCAGCGGAATTCCAGTTTATCCACCAGCCACAACTCCCAGAGCCGGTGACGCCGGATGATGTTCACCGCAATGAGCCGGCCCTTTTCCGTGAGTTTCACCCCCCGGGATTTTTCATAGGTCACCAGCTTTTTCGCCGCAATTTTCTTCAGGAAATCGGTTACCGAAGCGGCGCTTACCTGCAGGCTTTCCGCCAGCGCAGAGGTAGACACCATGCCGCCTTTTTTTTCATGCAGCTGGTAGATGGCTTTCAGGTAATTCTCTTCGGCAGAGGAACTCATGGCGGCAGTTTTTACAAAATTGGACTTTTTATCGCTGAAATCCTTAATTTAGGCATGCCTAAATATTATATTCTGTGACCAAAATAAAATTCATCAGCATAAGCAAAATATGCGTCGTATCGCTGCCGGTGTTCAGCGCTGTGTTAACGGCGGGGGCACAGTCCCTGCAGGGACGGGTTTTGCTGGATGATCAGCCCCTGCCCGCAGCGCTGGTAAGCGTAAAGGGACGGGGGAAAGTCCTCACCGATTCGGCGGGATATTTTACGGTTCCTCTTTCCGGTACGGGCGCCTGTTCCCTCAGCCTCTCCGGAGCCGGTGCGCAGCCGCTCGACACGCTGCTGCAGCCGCTGTCCGGTACGGTCTGCCTGATCCGGATGCGTGCCCGGGAGTCGCCCCTTGATGAAGTGGTGGTTACTGCCACCATGCGCCCGGTGCACAAAGGGGCTTCGCCGATACCGGTTGAGCTGTACACCCCTGCCTATTTCCGGAAGAACCCTTCCCCCAGTTTGTTTGAAGCCCTGCAACTGGTTAACGGGGTACAGCCCCAGCTCAACTGCAATGTGTGCAATGCGGGGGATATCCACATCAATGGCATGGAAGGGCCATACAGCATGGTGCTGATCGACGGAATGCCCATCGTGAGCAGTTTGTCTACGGTGTATGGCCTCAGCGGTATTCCTGAAGGGATCATCCGCAGGGTAGAAATTGTGAAGGGGCCCGCGTCGACGCTGTATGGCAGTGAGGCCATCGGCGGCATGATCAACATCATCACCCGTGATGCCCGCTCGGCTCCCCGTTTCAAAATGGACCTTTCGGCCACCGGCATCGGGGAATACAATACAGAAATGAGCAGCGGATTCCGGATCGGTAAAACGGAGGGGCTGCTGGGCCTGAACGGATTTGATTTCAGCCGGCGGCGCGACATCAACCAGGATCAGTTTACTGACCTGGCCCTGGTGCGCCGGTTCAGTGTTTTCAATAAATGGCAGCATGCATTCAGTGAGCGTGTGCAAAGCTCCCTGGCCCTGCGGCTGGTGCATGAAAACCGTTGGGGAGGAGAACTGCACTGGCAGCCCCGTTTCCGGGGCGGAGCGGAAGTATACGGCGAACAGGTGCTCACCCGCAGGGTGGAACTGATCAGCAATACCCGCTGGCAAAAAGGCTGGGACCTGGATATTTCGTGGAACCGGCACCGTCAGCAAAGCTGGTATGGCACCACCGTTTACGCTGCCACCCAGCAGGTGGCCTTTGTGCAGTTGCGGCGCACCTTTATCCGGGGGCGGCATACGCTGCTGGCCGGACTTCCCCTCCGATACAGTGATTACGACGACAATACGCCGGCCACGGCCGGATATGCCGGCAGCAACCGGCCGGATCATATTTATCTTCCCGGTTTATTCCTGCAGGATGAATGGGACCTGCGCAGGGGTTGGCTGCTGCTGGCCGGCCTGCGCTATGATTACAACAACCGTCACGGCAGCATTCTGACGCCCAGGCTCAGCATGAAGTACAGTACCCCGGGCGGACAGGTGTTCCGCCTGAGCATGGGCAACGGCTACCGCGTGGTGAATCTCTTCACCGAAGACCATGCTGCCCTTACCGGGGCCCGGGAGGTGGTGATTGCGGCCCGGCTGCGCCCCGAACAATCCTGGAACCTGAACCTGAATTACAGTGGCACCCTGCGTTTTAAAAACGGATTTGCGGGCATCGACATGACCCTGTTCATGACCCGCTTTTCCAACCGGATTGTTCCGGATTACCTCACCGACGCCCGGAAGATCATTTATGATAACCTCAACGGCTATGCGCTTTCACGTGGTTTTACCCTGAATACCAACTGGCATTTCGGCTCCGGGCTCCGGATGATTGCCGGCTTCACCCTGCTCGATGTGTTCCAGGCTTCCCGCGACAGCAGCGGCCGCACCCGGAAAACAAACCAGGTTTTTGCCCCGGCCTTTTCGGGTACCTTCACGCTGAGTTACCCGGTGAAAAAATGGATGATCGATCTCAGCGGCAGGGTGATGGGGCCGATGGCCCTGCCGGTGGTACCCGGGGATTTCAGGCCTGCCCAATCGCCCTGGTTCGGCTTGCTGAACCTGCAACTATCAGGTCCCCTCGCCAAACAACTGGAGTGGTATGCAGGGATTAAGAATCTGCTGAATTTTATTCCCCGGCATCCGCTCCTGCACCCCGATGATCCCTTTAACCGGCCCGGGGGGAAATACTTTGATGAGCAGGGGCAACCGCGGCCCGACACGAATCCTCATGGCTACCGCTTTGACCCTTCCTACAACTACGCCCCGGTACAGGGCGCCAAATGGTTTACCGGCCTGCGATGGCAACTGCCCGGCTGAGGCATAAAAAAAGCGCTCCGGAGGGGAGCGCTTTTTTTATGCCTGTACAATTATTTTCCAGTCCTGGCTTCAGCTTCTTCTTCGGCTTTCTCATATTCCTGTTCTTCTTTGAAATAGTAAGCGAGTGAAAGCGTACCGCTGCCCTCAATGATGAATACCAGCAACAGCAGCAGGAGCAGGATGGTTAACACCACATTGGTTTCGTTGGGAAAGAGGTCTTTCTTTTCTGAAACAAAGATCAGCGAGGCCAGCAGGAGCGGAATCTGTACAAAAGCGGCGAATCGGGTGAAAAGTCCGATGATCATCAGGAAGCCTCCCCCGATGTGCACCCAGGGAATGGTGTTCCACATGATGTCTTTGTACTGCGTGAAGCCGTTGGCATCCAGCAGTTGTTCAAACTTGTACTGGTTATTCAGAAAATCAACACCACTGAGGAGTAAAGCGGCGCCCACAGCCACCCGGATCAGCGCAAGCCATTTGGGATTGTGCGATGCAGTCCACTCCTGAAATTTGTCGACAAAACTCATAATTGAAGCATTTAGTTGTTAAGGTTAACGAAAACTACGAAATAAAACGAGAGAATAGGGTTTCACCCCTTATTTTTTTTAAAAATGAATTTGACGCGCTTTATTCCGAGATTTCCGCAAAATAGGTGAGTACAGGCTGGTTGTTGATCATGACCGTAACCGGGTAACTGTCTTCCTCATCAAACCGGAAAGAAAAGACCAGCGCTGCGCCCTGCCGGGAAAAATCGGCTGTTTTGTTGCGTCTTTTCTTTTCGGCTCCCACCTGTAACGAAATAATGTCGATGTTATTGCCCTGGGCCCGCAGGCTGAACTGCACCGGTTTTTTCACCGAAGTGCTGATCATGCCGCTGAGGGGCTGAACGGCGGTGATGCCGTACCGGTAGGCGGCATCATGCAGCACCGGAAAAGCCCTGAATTCCTTCAGGGAAGCGGCGCCGCCGGGTCCCAGCTGCCAGGCTTTGTTGTCCGGGTAATGCTGGAGGTTGAAAGTGGACTTCTCTGCAAAAAAATAATCCGGATTGAACCTGCGGGTAAAGCGGGTGTACTTTTCGTCGATCGTGCCGCAGCCGCTGTAAGGATCTGCATAATACCAGGTGTCCGGGCTTTGGCCCAGCTGTACGACGGCCCAGGTATGGTTGTATTCATCGGGCAGTTCGCTGACGTGGTCGGGATGTTTTTTCATAAAGCCATCCACGGTGAGGCAGCGGATTTTGGCCACGCTGCACATGTCCTGGAACAGGTTGGCAAAGCCGGCGGGGTTGGCCTTCCGCGTTTTCAGTACCTGGTCGGCAGTCATCTTCTCGTTGCTGTTGCCTTTGGCGGCCCGGAGGTCGGGACTGATGTGCCGCGTGATCCAGGCATAGATGGCCCTGGTTTTCTCAGCCGGCGATTGGAATTTCCGGGTTACGATATAACTGATGGTGCCCATGTTGAGGGTGTCCAGCGGCCCCAGGGATTCCACATAGGCGTCTACTTCGGCGTATGGATTCGTGTAGCCCTGCGCGTGAGTGTCGGGGGGCAGCGCCACCATCGCTGCCAGCAGGAGCGTAAGGAGTTGTTTCATGTGTTTAAAAATAGGCAAATTCCCGGGAGGGCTCAATTCCTGGCGCAGTTCCTTTTGTTAAAGCCTGGCGCATGCATTCCTGGCTTATCTTTCCGGTATGGTACGCTTCAGCGCCCGCATCGGCAAATTCGGTCAAAAGGGAGAGAAGTCTGGCTGGACCTACGTCACCGTTCCCGCGGCGGTTGCGGAACAGCTGAACCCGGGATGCCACCGGTCTTTCCGGGTTAAAGGGAAACTGGATCAGCATCCCATCCGCCAAACGGCGCTCTTGCCGATGGGCGATGGCGATTTTATCCTTCCGCTGAACGCTTCCCTGCGCAAGGCATTGGGCAAAGGCAGCGGCGCCTCGCTGGAACTGGCACTGGAGGCAGACCGGTCTGAGCCGGCGATGCATCCCGGCTTTGCGGCGGCCCTGAAAGCGGATGCGGATGCCCGGGCATTTTTCAGCAGCCAGCCGCCGGCCCATCAGCGGTATTACAGCAAATGGATTGAGCGCGCCAAAACCGAGGCCACCCGCACCCGGAGAATCGTACTGGCAGTGGCTGCACTCGGCCGTCACCTGAATTTTGCGGAAATGCTGCGCTGGCAGCGCGAACAACGGATCCGTTGAAGATTCCGCCTTTCAGAGAAAGACCCGGAGCAGCAGGGCGAAGCCGTCGTCTTCCCGGGGCTGATCTGTAATGGTTACCACATGCAGGCCCGCGGGTGTCCACACTTTGAACAGCTCCCCTTTTTTGTGGGTACCGATGGCTTTGTCGAGCTGCGGCAGCATCACGCCCCGCACAAACCAGCCCAGGTCGCCGCCTTTTACTGCAGTGGCATGATCCGCGCTGTAGGTGGCTGCCATATTTTGGAAACTGCTGCTGCCGCTCTGGATCCGCCGGATGATATTGCCGGCCAGTGAATCCGCAAAGCGTGGCTGGTATACTGAGGTGTCGAGGAGGATATGGCTTACATGATAAAAACGGTTGGGTAATTTGGCCAGCACTTTCAGCAGGATATTATTCCCCCTGAACGGGCCGTACACTTTTCCGGTTTTGCCTTTGTAGGCGATGCTGTCGGCCAGTCCGGCGAAACTGGTGCTGCTCATCACCGCCACCGTATCAATCACGAATTTCTTTTTCAGTACAAACTTCACATAGCCGATGGGGTCGGCGCTCTGCTCCAGTTCTTTTTTGATTTTTGAAACCGGTTGCGCCGAAACCGGCAGTAAGGCCAGCAGGCAGCCAACAGCAAGGAGTAAACGATACGTCATGTGCGGATTTGATGTGGCAAAGGTAAAGATATCGCTGCAGCCGATCGCTGTTCTTGCGTGCTTTCGCACAGCCGTTTCAGCGGATGGTCAGGTTTTCAGGAATGAGCAGGGTTTTACCCGCTTCCAGCAGCAGGCTGCTTCCCGGATTCAGCCCCTGGGGGCGGTCGAGCCGGCAGCTGCCTCCCGGCGCCGGTGCAATCCGGATGCTGTAACCGGTCGGCAATACCATCGGGGGCACCCGGTGAAAGCTCCAGTTCAGCGGATGGCTCCAGGCGCCGTTTCCGGTGAACTGGAATTCGGTAAAGGGACAGGTAAACGGATTGCTGCTGCAGCTGCGGAGGAAGCTGATACCGCTGAGGCTGTTGAGTTGTGTTTCCATCAGGCCCAGGTTGCTGCAACTGTCGTTGAGGTAATACCGGAGAAAGGGGATGAGCAACCGGGTGCAGGTACTGAATACGGATGCGGTGGTTAAGGGCGAGCTGTTGCAGCCTGAAAAAAACTGGCCCGAAGCGCAGGTGCTGTTGTTGTTCGCAAAATGACAATGCAGGGCATCCGTGATGTTGACATAGGTTTTACAGGGATAAGGGATCTGCTGGTACATGCGCAGCTGGTTGCTGTCGGGCACAATGCAGTCGCGGCCCCCGGCTAACACCAGTGCGGGTGCCTGCAGTTCCCCGGCGGCATCCTTTGCAGAGGGACTGGTTTCAGCTGCAGCAAAATTGAACAGGGCCTGCAGCATCGGGTTACCGGCCGCCGCCAGGAAAGAAGCACCGCCGCCCATGCTGTGCCCCCCGGCCGCCACGCGGTAGCTGATTCTGCCCTGCAGCCATGAACCGCTGCTGTCGGTGTAGGTGGGCAGGTGCCTGCACAGAAAAGCGATGTCGGCGCCAAAGGCTGCATGATCGGGCGAGAGGCTGCCTTCGGTGCCGGGGAAAGCCACGATAAAACCCTGCCGGGCCAGGCTGTCGCCCAGCCAGCTGTAACTGCCGGCGGGTATCAGGAAGCCATGCCCGAATACCACGAGGGCGAAGGATTGGGTGCCTGGCGGAAAAGGCACATTGCTGCCGTTGACTGCAGCCGGGTAATACAATTCGGTGCTGATGATCCGGTTGCCGCGGGCTGCATCGGTAAAGCTGAGGGTACGCCGCCCCGTGGCGAAGGGCTGCGCTGACAGGGCAGCGGCATACAGCCATAAAAGAAGCAGGCAACATCCTCTCTGCATGCCGGAAAGATAGGCATTCGGCCTGAGTTCAGGGATACAGGAGCCGGATGCGTGCTGCCGGTTCGGTTTCAAAATACTGCTGGAGGAATTGCCTTTGCTCCTGTACCCGCGCAGCCAGGCGGTCGAGGTTTTCCCGGAGGCCTTCGGCATCATACTGGTAGTTTTCTGCTTTCAGGCCAATGCCTTCCCATTGCCGGTAAGCTGAGCCCAGCAGGTCCTCAATGCGGATGAACATGCTCCTGATCTCGGCATCGGGGCGTGATGGCTGAAAGCGGTTATTGCGGAAAGCCACAAATTCATTAAACAGTTTTTTGGCGGCATTGAGATCGGCTACCGCGCCATTGAAGAGGTTCATGTTTTCTTCCTGCAGTACAATGTGGATCTTCATCTGCTGGTACTGGTACCATACGCGGAGGTCATCATTGGGGAGCCCCGCGGCCATCATCCGCCGGGCGGCATCCCTGAGCTGCTGCAGCGTATCGGCCTGCAGGTAAGCCCGCACAGAATCATTGACATGAAAAATGGTCCGGGGATCTTTTGTTTTCGCATAGCCCTTCCTGAAATCCTCATGCGTCCAGGGTTGTTCCAGCAGTTGCCAGAGCGGATCAAACGGCATATGGGTTTCAATGAATGTTTCAGGGGTGGCCAGGTAATACCGGTAGGGGGCAGTTCTTCCGGCATCCCAGGTGGGATCACAGAGCCGCCATCCCCCGGCTGTTTCCACCGCTGCCCAGCCATGGCCTGCAGGATCCAGGGCGCCGTTGAGCCGGGTATAACCGGTTACCATCACCGCATTGATGCCGCAGCGGCGGAAGAGATACACCAGCAGCTCGGCATAGTTTTCACAAACCCCTTTGCGGCGGCGGAGGATCTGGTTCATCCTGAACTGCGGATCGGTTCCCTGGTTGCGGAAATAATAAAGGCTGTCGCGGCTGTATGCAATGTGCTGCACCACCCAGGTATAAAGGGCCCGCGTTTGCGCATCGGCGCTGCTGAAATGCGTCCGGATCCATCCGCTCAGCGAATCAGTGTGCAGGGTGGCACTGCGGGGAATCTGCAGGGCTTCCTGGCCAATGCGGTCGGGATCGGGCTGGGCCCCTGCCGTTAACCCCACCAGCAGCCAGCCGGTTGCTATCCAACCTTTCCACCCCATGCTTAAAATTACTAAAAATGCCGGCCACATGGCCGGCATTTTTAATTACAGTGCTGCAGCATTACACCGCATCTCTTCCGTGGCACTGTTTGAATTTTTTGCCGCTGCCGCAGGGGCAGGGATCGTTGCGTCCGATCTTGGGTTCGGCACGCAGGGGCTCCTGCTTCACGGGGGTGGGGTCGTAGTACTCATTTTCCTGGCTCATGTATTCCGGGCTTCCGGTATGGCTGGTGGCGCCGGCAAACTCTTCGCGGCGCTGATGCATCCGGCTCATATCGGTTTTTTCCTCATGACCTTCGCGGATCCGGCCCGCATTGGTTTGCTCCATCGGGATGCCGGCATGGCAGAGGAAGCTCACGATATCCTTGTTCACCTGGTCGTCCATCTGTTTGAAGGCATTGAACGCTTCAATTTTATAAATCACCAGCGGATCCTTCTGTTCGTAACCTGCCGTTTGTACGCTGTGCCGCAGATCGTCCATGGCGCGCAGGTGTTCTTTCCAGGCATCATCAATCAGGGCGAGGGTGATGCTGCGTTCCAGGGCCCCCATGAGTTCGGTGCCCTTGGTGCTGATCACTTTGTCGATATTGGCCAGGGCCTGTATGGCTTTCTTGCCATCGGTAAACGGCACGGCAACATTGATGATGTGGCTGCCCTGCTGGCTCCGGATATTGCTGATCACCGGGAGGGTTTGTTCGGCGATGGCCGCCACTTTGCGATTGTAATTGGTTTTGGCTTCGTGGTAGAGGCGGTCTGACAGCTCCTGCGCATTGCCCTTATCCAGCTCTTCAGCGCTGATGCCGGTTTCGATGCCGAAGTGCATGATGGCCGAGAGTTTGAAGCCCTCGTGGTCACCGGTTTCTTTAAATGAGTTCACCAGCCCGTCGGCAACGGAGTAAAAGGCGTTGTCGAGGTCAAGCGCCAGGCGTTCGCCAAACAGGGCATGGCTGCGCTTGGTGTACACCACATTCCGCTGCTTGTTCATCACGTCATCGTATTCCAGCAGGCGCTTGCGGATGCCAAAGTTGTTCTCTTCCACTTTTTTCTGGGCCCGCTCGATCGATTTGGAGATCATGCTGTGCTGGATCACTTCGCCCTCCTTATAGCCAATGCGGTCCATCAGCGCCGCGATGCGGTCGCTTCCGAACATGCGCATCAGGTCATCTTCGAGGCTCACAAAAAACTGCGAGCTGCCGGGGTCGCCCTGGCGGCCTGCACGGCCCCGCAGCTGGCGGTCTACCCGGCGGCTTTCGTGCCTTTCGGTGCCGAGGATCGCCAAACCGCCGGCATCCTTTACCCCGGGTCCCAGCTTGATATCGGTACCCCGGCCGGCCATATTGGTGGCAATGGTTACCGCGCCGGCCAAACCGGCCTCAGCCACCACCTGCGCCTCGCGGGCATGCTGTTTGGCGTTGAGTACGTTGTGCGGGATGTTTTTGGCTTTCAGCATCCGGCTCAGCAATTCACTGATTTCAACCGATGTGGTACCCACCAGGCAGGGACGGCCGGCATTGCGGAGCTTTTCAATTTCGTCGATCACCGCCTTGTATTTCTCCCGCTTGGTTTTGTACACCAGGTCCTGCTCATCCTTGCGGATGATCTTCAGGTTGGTGGGAATCGTCACCACATCCAGTTTGTAGATATCCCAGAGCTCGGCGGCTTCGGTTTCGGCCGTACCGGTCATGCCGCAGAGCTTGTGGTACATCCTGAAATAATTCTGCAGGGTAACGGTGGCGTAGGTTTGTGTAGCCGCTTCGATTTTTACATTCTCCTTGGCTTCGATGGCCTGGTGGAGCCCGTCGCTGTAGCGGCGGCCATCCAGGATACGGCCCGTTTGCTCATCCACAATCTTTACCGCGCCATCCAGCACCACGTACTCCACATCCTTTTCGAAGAGGGTATAGGCTTTCAGCAGTTGCTGTACAGTGTGAATCCGGTCGGCCTTCACGGCATATTCATTGAGCAGGGTTTCTTTCTGCTGCAGTTTTTCCTCCGCCGTGGCGGCGCCTTTATCAATTTCCGCCAGTTTGGTGGCGATATCCGGCAGAACGAAAAATTCCGGATCCTCGCCCGCGCGGGTGATGAGGTTGATGCCTTTGTCGGTGAGGTCAACCTGGTTGTTTTTCTCGTCAATGTGGAAGAAGAGTTCCGCATCCACTTTGGGCATTTCTTTCTGCTGGTCGGCCAGGTAGTAATTCTCGGCTTTCTGCAGTTTCACCTTGATGCCGGGTTCGCTCAGGAACTTGATGAGGGCTCCGTTCTTGGGCAGGCCGCGGTGGGCACGCATCAGCGAGAGGCCGCCGTCTTTGGGATCGTCGTTGCCTTCGGAGATTTTCTTTTTTGCCTCAATCAGAAACTGGTTCACCGCTTTGCGCTGGGCGTCCACCAGTTTTTCAATCCGCGGTTTGAGGTCGAAGAATTGCTGGGTATTGTCGCTGTGTCCTACCGGTCCGCTGATGATCAGGGGCGTACGGGCATCGTCGATCAGTACGCTGTCCACCTCATCCACCATCGCGAAGTGGTGCTTGCGCTGCACCATTTCGTCGGGGTTGTGCACCATGTTGTCGCGCAGGTAATCGAAGCCGAATTCGTTATTGGTGCCGTACGTAATATCGGCGTTATAGGCATTTCGGCGGGCGTCGCTGTTGGGTTCATGTTTATCGATGCAATCCACGGTAATGCCCAGCCATTCAAACAGGGGGCCGTTCCATTCGCTGTCCCGACGGGCCAGGTAATCGTTCACGGTTACAATGTGCACGCCTTCACCGGCCAGGGCATTGAGGTAGGCGGGCAGGGTGCTCACCAGGGTTTTACCTTCACCGGTTGCCATTTCCGAAATTTTGCCTTCATGCAGTACGATACCCCCGATCAGCTGCACATCATAGTGCACCATGTTCCAGGTTACATCGCCGCCGGCGGCTTTCCAGCTGTTGAGGAAAATGCTCTTATCGCCCTCAATCCGGATATAATCTTTTTTCACCGCCAGGGTTTTGTCCAGTTCGGTGGCACTGCTCTCCAGCTGGGTGTTTTCCTTGAAACGGCGGGAGGCTTCCTTGATCACCGCAAAGGCCTCGGGCAGCAATTCGGCCAGGATCTCTTCAATTTTTTTGTCGCGGTCCTTCTTCAGCCCGTCGATTTCCCGGTAGATGGCATCCCGGTTGCTGATATCGTCTACCGAGAGGGCTTCGGCCGCATCTTTTTTGGCCTGGATCTCTTCGTCAATCGCAGTGAGGTGCTGGCGGATGCGGTCCCGGAAGGCCGTTGTTTTCCCCCGGAGTTCATCATTGCTCAGGGATTGGTACTGTGCAAAGTATTCGTTGATCCTGGCCACCCTGGGCATGATCTTTTTGACGTCTTTTTCGCTTTTGTTGCCTCCAAACAATTTGGATATTATGCCCATCATAGCCGTTCCGTGTTATTGGGTATTGTTGAATATTCAGGTTTGAATAGCTTGCCACTCAAATATGGTGCTCAACCGGCGGGTTGGCCAAAATGACAGCCCATAGCTATACAGGGGGGCAAAGGTAACAATTCCTGCACAGCATGGGGTGGCTTGGGGAGGCTTTTTTGGCTTTCCCGGCAACCGGGGCCCGTGGGGTGCCAGAATTGCCATTTTCTTAACAAACCCCTGCGGCGTTTGGGGTATTAATGGAAAAAATATGCAGTCCTTCTTCTACCGTTTTTCGCCGGCCGCTTTCCTGCTCTGTGGCCTCCTTGCTTCCTGTGCCAGCAATGAAATCGGGCAGAGCCGCGATGTGGCGCCCGAATCGGTATACCAGGGCTACCTGGTGGATCATGATGAAAAGCTGGGTCGTACAGTCATTACCGCACAGTTCCGCTTTGCCGGTGAGGCGGGTACTACCCTGGTGCTGAACCCGCCCAGCGTTTACCAGCTGAACGGGCAGCCGGTGGCGGTCGACAGCAGCAGCCTCAGCGGGGCCTATTACCGGGTGGAAGTGCCAGCCCGGGAGGCAAAGGCGCTTTACCGTTTCCGGTACGTTGGTCATAACGGACAGGAATACCTGAATACAGCGGAAATCGTGCCATTTCGCTTCAAAGCGGTGCCTGAACAGGCGCGCCGCGACCGGCCATTGTGCCTGGAAATGGAGTTCCCCCGGCTGGAGGCGGGCGATAACGTCGAGTTGTACAGCACGGGTACTGATTCCTCCTTCTCCATCACCCATTACAGCCGCGACAGCGGCAACAGCCTTTGCATCCCGTTGAAGGAAATGCAGCGGCAGCGCGGTAAACAATTTTCGGTGTATGCCGTGCTGAACCGGCGGCGCAGTTTGGCGCAGCACACGTCATTGGGCGGGGAAATCAGTATTGCGCAAACGCTGCAGCCGGTGGAGATCCGCCTGGCCGACTGATGGCTCAGCGGATGATGTTCGTTTTTTTCTGGAAGAAATCCGGTGGCAGGTACACCACTTTGGTGATGAGGAAGCTGGCCAGGTTGGCCAGGATGCTGATCAGGGCGGCTTTTTTGAGGTTGCGGCCCAGCAGCAGCCAGAAGAGCGCACCCTCCAGCACCACTACGCCCACCTGCACCCAGTTGAGGTCCCAGTTGGTGTTGAGCCGGATGATGTTCACGATGGGCCAGGTCACCACATTCACAAACAAGCCCACCAGGTAGGCGTTTTTCCTGCGTCTTTTGCTGAAGAAAAATCCCACTACCGGAATTTCAATCAGCAGAATCAGTAAAAGGTTAAATGCGAGCTCCATGGGCAAGACCGGGATATTGCTGGTATAGTAAAGGATGCGAAATAAACGAATTCCCGCCAAATTCGGGCGATTTTGCTGCATCCGTCCTGCCTGGTGGGGCCCTGGTCGGCCGGCAGCACCTATTTTTGCAGCGCCCGTTTAAACCAGCTGATGAAATTACTTCCCCTTTTGCTGTTGCTGTTTCCCCTCTGCCTGCGGGCGCAGCTCACCGGTCGTGTGGCCGATTCGGCCACCGGAAAACCGGTGGAAAGAGCGGTGATCGGGTTGCAGCTGCACGAAAAAAAGACGGATACCACTTATTATTTCAGTGATGAGCAGGGCCGCTTCCGGATCAGCCCGGTGCCTGCGCGGGCCTTTACCCTGCTGGTGTCGGCCATGAGTTACGCAACCGTTCGGATGCAGATCGATACCCCGGCGGGCCTTCAGCCCCTGTCGCTGGGGGATATCCGGCTGCCCCTGCGGAGCGGACTGCTGCAGGAAGTAATCGTGGAAGCGCCGGCCATGGTGATCCGGGAAGACACCGTGGAATACCGGGCTGATGCCTTTCCGGTAAAAGAGAACGCCGTAACCGAAGACCTGCTGAAAAAGCTGCCCGGCATTTCGGTTGACCGCGACGGGAACGTAACTGCCCAGGGCAAGCCGGTCAACAAAGTGCGGGTAAACGGCAAGGATTTCTTTGGCGGCGATGTAAAAACCGCCACCCGCGAACTGCCGGCCAACATCATCGATAAGGTGCAGGTCATCGATGATTATGGCGACCAGGCCACTATTTCGGGTATCCGGGAGGGTGAGCCGGAAAAAGTGATTAATCTCCAGATCAAAAAGGATAAAAACAAGGGCGTTTTTGGCCGGGTAACGGCGGGTGCGGGCACGGAAGACCGTTGGCAGTCTTCGCTCAACGCCCACGCGTTCAACAACCAGCAGCAAATCTCCCTGGTGGCTTCGGCCAACAATACCGGTCAGTCCCTGTTCAGCTTCGGGAATATGGCCACCAACCGCGGTATGGGCAACCTGATGAAGCAGGGACAGCGCATGATGAATGAACTGGGCGGGGGGAGCGGACTGATGAACGCGGTGCAGAGTGGTGACCAGGCTTTTCTGACCAGCGGACTCAATACGCCCAATGGCATTACCCGGGTACAATCTGCCGGCCTGAACTTCCGCGACCAGTGGGGGAAAAAGCTGAACGTGTATGGCAGTTATTCCTGGAGCCACCGCGACAACAGCACCCTGCAAACCCTCAGCACGAGTAACTTTTTTGCCGGCAGCGCCTATACCCAGGCCCAGCAAAGCGATCAGCAGAGCTCGGGCGACAATCACCGGCTCTTCATGAACCTGGAATACCAGGCCAACGCTTTCAATTATATCAAGTTCAGCCCCGTGCTGAGCTATAGCACTTCGGATTCCCGCAGCCTTACGCAGTTTGATCTGGCCACCAGCACCGGTGCCAAAACCAGCAGCGGCATCACCGAATTGCTGAATGGGGGCAGCAACCTGCAGCTCAGCGGTACCCTGTTTTACAATCACCGTTTCCGGAAAAAGGGCCGGAATTTTTCCGCCAACCTGAGCCTGGGGAGCGGCAGCAACCAGCTGGACCGCGACAGCCGCAACCAAACCAGCCGGCTGGTGGATCCGGCCGGGGTGTTCAGCCTGCTGCAGTTTACGGGGCAGGACAATCCGTCCCATAACTATGGCCTCCGCCTTACCTATTCAGAGCCCCTCAGCAAAACCCGCAACCTGGACCTGGCCTTGTCGCACAACCTCCAGTTCAACGGCAACGACCGTCGCACCTACGCCGTGGATGCCCCAAGCGGGATCCGCACCCTGCTGCCTTTTCTGTCCAACCACTTCGAGAACCGTTTTTACAGCAACCGGGCCGGCGTTTCCGTGCGCACCACGGCCGGAAAATATACCTATACCCTGGGGGTGAGTGTGCAGCCTGTAAGCCTGCAGGGGCGTTCGGTGAGCAACGACAGCGCTTACGCAACCATCAACCGCTTCACGTTCTTCCCCATTGCCCGCTATACCTATAATTTTTCCAAAATGAAAACCTTCAATGCCAGCTACAGCGGTAATGCCACGCAGCCTGCCTATGCCCAGCTGCAGGAGGTGACGGATCTCAGCAACCCGCAACTGGTTACCCGGGGCAACCCGGGGCTGAAGCCAGCCATCAACCATAACCTCAACTTCACGTACAACCAGTTTAATATTGTAAGGGGCAATATTCTCTTTGCCAATCTTACCCTCAGCACCATCCGCAACCAGATTGTGAACAACCTGATCCGGCTCGACAGCAGCGGGGCGCAGCTCAGCATTCCGGAAAACGTGAATGGATTTTTCAATGTGCTCGGTTTCTATACCTGGTCGAAGCCCTACCAGAAGCGCAGGTACGTACTCACCCTTACGGGTAACCTCAATTACAACCACAACATCAACCTGGTCGACAGCGTGGAAAACACCGGCCGCAACTGGGTGGCCAGCCAGGGCTTTACGGTGGAATTCAATCATAAAAACTGGCTGCAGTGGGGGGTGGGGGCGCAATACAGCCTGAATGACGTGCGCTACAGCACGCCCCTGGGCGCCCGGCTGAGCGTGCTGCCCGACACCCGCAGCAGTGCCCTGACGCTCAGCAGCAACCTCGACCTGGATCTGCCGGGCGGCTGGATCCTGAAATATGATTTTGACTTTACCATGAATTATGGGCTCAGTGCGGCCGTTACCCGGAACCAGGCCCTGTTCGGGGCCTCGGTGGAGAAAACCCTGTTCAAAAAGAAGACGGGCAGCCTCCGCCTGGCCGGTTTCGACCTGTTTAACCAGAATGCGGCCATCAGCCGTACAGTAACCGGCAGCCAGATCACCGACAGCCGCAGCAACCGGCTGGCCCGCTATTTCCTGCTCAGTTTTACCCTCCGGCTGCAAAAGTTCCAGGGGCAGCGTCCGGCGGCTCCGGCTTTCCGGGGCATGCCGGAGAATAAAAATGCGGAAATCAAAGTCTTTTAGCGGGTTGCGGAGCTGGAGGGATGATCAGAATGGCCTGGGGTTCAGGGCCTGCCGGCGCTTTTGAACCGCTGCCCTGCCTGTGGAAAATCCCCGGCTGTTTTCCGCATTTTTGCCCTACCTTTGCCCACCGAAAATCAATTGGTTATCCCCTAACTTTTCCGATATGTCAGGAGCACTTAAGGAAGTTCGTAACCGGATCAAGAGTGTGCAGAGCACCCAGCAGATCACCAAGGCCATGAAAATGGTGAGCGCAGCCAAACTCCGCCGCGCCCAGGATGGCATCACCCAGATGCGCCCCTATGCCCAGAAACTGCAGCAGATGCTGGGAAATATCGTGAGCAACAGCGATGGCAGCGTTAACCTGTCGCTCGCCGCCGAACGGCCCGTCAATAAGGTGCTGATCATCGTGGTTACCAGCGACCGGGGTCTCTGCGGAGGCTACAACAGCAACCTGATCAAACTCGCCAAACAGCTGATCCGGGAGAAATATGCCGCCCAGCACGCCAAAGGCGATGTGACCATCCTCCCCATCGGCAAAAAGGGCTATGAACACTTCAGCAAAAACGGCTATAAGGTGTATGACCGTTTCTGGGAAATTTTCACCGGCCTGAGTTTTGAAAAAGTACAGGCGGCTTCCGGCTATGCCATGGAAGCCTTCAGCAATAAGGAAGTGGATGCGGTGGAAATTGTGTACAGCGAGTTCAAGAATGCCGCCACCCAGCGCTTTGTTACCGAGCAGTTCCTGCCGGTGCAGAAAGTGCTGCCCCAGCCCGGTCAGAAAAAAGCCGACTTTATTTTTGAACCCGCCAAAGAGGTGCTGATCAATGAGCTGATGCCCAAGATCCTGAACACCCAGCTCTTCAAGGCGGTGCTGGATGCCCATGCCAGCGAGCATGGCGCCCGGATGACGGCCATGGATAAGGCCAGTGATAACGCCAACGAACTGCTGAAATCCCTGAAGATCAGCTATAACCGTGCAAGGCAGGCGGCCATCACCACCGAGCTCACCGAGATTGTGAGTGGTGCCGCAGCGCTCAATGGGTAAGCAAAGGAGCAAATGTGCAAATTTGCAAAAGTGCCGGTGGGCAAGCGTTTCAGGAAATGCAGGCGTTCCATTTGCACATGGGTTCATTGGTAAGTTTGCAGATTTTGTATAGCAGTCGCTTATAAAAGTTGTATTGATTCATTCATCATGGAATTATCCCAGATCATCCCTCATCTTGAATCGCTGATTTTTGCCAGCGACCGCCCCCTCAGCAATGAGGAGCTGCTGGAACTGCTCAACAATGCCCTGGCCTTCATTGAAGACCGGGCCACCCTGGAGCAGGTGGAAACTGCCGTGGAGGGGATCCGGGAAAAATACAGCGCTGAGTTTTATCCTTTTGAAGTGCGGCAGAGCGGCGGCGGCTGGCAGTTCCTTACCAAAAAGGAATTCCATAAAACCGTTGCCCAGCTGAACGGCGAAAAATTTCTCAAAAGGCTTTCGGTGGCCGCTCTCGAAACCCTGGCCATCATTGCCTACAAGCAACCCATCACCAAAAGTGAAATTGAGTCGATCCGTGGCGTGAACTGCGATTATGCTGTTCAGAAACTGCTGGAGAAAGACCTGATCGTGATCTCCGGACGCAATGAAGACGCGGTGGGCAAGCCCCTGGTGTATGCCACATCCCGGAGCTTCATGGATTATTTCGGCATCAACAGCACGGCTGATCTACCCAAGATCAACGAAGTGCTGATGGAGGAACTCGTGCAGGCCACGATCATCAGTGAAGTGAATGCGGAAGCCGAAACCGGCGAGGTGAACGAAGGCGCTTCCGACAGCCCTGCCCCGGCAGTGGAAAGCGGGGATGCTCAGCTGGCGGTGAATGCAGAAGGCGAAATCATTGAAAATAAACAGGTGAAGGACGGCGAAGACGAAGCCGCATCATCCTGACATGATCATCATCAGATGGAAGAAGGTATGAGGCGGCAATCCCTCATACCTTTTTTTATTGTGTAATTATTCAACCCTCAATACCCACCCACCATGGAGCAACAACTCACCCCCCGGCAACTCACCGAACTGGCCAATGAATTCGGCACCCCGGTGTATGTGTATCACGCGGAACGCATTGCCACGCAGTATGCCAAACTGCAGCATGCCTTCAGGGGCAGCAGGGCCCGCTTTTTTTATGCCTGCAAATCCCTCACCAACCTCCACATCCTCCGCTATGTGCAGGAACTGGGCGCCGGCCTCGACTGCGTGAGCATCAATGAAGTGAAACTGGGGCTGATGGCCGGTTTTCAACCCAAACAGATTCTCTTCACCCCCAACTGTGTGGATTTTGATGAGATCATGGAGGCCCGTGACCTGGGGGTGAACATCAACATCGACAACATCTCCATCCTGGAGCAGTTTGGCAACAAGGTGGGCGGCAGTTATCCGGTTTGCATCCGCCTGAACCCGCATATCCTGGCCGGTGGGAACTACAAAATTTCCACGGGGCATATCGACAGTAAATTCGGCATCTCGATTCACCAGCTCAGGCATATTGAAAGGATTGTGAAAACCACCGGGCTGCACGTGAACGGCATTCACATGCACACGGGCAGCGAGATCAAGGATATCCGGGTATTCCTGGAAGGGCTGGAGGTGATGTTCAATACGGCCACCCATTTTCCGCAACTGGAATTCATCGACCTGGGCAGCGGCTTCAAGGTGCCTTACCAGCCCGGGGAGTCGGGAACCGATATCGATGCCCTGGGCAGCCAGGTGGCCCGCGCATTTGAGGAGTTTGAGCAGGAAAGCGGTAAAAAGCTGGAGGTATGGTTTGAGCCTGGCAAATTCCTGGTGAGCGAGTGCGGCTATTTTATCGTAAAGGCCAATGTGATCAAGCAAACGCCGGCCGCCGTATTTGTTGGCGTGAACAGCGGGTTCAATCACCTCATCCGCCCGATGTTTTACGAGGCCTATCATCATATTGAAAACATCAGCAATCCCGGTGGCCCGGAGCGCATTTACAATGTGGTGGGCAATATCTGTGAAACCGACACCTTTGCCTGGGACCGCAAGCTGAACGAGGTGCGGGAGGGTGATTACCTCGTATTTTACAATGCCGGCGCCTATGGCTTTGAAATGAGCAGCAATTTCAACAGCCGGCTCAAGCCCGCGGAAGTGATGGTGCAGGATGGCAAGGCCCGCCTGATCCGCCGGCGCGACAGCTTCGAAGACCTGCTCCGCAACCAGGTGCCCGTGTCCTGACCACTGAACCCGCAGTTTTGTTGATATCAATCATGGCTGCTGCCCCGGGATCATTGGGTAAATTGGCCTACATTTAAGCAGGCTTTTTGATCCAAAACCGCACACTATGCCTTTGGAAATGGTAGATGATCCCCGGGATCAGCAGGACGAACCGCAGCCTTCCGGCGGTGGCCGGCGTGCATCAGGTGGCGGGGGCGGGCTGATGGCCTTTCTGCCCCTTCTTTTCAGTTTGTTCAGGGGCGGCGGGGGAAAGGGAGGTTTCATCCTGATCCTGCTGCTGCTGGGCGGCGGTTACCTGCTGATGCGCAGCGGTGGCTGCGAAGGCGGCAACGGCAGCGGGCTGGCCGATGTGGTTGCCCGTTTTGCCACGGGGGGCATCCTGGACCCCAACGAGTTTAAAAAGGCCAGCGTGTACGAGCCGCTGGAAGAAGATCCGGGTGTGAATCCCCTGCCGGAATCGGTATCCCTCCTCAAATTTGCGCCCAACCGGCTCAACCAGGGTCAGCAGGGCAGTTGTGTGGCCTGGAGCTCGGCTTATGCGGCCCGCACCATCATTGAAAGTGCCAGCACCGACACCGATCCCAATGAAGTGGCCTACAGCCCGGCCTTTCTGTATAACCAGATCGGCATGGATGGCTGCCAGGGCTCTTACCTCATCCGCGCCATGGAATTCATGACCAGCAAAGGCGCAGTTCCCTTTAACGATTTTCCTTATGATGAAAACGACTGCAGCCGGCAGCCGGCCAGCCAGTTGTGGAGCGAAGCCCTGCAGCACCGCATGCACGGATTCAACCGCCTCACCGAGAGCGATGCGCCCACGGGCATCCATATCCGCGCCATCAAGGAACACCTTGCCAAGGATGCGCCCGTGGTGATCGGGATGATGGTGGGCGGCAGTTTCATGCAGGGCATGATGGGGGAGAAGGTCTGGCATCCCACAGCATCTGATTACAGCCAGATGGGTTTCGGAGGCCATGCCATGTGTGTGATTGGTTACGACGACCGGCTGGAAGGCGGCGCCTTCCAGATCATGAACAGCTGGGGTCCCGAATGGGGCGAAGCCGGCGTGGGCTGGGTGCGTTACGGCGATTTTAAAGAGTTTGTACGCGAAGCCTACGGACTGGATCCCATGCCCAAACGGGGCGCCGCACTGAGCCGCGTGTTTGAGTGCTCGGTAGGGCTGGTGGAAAATGAAACCCGCCAGTATATTCCGCTGCGCAGTACGGGAGGGGGCACCTTTACCACGGTAAGGCCTGTACGAAAAGGTACCCGCTTCAAAATGGAAATCCGGAACGGGGTGGAATGTTATATCTATCTCTTTACACCGGATGCCACGGGTGCCAGCTTTGTGCTCTTTCCCTACAAGCCCGTGCACTCGCCTTATTGCGGCATCACCGGCACCCGGCTCTTTCCCCGGAAGGAATCCATCCGTGCCGACAGCGCCGGCACGCGGGATTATATGGGCGTGGTGGTGAGCAAGCAACCCCTCGATTACCAGGCCCTGAATGAGGCCATTAACCAGTCGGCGGCCACCAGCTTTCCCGATCAACTGCGCTCGGCCCTGGGCAGCCGCATATTGCGAAATGTACAGTTCAGCAACAGCAGTGGCGGCGCCATTCAGTTCAGGGCGGCTGATGCCGACCCGCAGCAGGTGGTGGCCTGTGTGGTGGAAATTGATAAAGAGTGAAACCACCGGCACCGGGCCGGCGGCCCGGTGCCGGTTAAATACAATCATCCATGAAACCGAAACTTACATTGATTGCGCTGCTGCTGTTCTGCAGGGCAGTAGCACAGGATAAACCCCTGTACGATCCCAAAGCAGATGCCGCAGCAGACATTGCCGCCGCGGTGGAAAAGGCGGGAAGAGAAAACAAATTTGTCCTGATCCAGGGTGGTGGCAACTGGTGCAAATGGTGTATTGAATTTGCCCGCTTCTGCCGGGCCGATCAGCAGATCGATTCCCTGATTAAGCGCCATTTCATCTGGTATCACCTCAACAGCAGCCGCGAGAACCAGAACCGGGAGATTTTTGCCCGGTACGGCTACCCGCAGCGCTTCGGATTCCCGGTGTTCATCATCCTTAACGGCAGGGGAGAACGCATTCATACGCAGAACAGTGAATACCTGGAAGACGGAAAAACCTATAGCCGCGACAAGGTGCTGGCCTTCCTGGATATGTGGACCCCGGTTGCGCTCGATCCGGCAAAGTACCAGCAGTAATGAATGACGCCGCACCCGATAATGCACGGATCCGCTTTCTCCGGCTGGTGAACAGCCGGATCCGGTTTCCTTTTTTCCTGCTCTTCAAACTGCCCAGCGCCTTTTTTGCGGGTGTCAGGGTGCGGCGGCTCACCGAAGCCGGAGCTGAGGTAACGGTGCCGTATACCTGGTTGTCGCAGAATCCCTTCCGGAGTACCTATTTTGCCTGTCTCGCCATGGCGGCTGAAATGAGTACGGGCTTGCTGGCCATGCTGTACAGCTACCGGCGGCAGCCACCGGTTTCCATGCTGGTCACGCATTTGGAAGCCGTTTACCACAAAAAAGCCACCGGGCTTACCCGTTTTGTCTGCACCGATGGCGAAGGGGTGGCCGCCACCCTCCGCCAAGCCATAGCCAGCGGTGAAGGACAAACGTTCCGGATGCGTTCGGCCGGGTACAATCACAAAGGTGAACTGATTGCTGAATTTTATATCACCTGGTCGTTTAAAGTAAAAGCGACCGGATCCACCTCACTCAATTCATGATTATGAAAATCGCATTTCACGGCGCCGCCCGTACTGTAACCGGTTCCAAGCACCTGCTTACCCTGAGCAGCGGCAAAAAACTACTCCTCGACTGCGGCATGTTCCAGGGCATGGGCAACGATACCGATGCCATGAACCGGGTGTGGGGCTTCAAACCCGAGGAGGTCGATTACCTGATCCTGTCCCATGCGCACATCGATCATAGCGGGCTGATCCCCAAACTGGTGAAGGATGGCTATACCGGAAAAATCTACTGCACCCCCGCCACCCACGACCTTACGGCCGTATTGCTGGAAGATTCGGCGGGCATCCAGGAGAATGATGTGCGCTACGAAAACAAACGCCGCGCACAGGATGGACTGCCCTACCTGCACCCGCTCTATACCACTGAGGATGCGGAGGCCTGTATGGCGCAGTTTGAAATACGGGAATATGGCGAATGGTTCAGGGTGGATGAGCAGATTGAATGCCTGTTCACCGATGCCGGTCATATCATCGGCAGTGCTTCGGTGCACCTGCGCATCACGGAGAACGGCAAAACCCGGCAGCTGAGCTTTTCGGCTGATGTGGGGCGTTACCGTGATGTGATCCTGCAGTCGCCGCACGAATTCCCGCAGGCCGATTTCATCATCCTTGAATCCACTTACGGCAACAGCCTGCACGACCTGCAGACCACCACGCCTGACCAGCTCCTCCACTGGATCGAGAAAGCCTGTCTGCAGAAAAAAGGCAAGCTGATCATCCCCGCTTTCAGCGTGGGCCGCACCCAGGAAATCCTGTACGCACTCAACCAGCTCGAACTGGAACGCAGGCTGCCTGACCTGGATTACTTCGTGGATTCGCCCCTGAGTGCAGACGCCACCCGGATCGTGAAGAACTATCCCCGGTACTTCAATAAAACCATTCAGCGCATCCTGCAGAGCGACAGTGATCCCTTTGGTTTCCGCGGACTGAAATTCATCAAGTCGGTGGACGAATCCAAACTGCTCAACTTCAAAGACGGCCCCCTGGTGATCATCTCCGCCAGTGGTATGGCCGATGCAGGCCGGGTCAAGCACCACATCAGCAACAATATCGAAAACACCCGCAACACCATCCTCTTTACCGGCTACTGCGAACCCCGCTCACTGGGCGGGCGCCTGCTCGAAGGCCGGAAGGAAGTGAAGATTTTCGGCGTACTGCACGAAGTGCATGCCGAAATCGGCAGCATCCGGAGCATGAGTGCCCACGGTGATTATGAAGATCTCTGCCAGTTCCTGGCCTGCCAGGATCCGCGCAGCGTAGACAAACTGTTCCTGGTACACGGGGAATATGATGTGCAGACGGCCTTCCGGCAGCGCCTGATGAAAAAAGGATTCCTGGATGTGGAGATCCCCGAACTGCATGCGGAGGTCGGGCTGGGTTGATCGCTGCGGGCACCGGCTTTTGCTGCAGCGCGGTCTGGTGTGGCCTGCCTTTCCGATCTTACCCCTTTACACATACCATAAAAAAACAGCCTCCCTTTCGGGGGCTGTTTTTTTTATGAAGCGTTTTGCTGAATCCTTACCGTATTGCCCCCTCGGGCCTGAGGGCCTGCAGGCAGTTAGGGCTTCCTGATTTCCACGCCGCGGATTTCCATGGATTTGAACACTTCGGCATTTCCTTTCAGGATGCTCTTGTACTGTGCGGGGTTGGGAGTGCCTCCGCCATTCGGGTATCCGCCAATGATCAGGGCGTTGAGTTTGTTGAAATTGAAATTCACGGATGCCGGCGTGCTGTAGGTGCCGGCCGCAATCAGGATGGTGGTGCCGGGTGAACAGAAATTCAGTTCATTCAGCGCGCTCCGTACACTGGTATAGGCATTGGCCCAGTTTTCACCTGTATTGTTCCCGGTTGCAGTGGCATCAACATAAATGGTGATGGAGGCGGGCAGCGGAGGCCGTTCGTAGGCGCCCATATCCACCAGGCCGTTTACGATGCGGGCATTCCCCGATAAATCACTGCTGAGGGCGCCCGGCACGAGGCCGTTGTTACCGGCATTGATCGCCGGTGAGCAGGCCTGCAGCCGCAGGTCGCCCACGGGGGTAATGCCCGGAACGGACTCCTCGATAAACCAGGGGTTCACGTTCAGGTTACCGCTGCCGGTATAGCCTCCCTGCACGATACTGTTGGTAACGGCAGGGGTGGAGCCACCGGCATCGCGTATGGCCGAGTTGTTGCCCCAGATGATGCTGTTGCTGATTTGCGGCGATACGGTACCCCAGGTAGACATCGCAGCGCCTTCCGCGAAGGCCACATTCCCCGACACCGTGCAGTTGAACAGTTTGGTGGATGCACTTTCATTGTACAGGGCGCCACCATACAGCGCGGTGTTATTGGCAAAAACACTGTTGTAGACTGCTGGTGCACTGTTTTCATTAAACATGGCGCCACCATATTCAGCGGCAGTGTTGCCCTGGAAAATACAGTTGTAAAAAGCAGGTGCACTGTTACTGTTATGTACAGCACCACCCCTGTTGCCGTAATATTCCCCTTTGTTGGCATTGCCGCCGGTAATAATGAATCCATCGAGTACAGCCGAACTATTGAGTGCGTTATTAACGTTGCGGATTACATTATACACGTTATCACTGATATTATTCAGGATGCCGATATCCCCGCTCAGGATGGTGGGGTTAGCGCGGAGATTGCGCTGGCTCAGCGAAATTTCGGTGCCGGAAAATCCACCATACACGGCCAGGTTATTCATCATCCGGAATGCAGAATCCCGGCTGTTATTGTTGGTGGGTTTGTAAGTGCCCCGGGCCACCCAGATCTGGGTTATACCCGGACAGGACCGGTTCAGTGCGGCCTGCAGGCTGGTCATGGCATGCTGCCAGCTCACCCCCGAATTGTTACCCGTGGCATTGCTGTTGACATACAGCACGTTGCCTGCGGGACAAATGGCGGCGGCGTCAATAATGGTGACCGTTGTGCTGGCAGAATCCTGCAATTTATAATCACCGCCTGCAACAAGCATGATGCTGATGGTTTCATTGGATTCGCTGATCGCATCGGTCCGCGGCTTGATGTAGAGAACGGCCTGGGTTTGGTTGGAGTCGATGTTGATGTAACCGGGATAGCCGTTAAAATCATTCATCACCGGCAGCAGGCTGAAGCTGGAGCAGGACGGGTCGTTGCATTTTTTGACTTTTACGGTATCGAAACGCACGCTGTAGTCGGAGCCTTCCAGCGCCGTGCCCGAAACATTGAAGTACACTTTGGTTACGCGGCTTGCTCTTTCCCGCAGCCTGAAGTATACGGCAATGCTGTCAGCGCTGGTTTCTGCGATGGACGGCTGAACCACATGCACCGTGGCAATATTGGATCCGGTATAGAGGGGTGCGGATGCGCTGCCCAAGTTGAAGTAGGAAGTGTCGGGCGTGGCCTTGATGTTGCCATTCCGGTCAGCCACATTTCTCACAATCACCCTGAAGCTGTCGCGTTGCGTGCCCAGGCTGCTGACCGGCGTGATAACCAACTTTTCATTGACCGCGGTAACTGTTACCGGAACAATGCTGTTGTTGGAACGGCGGATCATTTCCACGGTACCGTTGTTCAGATTGCTGTTGTCAATCGGTTCGGTATAGGTAAAAGCAATGTTATTGGTGCCCGGGATATATACGCCGGAGATGGGCTGGGGTGATCCCAGCAGCGCGGGGGCTGCCCGGTCGATGATGCCCGAAATCACCTCCGAATACACCCGGTCTCCGTTGGTGCACACCATTCTTAACCGCAGGTCATAAACGGTATCCGCCAAAGCAGTTATATTCCAGGGGAAAGTGAAGTTAAGGGGATCGGTGATGGCCGCCCGTTTTACACTGAAACCGTTTTGCCAGAAGCTGCCGCCTCGCTCGCGCTTTTTCTGGTATTGCAGTGTCACACTGTCAATGTTACTGAGGGTATAATTGCTCATCTTCACCGGCAGTATATTGGAATTGCTGAGGTTGGCCGCGAAACCGTCTGCCGGACCGGAAAGCGTGATGCCGCCACAGGGGCTGTTATAGTTGAAACTGATTTTTGCTGTTGAGTAGGTGTTCGGAATGGCCGGACCATTGGAGCACATATCAGACAGGTAGAATTCCACATTGGGGTAGGAGAGAATGCCATCAGTCGGATTGAATTTTTCCACCTTGATCTGCACATCCTGGGTGGACCCAAAGGGCATGCTGTAATAATTGACCGGATTGGATACCAGGTTGGCAGAGCCCGAGGCAGTAATGACAAGGCCCTCGCTGGTGGCGGCATCCACTGATAAGGAATAGTTTCTGGATTCGCCGCTCTCGCTTTTATTGGAAAGCTGGATGTAGAAAGTCCGGTAATTGTTCACATCCAGGCTGTCCAGCCGCATATTGCCGGAAATGATCTGGGGCTGATCCCTGTTCTGTGCATCCTGTTCGGGCGGGCAGCTGCTGGTGCCGGCCACCAGTTCAAATACCGGGGTGCCGTAAACCGGATCTTTTTTAATGTCTACCGAGTAATAATCTCCCGGGTCACCATCTTTCAGGTAATAGCCCATGGTCACATCTTTGGTGCGGGAAGTGGAAGAGCTGTTGCCTGTGGTTTGCTGCATGGTGATGGCTACCCCGCCAGAGGCGCCGAGTCCCGCGGCATACAGGCCCAACTCGGCCGCAAAATTATTCGATACCACTACCTCGTAGTTGAGGGTATAGGTGCTGGACTTACTGATGGTTTCTGTGTATTGGGAACCCACACCGCTGGAAAAGGAGCGGTTACGGATTAAGGCAGCGTTCTGTTTGTTGATTCTGTTTTGTTCAATCACCTGCTGCCATACGGCCACCTGTGACTCTGCATTTTTTCTGGCGCTGTCTGTGGTGGCTTCGGAAGCTAAGCGTTGCTGGGTGGGGATGATCACATTTACAATATGATCTTCAGCGTAGGCAAATTCAGTCCGGATGCTGTCAGGAGCCAGGAACAAGCGGGACGCTGATTCAATTTCACAGGCACCAAACGGCCGCAGCGGAATAAAGTCCACCGTAATGCTTTTGCCCAGAATATAATTGATGCCGTTCCCGATGTAAACGTCTCCCGACTGGCCTTCAATAAATACATTACTGCGGTCTGTCTGGAAAGTCTGGTTGATGGTGGTGGTCGTAACCAGTTCATCAGTAGTATCCGCATTGACCTGGCGCTGATGGGTATAGTTGGCGGTGGCCACCGTTTCCACTTCAATCGACGGACCGGAAATCGGTGCCAGGTCCACACTCCATTTGGGCCCCAGCGATACATTCACAAAGCCATCGAGTCCATTCTGGCCGGCTACTTTAAATGAGCTGGCCGTTTGAATACTGGAGTCCATGCTCCAGAAGCTGTAGCTCTGATCGCCCGGAGGGGCATGCAGAATCAGGAACGGCACTTCCGGAGAAGCGGTGGTAAAGGTGCTGGTGGGGTTGAATACACCCACTACGGTGCAGGTGTCGGCAATGCGTGTCAGGGGCGACAGGGTTGCTTTCCTCCCATACCGGTCATAATAAAACACCCTGAAGGTTTTTTGGTAGGGAGGCGCAAAATTGGGTGCCCCTGGTATCAGGAAGGAATCAATCATGGCGTTTCCAGCCTGTGCTGTATTCCTGAGGCGGAACAGCAGGGTGTCTGCACCCTCTGTGGCCTTCCGTTTGGTGACGTCTGTGTAAAAACGCAGGAAGTTGGCCATGCTGTCGCCATAGTCGCCGGCATTATAAATCTGTATTTTATCGCCAATACTCTCCGGGCCTTCAAACACCCAGGCCTCAAAGCGTTTGGGCTGATTGGTCCTGAATACAATTCCGGGGTTTTTGGCCCGGTTGGAGTTACATGCAGTGTCTCTGAACCCGTACAATTTGAGCACGGGCGCCCGGTGGTATACCAGGTTGCGCACTGAATCTTTGCGGCTGATGTCGATGAGCGGCTCTGCTGCCCGGTTGTTGAAAAAGTCTTTTAGATCCGTTTCGCTGATGTACCGGTCATGATTGACTGGGAAGGCGGAGACAAAGCTGTCCGCCAGCACCCGGTATTTACCTGCCGGCAGGCGTACGGCATAACTGCTGTCGCCGGGATTGATTCTTACCCGCCTTTTAAAAGTGTACAGGGAGGGATTGTCTTTTCGTTCAAACACCCCTTCAAAGATGAGTGTGCCGGAGCCGATGCGCCGTCCGCCCACATCCGTGAGTTTACCGCTGATCAGCTGCGTGCTGGTGTCGGAAAAATTGAGGTTGATCACATTGGTGTCAACGGTAATGGTCCGGCTGGCAGGAGCGAACTTATGATTTAAATAGGAGGGTGTAAATGTATAGGAGTCGGGATTGGCTACAGCCAGGGCGAATGTGCCGATACTGTCGGCTTTCAGGGAATCGGTATATACGGTTGCGATGGTCAGGTCATTGGCGGCAACCCTAACATTGCCCACCCCATAAGGGCCTTTGTAGCCGTTCAGGCAGGAGTCGCAGAATTGGGTAACGGTTCCGGTTACACTATAAACCGTACTGTCTACAAAGTTGTTGCCTGTGGAAGGAGTGGTGTTATTGGACAGGATCACAGGAGGCGCAGAAGAAAGCCGGTGTCCGGGTTTCGACGCCACAATTGTAAAACTCACTGCGGCTGAATCGCCGTTATCCCGGTCGCCGTAAAAGATGTCAGGGATCACGTAATTGCCGTTTGCGTTGGTGGTGGCATAATATTTAAATGACTGCGGGCTGCCTCTCAAGGCATTCATTTTCTGGGCTGTGATCAGAATGCCGGCCACCCCGGATCTTCCATTGACGCTGGTTACCCGGCCACTGATTACGCCATTCTTGCCTGAAGTGGCGGTAAATACCTTAATCAGTACGGTGTCGCTGAAGTTATTGTCGGTGCCGCATCCGCTGACTACCCGCCTGTAATACGTGTTTTTGGAAATGGTGTCCTGTACAAAGGAGGATAAACCCGTTCCCATACCGGGGATGGTTTGCCATTGCGTTAAGTTTTTACTCGCCTGCCAGGAATTAGTGTATCCGAATGAATTCGGTGATTGTACATTGGCGAGCACATCCACATTGGGGCCGAATTCAGAAGGATAGGGAACAGTATGGTTGTAGCCAATCTTACCCGCATTGAATGCACAGGTATAGGTAATGATGATGATGCCGGCAGCACCGCCATGGTCACCTGCACCACCCCCGCCGGGTGTTCCGGGAAACCAGGAACCGCTCTGGCAGCCCCGGCCCTTCGTAATATCCACATCATCAAAGGCATAACCTGCTGCACCTCCTCCCTGTGAGCCTTCCGGCGCATTGCCGCCTGAATAGCCATTGCCCAGCCGTCGTCCGGCTCCACCGCCACCCCCATGCCAGGTAGTGCCAAAAATATTCCTGAGACTACTGCCGCCGCCACCGCCATAGTTCGATGCGGAAACAAAGGAGTTGATGGGGCTCTTTACCTGGGTGGTGCCCCTGGTTTTACCGCCGTAGGCGATACAAAAGGTATTGCCGAACCAGGTGTCATCGCCATGACTATTGTAGGTTCCTCCGGCGCCAACCGCATACTGGTAGCCGCTGGTAAAATTACCGGAACTCACGGTGAACGTGGTGCTCCTGGAGTAGCTGCCACCCCCGCCACCGCCGGTATTGGTGGTGGTTTCGCCCCAATTGAACGAGGTGTTTCCTCCGGCGCCGCCACCCCAGAGCTCCACATAGAATGAACTGCAGCCTACGGGCGGATACCATCTTCCTGATGCCGCCCGGAGAGTGTCGGTTTTCACCTGCGCGAAGAGCAGGGAGGGGAATAAGCAAAAAAGAACGAGCCGCAATGGACGGGAAAAATATCTGGTCATAAGCAGATTTTTGATGTAGTGGTAAGGCCAGAAGACTGGATTCAGCGTATTGATTTAAAACCGGTTATTCCCGTTAGGCGGTGAAGGCTTCGTTCATGCGCCGGCATGCCGCCAACCGGGGCTAAGTTTTCTTCAGGCTTGAATCGGGTGGGATTTCCAGATCCTGGATGATCGCATCAGGACCGGCTTGTACGTTTCCGCCATTTTGCCGGCATCCTCATCGCTTCAGCAGGTTTTTCAGGTGGGATGATTGGATTTCGCTTATTGCTGATCCCCGGTTTGGCTACGGGGTCGCCGTTCCGGTCAGGTTTTCGCCGCTTGTATCATGTTGCGCAGGGAACTTTTTTTCAATTTCCTGGATGCGGTCTTCATAGATCCAGGTTACCATCAGCATCAGAAAAGCAGCCGCCAGCACAATGAGGAAGACCGCTCTATTTTTCCTTAACCAATGCATGCCTGCGCTATTGGGATAAATCTATCGTTTACAAAGCAACTTATCCGGTATTCAGGCTGGACAAATGCCTGACAGGCACCTGACAAAAAACTGACATGCGGAAAATGATCAGAAAATCATGAGATTATAAATAACGAAATATTTCCAGTTGATGCAGGCGCCCGAACCGCCCGCTTCGGATTGCCCTGCAGAAAGGCGGGGCGTTGATGCGCGGATGGCTCAGGTGACCCTTCTGGCAGCGGGGAGCGGTAGCGTTAATGAACAAACTGTGCCGGCAATACTGCCGGGGTTCAACCCGGGTACCGGCCTCCCAAACAGGAAGATGCCCCGAACTGTCAACGGGTATATGTTCCCGGAGACTGCAGGTTAAACAGGGGGGAAAGGCTGCTGGGTTATGCAGCGGTTATTTGTTGGCCAGTTGTCCGCAGGCTGCGTCAATATCCTTGCCCCGGCTTCTGCGCACCCGAACGTTTACCCGGTGCTGCACCAGGATGTCGGTGAAACGCCGCGTGGCATCCTCATCCGGTTTCTCAAAACCAGCGCCTTCCACCGGGTTGTATTCAATCACATTAACCAGGTGCGTGGGAATCTGGCGGTAAACCTTCACCAGGTTGCGGGCATCTTCATCCGAGTCGTTCACCCCTTTCAGGAGTACATATTCAAGGGTGATATCATTTTTCGTCTGGAGATAAAAATAGTTCAGGGCCTCCACCAGGGCAGCAATCTGGTTGGTTTCATTGATCGGCATGATCTCATTCCGCTTCCGGTCGTCGGCCGCATGCAGCGAAAGGGCCAGGTTAAAACGTACCTGGTCATCTCCGAGCTGCCGGATCATTTTGGCTACGCCCGCCGTGGACACGGTGATGCGCCGCGGGCTCATGGCCAGTCCGTCGTTGGCCACCAGCCGGTCAATGGCCTTCAGCACATTTTTGTAATTGAGCAGGGGTTCGCCCATGCCCATGAATACCACATTGGAAAGTTTCTTCTGGTAAGTTTGTTCCGATTGTTCATTGATCAGCGCCACCTGGTTGTAGATTTCATCAAATTCCAGGTTCCGTTTCCGCTCCATCCTGCCGGTGGCACAGAATTTACAGGTGAGGCTGCATCCCACCTGTGACGATACGCAGGCAGTCAGTCTTTTCTCTGTGGGAATTAGCACCCCCTCAATCCGGTGGCCATCATGGGTGGTAAAACGCGATTTGAGGGTGCCGTCGCTGCTCTGCTGTACGGCATCCACCTGCAGGGCCGGCAAACTGTAGGTTTCTGCCAGCCGTTGCCGCAGTTCCAGGGATACATCCGTCATGTCATCAAAACTCCGGGCATTCTTCTTCCAGATCCATTCATATACCTGACGGGTACGGAATTTCTTTTCGCCGATCGAGGCAAAATAGCTGGCCAGTTCCTCGATGTCCAGGTGGCGGATATTGGGCTTGCGCTCATTCATGCCGCAAAGATACGCTGCTGCCGGCTAACCACCGGGCTATGAAATAAACCGGCCCGGCAGGCGTTTTTCCTGGAGCGCCGGTCTGCCGACCGGTCAAAACTTTGTATTTTGTCCATATAAACCGATAATATGTCTGATCGTCAGTTGGTTGTATTTGATGTCAGTGCCAGCCGCCGGCAGGTGCATGCCTTCCTGAAATGCCTGGTGGTACTGAACCTGATTTTCCTGGCCGGCACCTGGGCCAAGCATACCGATGTATTGGCGTTCCGCAAACTGACGCCAACGCTGATCCTCTCCCAGTTCAACTTTGCCAAGGAAAATGTGGTGGCATCCTGGTATTCCTCGATGCTGTTTCTGCTGACGGGGATTGCGGCTTTGCTGTGCTGGTGGGCTGACTGGATGCGCTCTTCAGACAACCGCGGCCGAGTCCTGGCTTCGGGATGGATGGTGATGGCGGGCATTTTCATCCTGCTCTCATTTGATGAAATGGGTTCTTTCCATGAAATGATCGGCGAAACCGCTGTCTTTAAAAAGGCAGGCAGCGACAAACGTGCCGGCTGGTATGCCTTCTATGCCCTTATCGGCGCTGTGGCGGTGTTCATGATGGTCTTCTTTTTTGCCCGGTTCCGTAAGAACCGCACCGCCCTGCTGCTGACTGTGCTCGGCGTATTGTTTTTTGCCAGTAACCCGGTACAGGAAAAATTTGAAATCAACAGCTGGCGCAGTGCGGCCGATCCTTCTGCCTGGAAGCGCCCTGTGCAGTACCTGCTGCTGGAAGAGGGTTCGGAGATTTTTGCCTCCTTCTGCTTCCTGTTTTCCTTTCTTACCTATGCCATGGATGCGTCGTGCGGCAAGGGAGAAGGGTTGCACCTGCACACCCGCATCGGCTGGCGCACCGGCTGGATCATCACGGCCCTGCTGCTGGTACTGCTGGCGGCAAAACTGCTTATTCATTTCAATGCCTGGAATTTTGAAGGCGATGATAACGGGATCCCCCGTAACTGGCCGCCGGCTGCCTTGTTCTTTGCCGCCTTCCTCGCCGCCGGATGGCATGCCCTCAGGGCTGATCGCACCGCAAGATTCCCCCTGCTCCTGCTTGCCGGTACTGCGCTCTTTTCGTCGATGTACTTCGGCGCCAACTTCTATGGCTACTACGGGCATAGTTTCGACGGCAATCTCTTCAGTAAAATTCCTTACGCCTGGATTGGCCTCAGTGCAGCTGCCATGATCCTGCTGGTGACCCGGGTGCACAGCCAGCTGGAGCGGCTGGCCCTGGCCGGATGGCTCGCAGCCCTTATCTTCTCGGTGGTGTACCGCACCTCCACCCACCTCATTCTGCCTACCCTCGCCGGTTATGCCGCGGCGTTTTGCCTGGTGGCAGCACTGTACATCCGGCTGCTCACCGAAGCGAAGCCGCTGCAAAAGGCATAGCGCACGCCGTGTTAATCAGGGCGCTTTACCGCAGAAATCATTTTCTTTGTACCGGATGATTGCCTGACCGGTACCTTCGTGTTCCCTGACCGGGTGTTTTTTATGGGGAACCGTTTCACTTTTATACAATGATTATGGAGAATGTTTACGTGGTAGACGCCGTGCGCACCCCCATTGGCAAATATGGCGGCATGCTGAGCAGCATCCGTCCTGACGATCTGCTGGCCCATGTGATCCGCGGACTGATGAGCCGTAACCCCACCGTTGACCCTGCCGCCATCGAAGACGTGATTGCCGGTGCGGCCAACCAGAGTGGCGAAGACAACCGCAATGTGGCGAGGATGGCTGCTCTGCTGGCCGGTTTACCGGTAACTGTTCCCGGCGTAACGGTGAACCGGCTCTGTGCCTCCGGGCTGCAGGCGGTGATGGATGGCGTTCGCGCCATCCGCTGCGGCGACGCTGACTTCATCATTGCCTGCGGGGTGGAGAGCATGTCGCGGGCGCCCTTTGTGATGCCCAAGGCCGGCACGGCTTTCTCCCGTGATGCCCAGATTTTTGATACCACGATGGGCTGGCGTTTTGTGAACCCGGCCCTTTCCGCCCAGTACCCTGCCTACAGCATGGGTGAAACGGCTGAAAATGTGGCGCGGCAGTGGAACATCAGCCGTCATGCACAGGATGAGTTTGCCTTTGAGAGCCAGGAGAAATATGCGGCCGCCTACCGGGAAAACCGTTTTGCCCGCGAGATCCTGCCCGTCAAGGTTACCGTGGGCAGGGATGTACAGGATCTGTATCGTGATGAACATCCCCGCGAAACCTCTATGGAGAAACTGGCCCAGCTCAGGCCTGCTTTTGTAAAAGACGGTACCGTTACCGCGGGCAACAGCAGCGGCATCAACGACGGGGCGGCAGCCATTCTGCTGGCCTCCGGCGCGGCCGTGAAACAATATCACCTGCAGCCGCTGGCCCGCGTCGTGAGTATGGCGGTGGCCGGCGTGGATCCGGCCATCATGGGCATCGGCCCCGTGCCGGCCTCGGAGAAGGCCCTGAAGCGTGCAGGCCTTACCGCGAGTGATCTCTCTCTGGTGGAACTGAATGAGGCCTTCGCCTCTCAGTCTATTGCCTGCATCCACGACCTGGGCCTCGATATGGAAAAAGTGAATGTCAACGGCGGCGCCATTGCGCTGGGGCACCCCCTCGGCTGCAGCGGCGTACGCATCAGCACCACGCTGCTGCACGAGATGCATAAAAGGAAATCGCGTTACGGACTGGCCACAATGTGTGTGGGGGTGGGACAGGGAGCAGCCATCATTTATGAAGGCTTATAAACGGTGCAGCAAACGGCTTACGAGGCGGTAATTCACCGCCACCGACAGGATCAGCATCAGCAGGGCCACTGCCGCTACCGGCCATTCAATCCATCCCGATAATTCCGGTCTGCCCTTCATGACCGTGCTGGCAAAGAGCCACTGGAACAATACCGTAACGCCCAGTGCGCTCAGCATGATGCCGGTATACACCGGAATCCACCGCCGCGCCACGGTTTTGCTGAGCCAGCCCGGCGAATAGCCCAGCGTGAGCAGCAGTTGCAGGTTGTCTTTACTCCTTGCCACCATCAGCTGCAGGTAAAACGAAAACAACACCATCGCCAGCAGGATCACCAGGATCCCGAAAGCAGACAATCCGCTTACAATCCCTTCCAGCACCTGTTTGATCCTTCCGAACCGGGATTTGTCCTTGTTGATGTGATAGTTTTTTTGTTCCAGGAACGAAAGCAGTTCGGCACTGTTGGCATCCCGCGTTTTGAGGAATACCCGGGCCGGCTGGTAGGTGCCGCCGCCGGCAAAACGGCGGTTGGCCCAGTCCAGGAAACTGGCGGGTACCAGCACCGAATTGATGCGTTCGCTCAGGGCCACCACGCTGCCACGAAAGTAATGCGGAATGCCCATTGCATCCACACATTCAATCTGAACCATCACTGCGGATACGCTTTGGGGTGAGATCTGCGGAAGGTCTTTGCTGGGGGCAAATACGGTATTGTACAGTTCCAGGTAATCAGCCGCCATGATAATCGGCAGTACCTGTTGCCCTTCGCGCCAGCTGAAGTTGGGGGGCAGGGTGTCCAGGAAACGGCTGTCGATGGATTCGAGGAAGAGGTCGGTGGTAAAGGGGAGTGTTTGTCCGCCGGTGGCCTTCACCAGGAAACGGTTGGCGAGCAAGGGCTGTGCTTCTTCAATGAAGGGCTGTTGCTGCATCTCCCTGATTTCTGACGGGCTGAAGCTGTGGTCAGCCGTCATGTTTTCGTTGGTGATGGTTTTGGTCACCGAGATATAGTCCCATCCATCCCGGCGGGGATGCCGGTCTTTCAGCAGGTGCTGGATATTGAAGTATACCTGGATGCAGCAGAGCAGCATCAGTACCCCCACGCCCAGGCCGGCATAGCTGAGCCACCGCGACCAGCGGTTCCGGGTTACCGCCAGCAGGGGGGCGATGCCTGCATAATTGATCGTTTTGTTTTTCATGCCGTCATGCTGTTTGCGCGGTTGTTCCGGAAGCCTTTACAGATACAGGGTCCGGTCGGCTTTGAAATATTCAATGGGTTTCAGATCGGCGAGGATGATGCCGGCGCCCCGCTCCATGGCTTCTTCCATCATCAGGTCCATAGCGCGGGCGCGGTTCTTTTCATCCAGGTGGCTGAAGGGTTCATCCAGCAGCAGGAAACGGAAGGGTTGCTGCAGGCTGCGGATGATGGCGATGCGCTGCTGCTCGCCGTAGCTGCAGGTGCTGCAGCGGGCATCGAGTTTGTGGGCGATGCCCAGTTTCCGGGCCATGGCTTCAATCCGCGGCTCCTGGTGGTAGGGGGAGAGCGCCCGCTTGATTTCCAGGTTGCGGTATACCGGCTGATCGGTAAAGAGGCGCAGGTCCTGGAATACAATGCTCACTTCCTCCTGCCGCCAGCGGGCGGTTTGTTCGGCATTGAAAGGCCGGATGTCTTCACCTTTGTAGAGAATTTTGCCGTTATAGTCCCTGCGCATGCCATACAAAAAATGGATCAGCGAGGTTTTGCCGCTGCCGCTGGGCGCCACCAGGTGCAGCATCTCACCCCGGTTCACCTGCAGGTCTTTCCGCCATACGTCGGACTGAAGGGCCTGCTGGTCAGTGAAGAAAGCAGGCAGGATGGACTGTAAGTGAAATGACATGGTTTACAGAAAGCAAACAGCCAGCCGGGACTGGCTGGCTGTTGCAGTGAGTTGATTTATTTTCTGTCGGTGCCCGCCGCGGCATCGGGCATCCCTTCAGCGGAAATGGCGTCTTCCATGGCCAGGATATCTTCGCGTTCGCGGCGTTTTTTCTCGCGGATCACTTCACTGATGGTGATGACATACTGGTTCAGTTGTTTCAGGCTGTTGGTGTTTTTATCCACCAGGTTGATCTCCACCGTTTGTTCGGAAGCCCCGTTTTTGAAGGCGCCGCCCCTGGCCAGTACATCATTCCAGAGTTTGAGGGAGGCATCAAAAATTTTCTTGGCAGAGGAGTCGCGTCCGGCTTCATTGCCGAATACGCGGATCAGCGATTGCAGGTTAAAATACAGGCCACCCGAGGCGCCGGCCAGTTTGGTGCTCACGGTGCTGTTGCCTTTGCCGCTGAAAAAGGTTTCCACCGTTTGGCGGGAATTACCCAGGGCGAAGTACCGGCCATCGGATTGCTGCGCCAGTTGCGGGGCGCCGGCGCTGTTCACAAAACTGCTGGTGAGTTTTTCCCCGCTCTTGATGAGTTTGCCGAAAGCATCTTTATCGCCGATGCTGGCGGCAAAGATGAAATTGAAATCGGGTTTGGGCATGGCGGTCATGCCGTTTTCATCGGTCGCGGCTGCAGTATCGGCCACCAGCTTCAGGTCGGAGAGTCCGAGGAGGATATCGCCTTTGTTGGCTTTGATGAAATCATCCAGGTTAAAGCCCAACGTGGCCGTACCCATATTGATCAGCCCGTCGAGGTTCAGCAGTTTCAGGAATTCTTTCAGTCCTTCGGGGTTAAAATGCAGGGCAATCACGGCCATCACTTCCTGGCCGGGCATGCGCTTCAGCATGTCTTCACTCAGTTCGCCGCCGCCGTATTTTTTGTACAGTTTGGTGAGTTCTTCACCAGCGTAACTCCGGCTTTTCAGGCGGATGGCTCCGTTGTCGAAACTGAAGGTGGCAGCGGTGATGGCGCCTTTATACAGTTTCTCCAGGTTCAGCATCGACAGGGCGCCGGAAGCCGGACTGTTCCGGTTGAGTTCTTCGCTGTTGACCCAGAGGTGCACATCCCCGGTTTCTTTAACCAGTTCGGTGAAGCGTTCGTTTTTAGCGAGGGATTGGTCCTTGCTGAGGCCAAACAGTTCCCGGCAGGTAGCGTCGATGTCCCGGGCCGGCACTTTTGCGCGGGGCGCTTCATCGTCAGAGGCGGATAAGGGCGGGCGGCCAGTGAGTTCGTTGATGGCGGGAACATCCACCGTGTACACAAATTTTTCTTTATCCCATCCCATGCACACGGGGTATTTGCTTACATAGCTGATGCCGTCTTTTTCCACGGGTTTGGCATTGCCGGTTACTTCTGCGCAGAAGGCCCGGAAAGCTGCTTCGTTGCTGAGCTTACCCTGGAAACTGAAATAACCGCCCAGGCTGTCCTTTTTCAGAAATACCACGAGATCGCCCCGTGTCTGAATGCCCGAACTGTCAGGGTTGGAGAGGATCTTTTTTACAGAGGCAGAAGCGGCGCTGTCGCTCAGGGCGTCCTGGATCAGGGGGTTGTTTCTGATTTCGCTCCAGGGCAGTTTTTCAGACAGGGATTTGCCGTTGATGTGCACCGCCACCGCAGCATCCTGTGGAATATAACGGCCTTCTGTATTCGATTTGCCGCAGGATACCAGCAGCACGATTACCGTGCAGCAGGCAAGCAGTTGTTTCAGCTGTTTCATGTATGGTTATTTAAGTGAGAAAGTTAGGGAAATTTATTTGCCGCTGAAATAGGCCGCCAGGTTTTCAAACACCACCACTTCCTGCAGACCGGATTTCAGGTTTTTCACCAGGCAGTACTGCTGCTCTATTTCTTTGCTGCCGATGATAACGGCAAAGGCTATGTTTTTCTTTTCGGCGTAATTGAACTGTTTGGCCATTTTGGCGGATTCATGGTACAGTTCGCAGGCGATGCCCTGGTGCCGCAGCTGCTGCATGATGTTGAAGGCAAAGCGGCTCTCCGCTTCACCCATGTTCATGAACAGGATTTGGGTGCCGCACTGCACCGTTTCGGGGAAGAGACTGAGTTCGGTGAGCACATCGTAGATGCGGTCAACGCCAAAACTGATGCCCACTCCGGGGATGCCGGGCACGTCAAAAAGCCCGGTGAGGTCGTCATAGCGGCCGCCGCCGCCGATGCTGCCGATTTTCACCGTTTCCGGCGCCTTGGCTTCAAAGATGGCGCCGGTGTAGTAGTTGAGGCCGCGCGCCAGGGTGCAGTCGATCACGATGTTCACGGCTTCGCTCACGGTGCCGGTGATGAATTCCAGTTCGGCGATACCCTGCAGGCCGGTTTCGGAGCCGGCAAAGAAGCTGCGCAGCCAGTTGAGGAGCGCGGCATTGCCGGCCTTCCCGCTGCTTTGTTGCTGCTGCTGCAGGAAATGGCGGATGGTGGCAATCTGGTCGTTGTTCAGGCCTTTGCCTGCCAGCTCGGCCTCCACTTTCTCCAGGCCGATTTTATCGAGTTTGTCGATGGCCGTGGTGATGGTTACGAGCTCACCGGGCGCCCCGCATTGATCGGCCAGGGCGGTGAGGATTTTCCGGCTGTTGATGCGGATGGCATAGCCCTGCAGGTTCAGGCGGGTGAACACATCGTGATAGATGCTGGCCAGTTCCACTTCGTTCATCAGCGAGCGGCTGCCCACCACATCCGCGTCGCACTGGGTGAATTCGCGGTAGCGGCCTTTCTGCGGACTGTCACCGCGCCATACCGGCTGAATCTGGTAACGGCGGTAGGGGAAGGTGAGCCGGCCGTGGTTCATGGCCACATAGCGGGCGAAGGGAACGGTGAGGTCGTATTTCAGCGCACGCTCCGTGAGTTCGGGGCTGTTTTTGCCCTGCAGCACTTTGTCGAAGCCGGCACGGGATTTTTCGATGTTCTTCGGGTTGCTGATGCCATTGTTCAGGATTTTGTACATCAGCTTGTCGCCCTCCTCGCCATATTTTCCGGTGAGGGTTTCAAGATTTTCCATCGCCGGTGTTTCCAGCGGTTCGAAGCCGTAACACTCAAACACCTGGCGGATGACCTGGAAAATATAGTTTCGCTTCCGGACCACTTCGGCCGGAAAATCACGGGTGCCCTGGGGAATACTGGGTTTTGACATGTTGTTTTGATCAGGTTAAAGGGTTATGACAGCGAACCCCGGCCATATTTGCGGATCAGGGTTTCGCAGGCTTCATCCAGCAGGTCAAATACCTGGTGATAGCCTGCTTCGGAACCGTACCAGGGGTCGGGTACATCACGGTTGCGGCCCGGCCAGCACTCGTTCAGCAGCAGTCCGGCCTTGCGGGAATCGTAGGCCGGTCCGGCAATCCATTCCATCTCTTCCAGCACATCGGCGGCCATGGCATAAATTTTATCGAAACGCCCGAAATCTTCTTTCACAAACTGCCGGCTCACCTGGTGGCTGATGTCAATGCCGTGCCGGAGGGCTACTTTTTGGGATAGCCGGTGCGGCGCCTCACCTACATGCAGCCCGTTGGTACCGGCGCTGTCGATTTCCCAGGGCAAACCCAGCCTGCTGCATTTCTGCTGCAGGATGCCTTCCGCCAGCGGACTCCGGCAGATATTACCCAGGCAAACCATGAGGATTTTCATCCCGCAAATATACTTGACCCGCTGCAGAAGCCGGTTGCCACTGATCAATAATCTGCCGCAGGGGGCTGGCTCAGGGAATTTATCAACCGGTTGATTTTTTTGGGATTCGAGTTTGTATGTTTGTAGCTACAAAACCGGCTGCTTTATGGATCAGTCACCTGACCCGTCATATGCTTCTCCTCCGCCTGCTCCCTTGCAGATTTTGCTGGCAGAAGATAACCTCCTGCTGCAGCAGGCCATCCGGATCATGCTCACCCAGCGCGGCTTCCGCGTAACGGTGGTCAAAAACGGACAGCAGGCTGTGGAGATGATGAAGAAACAGCAGGTAGACGTGCTCCTCATGGCCATCAATATGCCGGTGATGGATGGGGTGGAAGCCACGCTCGCCATCCGGCAGTTCAACCGTTACACGCCGATCATCGCCTTCACCAGTTACGACGAAACTTCCATGCTGCAGCACATCAAGAATGCCGGCATGAATGGCTTCCTGAGCAAATATGCTTCTCCTGATCACATCTGTGAAACCCTGCTGCAGCATGCGCACACGGTGCGGCACTACCAGTAGAGGTTCAAAAGGTTTAAAAGGTTGGCTCCGTAGGGAAAAGTTGGCGGTGGACGGGAGGAACCTTTTAAGGATGCCCTCGCTGTTCACCATTCCCTGCTCATCATTCCGTGTTCCCTGTTCCTTGTTCATCATTCCGCGTTAAAAAAAAAGCTGCTTCCATCGGAAACAGCTTTTGCAGAGCCTTCTATCAGACTCGAACTGACGACCCTTTCATTACGAATGAAATGCTCTACCAACTGAGCTAAGAAGGCTTATCGGGCTGCAAATTAATAAAATCCGGGAATTATAAAGTGGCGGCGCACCCGTTTTTGCGGGAAGCGCCGGCAGGGGGCACTTTTATTCACCCCTGATACAAAGGTAGGTGTAGGTTTGTTGGATGCACCGGGTATTGGATGTCTCTGTATTGGTTTCCCAGCCAGGTCTTTTGCAGGGGACTGCGGTGATGGGTTGAGTACGCTTGTCTGGGTTATCCTTTGCAGACCGAAAGCGGTTAGGTTGCGCTGATCATTAAGGGGCGTTACCACACCACTGATTCCCCTGCGCCGGCTGAGGCCGGCTGGGTTTTCTGCTTGTCTGCTTATGCAGGCAGGGCTTGCAGCGCCCGAGTTGCCTGGATTAGCTTCGCTGATCCTTTGGGGGCGTTACCACAACACTGATTCCACTTCGCCGGCTGAGGCCGGCTGGGGTTTTCTGCTTGTCTGCTTATGCAGGCAGGGCTTGCAGCGCCTGCGTTGACCGGATTAGCTTCGCTGATCCTTTGGGGGCGTTACCACAGCACTGATGCCCCTGCGCCGGCTGATGCCGGCTGGGGTTTTCTGCTTGTCTGCTTATGCAGGCAGGGCTTGCAGCTCCGGC
>JAYRPG010000106.1:0-56279 GCA_041911275.1 Ferruginibacter sp. | reverse complement strand
GTATGTGGTGCCGGCCGGAGGTTTTGCCCTGGTGCCGAATCCGTATGCGAGCGCCATCGACTTCAGTCTGCTGGAACGCAGCGGGGTGGCCAATACCTACTATGTATGGGACTCGAAGAAGCAGAACGGCAACCAGCTGGGGGCTTACCAAACCTTTGCCGGTCCGGATTATGAATGTTTACTGGGTGGCGGCAGCTATGTGCTGGGCTCCCTCAACAATACCCTCATTGAAAGTGGCCAGGCCTTCCTGGTTCGCGGCACTACCGGTGGCAGTGTAAGGGTGAAGGAAAGCGCTAAAATCACAGGTGACGGCAATGGAATGCTGGGACTTCGTCCTTCGGGTGAACTGCGTAAACTCAAAGCCGGTCTTTACCAGGGAGCTGTGATGCTCGATGCCGCACAGGTGCGTTTTGGCGGCAGCTACCAGGAGGCTGTGAATGAGGAGGATGCGGTGAAAATGGGCAATCCGGGTGTGAACCTGGCAGTGGAGCACGACCAGCGCCTGCTGGCTGTGGAAGGCCGCGCTGAACCTGCGGATGGTGAAACAACGATTCAGTTCAGAACCTGGAATCTCCGGGCGGGCGATTACCGCCTGGTGCTGGAAGAAAAACAATTACTGTCTGAGCAACTGCAGGGCGAACTGCATGACCGTTACACCGGCCAGGTACTGCCCCTGCAGGCCGCCGGTACCTCAGCCCTGAGCTTTACCGTAAACGGCGATGCGGCCTCCGCTGATCCGAAACGGTTTACAGTGGTGCTGCGGAAAATGGCCCGGCCTCAGCAGGAAGCCGGTGCGGCCATATCGGTAGCGCCCAACCCGGTTCAGGGCCGGATCGTCCGCTTTACCCTGCCGGGTCTGCCGGCGGGCCGTTACCAGGCCCGGCTGATGAATCAACAGGGTCAGCCCTTGCTCAGTATGCCGGTTCAGCATACCGATCGCCAGGCTGCTTACCGGATGACCCTGCCGGCATCCGCCCCGGATGGCGTGCTCCTGCTGCTGGTTTCGGATGGAAAAGGACGCCAGGAAAAATGCCGTGTTATGCGGATGCAGCAACCCTGAGCAGGGCAATGAGGCCAGGTATTCATCACAAAAACCGGCAGGATCTCTGTTGCAATGGTCAGCAGTGCTCCTGCCGGTTGCTTCTCCTCCCGGGTGGCCGCCCTTTGCCCGGCCAGATTTCCGGATCCGGCCCGGTTGGCCGCCGGATCCCGTCAGCTCATGCTGCGCTGGGCACGCCGCCGATCGGAACGCAGCAGGGGTAGGGTGGAGGAATTAATTTATAAGTATTTGAATAACAGGGGTTCCCGAGGGGGAGCCCTTGTTTTTTTCGTTGAAGGAAGAAGCGGGGCGGAGGGGCTGATCAGCCGCCTGCCGGTTGGCATTGCTGCTTTCAACCGTGGCCATTCGGGGCACAGGAGAGGAGCCCTGAAACCATCAGCAAAAAAAACCGTTTAAAAACCTTTGCTATATCCAATACAGCCCTTACCTTTGCACTCCCAATTAAAAACGGAAAGTTTAAAGTTCTTTGCATATGTCACAACGAATCAGAATCAAACTGCAGTCTTACGACCACAATCTCGTTGATAAATCAGCTGAGAAAATCGTAAAAACTGTACGCAGTACCGGCGCTGTGGTTACAGGCCCTATTCCTTTGCCCACCCAGAAGAAGATCTTCACCGTGCTGCGTGCTCCCCACGTGAACAAGAAGGCCCGGGAGCAGTTTCAATTGTGCACACATAAGCGTTTGTTAGACATTTACACCAGCAGCAGCCGTACCGTGGATGCCCTGAGTAAACTGGACCTGCCCAGTGGTGTGGATGTTGAAATCAAGGCCTGATGAACCCTCCCGTTAATCCGGGAAAGGCAGAAGGTCAGTTCTTATAAAATAAAATCAGAACATCTAACTCCTATCACAGGGAGCGCTGGATATAAACAGAATACAATGAAAAGTATTATTGGTAAGAAAATCGGCATGACCAGTATTTTCGATGCTTCGGGTAAACAAACTGCCGTAACCATTATCGAAGCTGGTCCCTGCGTTGTGACACAGAAGAAAACCGTTGAAACCGACGGTTACAATGCCCTCCAGATTGCTTTTGGCGACAAGAAAGAAAAACACTCCACCAAGGCCGCTACCGGCCATTTTGCCAAAGCAAACACCTCCCCGAAAAAAGTAGTTAAGGAAATCCGCGACAGCGAAATCGATAAGAACGTTGGCGAACTCATCACGGTTGACATTTTTGCCGAAGGCGAAAAAGTTGAAGTGGTAGGTACGTCCAAAGGCAAAGGCTTCCAGGGTGTGGTAAAGCGCCACGGCTTTGGCGGTGTGGGCGAAGCTTCACACGGTCAGCACGACCGTCAGCGCGCCCCGGGTTCAATCGGTAACTCCTCCGACGCCTCCCGCGTGTTCAAGGGCATGCGCATGGCCGGCCGGATGGGGCAGGACCGGGTGAAGATGAAGGGCCTGAAAGTGGTGAAAATTTTCCCTGAGAAAAACTACATCCTCATCAGCGGATCCGTACCGGGTCACAACGGTTCCATCGTTCTCATTCAAAAGTAAGTGTAAACAATCGTCAGGCAGCTGATACAAAAACTGAATATCATGCAAGTAGATGTTTTAAATATACAGGGTGGCAAAACCGGCAGGTCTGTTGAACTGCCCCAGGAAATCTTCGGTGCCGAGCCCAACAGCCACGTGGTATACCTCGCGGTGAAGCAATACCTCGCTGCACAGCGTCAGGGTACCCACAAAGTGAAAACCCGTGCTGAAGTACAGGGTGCCTCCCGCAAACTGCACAAGCAAAAGGGTACTGGTGGTTCCCGTAAGGGTAACCTGCGTAACCCGCTCTACAAAGGCGGTGGTACCATCTTCGGCCCCAAGCCTCATGGTTACGATATCAAGCTGAACCGCAAGGTGAAGGACCTGGCCAAGATCAGCGCCCTCAGCAGCAAGGCCCGCGAAAACGCGATCGTGGTACTGGAAGATGTGAACTTCGAGGCGCCCAAAACCCGCCAGTTTGCCGGTATCCTCCGCAGCCTGAACCTGGGTGGTAAGAAAGCCCTGTTCGTGCTGCCTGAGTACAACGACAACGTGTACCTGAGCCTGCGGAACATCCCGGGCGTACAGGGATCCCTGCTGAGCGATGTTAATACCTACGACATTGTGAATGCCAATGTGCTGGTGTTTACCGAAAGCGCCGCAAAAATCTTCAGCGAGGAAGAAAAAGCAGAAGCCTGATTCACCAACGCCTAACCAAGAAATTTAGAAATCATGAAACTGAACGACGTAATCATAAAGCCGATCCTGTCGGAGAAGGTTAACAAGCAGACTGAAAAAGCCAACCGCTATGCGTTCGTGGTTGACCGCAAGGCCAACAAGCTCGAAATCAAAAAGGCGGTGGAGCAGTTCTATGGCGTACAGGTGAAAGAGGTAAATACGGCAGTGATGCCGGGTAAAACCAAGGCCCGCTACACCAAATCCGGTTTCCTGGTAGGCCGCAAGCCAGCCAAGAAAAAGGCTTATGTAACCGTGGCCGACGGAGAGCAGATTGATCTCTACGGCACCGTATAAGCCGCAAAAGTATGGCAGCAACTGCCGCTAAAGTTGACAACATTGTAAACCAAACCATAGCCCCCCGGGGTTGAAACTTAATCAGATGGCACTCAGAAAATACAAACCCACGACCGCAGGAACCCGCTGGAGAATCGGCAACGCTTATGCTGAAATCACCACCAACGTTCCTGAAAAGTCGCTGCTGGAAAGGAAAAACAGCACGGCCGGCCGTAACGCCCAGGGCCGCCGCAGCATGCGTTATATGGGCAGCGGCAACAAGGTGAAATACCGTATCGTTGACTTCAAGCGCGACAAGAAAAATGTTCCCGCAGTCGTGAAAACCATCGAGTACGATCCCAACCGTACCGCTTTCATCGCCCTGCTGAATTATGCTGACGGTGAAAAGCGTTACATCATCGCTCCCAATGGTTTGCAGGTAGGCGCAACCGTAATCAGCGGCGACAACGTGGCTCCTGAACTGGGCAACGCTCTCCAGCTGAAGCACATGCCCCTGGGTACCATGGTGCACAATATCGAAATGCAGCCGGGTCAGGGTGGTAAACTGGTGCGCAGCGCCGGTGCCAGCGCCCAGCTCGCCAACAAGGAAGAGAAATATGGTGTGCTGAAAATGCCGAGCGGCGAGCTCCGCAAGGTGCTGATCAACTGCTACGCCACGGTAGGCGTGGTGAGCAACAGCGACCACAACCTGGAAAGCATGGGTAAGGCCGGCCGCAACCGCTGGAAAGGCATCCGCCCCCGCAACCGTGCTGTAGCCATGAACCCCGTAGATCACCCGATGGGTGGTGGTGAAGGTAAGGCTTCCGGTGGTCACCCCCGCAGCCGTACCGGTAAATACGCCAAGGGCGAAATTACCCGTACACGCGGTAAGGGATCCGACAAGCTGATCATCCAGCGCCGCAACGGTAAAAAAATCAGTAATTAATCAAGGTTAAAATATCCGGAACCTGTTTCCGGAAAATCAACACAAACATCAACACATGGCTCGTTCGATTAAAAAAGGTCCTTATGTAGACAGCAACCTCGAAGACAAGGTGCTGGGCATGAATGACGGTAAGCTGAAAAAGGGAGTGATCAAAACCTGGAGCAGGCGCTCAACCATCACCCCGGATTTCGTAGGACATACCCTGGCGGTGCACAACGGCAACAAGTTCATCCCCGTATATGTAACGGAATTCATGGTGGGTCACAAGCTCGGTGAATTTGCTCCCACCCGCAACTTCAAAGGACACTCAAGCAAGAAAATATCTTAATAAAGTTTAAAGTTGAAAGTTGAAGGTCATCTGTTGAAAGCAGCTAACCTCAAACCTTAAACCTTAAACCTCAAACTTATAAGAAATGGAAGCAGTAGCAAAACTTAGAAATTACCCCACCTCACCGCGTAAAATGCGCCTGCTGGTAGACCTTATCCGTGGTATGGAAGTGGAGAAGGCCCTGGGCGTGCTGCAATTCAGCACCAAACACCCGGCTGTTCCCCTCTACAAACTGCTGAAGAGCGCCATCAACAACTGGGAGCAGAAGAATGCGGAAGCCAAAGTGGAAGACGCCCACCTCTATGTGAAAACCGCGATGGTGGACGGCGGAAGGGTAATCAAGCGCATGCGTCCTGCACCCCAGGGCCGCGGTTACAAAATCCGCAAGCGCAGCAACCACGTAACCCTGATTGTTGACAGCAAAAATTAAGAATAACATTTTTAAACGATGTGCGTCCCGCACAGGTAAACTGAAAATATGGGTCAAAAAACAAATCCGGTAGGCATCAGGCTCGGCATCATCCGCGGATGGGACAGTAACTGGTACGCCAACAAAAAAGACTTCGCAGGTAAGTTAGTGGAAGATCACAAGATCAGAAACTACCTGAATGCCCGTATTAACAAGGGAGGTATTTCCCGGATCGTGATTGAGCGTACACTGAACAAGCTCATCGTTACCATCCACACCTCCAAACCGGGCATCATCATCGGTAAAGGCGGTGGTGAAGTTGACCGGATCAAGGAAGAACTGAAAAAGCTCACCGGCAAAGACGATGTGCAGATCAACATCCTGGAGATCCGCCGTCCTGAACTGGATGCCCAGATCGTAGCCGATACCATTGCCCGCCAGATTGAAGGCCGGATCAACTATAAGCGTGCCGTTAAGATGTCCATCGCCTCCGCGCTGCGGATGGGTGCTGAAGGCATCAAAGTACGTTGCGGAGGCCGCCTGGGTGGTGCTGAAATTTCCCGCAGTGAGGAAATCAAGCAGGGACGTACACCGCTGCACACGCTGCGGATGGACATTGATTACGCCAATGTGTTTGCACAAACCGTGTACGGCAAAATCGGTGTGAAAGTATGGATCTGTAAAGGTGAAGTACTGGGCAAGCGCGACCTGAACCCCAACTTCCAGGCCGGATCCGATAAGGAACCCCGTGGTGGTTTTGAGGGCCGCGGACGCGGAGATGACCGCCGGGGTGGTGACCGCCGCGGTGGTGGCGAACGCCGGGGTGGCGGCCGCCGGAACTGATAACCGGAATCTGATAACACATTCTAATGACTCGGTAAAGCGCAGGCCGAACTGAGAAATTGTCAAACTAAAGCGAAATGTTACAACCAAAAAGATCAAAGCACAGGAAAGCACAGAAAGGCCGTATCCGGGAGGTTGCCAAGCGTGGTACCACCATTGCCTTTGGTTCTTTCGGACTGAAAGCGCTGGAGCCCATCTGGCTGACCAACCGCCAGATTGAAAGTGCACGTCAGGCAATGACCCGTCATATGAAGAGGGAAGGTAACGTATGGATCCGCATCTTCCCCGATAAGCCCATTACCAAGAAGCCCCTGGAAGTGAGGATGGGTAAAGGTAAAGGTAACCCCGAGTACTGGGCTGCTGTAGTGGAGCCGGGTCGTATCCTGTTTGAAGCAGACGGTGTGCCCCTGCAGGTAGCCAAGGAAGCCTTTGAACTGGCTGCCCAGAAACTGCCCATCGCCACCAAGTTCGTGATCCGCCGCGATTACCAGGCCTGATCAAATGCTGTTGAAAAACGGAATTGAGAAATATCAAATCAGTTAAAATGTCAAATAAGCAAGATTTTCTTTCCAGTGTTAAAGGGCTGGCCATCGAAGACCTCCGGGCCCGCATCGCTGAGGATGAACTGCGGCTTCGCAAGCTGTCGTTCGCACACAGCGTAACACCCGTGGAAAACCCGATGAGCATCCGGGCGCTGCGCCGCGACATCGCCCGCCTGAAAACGGTATTAAGAAGTAAAGAACTCGGTTTGTCATAAACCATAAACATTTGCAATAATGAGCGAAGCAGCAAAACAAGTTGAAAGAAACTTACGGAAAACCAGGATCGGTGTGATATCCAGCAACAAAATGGATAAAACCATCACGGTAAACGTTGAGCGGAAAGTGAAACACCCGCTTTACGGAAAATTCGTAAAGAAAACCACCAAATTCCATGCGCACGACGAGAAGAATGAGTGCAGCATCGGTGACACCGTGCGGATCATGGAAACACGTCCCCTGAGCAAAACCAAAAGGTGGCGCCTGGTGGAAGTGGTGGAAAAAGTGAAGTAATCCAGTGGATCGGGCAGCCGGCTAACGGCCCCGGTATTCAATAAAATTTTAACCAGCACCGGTCGTGCCGCTGACACGATCAAGCATAACCGGTCAGAAATCATACAACGATGATTCAGCAAGAAAGCAGATTGAACGTAGCCGACAACAGCGGCGCCAAAGAGGTTCTGTGCATCCGCGTGCTGGGCAATTCCGGCCAGGACTATGCCAAGATCGGCGACAAAATCGTGGTAACCGTAAAAGATGCCATGCCCGCCGGCGGTATCAAGAAGGGTACCGTAAGCAAGGCCGTAATTGTACGCACCACCAATAAGCTGCGCCGCAAGGACGGATCTTATATCCGCTTTGACGACAACGCCGTGGTACTGCTCAACAATGCCGACGAACCCCGCGGTACACGTATTTTCGGACCCGTTGCCCGTGAACTGCGCGACAAGGGATACATGAAGATCATTTCACTGGCTCCCGAAGTACTGTAAGAAATTAACAAGTAAAGAGTCAGCACTGAAAGAGGAGCCTGGAAAGTGTGCAAGCTGATTTTTAACTTTTGATTTTTGACTTTGAATATTAAAAGCTGCAAAGCACCCAATACAATGAGTACAAGATTTAAACCCAAGTTCAACATCAAGAAGGGCGATAGCGTAGTGGTTATTGCCGGTGACGACAAGGACCTCAAAAAGCCCCGCAAGGTGCTGGAAGTACTGGTCGAGAAAGCCCGCGTACTGGTGGAAGGCGTGAACATTGTTACCCGCCACAGCAAACCCACTTCACAGAACACCAAGGGTGGTATCGTGAAGAAGGAAGCCCCCATCGCCATCTCCAATGTGATGCTCTGGGACGCCAAGAAAGGTGAAGCCACCAAGATCAAGCGCTCCAGGGAAAACGGGAAATTAGTCAGAATATCTAAAAAATCAGGGGAGGTTATAAAATAATGAGCACGACAAAATACACTCCGAGGCTGGCAGATAAGTACACCAAAGAGGTAGTACCTGCCTTAATGAAAAAATTCGGTTACAAAACCATCATGCAGGCTCCGCGGCTCACCAAGATCTGCCTGAACCGTGGTGTGAATGGTGCTGTAGCGGATAAAAAACTCGTGGACATCGCCGTTGAGGAACTCAGCACCATCACCGGTCAGAAGGCGGTTCCCACGATGAGTAAGAAGGACATCTCGAACTTCAAGCTCCGCCGCAACATGCCCATCGGTGCCAAAGTAACCCTCCGCGGTGCCAAGATGTACGAATTCCTCGACCGTTTTGTATCGGTTTCCCTGCCGCGTGTACGCGACTTCAAAGGGGTAAACGATAAGTCGTTCGACGGCCGTGGCAACTACACCCTGGGCATCACCGAGCAGATTATCTTCCCCGAAATCGACATCGATAAGGTGAACAAGATCACCGGTATGGACATCACTTTCGTAACCACCGCCGGTACCAACGAGGAGGCTTACGAACTGCTGAAAGAACTGGGAATGCCCTTCAAAAACATTAAAAAGTAACCATTCTGAAGAAGTGCCCGGCACTGCTTCACAAATCTTAACACGATATGGCAAAAAAATCAGTAGAAGCCCGTCAGAAAAAACGCGAAGCGCTTGCCGCCAAGTACGCTGAAAAACGTGCCGCCCTCAAGGCTGCCGGAGACTACCAGGCGCTGGACAAGCTGCCGAGGAATGCATCCCCGGTAAGGCTGCGTAACCGCTGCCTCTTAACCGGCCGTCCGCGTGGCTACATGCGTCACTTCGGCCTTTGCCGGAACATGTTCCGGGATATGGCCTCTCAGGGTAAAATTCCGGGTGTAACCAAGTCGAGCTGGTAATCCCGCCGCCTCCGGGCAGGGCTTACCGCCAGGATATCGCATTGCAATCATTTTAAAAAACTAATTACAACATACAATGGTAACTGATCCTATAGCAGACTTCCTCACCAGAATCCGTAACGCACAGATGGCCAACCACCGCATCGTGGAGATTCCGGCTTCTAACCTGAAAAAGCGCATCACTGAAATCCTGTACGAAAAAGGATATATCCTCAAGTACAAATTCGAAGACGACAGCAAGCAGGGCATCATCAAAATCGCCCTGAAGTACGATGCCGCCACCAAACTGCCCGCTATCCAGAGCCTGGAAAGGGTGAGCCGTCCCGGTCTGCGTACCTACGCCAAGCCCGGTGATTTCCGCCGCGTGAAAAACGGTCTGGGTATCTCCATCATCTCCACCTCCAAAGGGGTGATGACCGACAAGGAAGCCAAGGCCCAGAATGTGGGTGGTGAAGTGCTCTGCAATATCTATTAATCATTTTCCGGTACGATCATTAAGCCTGGGTCGTGGCTGAACACTTACCGGTATCAACCAAATAAACCAAACCGACTATGTCTAGAATTGGAAAAAAGCCTGTGGAAGTTCCCAAAGGGGTAACCATTACCGTGGGTAAGGATAATGTGATCACCGTTAAAGGTCCCAAGGGTGAACTGAAACAGTCTGTTGACCGCGACATCACCATCGAAGTAAAAGAAAACGAGGTGGAAATCAAGCGTCCGACCGACCAGATCCGTCACCGCGCCCTCCACGGCCTCTACCGTTCACTGCTCAGCAACATGGTGAAAGGCGTAACCGATGGCTACAGCAAGAAGCTGGAACTCGTGGGTGTAGGTTACAAAGCCTCCAACCAGGGTAACCTCCTCGATCTGGCCCTGGGTTATTCGCACAACATTGTATTCGAAGTGCCCAAAGAACTGAAAGTAACCACCGCACAGGAAAAAGGTCAGAACCCTTCCATCATCCTGGAAGGTGCCGACAAGCAGCTGCTGGGTCAGGTATGTGCCAAAATCCGCAGCCTGCGTAAGCCTGAGCCTTACAAAGGAAAAGGTGTGAAGTTTGAAGGCGAAGTACTGCGCCGTAAAGCTGGTAAAGCTGCCGGTAAGTAAAACTGAAACCCTGCGGCATATCCTTTATGCCCTCTTATTAACCAATCACCTTCCCGGCAGTATCGGGAAAACAAAATACAAGAGATATGAATTCGAAAGCAACTGCCCGTCAGAAAATCCGGTACCGCATCCGCAAGAAAGTGAGTGGTGTGGCCGCCAAGCCCCGTCTCAGCATTTTCCGGAGCAACACCGACATCTATGCGCAGCTGATCAACGACGACAACGGAACCACCCTGGCTTCTGCTTCTTCACGCGACAAGGATATTGCTGCCCAGAAAGGCACCAAAACCGAGAAGAGCAAACTGGTAGGCGCTGTTATCGCCCGCAAGGCTACCGAACTCGGCGTCAACACCGTGGTGTTCGACCGTGGCGGTTACATCTATCACGGCCGTGTTAAGGCCCTGGCTGATGGCGCCCGCGAAGGAGGTCTGAAATTCTAAAATGTTAAACGATTAATCAAGAACTATACATGATCAAGTCAAACGAAAACCGGGTTAAAGCAGGTGACCTGGAGCTGAAGGAAAAAGTGGTGGCCATCAACCGCGTGGTGAAAACTACCAAGGGCGGCCGCGCATTCAGCTTCTCCGCTCTGGTAGTGGTAGGCAATGGCAATGGTGTGGTTGGCCAGGGACTGGGCAAAGCCAAGGAAGTGCAGGAAGCCATCACCAAGGGTATTGAAGATGCCAAAAAGAACCTGATCAAGGTTCCGGTGATGCACGGCACCATTCCCCACGACCAGTTCAGCAAGGAAGGTGCCGCCAAGGTGCTGATCAAGCCTGCCGCTCACGGTACCGGTGTAATTGCCGGAGGCAGCATGCGTGCTGTGCTCGAAGCCGCCGGGATCACCGACGTACTGGCCAAGAGCCTCGGTTCTGCCAACCCGCACAACGTGGTGAAAGCCACCGTTAAGGCGCTGGCTACCCTCCGCGAACCCGTACAGGTGGCGAAGACCCGCAACATCGGACTGAAAAAAGTATTCAACGGATAATAAACGTTTAACGTTTACTGGTTTACTGTTTAAAGTTCATTGTTCAGCTTAAACCTTAAACCTTAAACTTTAAACCTTAAACCTCTCAAAGGGTATGAAAAAAATTAAAATCACGCAGATTAAGAGCGTTATCGACCGTCCTGAGCGCCAGAAAAAAACCATGGTAGCCCTGGGTCTGAAAAAGCTGAACGCCACTGTGGAAGTGGAAGCCACTCCGCAGATCCTCGGCATGGTGACCAAGGTGAACCACCTGGTAAAAGTTGAGGAACTGGCATAAGCCGTACGGAGGCTCCGCCGGACAGTTTTTCCTGTCTGCCGGCTCCCGGTTTCAGTCAATCATTTATCCATTTAACCGCGAGGGGTGATACCCCGTAAGTACAAAATCAGAAAACATGCAATTACATTCTCTCAAACCCGCAGCAGGCGCCACCCATAAGGAAAAACGCCTGGGCCGCGGTGAAGCCAGTGGTAAAGGTGGCACGTCCACAAAAGGTAACAAAGGTGGTCAGAGCCGTGCCGGTTACAAACGCAAAATGGCCCACGAAGGTGGTCAGATGCCTATCCAGCGCCGGGTGCCCAAGCGTGGTTTCACCAGCATCAGCCGTGTGGAATATAAAGTACTCAACCTCGGACAGGTTGACCAGTACGCTGAAAAGTACAACATCACTGAATTTACTCCCGAGAACCTGTACATCAACGGGCTCATCAGCCAGACCGACCGCGTGAAACTCCTCGGCAACGGTGAACTGAAAGGTAAGTTCAACTTCAAAGTACATGCCGCCAGTGCCAAGGCCAAAGCTGCTGTTGAAGCTGCCGGCGGAACTTTGGAGATAGTAAAATAATTCCCCGATATTTGCAGACGCCTTCCTGCCTGCCGCTTCCTGAAGTGGGCAGGTATGAAAAGCGTCTTTTTTACTTGAGAGCTGTCATTTAAAAAGTCATTTTGTGAAGAAATTCATTCAAACGCTGAAGAATATCTGGAGCATCGAGGAGCTGCGTAATAAAATCCTGGTCACCCTGCTGCTGGTATTTGTGTACCGTATCGGCTCATTCATCGTGCTGCCGGGTATCGATCCCAACCAGCTCGCTAACCTGGAGTCCAGCACCCAGGGCGGTATGCTGGGCCTGCTCGATGCTTTTGTGGGTGGTGCGTTTTCCAAAGCTTCTATCCTGGCCCTGGGCATCATGCCCTATATCTCTGCCTCCATTTTCATGCAGCTGATGACCATCCTGGTTCCGCAGATGCAGAAGATCCAGAAGGAAGGGGAGAGTGGCCGTAAAAAAATCAATCAGTGGACGCGTTACCTCACTGTAGTGGTAACGGCCTTCCAGGCTGCCGCCTACATCGGCTACCTCAAGAGCCAGGGCAACGCAGAAGCACTGATCGAATCCTTCAAACCTTATTTCGCCCTGTCTACCGTAGTGATTCTTACCGTAGGTACCCTGTTCGTCATGTGGCTGGGTGAGAAGATCACGGATAAAGGTCTTGGCAACGGTACTTCCATCATCATCATGATGGGTATCCTCGCCCGCCTGCCGGAAGCCTTCATGCAGGAATGGGGATCCCGTGCTGCCAAAGGAGGCGGTGGCCTGCTGATTTTCCTGATCGAACTGGCCTTCCTGATTGCCATCATTATGGGACTGGTAATGCTCATCCAGGGTACCCGCCGCGTTCCGGTCAACTATGCCAAACAGATTGTCGGCAACCGGCAGTTTGGCGGCGCCCGCAACTTCCTGCCCCTCAAGGTGAATGCTGCCGGTGTAATGCCCATCATCTTTGCCCAGGCCATCCTGTTCCTGCCCACCATTTTCTCGGGCTTCGGTACCAGCGGCGGCGAATGGATCAAATATTTCACTGACCATACCAACGTGGTGTACATGATTGTATACTCCGTGTGTGTGATCGCCTTTACCTTCCTCTACACTGCACTGATCTTTAATCCCAAGCAGATGGCGGAAGACCTGAAGCGCAATAACGGCTTTATCCCGGGTGTAAAACCGGGTCAGCCTACTGCCGACTACATCGGTACCATTATGGACCGGATCACCTTACCGGGTGCCATCCTCCTGGCCTTTGTGGGCATCCTGCCGGGTATCTTTGAACTGGTGTTCAGCACCCAGCAGAGTTTCTCCACCTTCTATGGCGGCACCTCCCTGCTGATCATGGTGGGGGTAATCCTGGATACGCTGCAACAGATCGAAACCCAGCTGCTCATGCGCCAGTACGACGGTCTCATGAACAGCGGCCGCATCCAGGGCCGGCAGGCGGTTCCCAGTGGCATGTAAACCCGCGCCAGACGCTCAACTTATTTTTCTCAACTGCCCTGACGCTTACCCGTCGGGGTTTGTTGTACAATGGCCTTTGGCCCAAGCATGATATGATTCAGTATAAAACAAAAGAAGAAACGGAGCTGATGCGGATCAGCGCGCAACTGGTGAGCAAAACCCTGGCGATGGTAGCCGCACATATCCGGCCCGGCATTTCCACGATGGAGCTCAACGATAAGGCCGAGGCCTTCATCCGCGAAAACGGGGCGGTGCCTTCTTTCAAGGGATATGGTAACCCGCCTTTTCCTTTTGCCTGCTGCATCAGCGTCAATGATGCTGTGGTACACGGTTTCCCCACTACCACCCCGCTCCGTGAGGGGGATGTGGTGTCGGTGGATGTGGGGGTTTTTAAAAACGGATTTCATGGCGATAGCGCTTATACGTTTGCGTTAGTGCCGGTTGCGCAGGAAGTGAAGGATCTGCTGGCCGCCACCAAGGCATCGCTCTACAAAGGCATTGAAAAGGCTGTACACGGTAACCGGGTGGGGGATATCGCTTTTGCCATCCAGGATTATACCGAAAAGCAGCGCGGCTACGGGGTGGTACGCGAACTGGTGGGCCACGGTCTCGGTCGCAAACTTCACGAAGATCCCCAGGTGCCAAACTACGGCAAACGCGGTACGGGCGCCAAACTCCGGGAGGGCATGACGATTGCCATCGAACCCATGATCAACATGGGCACCCGCAATGTGTACCACGATAAAGACGGGTGGACCATCCGTACCGAGGATGGCCAGCCTTCCGCGCATTTCGAGCATACGATGAGTGTGCAGAAAAACCGCGCCGACGTCCTTTCTTCATTCAGTGAAATTGAGGCCGCGGAAAAGGCCAATCCCTTCCTGGCATCCGACTACTGATTCCTCCTCAATCCTTACATATGGCCCAACAGGATTCACGGCGCAGACTGGTGGTGATCGGCGGTGGCGCCGCGGGTTTTTTCTGCGCGGTGAACGCCGCAAGGCTCTATCCGCAGCTGGAGGTGATCATCCTCGAAAAATCGGCCCGGGTGCTGGGCAAAGTGAAGGTGAGTGGCGGCGGCCGCTGCAATGTTACCCACCACTGCTTTTCCATCGCCGAGATGGTACGGGCCTATCCGCGCGGACAGCGGTTTCTCAAAAAGGCCTTTCATCATTTTTTTACGCAGGATACCCTCCAGTGGTTCAGCGAACGGGGTGTGGAGCTGAAAGCGGAGGCGGATGGCCGGATGTTTCCCGTTACCAACGATTCCCAAACTATCATCGACTGCCTGCTTCACGAAGCCAGCCGTTACGGCGTACAGCTGCAGCTGCAGGCAGATGTACAGGAACTTTTACCCGCCACAAATCCGGCCGGAGGATGGATCATCCGGCTTCGCGACGGGCGCAGCATAGTGGCCACGGCTGTTTGTGTGGCCGCCGGCGGTTTCCAGAAGCCTGAACAATTCAGCTGGCTGCAACAACTGGGCATCCGCACTGTGCCCCCCGTGCCCTCGCTCTTTACCTTCAACCTGCCCGGGGATCCCATCCTGGCGCTGCAGGGGCTTTCTGTGGAGCAGGTGGCCGTAAAAATCAATGGCATGCCGCATGCCGCAACCGCCCCCCTGCTGATCACCCATTGGGGAATGAGTGGGCCGGCCATCCTCCGCTTGTCCGCATTCGCTGCCCGGGATCTGGCAGCCGCGCAATGGCAATGCAGCCTGCAGGTGAACTGGGCGCCGGCTTTTCATGAGGCCAGTGCCCGTACGGCCATGCATGACCTCCGGCAGGCGCAGGGCGCCCGGAAAGTGGTGAATACCCAGCCCTTTGCCCTGCCCCGGCGCCTCTGGGAATACCTGGTGAGTTTGGCAGGGATTCTGCCCGAACAACGCTGGGCCGATGTAAGTGCCCAGGCGCAGAACCAGCTGGCCCGCCTCGTATGTGCCCAAACCTTTGCGGTGAAGGGCCGCACTACCTTTAAAGAGGAATTTGTTACAGCAGGGGGGGTAGCTCTCGAAGAGCTGAACCCGCTGACCCTGGAAAGCCGGGCCCATCCCGGACTCTTCTTTGCCGGTGAAATCCTGGATATCGACGGCATTACCGGCGGCTTTAATTTTCAGAATGCCTGGACCACCGGATGGATCGTGGCCAAAGAGGGCATGGGCAGGATGGGCACCTGAGCATGAGGCACCGCCTGATCAGGGGGTGCCGGATCATCCAATTCAATCAGGGAATTGTTCAGGCCTCACGGTCGAGCCAGCTTTTTTCGCGGGGCTCACCGGTAGCCATGATACCGGCTGCCAGGAGGATCAGCAGCAGGTGTGCGGCGAAACTGTATTTGGAGAAGGGTTTGTACCAGCTGATCAATCCCGTGGACACCTTAAAAAATTCGAGCAGGGCAATCAGCAGCCCGCCCACACAGCAGATGCTGCCCAGCAGCAGCACCATCAGCGCAGTGGTGGTAGCCGGATGCCGGCGTGCCTGCCGCTGGCTCCTGAACACCACATAATAGGCGGCGAACAGGATCAGGTAAGGAGCCGTGGTGATGAAGAGGCTGAAGAACCATCCGGATCCCGGTATATTGAACATCACCACGGAAAAGAGTTTCAGCAGATAAAACAGGCCGGCAAACAGCAAGAGCATACCCACCAGGCTCAGCAGCAGCAGCCCCATCAGCGTAAAATACTTATTGAATGAATCGTTCATAACCGGGAGGCAAAGTTAACAAGATGCCGCCTGAATCGGGGATTCTGTGCAGCATGCATAAAAAAAATCCCGCTGCGGGTGCAACGGGATTTTATACATTAAGCGAAGGGCTTATTCAGCTTTCGGCTCGTCGGCTGCGGGCTTTTCGTTCCGGGCAGCTTCACCGGCGTCGAGCTTGGCTTTGATGTCGGCCAGGGCGCTCAGATCACCGAGGGTGGATTTCTCCACTTTGGACTGCAGGTTCTTCACCGCTTTCTTGGTGCTTTCGGCATCCGCTTTTTTCTCCTTCATTTCAGCCTGCTTCTCATCTTCCTTCACCTGCTCCCACAAACGGGTGTGGCTCAGAACGATGCGCTTGTCGTTGCGGTCGAATTCAATCACCATGAATTTGGCCACCTCGTCGGCTACAATGCTCTTACCGTCTTCCTTGTTCAGGTGGCGGTTGGGGGCAAAGCCTTCCAGGCCATAGGGGAGCTGTACCACAGCGCCTTTTTCGTCGCGCTTGATCACAGTGCCTTCATGCACGCTGCCTACGGGGAAAGTACCTTCGAGGGTGTTCCAGGGATCTTCTTCAATCTGCTTGTGACCCAGCTGCAGCTTGCGGTTGTCCTTGTCGATGTGCAGGATCACCACGTCAATTTTGTTGCCAACTTTCGTGTATTCGTTGGGGTTGTTGAAACGCTTGATCCAGCTCAGGTCGCTGATGTGTACCATACCGCCGATGCCGGTGGCCAGTTCCACAAACACGCCATAGGGGGTGATGTTTTTCACCGAGCCGGTATGACGGCTGCCTTCGGGGAATTTCACTTCGATATCGCTCCAGGGATCCGGGGTCATCTGCTTGATGGAGAGACTCATCTTCCGGGAATCCTTGTCGAGGGTAACGATCTTGGCTTCGTATTCGTCGTTCAGTTTGAAGAACTCCTTGGCATTTACCGGGGTGTTGGCCCAGGTAATTTCGCTCACATGCACCAGGCCTTCTACGCCGGGCATGATTTCGAGGAATGCACCGTAATCTTCAATGTTCACCACCTTGCCTTTCACGATTTCACCCTCTTTGATGTTTTCACCCAGGGTATCCCAGGGGTGCGGGGTGAGTTGCTTCAGACCGAGGCTGATGCGCTTCTTGTCGTCGTCGAAGTCCAGCACCACCACATTCAGCTTCTGATCCAGTTTCAGCACTTCGCTGGGGTGGTTGATGCGGCCCCATGAAATATCGGTGATATAGAGCAGACCATCGAGGCCACCCAGGTCGAGGAATGCACCGAAGTCGGTGATGTTCTTGATGGTGCCTTCGAGTACCTGGCCTTTCTCCAGTTTGCCCATGATTTCGGCGCGCTGGGCTTCGATATCGCTTTCGATGAGGGCTTTGTGCGATACCACGGCATTCTTGATGGTTTCGTTGATCTTCACCACCTTGAACTCCATGGTTTTGCCCACGAACTGATCGTAATCGGTTACAGGCTTCACATCGATCTGCGAACCGGGCAGGAAGGTTTCCATACCATGAACGTCCACAATCAGGCCGCCCTTGGTTTTGCTGGTAACCAAACCGGTAACGATTTCGCCGGTTTTGTGCAGGTCCACGATTTTTTCCCAGGCACGGCTGGTACGGGCCTGTTTGCGGCTGAGGTGGAGATTACCGTCGCGGTCTTCTTTTTCCACCACCATCACTTCCACCAGATCGCCCACTTTGATGCCACCGGGGATGTCGCGGAATTCGTTCAGGGAAATCAAACCGTCACTCTTGAAGCCGATGTTCACCACGGCATCCGTTTTGGTGATGGCTTCTACAGTGGCCATTACCATTTCGCCGTCGTTGATCTGCTTGAAAGTGTCGTCGTACACTTTGTCGTACTTGGCTTTTTCGTCTTTGCTGTAAGCCGTGATGTTCCGCTTGTCCACGCTCCAGTCAAAGTCGTCATGAGCCGTTGCAATGGTCTCCGCTACGGGAGCCGCCACAGGCACATTTGTTGCCGCAGCAGGTTCAGCAGCTTCAGGGGCTGCAGCACCTTCCTGTGCTTCTGCGTTTAATTGTTTAAAAAATTGAAATGACATAAAATAACCCCGTTGTTTTATACGGGGCAGCAAAGGTACGAAAGGATTGCTGCCTGCGGCAGAAAACCGGGCCTTTTTTAGCGGGCGGCATCCAAAATATTTATTGAAAATCAGTTCATTACAAATCAGTCGCCAGCATCCCGGCGCCGGATACCCGTCCGGCAGATCCTGAGGGTGCCAAACTTAAACAGTACCTTTAGGCTTCACCATCAAAATCTGCCGTATGGACGCCGTGATGAACTTTCATACCCGTAAATGGGTGAAACCCGAAGACCTGAACCCGAACCAGAGTCTTTTTGGCGGAAAGCTGCTGCAGTGGATTGATGAGGAATCAGCCCTGTACGCGGTGATTCAGCTGGAGAACAAGCATGTGGTCACCAAGTTTATTTCAGAGATCAATTTCATTTCGGCGCCGAAACAGGGAGACATCATCGAGATCGGGATCCTGGCCACGCATTTCGGTACCACCTCGCTGACCATGCGCTGCGAGGTTCGCAATAAGCTCACCCGCGAGATGATCCTGACCATCGAGAAAATTGTATTTGTGAACCTCGACGCCGAGGGCAAGCCCACGCCGCATGGCAAATCCCGGATCACTTATGTAAAGGACAGGCTGGCCGGTGAATAGGCCGGTGCTTATTTGAGGAGTTCATCCATGTTGCGGTCATTGTCCATTTTGCCGCGGGCTTCCAGCATCCGCATGTCTTTGGCATCCTGCAGGAACTCGGAAGCGAAGATGAAGCTGTTGAGGCGTTCGTTTTTGGAGAAAATGATTTCCTGGTTGTTGCCGCTCCACTCATATTTCCCCTGGTACATGTAAAGGATGTTTTCCCCGATCTCCATCACACTGTTCATATCGTGCGTATTGATCACGGTGGTCATGTTGAATTCCTTGGTGATATCGTAAATCAGTTTGTCGATCACCATGCTCGTCTGGGGATCCAGCCCGGAGTTGGGTTCGTCGCAGAAGAGGTACTTCGGGTTCAGGACGATGGCACGGGCAATGCCCACCCTTTTTTTCATGCCCCCGCTGATTTCGGCGGGGAATTTTTTGTTGGCATCCATGAGGTTCACCAGGGCCAGCACTTCGTTTACCCGTTTCTGTTTGTCGGCGCTGCTCATCTTCGAAAACATGTCGAGCGGGAACATCACGTTTTGTTCCACCGTCATGCTGTCGAACAGGGCTGAGCCCTGGAACAGCATACCGATCTGCTGCCGGATGCGTTTCCGTTCTTCCGCGGTCATGCGGGTGAAGCTCTGTCCGTCGTAGGTGATCTCTCCCTGATCGGGTTCAATCAAACCCACCAGGCATTTCTGGAGCACGGTTTTGCCGCTGCCACTGGTGCCGATGATGAGGTTGCATTTGCCGGTTTCCATCCGGTGGCTCACGTCGCTGAGCACCACTTTGTCGCCGAACTGCTTGGATATGTTTTTGAACTCAATCATGCGCTTTAACGGTGGGATGTTTTTTCAGGGCCCGGGGATCAGTAAGCGGGGTTCAGCAGCAGTTGCGACAGCACATAATCTGCGCAGAGCAGCATGATACAGCTCACCACCACACTTTTGGTGCTGTTTCGTCCGATCTCCAGCGCGCCCCCTTTTACATAGTAGCCAAAGTAAGCGGGGATGCTGCTGATGATAAAAGCGAAGGTATAGGATTTAATCAGCGCGAAGGTTACGTTGTAGGGCAGGAAGCTGTTCAGCAGGCCCTTGTCAAACTGCTCAACCGAAAGAATGCCGGACGCGGTACCGGCCAGGCGGCCGCCCCAGATGCCGAGTACCATGGAAATCACCACGAGCATTGGAATGGTAACCAGGGAGGCAAGGATTTTGGGGAGGATCAGATAGGCCTTGGTATTGATGCCCATGATTTCGAGGGCGTCGATCTGTTCGCTTACCCGCATGTTGCCCAGTTCGCTGGCAATCTTACTGCCGATAACGCCGGCCAGTACAATGCACACGAGGGTGGGGGCAAATTCCAGGATCACCGTATCGCGGACTATCTGGGCAATGGTTTCTTTGGGGATCAGGGGGCTGATCATCTGGTAAGCCGTTTGCACGGCACTCACCGCACCGATGAATACCGAAATGATGGATACGATGCCCAGCGAGCGGATGCCGATATCATTGCACTGGTGCATGAATTCTTTCCAGTACATCTTATGGTTTTCAGGCCGGGAAAACATGCCTTTCAGCATGAGCAGGTACCGGCCGAAATCGGTGAATATGGTCATACAACAAAAATATCGAAAAGCGGCGGATTAAGCCTGTGCTTGTTTATGTTCGGAAAGCAGCAGCTGTTTGAGGTGCTGGTACATGATCTGCGGCATCGTACTGCAGCGGGCAAAGACCGTTTCGGCGTGGTGATGCGCGCCCAGTTCCTGCGCCAGCTGCGCGATTTTGGCGGGAGTGGAAAGCATCTCGTCAGAAGCCGCCACCCGCAGGTCGCGTAGCCTTTGCCGCTGGGCGCGGATGCGCCGGATGATCTGGGAGCGTTCCTCCTGCTGGTACTGGCGGATCACATCCGGGTGCAGGTATTTACGCACCAGCTCCACAAAAATCAGGTTCTCCTTGAAAAACTGCGGCAGGTAAATATTCCGGCTCCCCTCATAGCACTGCTGGTCAAAGTCGATGGCACGGATGCGGAACTGGATATCATCAAAGTCCTGCACAATGTCGAATACAAAATTGTAGCTCCGCATATCTCCCAGCAGGCGGACGAAACAGCGTTCATTGAACTTCACAAACTCCTTGGCCACTTTACGCAGGTTGTATTCCGGCCGGCTGAGGTGCTGGCGGATAAACATATCGCCGGGCACCCCCGCAATATGCTCTTCGGCGAGGGTGTTGTTGTCTACCAGGAAATGAATCCAGTAAGGCGAAATGAGGTGTTCCAGCTCCATCCCGAAGATGCGGGAAGCATCAGCCGTTTTGATATAGAAATAATCATACACCTCATTGTAGTTGTTCACGATTTTTATCCGGAAGGGCTTGGAGTTGCCGAACAGGCAGTAATCAATGCGCTCAATGTACAGGTGCTCCTCCGCCTGCGTGTTGCCGCTGGCTTTCAACAGCGAATACACCCGTTTCAGCGCCTGGTGAATTTCGCCGGTGAGCACCGGGTTATAGAACACGGTTTCCCAGAAAGTGTCTTTGCCGTCTTTATCGGTTACCGGGATGCTGTAATCAAAATGTTTGAGGGTGTCGTAATCAATGGGCAGACTGATCTCGCGGTCATACCGTTTCAGGTATTTCTTGAAGGGTTTGCCCACCGGGAAGGAGGGCTTTTTCCTGCTGATATGATCGGCCGCTTGCTGTTCCATCAGATTTCATGAGCGGTTTTCCTGAAACGGCTCCACCATTTGCTGTTCCGGATGGCTTCGCGGGTATTGTGGCTGCTTTTGATCTGTGCATCCACCACGGCCACCAGTACCATGTTGAAGATGTCGCGGGTGGAGCTGCCCAGCTGCAGCACGTGAACCGGTTTCTTCAGCCCCATCAGGATGGGGCCAATGGAATCGGATCCGTTCACTTCCTGCAGCAGGTTGTAGGCGATGTTACCGGCAGACAGGTTGGGGAAGATGAGCGTGTTCACTTCACCATCGCCCTGCAGCAATTCAGTAAAGGGATAATTGTCTTTCAGGATCTCCCGGTTGAATGCCAGGATGCCCTGCATTTCACCGTCACAGATCAGACCGGGATCTTTGGCCTTCACAATTTCACGGGCTTTGCGCACCAGTTTGGCTTCCTCCCCGTCGCTGCTGCCGAAATTACTGTAGCTCAGCATGGCGATGCGCGGGGTGATGTTGAACTGCCGCACTTCTTTGGCTGCCAGCAAGGTGATTTCCGCCAGTTCCTCCGCGGTGGGGTGGAAGTTGATGGTGGTGTCGGCGAGGAAGAGCGGACCCCGTTTGGTGAACATGATGTACATGCCCGCAATCTTGCTGACCCCTTCTTCCGTGCCGATGGTTTCAATGGCCGGCCGCAGGGTATCGGAATATTTTTTGGTGAGGCCGCTGATCATGCAGTCTGCCTCCCCGGTTTCCACCAGCATGCAGCCGAAGTAGTTGCGGTCTTTCATAAGTTTATAACTCTCATGCTTGTTGACGCCCCGGCGCTGCCGCTTGGCATAAAACAGTTCGCCGAACTTCATCCGCATTTCTTCATGTTCGTCGTCTTTGGGATTGATAACGGGCAGGTCTTCCACGTCAATACCATTGTCAGCGGCAATTTTCCGGATCCGTTTTTCTTCACCCAGCAGGATGGGATAACCCACGCCTTCCTCCTGTACCATCTGGGCCACTTTGAGGATCTTGGCGTTTTCCGCATCGGCAAATACCACCCGTTTGGGATCTTTCCGGGCCTTGTTGCCGATCACACGGCTGAGCTGGTTGTCGAGGCCCAGCCTTTTGTTGAGCGAAAGCTGGTAAGCTTCCCAGTCGGTGATGGGGTATTTGGCCACCCCGCTTTCCATGGCCGCTTTGGCCACTGCCGGGGCCACCGTGGCCAGGAGCCGGGGATCGAGGGGTTTGGGAATGATGTATGTTGGACCGAAAGAAATACTCTTTTCGTTGTAGGCCATGTTCACAATATCGGGTACGGGTTCCCGTGAGAGCTCAGCCAGCGCTTTCACTGCCGCCAGTTTCATGGCTTCATTGATGGTGGTGGCCCTTACATCCAGGGCGCCGCGGAAGATGTAGGGGAAGCCCAGCACATTGTTTACCTGGTTGGGGTAATCGCTGCGGCCAGTGGCCATGATGATGTCCTTCCGGGCGGCGGTGGCGTCTTCGTAACTGATTTCGGGGTCGGGGTTGGCCATCGCGAAAACAATGGGGTTTTTGGCCATGCTCTTCACCATCTCCGGGGTTACCACATTGCTCGAACTCAGCCCGATGAATACATCCGCATCTTTCATGGCATCGGCGAGGCTGTAGGATTTGTATTTTTCATCCGTGCAGAAATCTTTCTTAAGCGCATCCACGTCTTCACGGCCTTTGTACAGAATGCCTTTGCGGTCGAACACCATGAAATTGGCATGTTTGGCCCCCAGCGATTCGTAGAGCTTCATGCAGGCCATGGCTGCTGCGCCGGCGCCATTCACCACAAAACGCACTTTGTCGATTTTTTTGTGCTGCAGTTCCAGGGCATTCAGCAGGGCTGCGGCAGAGATGATGGCCGTGCCATGCTGATCGTCGTGCATCAGCGGAATCTGCATGATTTCCTTCAGCCGCTGCTCAATGTAAAAACATTCCGGAGCCTTGATGTCTTCCAGGTTTACCCCGCCGAAAGTGGGCTCCAGGGATTTCACGATCTGGATGAATTTATCCGGATCCGTTTCATTGATTTCAATATCAAACACATCAATGTCGGCAAAGATTTTGAAGAGCACACCCTTGCCCTCCATCACCGGTTTTCCGGCTTCGGGGCCGATATTGCCCAGGCCGAGCACCGCGGTGCCGTTGCTGATCACCGCCACCAGGTTGCCCTTGGCGGTGTATTTGTAAACGTCTTCGGGGTTGGCGGCAATTTCAAGACAGGGTTCGGCAACGCCGGGGGAGTATGCGAGGGAGAGGTCTCGCTGGGTCTTGGCTTCTTTGGTGGGCACCACTTCTACTTTCCCGGGTCTTCCTTTGGCGTGGTATTCCAGCGCCTGTTGTTTTCTGGATGATGTGGACATATTTTTTTTCAGATTAACCCGGCTGGCAAGCGGGGTGGTTTTACTGATTTCATCCTTACGGATGCCCGGCGGAAATGCCGACGGGTAAGGATGCAAGGTACAAAATTCATGACCTCCGGCGTCAGGCAACACACTTGTTTTCAGCGGCTGCCACTGTGCCAGAATAGCCGCCTCATCTTGCCCGCAATTCTTTAACTTGCGCGAAAGAAATCCCGTATGGTTAATGACCTGCAGCCCAATCCTTCTTTAAACCGGCGCCCCAGTGCATTCCGACGTTTCCTGCGCTGGCTGGTTTTTCTGAGCGTCTTAACCCTGATTGTCCTGTTCTGGTGGAAATATTATTTTGTGTTCGGCGAAGGCGTGAAATCAGGCGAACTGAATTATGTGGTGCGCAAGGGCTATCTCTTCAAAACCTACGAGGGCAAACTGATTCAGAGCGGTATCCGGTCCAGAACACCCGGTGCCATCCAGAGTTATGAATTTGAGTTCTCGGTGGAAAATGACAGCATCGCCCAGCTGCTGATGAAAAACAGCGGGCAGTATTTCGATCTGCATTACCGGGAATACAACGGAGCCATTCCCTGGCGGGGATACAGTAAATATGTAGTGGATGAAATCATTTCCATGAAGCCCGTGGAACGGTGATGCCGCCGGCTGTCTGCTCAACTCATCAGTAAAAAAATAACCGGAATTTTATGGAAGTCGGGCGGCTGCTTCCGCCATTCGGCCACGGTACGCGTGCGCACCGACTCGCCGGGCCCTGTTAACGCGGCGGCAAGACAGAGGCGGGTGCTGGGTTTGCAATGCGTGAGCAGGGCCTCCAGCAGCTGGTTGTTGCGGTAAGGCGTTTCAATAAATATCTGTGTGCTGTTCTTGCGCTGGGCATCCTGCTCCAGTTCGCGGATCTTCCGGATCCTTTCCTGCTGTTCAATGGGCAGGTATCCCCTGAATTCAAACTGCTGTCCGTTCATGCCGCTGGCCATCAGCGCCAGCAGAATGGAGCTGGGCCCCGTAACAGGGATCACCCGGGCGCCCGCTTCCTGGGCACATTGTACGAGCAACTGGCCCGGGTCAGCCACACCGGGGCAGCCCGCTTCGCTGATGATGCCGATCACCCGGCCCTCCTGCAACGCTTTTTTAAAATGAACCAGCTGCTCCTGTTCCGCCCGGTCAATGGAAAACCAGGCATAATTGTCGATGACCATTTCGGGCCAGAGGCTCTTCAGAAAACGTCGGGCGGTACGGATTTGCTCGGCAAAGAAAACCTCGCATTGCTGCACAGCCTTCAGTACGGCCGGCGGCAGGGCATCCAGGCCCTCCGGATCCAGTACGGTAGGAATAAGGTAAACGGTAGCCGGCATGTTATTTCCGGGTTTTGATTAAACTGAGGGTAGCCGCCACCACAGCATAGGAAGGCGCCAGGATCCAGCCGGCAAAGAAAATCAGGTGCATCAGGTAAAACACCATGCCGTTGCCGATGGCCAGCCCCTTATGCTGGCTGATGAAGGCGATGCTCTGGGGCGTACTGAGGCGGTGACGTTCACAGCTGTAATCCAGCATGGAAAAGCCCAGGTAATAAAACTCAATCAGCAGGGCGAAAAAAGGGGTGAACCAGCCTACCACCGGAATCAGGGCCAGCAACAGGATGGAAACGGTATACACCGTTTGCCAGAGCGTGTTGCGCAGGGCCAGCCTGATGCCGCGTACGATATCGTGCAGCAGTTGCCGGAAACTGAACGGAAAATCCTTGCCTTCGATGATGGCTTCCGTTTTTTCACTGAGATAGGCAAACAACGGCGAGCCCAGGATCAGGAACAGGTACTTGAACAGGGAAAAGTACAGCAGCATGAGGATCAGCTTCAGGATCAGGCTGCCGAATATGAACAGAAACTTCAGCCAGCCGTCTGCACTGGTGTTCACCCACCTGCCCAGGCCGGAAGTGTGCAGCAGGTATTCGATCGCTGCATCGCTGCTGATCCAGAACAGGTATATGCCCGCACAAAACAGGGCCGCGTAAATGATGCCGGGTATGAGGATCCACTGCCAAAGCCGGTGCTTCACGATAAAACGGTGCGCATCCACGTACGACTGTATGGCAATGATGATTTCTTTGAGCATGCGCGCTGAGCGGTTTTACGGAACAGGATGCAGCCGGACGGATGATGGTGACGGACCGGGAATGATCAAGGTTCAGGGTGAGCCGCTCAACGTTTTCATTCCATATTCACTCATTTCCGCTGCCTACATTTGCCTTAAAATTACACTTAAACTTGAGAAAACCGGGAATCAATTTTTACCGGCAACCGGATGTGGTGGCCGTGGCCCGTGCCTTGCTCGGTAAAATCGTGGTGACGCAGTTTGATGGTCTGCTCACCAGCGCAAGGATCGTGGAAACGGAGGCCTATGTGGCTTTCACCGACCGGGCATCGCATGCGTTCAACGGACGGCGTACCGCCCGCAACGAGCCGATGTACGGACCCGGTGGAATTTCGTATGTGTATATCTGTTATGGTATGCACAACCTCTTTAATGTGGTAACGAACCAGGCCGGGATTCCCGAAGCCGTCCTGATCCGGGCGGCTGAACCGCTGGAAGGGCAGGCGCACATGATCAGCAGGATGCCACCGTCGGTTCAGCTCCGTAACCTCACCCGGGGGCCTGGCAACCTGAGCCGCGCCCTGGGCATACACAAAGCCCATTCCGGTATGGATTTACGCGGACCCCTGCTCTATATTGCTGATGATGGCAGCCGGGTTACCGATGCACAAACCGGGGTCAGTCCGCGCATCGGGGTGGAGGGCGCCGGGGCGGATGCGCTGCTGCCTTACCGCTTTTATGTGCGCGGTAATCCTTATGTCAGCGGCCGCCCGGTAAAATGAAGATTACCGGATTACCATGACGGTTCCTTTCTGTGTTCTTTGTATCCGGTTGCGGTAGATATACGTTGCCACCCAGGCATAGGCGCCCACCGCCACGGGTTTACCTTTATAGGTGCCGTCCCACCGTGCTGAAGGATTGGCGGTGGCAAACACTTCCTCACCATAGCGGTTGAAAATACGCAGGGCGTAACGGGTGATCGTGCTGTAATTGCCCAATGCACCGAAACTGCGGTTGCGTCCCCCCGGGGCAAAGGCACTGGGGAAGAGGATATCATTACAGCTTTCGAGCAAACTGATGTTGATGGCCGCCGTATCGGTGCAGCCCGGTCCGGTACTCACCACCACCTGGTAGGCGCCCGCATCGGTTACCGCATAGCTGCTGCCGGTTTGTCCATCCTGCCAGAGATAAGCACTGTAATTATAGGTGCCCGGACTCAGTACAAGCCGGTCGCCCGGACAAATGGCCGTATCGTTGCCCAGTACCGGGGGTACCGGTAAGGGGCTCACGAAAGCTTCTACACGGGTTGCCCGGCTTTCGCAGGTGCCCACTGTATTGGTTACATAGAACTGGGTGCTGTTGCTGATGCTGGTGCTGAACCGGTTGCCTACATTCACCATATTGCTGAGTGCCGGATCGGTGTACCAGCTGATGGTGCCGAGGGCATTGGCTTCGAGGGTAACCGTTCCCGGGCCGCAGATGCCTGCTGCGGCAGCCGTGGGTGGAGCCGGCAGCTCCAGGATCCGGATGGTACTGCTGCCCGATCCGGCAGGATTGCACACGCCCGCACTCACCTGGTAGGTAACGGTATAATTTCCGGGCAGGCTGTTTACCAGATCGATCACGCCGGTGGCTGCATTGAGCTGCAAACCGGGGCCACTGCTGAATACGCCGCCTGGCGTAAAGCCGGGTACCGGCACCACGGTGGCCGAATCATCTCCGCTGCACACCGGGCTGAAGTAGGAGAAGCCGGTTACGGGGCTGCCAAATGCCCTTACGATGAAGCTGAGGCGGTGACTGCCGGCAAAGCGGCAACCGCTGGCCGGGAGCTCATACCGTACCTCGTAAACCCCCGGAACACTGAGTCCGATATTGATGGCGCCGGTGGTTGCGTCGAGGTTCAGTCCGGCCGGGCTGGCGCTGAAAACACCGCCGGTGCTGAAGCCGGGCTGGCGCCGGATAACAGGGTTCACCCCGGTGCTCACGCAAACATCAGTTTGATCATAGGTGAAGGCGGTAACCGGCGAACTGGTATCGTTGATGGTGATGAATGCAAAATTGCTGGTGGCCAGGCGGCAGCCCAATTCAGGCAGGCGGTAGGTGATCTGGTAAGTACCCGGCTGGCTGGCGGCGATGTTGATCACACCGCTGCTGTTATCGACGGATAAGCCGGGCGTAGAACTGAAACTGCCGCCCAGGGTAAAGCCGTTGGCCAGGTTGGGCGATACATTGCCCAGGTCTTTACATACCGGCGAATTGTAAGAGAAAACCGTTACGGTTGACACAGCAGGCTGCAGCGACAAACCGCTGCTGAAGCTGCTGCCCGTGATGCAGCCGTTGCTGGCATAGTTGTAGGTAACCTGGTAGTTGCCGGCTGTGCTGGCAGCCAGGTTCACGATGCCGGTGGCCGGGTCAATGCTGAGTCCGGCCGGTGTGGCGCTGAATACCCCGCCGGGCGTAAAGCCCGGTGCATAGGCAGGAGCGGGGTTGATGCCGTTAAGGCATACCGTGCCGGGGTTATAGCTGAAGGAGCTCACTGCCGTGGAGCTGGAGGTTACGGTTACTGTAATGGCCCGCCTCGGACTCTCGCAGCCGTTCACGGTTTGGGATACATAATAAAAAGTATTGCCGGGGCTGGCCGTAGCGGGCGTGGGAGCCGTGACGGATCCGGTACCGCCGGTGGCCGCATCGTACCACAGCAGGTTGCTGCCGGTAGCCGTAAGGGGTTGTGCGGTGCTGTTCTGGCAGAGGATCACGGGACTGATCACCACCGGCGCAGCAGGAGCGGGGTTGATGATCACGGTTAGGGTTGCACGATTGCTTTCGCACCCGTTCACTGTTTGGCTCACGAAGAAATCGGTGCTGCCGGCTGCCGTGCTCACAGGCTGCGGGGCCGTACTGCTGCCCGTACCTCCGGTGGCACTGCCATACCAGAGCAGGTTGCTGCCGGTGGCGCTGAGCGGCACGGTGGAAGCATTCTGGCAGTAGGTAACGGGGCTGTTTACCAGCGGCGCTGCCGGCAGCTCGTTCACTGTAACGGTAAGGCTTGTACGCTCACTTTCGCAGCCGCTCACCGTCTGGCTCACATAGTAAACGGTATTGCCCGCAGCGGCGGTGGAAGGCGTGGGGGCGGTGGCAGTGCCCGTGCCCCCGGTGGCTGCAGCATACCACAGCAGGCTGGCGCCCGTGGCACTGAGTGCGGAAGCTGTGCTGTTCTGGCAATACAATACGGGAGTGCTCACCACCGGTGCGGCCGGTGCGGCGTTGACGATAACCTGGATCTGCGACCGCGGTCCTTCGCAGCCGTTCTGCGTCTGGCTCACATACCAGCTGCTGGTGCCGGCGCTGGCGGTGGAAGGCGTGGGGGCGGTGGCAGTGCCGGTACCCCCGGTGGCCGCAGTGTACCACAGCAGGTTGGTGCCCGTGGCACTGAGTGCGGCGGCTGTGGCAAACTGGCAATAGGTGACGGGGCTGCTCACCACCGGCGCGGCGGGAGCGGGACCAATATTCACGTTAATGACTGCACGCTGGCTTTCACATCCGTTGAGCGTCTGGCTCACATAATACAACTGGCTGCCGCTGTTGGCGGTGGAAGGGATGGGCGCCACAGTGCCGGCCGTGCCGCCAACCGGTACACTGTACCATTGCAGGTTGCTGCCCGTGGCGCTCAGGGCCTGGGCCGGGCTGTTCTGGCAGTAACCCACCGGGCTCACCACTGCAGGTGCAGGTGTTTCGGGATGTACGGTAACGTTGATCACTGCACGACCACTTTCGCAGCCGTTGAGGGTTTGACTTACATAATAGGCAAAGGTTCCGTCCGTGGCTGAAGAAGCTGGGGGGGCCGTGGTGCTGCCGGTACCGCCTGTTGCAGTGCTGTACCAGAGCAGGTTGCTGCCTGTGGCAGCCAGTGCGGCAACCGGGGCATTGAAACAGTAAATCACCGGGCTGTTAACAGCCGGAGGCGCCGGAACAGGGTTCACGGTAACGGTGATCAGCGCACGCGGACCTTCACAGCCGTTGAGGGTTTGGCTCACATAAAAATTCTGCGTACCGGCGCTGCCCGTATTGGGTACAGGGGCGGTACTGCTGCCGGTGCCGCCTGAAGCGGTGTTGTACCAGGTAAGGCCGGTGCCTGTTGCACTCAGCTGCGCGGCGGGCTCACCCTGGCAATAGGTGAGGGCCGGGGTTACGACCGGGGCTGCGGGCGCAGCATTCACCACCACGGTGATGCTTGCCCGGGGGCTTTCGCAGGTGCCAACTTTCTGGCTGACAAAATAGGTGACGCTGCCTGCCGTAACGGTGGAGGGCACCGGGGCTGTGGGGCTGCCCGGATCACCGGGTGCAGACGTGTACCACATGAGGTTGCTGCCGGTGGCCGTGAGTGCCGTGGCCGGTGCGCCCTGGCAGTAAGTAACGGGGCTGGTTACCCCCGGTGCCGGAGGCGTAACCAGTGCATTGATCGCTATTGCAAGCGGTGCTGAAACGCAGCCTGTGCTGATCTGGCGCACGGTAAGGTTATAACCGGTGCCAGCCGGTAAACCGGTAAAGCCGGTGCCTGCCTGGTAAACCAAACCATTGATGCTGTATTCATAATCTGCACCGGTGGGTGCTGTTACCGTGATAGTACCCGTGCCGTTGTTGGCCACACAGTCGGGCTGTGTTACCGTTGCTGTAGCCTGGGGTGGCGCGCCGGCGATGGGGTTGATGCTGAGCGAAAGCGGATTGGATACACAACCGGTGCTGAGGTCACGTACCGTAACCTGGTAGGTGGTGCCGTTGGCCAGTCCGCTGAAGGTGCCGGAAGCCTGGTAGGCTCCTCCGGCACTGTACTCATAATTGGCGCCGGCCGGAGCCGTGATCACAATCGTGCCGGTAGGCGTGCTGCAGGTAGGCTGTACCGTTACCGAACCCGTGGGGGTGGGAGGGCCGGCGGGCAGGTTATTGACGATCAGGGTGCGCACGGCAGACGTGCAACCGGTTACACTGTTACGGGCCGTGATGCTATACGTGCCGGGAGCAAGGCCGGTAAAAGTGCCCGAAGCCTGGAAAGCGCCCCCTGCACTGTACTCAATATTGGCGCCGGCCGGTGCGGTGATCACAATCGTGCCGGTGGGGGAGCTGCAGGTAGGCTGCACCGTTACTGAACCCGTGGGGGTGGCTACCGCCGGATGAATGATCAGTGCCCCGGAAACCTGGGACACCGTACTGCACCCGTTGGAATTGGTAACGCGGCAATAAAAATATAAGGTGCCCACGCTGGCGGAAGATGGCGTAAAAGAGGGGCCCGTAGCAAAAGGAAGGGCAGTGCCCCCGGTGTTGGCATTGCTGGTGCTGATGTACCACTGGTAGCCGGTGATGGTGCCGGATCCGGCATTGGCCGCCACCGTTAAGGGCGTTACCGCCCCGTTCTGGCATACCTGCTGCACGGCCGGTGAGGGCTGCGTGGTGATAACGGGGGTATCGTTCACCGTTACCGTTACGTCCTGGTTGATGACACAGCCCGTGGACGTGGTGGTGTTTACGGTATAGGTGGTGGTGGCGGAAGGGGATGCGGTTACCGTGGCGCCGGTGGGGCTGCTCAGCGTGGCGGCCGGACTCCAGTTGTAAGGTCCGTCGCTGCCGGAAGCCGTGAGGTTAATGCTTTGCCCGGCACAGATGGCGGGATTGGTCGGACTCACGGATACCGTGCGTACCCCTGATTTGGCCGCGATGCGGAAGGTGCACACATCATTGTTGAGTCCGTCGATGAGCAGGTAATAGGTGTTGCCGGGCACCAGGCCGCGGGTGACGATGATGGTGGCCAGTTCAGATCCCGACTGGAATGGGAAAATATGCTGATAACAGTTCAGTTCAGTGATGGCGCCGTTATCGCAGGTGCCTGTAAAAAACACCATCTGCAAGCCTCCTGTATTGCCGGCAGCGGCGGTGGGCACCCAAACGGTGAAGGCCGATTCCGTTGCAGAAGCCACAAACTTCACAAAGGTGTAATTGTTGAGTCCGATGCAGTTGAAGCCGGCGCCGGGCCAGGGCTGGGAAGGGGTATTGACCGTGGTGGAGCCGCAGAGGCCGTTGAAATCACATACCAGCGTGGCATTGGCACAGGAAACCGAAGGCGGCAGGTTGGTGGCACAGGCCGGGTAAGCCGGTGGGGCCGGCGCGGGAGTATTGCTGAAGGTAAGGCTCCAGCTGTTGAGCACACCGGAAGTGGGCCCCCGGCGGTCGCGGATGCAGAGCCGCCAGGTGCCGTTGGCATTCTGCCCGTTATTCATGGCGCCCAGGTAACCTTCCGGGTGGAAAGTGCCGGTATGGGCGCCGGTGGCAAACTTGATATAGTTGGTGGAAGTGCCGTTGAAACAGGTATTCGTGAAATTGGTGCCGCTGATCTGAACCGCCAGCGGAATGGTGGTGCCGTCGGGTGCCGTGAGCAGGATCTCCAGATCGTCGGTGATGGGGTGCGTGATGGTCATGCACATACTGGCCAGTCCGAGCGTGCTGGTATTGATGGTGCCGACACCGGTAACGTTGATGGGGAAGCAGGTATGGGTAGTGCTGCTGGCGGGAATGGAACCGCCTGTACCGTTGAAGGTTTGCGCCTGCATCTGCAGCGCATACAAAAGAAAAATAATAAGAACCCCGGTGAACCTTAATCGCATCTGCAAAGATAACAGTTTAATACTTGCCGGACACTTTTTCAGCGGCTTCCGTTGCCCCGCCGGGTGCAGGAAGTTTGTGCCCTTTCCGGTGCCCGCACAGGTGCAGTGGAGCAGCCACCCTGAAAGGCCCGCAGGCAACCCCTGCGCATAACGTTTTTTCCCTTTTTTTATTGGCCGCTCATAAGCCTGAAAACCAAAACTTAACATTGTATTTCTGGCTATGCAGCTAATTTAGTGCCGGACTATGCCGAAACAGAAAACCATTACCCGGGATATCAGCTGGCTCGCGTTCAATCACCGGGTGCTGCAGGAAGCAGCCGACGATACCGTGCCCCTGAAAGAACGGATCAAATTCCTGGGCATTTTTTCGAACAACCTGGATGAGTTTTTCAGGGTTCGGGTGGCGACCCTGCGCCGGATGGCCGAACTGGGCCGTAAGACCCGGCACATGCACCTGGAGGCAGATCCGGGTTTGATCCTCGAACAGATCCAGGACAAAGTGCTTGCCCAGCAGCAGGAGTTTGATGACACCTGGAAGGCCATCCTCCGGGAAATGAAAAAGCAGAAGATTTTCCTGCTCAACGAACAGCAGCTCAACCGGGTGCAGCGGAAGTTTGTGGTGAATTATTTTGATGAAGAGATCCGGAGCAATATTGTTCCGCTGATGATTGAGAGTATCCACCAGTTTCCCACCCTCAGCGACAAAAGCATTTACCTTGCCTGCACCCTGCGCAAAAAAGACCAGAGCATCCCGCAGCGCTTTGCCCTGGTATCGGTGCCGGCACGCCGCCTCCCCCGTTTTGTGCTCCTGCCTTCGCGGCAGGGCGAACAGCACATCATCCTGCTGGAAGACATCATCCGTTATTGCCTGCCCTTCATTTTTTCCTTCTTTAACTATGATGATTTTTCCTCGCACATCATCAAGGTTACCCGCGATGCCGAGATGGACATCGACAACGACATCTCCACTTCAATCATCCAGAAAATTGAAAAGGGGCTCCGCAACCGCAAGAAAGGCCGGCCGGTGCGTTTCATCTACGATAAAGACATTGATCCCCATCTGCTCACTTACCTGGTGCGCAGGCTGGGACTGACAGAGAAAGACAATATCATTCCCGGGGGGAGGATCCACAACTTCAAGGACTTCATGAACTTCCCGGATATTTTTGCACAGAAAAGCCTCCGCAAGAAACCCTTCCTGCATCCCCTCCTGAAAAATTTCCGACGCGTAACCGATGTGGTGCTGCAGCGGGACGTGATGCTGCATTTTCCTTATCACGCTTTCGACAGTGTGATTGACCTGCTGCGGGAAGCGGCCATCGATCCGGAAGTAACCCAGATCAAAATCACCTGCTACCGGCTGGCCAGCCGCTCCAAAATCATCAACGCCCTCACGAATGCCGTACGGAACGGCAAGCAGGTTACCGTGGTGCTGGAACTGCGGGCCCGCTTTGATGAAGAGGCCAACCTGATGTGGAAGGAAGAGCTGGAAGAGGCCGGTGTAAAAGTGCTGATCGGTTTGCCCCATATGAAGATTCATGCCAAGCTCTGCCTGATCAAAAAAATTACGGAGGGCAAAACGGTTCATTACGGTTTCGTGAGCACGGGCAATTTGAATGAAAGCACTGCCCGTATTTACGGCGATCACTGCCTGCTCACCTCCGACCGGTTCATCATGGCTGATGTCAACCGGATTTTTCACTACCTCGAACAGCCGAAAACCCGGATCAAATTCCTGAAAGCCTGTAAAACCCTGCTGGTATCGCCGGTGCAGATGCGCCAGCAGCTGCTGAACCTGGTGGAGAAGGAAATCCGTGCGGCCCGCGCCGGCAAGCCCGCTGCCATTACCCTCAAAGTGAATTCCCTGAGTGATCCGCAGCTGATCGGCAAACTGGGGGATGCGGCCCGCGCTGGTGTGGAACTCAAAATGGTGATCCGGGGCATCTGCTGCATGCCCACTGAAAGCAGCAAGTACAAACTACCCGTACAGGCCATCAGCATTGTGGATGAATACCTGGAACATGCCCGGGTGATGATCTTTCACAATGGCGGGAATGAAAAAACCTATATTTCTTCTGCCGACTGGATGGTGCGGAATATCGACCACCGGGTGGAAGCAGCCTGCCCCATTCCCGATCCGGAGATTGCGCTGGAGCTCCGGGAAATCCTGCAGATCCAGCTGGCCGATAACATCAAGGCCCGCAAACTGGATAACAGCCTCAGCAACCAGTACCTGAATCCCCGCAACACCCGGAAAGTGCGTTCCCAGGTAGAGACCTATCAGTACCTCGCCCGGAAATTATCCACATAGCCTGATGGCCGGTGCATAATACCCGGCCATCCATTTCCGCCCGCCTATCTTTGCCGGTAGCCCTGCGGGGTTTTATCCATGAAGAGTCTGAAACTGGCCGCGATTGATATCGGCAGCAATGCTGCCCGCCTGCTCATCACCGAAGTGTCGGAAGATGCCACCGGTACCTTCCGCTTCAACAAGCTGAACCTGGTGCGGGTGCCCCTGCGGCTCGGTTTTGATGTATTTGAATCGCGTGCGGTTTCCGGCGCCCGCACCGCCATGATGCTCGAAACCATGAAGGCCTTCCGGCACCTGTGCAATGCTTACGAAATCCGGTACATCAAAGCCTGCGCCACCAGCGCCATGCGCGACGCTGCCAACGCGGCAGAGATCATCCGCAAAGTGCAGCAGGATACCGGCATCCGCATTGAAGTGATCAGCGGCGACCTTGAAGCCAACCTCATCTACGAAAACCATGTGGCGGAAAACATGGACCGCGACCACAGCTATCTCTATATTGACGTAGGGGGTGGCAGCACCGAACTTTCCTTTTTCAGTAATGGCATCCTCATCTACAAAAAATCTTTCAACATCGGCACCATCCGGTTGCTGAAGGAGATGGTGAAAGAGAAAGACTGGGATGAACTGAAAGACACCATCCGGGCCGTTACCAAGGGCCACAAACAGGTGGTGGCCATCGGCAGCGGGGGCAACATCAACAAAGTGTTTTCGCTGAGCAAGAAAAAAGACGGCAAACCGCTGCCGCTTGATCTGCTGCGCGATTACTATAAAGAACTGAACAGCGTACCGCTTGCCGAGCGCATCCAGAAGTACAATCTCCGTGAAGACCGCGCCGATGTGATTGTGCCCGCGCTGCTGATCTACATCAATGTGATGCGCTGGTCGGGTGCGGATGAAATTTATGTACCCAAGATCGGCCTCGCGGATGGCCTCATCCGTCATCTCTGGGATGAGGTGAAGGAGGATTGGATGCGTTGAGGATCGGCACGATGCGCGGTCAGGCGCTGACGGGCGGCCGGATGGAAATGGAAAACCCGGTGAAGGCCGGCGGGCGGGGATGCGCCGGATTTGCAATGAACAGCCGGCACTGATGCCCGGATTTGCAGGGATGCCGGGCGCCCCGAAATATCAGCCGTTTAATCAAAACTTTTCTACTTTTACACCGCTGCCGGTTGAGTATTGTTTTATTCTAACGCAGGGCCAATCACTCCCAACACTGCCAGCATAAAATCTGCAATATGGCTCCTGAGAAAGAATTCAAGAAGGTTACCACCAATACCATCCAGAAAATGAAACTGTCGGGCGAGAAGATCTCCATGATCACCGCCTACGATTATTCTTTCGCGCGGCTGTTCGACGCGGCAGGCATTGATATCATCCTGGTGGGCGACAGCGCCAGTAATGTGATGGCCGGCCACAGCACCACCCTGCCCATCACCCTCGACCAGATGATTTACCATGCCCAGAGTGTGGTACGTGCCCGCGACCGGGCGCTGATTGTGGTGGATATTCCCTTCGGCTATTACCAGTCCAACTCCGAAATCGCCCTGGCTTCGGCGATCCGCATCATGAAGGAAAGCGGTGGCCATACAGTGAAGCTGGAGGGTGGGGAAGAAGTGCTGGACTCGGTACGCAAGATTGTGAGCGCGGGGATACCGGTGATGGGCCACCTCGGGCTCACCCCGCAGTCGATCAACAAATTTGGCACCTACGTGGTGCGGGCCACCGAAGAAGCCGAGGCTGCCAAACTGCGCCGCGATGCCCTGCTGCTGCAGGAAGCCGGCTGCTTTGCCCTCGTGCTGGAAAAAATTCCCGCGGCGCTCGCCAAAGAGGTCACCGAAAGCCTGCACATCCCCACCATCGGTATCGGGGCCGGCGGATACTGTGACGGCCAGGTACTGGTGATGCATGATATGCTGGGCATCAACACCGATTTCAAACCGCGCTTTCTGCGCCGTTACCTGAACCTGGATGAGCAGATCAACCGCGCCATCAAACAATACATTACCGATGTAAAATCGGGCGACTTCCCCAACGAACAGGAATCGTACTGAATCTGCTGTGCAGCCCCTTGGCAGGGCTGCGGCCGCTGATTATATTTGCAGCTCAAAACCACTGTTATGAACATCCGCAATAACTGGACACTCGATGAGGTCCGTGAGATATACAACCGCCCCCTGCTCGACCTGGTGTATGATGCCGCCACCGTACACCGTGCCAGCAAGGCTTATGCAGAAGTGCAGATCAGCAGCCTGATCTCTATCAAAACCGGCGGCTGTAAGGAAGACTGTGCTTATTGCTCCCAGGCAGCCCGATATCATACCGATGTGGAGGTGCAGCCCCTGATGAGTGTGGAGGAAGTGAAGCAAAGGGCCGCGGCGGCCAAAGCCGGCGGCGCCTCACGCCTATGTATGGGTGCCGCCTGGCGTGAAGTGCGCGACAACCGCGATTTTGACCGCGTGCTCGAAATGGTGCAGGAAGTGAATGAGATGGGGATGGAGGTTTGCTGCACCCTGGGCATGCTCACTTACGAGCAGGCGCAGCGCCTGAAAGAGGCCGGCTGCTTCGCCTATAACCACAACATTGACACCAGCAGCGATCATTACAGCAATGTGATCACCACCCGCACCTTCAACGACCGCCTGCAGACCCTGGAGAATGTACGCAAGGCCAAACTGAGTGTTTGCTGCGGGGGCATTGTGGGGCTGGGGGAGACCGACGAAGACCGCATACAGATGCTGCACACCCTCTCTACCCTGGAACAGCACCCCGATTCCGTGCCCATTAATGCCCTTGTGGCGGTGAAGGGCACCCCCCTGGAAGGCAACCAGCGGGTGGGGATAGACGAAATGCTGCGCATGATTGCCACGGCCCGTATCCTGATGCCCCGCAGCGTGGTACGGCTTTCTGCCGGCCGCCTCGAGATGTCGGTGGCCGAGCAGGCGCTATGTTTTATGGCTGGCGCCAATTCCATTTTTGCCGGAGAGAAACTGCTCACTACCCCCAATCCTGATTTCGATACCGATATGCAGATGTTCCGGATGCTGGGGCTTACCCCGCGCCAGGCATTCAAGGAGAGTGCTGTACAGGCCGAAGCCTGATGCCTGATAAGGCCTGCACGGTTTTGACTCACTGTTATGTCTGTACGAATCCGCTTCGACGAGCATTTGCAGCAGCAGCTCGACGCCCGCGCGGCGGCGGGTACCCTGCGTACCCTGCTTTACGCGGCAGATAAAATTGATTTCAGCTCCAACGACTATTTCGGATTGTCGCGCAGCGCCGCTTACCGCGGGGTAGCTGCTCATGAACTGCCAGCGGGTTCCACCGGCTCCCGGTCCATCACGGGTAATTCTGCCCTGGCCGAGGAAACGGAAGCCCTTATTGCCCGCTTTCACGGCCGGGAGGCGGCCCTCATTTTCAATACGGGATACATGGCCAATGTGGGCCTTTTCAGCAGCCTGGCCGCCCGCGGCGATACCTATATCTCCGATGAATACATCCATGCCAGCATGATTGACGGCATGCGCCTGAGCCATGCCCAGCGTTTGCGCTTCCGGCACAACGACGCCGCCGACCTGGAGAAGAAACTGAAACAGGTGCAGGGCCGCAAAATAGTGGCGGTGGAATCGCTGTATTCGATGGATGGCGACCTCGCCCCGTTGACGGATATCGCCGCCCTGTGCAGGCAGTACGATGCCCTGCTGGTGGTGGATGAAGCCCATGCCACCGGCGTATACGGTGAGCGCGGCGAGGGATTGGTTGCCGCCCTGGGCCTGCAGGATGAGGTGTATGCCGTGGTGCATACTTTCGGTAAGGCCCTGGGTTTGCACGGCGCCGCCGTAACGGGCAGCGCCGTGCTGCGCCGCTATCTCCTCAACCAGGCCCGCTCCTTCATCTTTACCACCGCCCTGCCGCCGCACACCTACCGGCTCCTGCAGCAGGGATATGCCCTGCTGCCTGCCGCCGACCGTGCCGGCCTGATGGAACGTGTGCAGTACTTCCGCCGCACCGCCGGCAGCCTGGAGAACTACCGCCTGATCGACAGCCATTCTCCCATCCAGGGCATCCTTACCGGCGATAGTTTCGCCACCCGCCGCCTCGCAGAATACCTGCTGGAGCAGGGCTTTTTTGTGCGGCCCATCCTGCCACCCACCGTGCCCGCCGGAACGGAACGCATCCGCATCTGCCTGCACAGTTTCAACAGCCGGGCCGAAATAGACGCCCTCTTTGCCGCCCTGAAAAATTTCCGCGAAGCATAACCGGAATCGGCCCCGCATCGTTTCTTTGCAGTATGAAGAAATACCTGATTGCAGGCATCCACACCGGCACCGGCAAAACGGTTTGCTCGGCCGTGATTTGCCAGGCCATGGGCTGGGATTACTGGAAGCCGGTGCAGGCCGGGGAAGAGGGGGGAACCGACAGCGACTGCATCCGCAGCTGGGTAACCCATCCCGGAACCACGGTGCATCCCGAACGCTACCGGTTGCGTATACCCGCTTCTCCCCATTACGCTGCTGCAGAAGAGGGGTTGCAGATCGCACCGGAAGATTTCACCCTGCCCGCAACCGCTAACGGCCTGCTGGTGGAAACGGCCGGCGGCGTGATGAGCCCGCTGGCCAGGGGCTACCTGAATGCCGACCTGATGCGGCAGCTGCAACTGCCGGCCATTGTGGTGAGCAGCAATTACCTGGGCAGCATCAACCACACCCTGCTCACGGTGAACCTGCTCCGTCAATATGGGATCCCCCTGGCAGGCATCGTATTCAGCGGGGAAGAAGTGCCGGCCACCCGGTCGTACATCCTGGAGCATACCGGTTTGCCCCTGCTGTTTTCCATACCCCAGCTGCCTGCCGTTAATGCCGCATCTGTCGCGGAACTGGCGGCCGGCCTGAACATTCGTTTATAAAGCACATGCATCACCCCGTGAGCCCCTATATCTGGCATCCGTTCACACAGATGAAAACGGCCGAACCGCCCCTGCAGGTGGTGCGTGCCCTCAATGCCACCCTGTATACCGCTGATGGCAGCGCATATATTGATGCCATATCATCCTGGTGGGTAAACCTGCATGGTCATTGTAATCCGGTGATTGCCGAAGCCATTGCCGAACAGGCACGTGTACTCGAACAGGTGATCTTCGCCGGTTTTACCCACACCCCGGCTATCCGGCTTGCGGATACCCTTATGCCGCTCCTGCCGGACCGTTTTGCCCGCCTGTTTTTTTCAGATGATGGCTCCACCTCTGTGGAAGTGGCGCTGAAAATGGCGCTGCAGTACTGGCACAACCTGGGCTTCCGGCACAAAACGCGGATCATCGCCCTGGAGGAAGCCTATCATGGCGACACATTTGGTGCGATGAGCGTGGCGGAGCGCAATGCCTTCAATGCCGCTTTCGGCCCCCTGCTCTTCGATGTAAAACGCCTTCCGCTGCCACAAGCCGGCAATATAGCGGCGGTGCTGCAGCAGCTCCATGAATGGCTGGACGAAGACAATGTGGCCGCCCTCATCGTGGAACCCCTGGTGCAGGGCGCGGCCGGCATGCGCATGTATGCGCCGGAACATCTCGACCTGCTTTTCGGGGCTGCCCGCAGCAAGGGAGCCCTGTGCATTGCGGATGAGGTGATGACCGGATTCGGGCGTACCGGCCGGCTCTTCGCTGTGGAATATTTACAGGTACAGCCCGATATCCTCTGCCTCTCCAAGGGGATTACGGGCGGTTTCCTGCCCCTTGGCGTTACGGTATGCACGCAGGCGATTTATGATGCCTTTTATGACGATGACCGGATGAAAACTTTTTTTCACGGGCATTCCTATACGGCCAACCCCCTCGCCTGTGCGGCCGCCGTGGCCAGTCTCGGGCTCCTGAATCAGGATGAATGCCGGCAACAGATCAACCGCATCAGCAGGATGAATGCCTGTTTTGCCGAAAGTATCGCCGGTCATTCCTTTGTGCGGGAGGTTCGGTGCCGCGGCACCATCCTGGCGGTAGAGCTGCGCACAGATGAAGACAGTTCTTATTTCAACAGCATCCAGTACCGGGCTTACCGCTATTACATGGAGCGGGGGATATACCTGCGGCCGCTGGGGAACGTGGTGTATGTGATGCCGCCTTACTGCATCACCGACGACGAACTGAACCGGGTGTACCGGGTCATCGCGGATTCACTGAACGACCTGCAACGGCCGGTTCAGGAAGCGCCGCATTAAACCTTTGGGCTGTTGCGCGTCTAAGCGCAAACGATATATGAATACCATGCGTTATCTTCTGCTTTTTTTATGCTGCTGCTGTGCACGGCCTGCTGCTGCACAGTCCCTGTACTTTCCGCCGCTGGCCGGTAACACCTGGGACAGTTTACCCCCTTCACAGCTGGGCTGGTGTACCGACCGGGTAGACTCCCTGTACCGGTTTCTCGAACAGCGGAACACCAAGGCATTCATCCTGCTGAAAGACGGCAAGCGGGTATTTGAAAAGTATTTCGGCAGCTTTACCCGCGACAGCGTGTGGTACTGGGCCTCGGCGGGCAAAACCCTGACGGCATTTTTGGTGGGCAAGGCACAGGAATCAGGGTATTTGTCCATCAATGATACCAGTTCCCGTTACCTGGGTACAGGCTGGACGGCCTGCACGCCGGAGCAGGAGGCGGCCATCCGCATCCGGCACCAGCTCACCATGACCACCGGGCTCGACGACGGCGTGCCCGACAATCACTGTACCCTCGACAGCTGCCTCCGTTACCTCTCTGCACCCGGTACGCGCTGGGCCTATCACAATGCTCCCTACACTTTACTGGAACGGGTACTCGAAAACGCCACCGGGCAGGGCATCAATCTCTATACGCAAACGGCGCTGAAAAACCGGACCGGCATCACCGGGCAATGGCTGACGGTGGACTACGACAATATTTTTTTCAGCAGGGCGCGCAGCATGGCCCGGTTCGGACTGCTGATCCAGAACCGCTGTGTATGGGGAACGGATACCCTCCTCCGGGATACCGGCTACATCCGCGATATGCTTAACACCTCGCAGGAGCTGAACTATGCCTATGGCTACCTCTGGTGGCTCAACGGGAGGGGGAGCTATCGCGTGCCCGGACTGCAGTTGCTGCTCCCGGGATCCTATGCGCCGGCCGCCCCGCAGGATATGTTTGCGGCACTGGGTAAGAACGGGCAGATCATCAGCATCGTACCCTCCCGCGGGCTGGTGATGGTGCGCATGGGCGAAGAACCCGGCGGCACCGAGGTTTCTTTCCAGCTCTGTGATCTCATCTGGCAAAGGCTCAACGATGTCATCTGCAACCAGCCCGCACCGAATGTGTACACTTTTGTGGGTACGGGCAACTGGGACCTGCCGGCCAACTGGCTGAATAACCGCATGCCGCCAGCCGATCTGCCGGCGGGCGACCAGATCGTGATCAGCCCGCTGCAGAACGGGGAATGTGTGCTCAATACGCGGCAGACAGTGGTTACCGGCGCCAGCCTCGTGGTGGTCAGTGGCCGGCGCTTCCGGGTAAACGGAGAACTGCGGATCCTGCAGTAAACTTTATTCCTTTTCGGTGAAATTCAGGTTGCGGCCAAACGATTCACGCGTGAAGAGCGCGGCGGTAAAACCCAGTGCCATCACCACAGCTCCCGTAACCCAGGCCGCCGTGAGGTAGTCGTTGAGCAGTTTTTCACTGCGCAGCCACTGGAACAGCAGCAGGATCAGCGGCAGAAATCCCCGCACCAGGTTAGGGATCGAGATGGCCGCGGTGGCCCGCAGGTTGGTGCCGAACTGCTCAGCACTCATTGTGATGTAGAGCACCGAAATGCCGGAGCCAAAACCCAGCCCCATGCAGAGCAGGTAGAGATTGGTGGCGTTGCCGCCGCCCCTCAGGGCAAAGAAGAGGATGATGAACAGCGTGGTGATGCCATAATAGATCAACAGGGTTTTTTTACGGCTCCGCAGGTAGTTGCTCAGCAAACCCGCCCCCATATCGCCGAAAGCGAGGGCCGTGTACTGCAGCATCAGCGCACGGGGCTGATCGAAGCCGGAGATGCCGAACCGCAGCGCAAACTCATCCGCGAAAGTGATCAGCACGCCGATGATGTACCAAACGGGCAGGCCGATCAGGATGCCCCGGAAGTACCGCAGAAAACGGTCACGGTTATTGAACAGCATCCAGAGCTTTCCCACCGGAACCGAGGTGTCCTTCATCTGGTCATACATTTTGCTTTCGAATACCCCTACCCGTAAGAACAGCAGGGCCAGGCCCATCCCTCCGCCGATATAGTAGCAGAGCCGCCAGTCTTCGCCGCTCAGGCTGTATACAAAGTAAGCGGCGATGCATCCCAGCACGCCGGATGTGGCAATCACCGCTGAGGCGAGGCCTCTTTTCTGCGGCGGCAGCATCTCGCTGGTTAAGGTAATGCTTGCGCCGAGTTCCCCCGCCAGGCCCAGGCCGGCGATGAACCGCAGCCAGAGATACTGGTCAGGCGTTTGCACAAAACCATTGGCCAGCGTGGCGAGTGAGTAGAGCAGGATGGATCCGAAGAGCACACTTTTTCTTCCTTTCTTATCCCCCATGATGCCCCAGGCAATGCCGCCAATGGTTAACCCGATCATCTGCCAGCTGATGATGTGTTCCCCGAGCAGTTTCATTTCATCTGCTGAAACGCCGATATCCGCAAAGCTTTTGCGGCGCACAATACTGAACAGCAGCAGGTCGTAGATGTCTACAAAAAATCCCAGCGCTCCCACAATCACCGGAAGCGACCATACGCGGTATTCCTTTTGGTGCATGCCGAAAGATAAAACTATTCACACAATCGGTTAGCCGACGTAAATTGGAGGAGGAGGAAACAGTATGACCGATATCTGCTGCATCGGGCACATTACGGAAGACGCCGTGATCACCCCTGAGGGAACCTATCAACTGGCCGGGGGTACCGCGTATTATTTTTCCATGGCCATCAGCTGCATGCCGGTACGATACCGGCTCATCACCCGGCTGGCCCTGCCGCAACTGTCCCTCCTGCAACCGCTGCGTGCTGCCGGGATCGCCATCAGCCTACTGCCCAGCGCTGATACGGTGTATTTCGAAAACAATTACCTGGGCGGACTTGAGGCCCGCACCCAGCGCGTGTTGCGGCAGGCAGAACCTTTCCTTCCCGAACAGCTGGATACGGTTTTCGCCCGCTATTTTCATCTTGGTCCCCTGCTCGCCGGGGATATCCCGGCTGAACTGATCCGGATGCTCGCTGCAAAGGGTCGTATTGCACTGGATGTGCAGGGCCTCCTCCGTACCGTGGAGGATACCCATGTAAGGGCCGTAGACTGGGCGGAAAAACAATCCCTGCTGCCCCTGATCGATATCCTGAAGCTGAACGAGGCGGAGATGGAAGTGCTCACCGGCACCACAGATCCGGAGGCGGCTGCAGCACGGCTGAAAGGCTGGGGCGCCCGCGAAATCCTGATCACGCTGGGGAGCCGGGGGGCCTACCTGGCTGAGGGCAGCAAGGGCTATTGGCTGCCGGCCTTCCCGCCACGGGCCGTGGTGGATGCCACCGGTTGCGGGGATACCTTTATGGCGGGCTATCTCTGCCGGCGTGCACTGGGCGAGGACCCGGAGCCGGCCGGTCGTTTCGCCTCGGCCATGGCCAGTCTAAAACTGGAGCAGGCCGGCGCTTTCTGCGGAACCGCCACCGAGGTATGGAACCGGATGAATGGCCATGGCTGATGGCGCTCAGTGTTCCGGCCGTGTCGGCGGCCTAACTTTACGCCATCAAAAAGCCGTTCGGCAAGGAATGAAATCTTTCCGCCAGTATACAGCAAAAAGGGTGCAGCGGATCAGCCGGCTGATTCAACGGATGCAGGCGCCTTTCCGTGTGCAGGATGTACACCTGCTGCGGGTGGAAATCCGCAAACTCAACACCCTGCTGTCTGTTCTTCCACGCGGCGTGGCGCGTAAACGACGCAAAAAAATCAGCGGTATTTTGAAATCCCTCTTTCGCCAGGCTGGCCGGGTAAGGGCCTTGCAGCTCCTGCAGCATTTGTTGCAGCAGCGGCAGGTCAGTGCTGCTTTGCCGGTGCTGCAGCGACGCCTCATCCTTGCGCTCAGGCAGGAAGAACGGCAACTGGCAATAAGGCTCATGGAGGCCCGGGCGCTTGATTTTCCGGAGATCACCGAGCTGCTGGCTCAGGCCGGCAACCGGGAGATCAGGAATGCCTTGCGGCGGCAAAGCCGGAAAATTGACTGTTCCCTCCGCGCCCTGCCTCCTGAAACCGATGCGTTACACCGTTTGCGCAAAAGTCTGAAAGCAGGAGGGTACCTGCTGGCCGCCTGCCGGCTTACCGCCACTGATGCAGCCCGTAACCGGCAATGGATGCAGCAGCTGGGGCAGTGGCATGATGTTGCCGGGCATATAGCGCTGCTGCAGGACCAGTTGCGGCTGTCGGGGATACCTGAAACAGAACGCGGACTGCTGGGCCCATGGCTCAGGCGCCAGCAGCGCGGGGTGCTCCGGATGAAAACGGCCCTTCAGCAGCACCTGCAGCGCGTGACTGCCGGCACGTTAAATCCGCTTTCCCCTGCTTAACTTTGCGCCAAATAAAATCTGCTATATGAAATTTCTTTCCGAGCTGAAGATTCAGACGAAAAACAAGGGCGTGAGCACCGGCACACAATGGCAGTCGTCAAAGGGTGCGGTGATTGAAAGTTATAGTCCGGTCGACGGCCGGCTGATCGGCACCGTGGTGAGCGCCGACCGGGCGGCTTATGAAAAAGTGATGACCACCGCCCAGGCTGCATTCCACGAATGGCGCAACTGGCCGGCGCCCCGCCGGGGCGAAGTGGTGCGGCAGATCGGGGAGGAGCTGCGCCAGCACAAGCAGGCCCTGGGGACCCTGGTGAGTTATGAAATGGGTAAAAGCCTGCAGGAAGGTTTGGGCGAGGTGCAGGAAATGATTGATATCTGTGATTTCGCGGTGGGCCTGAGCCGCCAGTTGCATGGTCTCACCATGCACAGCGAAAGGCCCGGCCACCGGATGTACGAACAATACCATCCCCTTGGCATTGTGGGCATCATCTCCGCCTTCAATTTCCCGGTGGCAGTATGGAGCTGGAATACCATGCTGGCCTGGGTTTGCGGAGACGTCTGCGTGTGGAAGCCGAGCGAAAAAACACCGCTCTGCGCCGTAGCATGCCAGCAGATCATTGCCCGCGTATTTAAAAAGAACCAGGTGCCCGAGGGCGTTTGCAACCTGGTGGTGGGCGATCGTGAAGTAGGCGAATGGATGAGCAATGATCCGCGCATCCCCCTCATGAGCGCCACCGGCAGCACCCGTATGGGTAAGGCCGTTGCCACCGCCGTGGCTGCCCGCCTGGGCCGCAGCCTGCTGGAACTGGGGGGCAACAACGCCATCATCATTACCCCGGATGCAGACCTCGACATGTCCCTGATCGGTGCCGTATTTGGTGCCGTGGGCACTGCCGGTCAGCGCTGCACCACCACCCGTCGCTTAATCATTCACGAAAAAGTATATGCGAAATTCCGCGATAAACTGGTGAACGCCTACCGGCAGCTGAAAATCGGCAACCCGCTGGATCAGAAGAATCATGTGGGTCCGCTGATCGACAAGGCGGCGGTAGACATGTACCTCAAGGCCATTGCACAGTGTAAGGAAGAAGGCGGAAATTTTGTGGTGGAAGGCGGTGTGCTGAAAGGCAAAGGCTATGAAAGCGGCTGCTATGTGAAGCCCTGCATCGCGGAAGCCAAAAACCATTTCCAGATTGTGCAGCACGAAACCTTTGCCCCCATCCTTTACCTGATCAAGTACAAAACCCTGGATGAGGCCATCGCGCTTCAGAACGGTGTGCCCCAGGGCCTGAGTTCGGCCATCATGACCACCAATCTGAGGGAAGCCGAAAAGTTCCTTTCACATGCCGGCAGCGACTGTGGCATTGCCAACGTGAACATCGGCACTTCCGGCGCCGAGATCGGCGGTGCGTTTGGCGGTGAAAAAGAAACGGGCGGCGGCCGCGAAAGTGGCAGCGATGCGTGGAAAGTATACATGCGCCGTCAAACCAACACCATCAACTATACCGATAAACTGCCCCTGGCACAGGGCATCAAATTTGATCTGTAATTGTTTGAAACCTGATCAGCAGCAAGGGGCCGGAAACATCCGGCCCCTTCTTTTTGGCAGCATGGCATCAGGATGCGTTGGGATCAGCTGTCAGCAATGTTTCCAGCCGCTGCGTGCGGATGCCGAAGAGAGCCTTCAGCTCCTGAACTTTTTGTAAACAGGCAGCAGGATCGCTGGCCGGGTGGGCCTGGCGGATGCCGGCGATCATCACGTTTTTCGGGGTATGTTCGGTGGAGATAAAATCGAATACGCTGGTTTTATAGCCTGCCGACTCCAGGAGGAGGGCCCGGATGCCGTCGGTGACCATTTCGGCCTGCCGCTCCAGCAGGATACCATGCCGCGTGAGGGTAGAGAGGATATTGGCGGGCTGCATCTGCCGCCGGATTTCTTTATGACAGCAGGGAGCGCAGATGATCCAGCCGGCACCGGCCCGGATGCCCTTGTAGATGGCATCGTCGGTGGCGGTATCGCAGGCATGCAGGGCAATGAGGAGGTCGGTGGCCGGCAGCGGGGTGTCTGCAATGCTGCCCTGCACAAACCGGAGGCCCTCAAAACCGCAGGCCTCTGCGATGCGGTTACAGGTGTCTACCAGGTCGGGCCTTAACTCAATGCCCTGCATCTCCACCTTCCAGCCCAGGGTATGCACCAGAAAATCGTATAAGGCAAAACTGAGGTAGCCCTTGCCACTGCCCATATCGGTGACCCTTACCGTTCCGCTGGGCGTATGCTGCTGCAGCAACCCGCGGATGATCTCCACATAATGATTGATCTGCCTGAATTTATCCTGCCGGTCGTTTTTTACTTTACCCTCCGCGGTGGTGATGCCCAGCAGTTCCAGGTAGGGGTGCCGGTGGCTTTCAATCAGCCGGTGCTTTGCTTTATCGTGGGGCTGGATGCCGGCTTTTGCGGCCTGGCTGGCTGGCGTTTGGGTCAGTTTTGCTTTTCCGGAAGGCTGCTGGATGAGGTGGAAATCGCCGGCAGCCGTGAACAGGTCGGCATTGAAAAAAACTTCCTGCAGCAGTCTCTCGGTTTCCCGGAAGGCCTCCTCCGGCGTAAAATTGCGGGTGAGGTCACGCGTGGCATGGCGGTACACAAAGCTCAGCTGTTCGCCCTTTTTCAGCATCACCATTTTTATCAGCACCTTTTCAAGATCCTGCTGCCGGTTGCGGCGGTTGCCCAGGGTGAGTTTGGCCAGTTCCTGGCGGCTGGCAGCTTCCCGGAAGCGTTCCAGGAAGCGGGTTAAGGCAGGCGTTTGCGCGGTCATCACGGCAAAATTACCGGAAATCAACAGAACCCTCCGGGCGCCCGCTAAACAGATATTTTATCCGCCTGCTCACTAAACCCGCCTTTTTTACGTTATAACATTCCTAACCATCGTATTTCGTCCTGTGAAAATCCGTACGCTATTCAGGAGTATGCTGCTCCTGGTCTTCATCTTTACAAGCCTGGAGCCGGCATGGGCCGGCGAAGGAATCATCCGTCTTCACCAGGGGCAGGCCGATATGCGGCAGGTGGATTTTGCCCGACAAACGGTTACCCTGCAGGGCGAAACCCGCTTTGCCTGGAATGAACTGTTGCAGCCCGGCCAGGAGGCGCGTTTACAGCACCTGGTGCCTTTTCCGCACCTCTGGAGCGATCTGCAGCTGGATGGAAAAGCCCTGCAGTCGAGGGGCAGCGCCACCTATGGTTTCACCCTTCTTCTTCCTGAAAACCGGCCGGCCCTTTCCATCAAAGTGCCCACGGTTTATTGTGCTTACCGGCTTTTCCTCAACGGCCGCGAAGTGGCGGTGAATGGCCGTCCTTCACTCACCTCGCTTGGCTACAAACCCGCCTGGGTTCCGGTGCTGATCGATCTGCCGGAGAAAACCAGCAAGGTGGACCTGCTGTTCCAGGTCAGCAATTTCTCGCATACCCGGGGTGGCGCCAACATGAGCCTGGAAATCGGGGAACAGAGCCGTATGCACATCATCCGGGAGCGGATCATCGGGGGTGACTTTTTGCTGGCCGGCTGCCTGTTTATGGGCGGACTTTTCTTTCTGGGTCTTTTTGTGTTCGGAACCCGCGACCGGGCCACCTTCTTTTTCTCGCTGTTCTGCATGCTCTACAGTTACCGGATGGTGGGCACCGGCGAGTACTCACTGCACGCGGTATTCCCCGCATTGCACTGGGAACTTACGGTACGCCTCGAATACCTCTCCCTGTTCGGCAGCGTGCTGCTTTTCTTTCACTATATCCGCCACCTCTATCCGAAGGATGTGAACCGCTGGCTGATGCAGTCGGTGATCACCCTCTGCGGTATCCTGTGTGTAACCACCCTGCTGACCCCGGCACTGTTTTTCACTTCGCTGCTGCAGGGCTTCCTGGCGGTGGTGCTGGTGTGCATCGTGTACCTGGTTTCCGTGTTCATCAAAGCCTACCGGCGCAAACGCCTTGCGGCAGGTTACGGATTGCTGAGCGTGGGTATTCTCCTGGGCATGCAGCTGATCACGGAACTGGAGTATTTCGGACTGGCGGTTTCTTCCAAAGTGCTGTTCTTTTTCGGGCATGTGCTGTTCTTTTTCCTGCAGTCCCTGATCCTTTCCTTCCGGTTCTCCTATTCCCTGAAACGGTCCAGGCGGCAGGCACTCATGGGCTTACAGGCCAAAAGCGAATTCCTTTCCACCATGAGCCATGAGATCCGCACCCCCCTCAATTCGGTGATCGGGATGAGCAACCTTATGCTGCAGAATCATCCGCGCCCGGATCAGCGGGAGCAGCTGAATGTACTGCAGTTCTCGGCCCGAAACCTGCTCAGTATCGTGAATGATATCCTCGATTATAATAAGATTGAAGCCGGTAAAATCAGTTTTGAGTCGATTGAAATGAATCTCGGTGAGATTGCCGGCAATGTGGTGGCCGGTGCTGAACAGCCGGCAAGGGAGAAAGGCATTGACCTGCGCCTGCACTGCGACAGCGAACTCAAGAGCTGCGTAATGGGGGATCCCACCCGGCTTTCCCAGGTGTTGCATAACCTGGTGAACAATGCGGTGAAGTTCACGGAAAAAGGGGCAGTAACGGTGGAACTTACGGTAATGGATAGGCGAAAAGATAAAGTGAGTGTGCTCTTCACCGTTCAGGATACCGGTATTGGTATTCCCCCCGACAAGCAACAGCTCATCTTTGAAAGGTTTACGCAGGCAGACTCATCCACCTCCCGCAGTTTCGGGGGCACCGGGCTGGGACTGGCCATCTCCCAGCGCATCCTCTCGCTGCAGGGCAGCAAACTGATGCTGAACAGCGAACCGGGTAAAGGGTCTACCTTCTTTTTCACCCTGCAGTTTCCGCTGGGCAATCCGTTGCCGGTTCAGGAAAACGGTACGGCAGCACAGGCTGCTGCGGCCAGTCCTGAAAAATCACTCCCGGGAATCCGCATCCTGCTGGTTGAAGACAACCGCATCAATGTGCTTGTTGCCCGTAAATTTCTCGAAGGCTGGGGCGCCCGCATTACCGTGGCTGAAAATGGCCGGGAAGCCCTGGACCGTCTTGCCGAAGCAGATTTTGACCTGGTGCTGATGGATCTGCACATGCCGGTGATGGATGGGTATACCGCCATCCGCCAGATCCGGGAGCAGGGCATGAGTGTGCCGGTGATTGCACTCACCGCCAGTTTGCCCGCTGAAGTGGATAAGGAATGCAGGGGCCTGCAGATTGACGGGTTTGTGCTGAAACCCTTCCTCCCGGATGAACTGTTCCGGAAGGTGCAGCAATCGGTCAGCAATGCCTGTGTTTAATTCAGGGCGGGGTCTGCTGCAAACACCACATCCGTATAGTCTTTCACCACATTGTATAGGGTGTCTCTTTCCACCGGTTTGCGGTTTACCTGCCTGATCAGGGTTACCAGTTCTTCGGTAGACATGGTAGGCGTTTGCTCTTCACTGCCGGCCATACTGTAAATCCGGGTGGTGTCATCAATGGTGCCGTCGATGTCGTTCACGCCGTAGGCCAGACTGAGCTGGGCGTTGGCGCGGCCCAGCATCGGCCAGTAGGCTTTGAGGTGAGGGAAATTGTCCAGGTAGATCCGGGCAATGGCATACATCCGCATGTCTTCCACCACCGACACCTCGGGGATATGACTCATCTCGTTATCGTAGTTCCTGAACTTGAGGGGGATGAAGGTATTGAAGCCACCGGTGCGGTCCTGCAGTTCGCGCAGCCGGCGCATGTGATCGATGCGGTGTTCAAATCCCTCCATATGGCCATATAGCATGGTGGCATTGCTGTGCATGCCCAGCTGATGGGCCGTTTCATGAATCTTCAACCAGCCTTCCGCATCCACTTTGTCGGCGCAGATTTTTTCCCGGATTTCAGGCGCAAAAATTTCAGCGCCACCGCCCGGTAAGCTGTCGAGCCCCGCCGCGTGCAGCTGCCGCATACCTTCTTCAATGCTCAGTTTGGCTTTGCGGAACATGTAATCCAGCTCCACCGCGGTAAACGCCTTGATGTGGAGATCGGGCCGGTGCGCCCTGATTTTCCGGATGAGTTCCATGAAATAATCCATGTTCATTTTCGGGTGAACGCCCCCCACGATGTGCACCTCGGTTACCGGTTGCCCGTCGTATTTTTTTACGATATCCACCATCTGATCAATACTCAGTTCCCATCCCTCTTCCTTATGGGCGTAGAGCCGTGAGTAGGAGCAGAATTTACAACTGAACACACATACATTGGTGGGCTCAATATGAAAGTTGCGGTTGAAGTAGGTGCGGTCGCCATGCAGCTGCTCCCGGATATGATTGGCCAGGGTACCCGTGAACCCCAGGCTGCCTTTTTCAAACAGCAGCAATCCTTCCGCATCTGTAATCCGTTCGCGGCGTTTCACTTTTTCAGCAATGATTTTCAGGGCGGGGTCGCTGGTGGCATGAATCAGGGTATCGATCGCGGTGTTCATAGTCCTGGTTTTCTGCAAAGTTAGCAGTTCTGTAAAACAAAAGAGGCTGCCGGTAAGGGCAGCCTCCTGTAACAGGGAAAAGGGTTTATTGTTTTACAATTCTTTCCACCAGGGTTTTGTGGGTGTAGATCAGCTTCAGGATGTACACCCCTGCGGCTTTTCCGCCCAGGTCAACCGTGATGCGGCGGTCGGCATTGCCGTTGTAGGTCTTGCCCCATACCAGCTGGCCGGCGCTGTTGAACACCTGAACAGCCTGCAGGTCAACCGGGGGTTCCACAGCCGAGTGGTGGATGAGGAACGACTGGTTGAACGGATTAGGATAGATCAGGTAGCCCTGGTCTTTCAGGCGCTGCGGCAGTTTCAGCGAGCGGATATTGATGTTGTCGATCCAGAGGTTGTTCTGCTTATTGCCCTTCATGTTGAAATAAAGCTGGAAGTTATCTGAACCGATATAGGGGCTCAGGTACACTTTCACCCTTTTCCATTCCCGGGCGTTCCGCGGTACGAAGGCGCTGTTGTACGCGTAGTTGGGATCGTTGATTGTTTGCAGCTCAGCGCCCCACTTTTTCCATACGGAAGTAAAGCTGGCGCCACAGTCTGCCGTTGCGAGGATTTCGAGGGTATCCAGCGGGAATACGGTGGATCCGGGATAATTCACACCGGATTTGTAGGCCATATCAAATTCCACAAAAACAGAGTCGGCTCCGGGTTCATTCACTACAATCGGGCTGATGAAATAATCCAGGGCATTGTTGCTGTTGCCGGCGCCCAGGTTATTCATCCGCATGGCGCCTGCACCGCTGCTGGTGGCCTGCTCAGATCTTTCCCAGGTGGTGCCGCCGGTTACATTGTACACACCCCAGTTGCCGGGCGGGAAGCGGCTTTCATCAAAACCTTCCGTGATGGGCAGGGTAGCAGTAGTAAACAGCGAGAACGTTTTGCTGAGTTTATCGTTGGCCGGTACCTGATCGGCAACGTTGTTGGGCCGGTCGGTGAGCACGTCCAGGTTATGTTGTCCGAAAGCTGCATTACCCGTGGGCAGGGTCAAGGTAACGCTCTGGCAGCGGGCCAGGGTACCATTCCAGTCAACGGTTACGGTATCGGTGCTGCCATCCAGTACATACCGGATTTTTACCGAACGCAGGGTGTCGGTGCCTTCATTGCCGAAAGTAATCACAGGCGTAAAGGAAGAGGTGCAGAGCGCATTCAGGGGCTCACTGATGCTGAGCATGCGCGCATTGATGGCTGAGGCGGCAAATCCGCGTACGGCGATGCTGTCGATGTAGATATTGTTCCCGTAATCGTTCACACACTCAAAACCGAAGCGCAGGTTGGTGATGCCTTTCTGGCAAAAATCTTTCAGCATGATGGTCTCGGTGCGCCATTGGGCAGCTCCGCTGGGAACGAAATCGGCCGTGGTGGTACCGGCTACCGTACTGAGGGTAGAGCCTGATTTGGAATAGCCGGCATTCTGCCAGGTAGCGCCGCAGTCGCTCGAGTACAGCAGGTTCAGCTGGTCGTTGGTGGGCGGGGTGCTCGCATCGCTGTACTGCTGATGCGCCACATTAAAGCTGATCTGCAGGGAATCCAGTCGGCTTACATCGAAAGAGGGGGTGATGAATACATCCCGCTCTCCGGGTGCATTGTAATTGTAAAGGTTGATGGTCATGGAGCCGGGTGCCGGGCGTGCGGCAGCCGTGCTTCTTGCCCAGGTAACATCGTTATCGGGATTGAGCAGGGCCGAACCGTTTGCCGGCGGGAAGGTGGCCGTGGCGAAGTTCTCCGTAAACGGCAGGGGCGCTGCGGGAGATACGGTAAAGTTCTGTGTGATTACGTTATTGGCCGCATTGCCATCCGTGCCGCCATTGGGCTCGGAAAGTTCGAAGCGCAGTACATTGTTGCCACCCACCGCAATCTGGGGGTTGAGGGCTACCACCTGTGACTTACCCGTGGCCAGGTCAAGTGTTACCACCTGCGAAATAGCGTTGCCGCCATTGATGGTGGTGGTAACCCGAACCGAGGTCAGCCGGCTGGTACCGGCATTGGTGATGCGCAGGCGGGGGATAAAAGTACCCGGGCAGCTTTGTGCCGGGTAGCTGATGGGTGAGCAGCTGGCTGCGTCATAATCCTGACCGCCGGGGCTCACGATGGAATGCACGGAGGCATCCAGCGCCTGCATGTTGGCGGGATACTGGGCACCCAGGGTGCTGAGGTAGCCTGGGCGGCAGTTTTCGAGTACATATTCCATCCGGGCTGCCTGGCCGATGGTGAACATATTGTAGCAGGCATCATCCGTATAATCCATGAAGTTCTGGTACATGCGGGCGGCTACCGGCGAACAACCGTTGCTGATGGTGCCGCTCGGGCATCCGCTGGTGGATTGGCTCAGCGGAGGCGTATCGTCAATGGAAGCCAGCAGGTTGGCCGGAAGGCTGCATCCCGTAGAGGTAAGCTGCAGGTAATCACCGCCGGAACAGCCTCCCTGGAAGGTGTGGAAAAGGCCGAAGTTGTGACCAATTTCATGCACCGCCGTGCGGCCCATATTGAACTCGGGGTAAGAGAAGCAGGCATCGTAAATGGTGCGGTAATCGACGCAAACGCCGTCAGCATTGTTGGAGCCCGCGGCGCCCCCCGGTCCGATAGCCGGGGCAATACCCAGCAAACCGGCGTCGCCGCCATCCCCGATGTAAAGGTTGTAATAACGGGTTACATCCCAGCCGGTAGATCCGCCGGTGGGGGTATTGGAGTTCTTGATGGGCTGGTTGGTACCGGTGGCGATCTGCGTGCTGCCCTGTTTGCGCACGATGCCCGTGGTAAAGTTACCGGAGGGGTCGCGTTTGGCCAGTGTAAACCGCAGCAGGGAGTGTGCCCTTACATTGTAGAAGAGGGCGGCATTGCTGGTATCGGCATTCTGGCCAGCAAAATCTTCGTTGATCCGGGAGATGAATCTTTCTATCGCTTCATCGGTGATGATCCAGGGGTTGGGCAATACAATATGCACCACCACCGGAATGGTTACCGGGCCGGGTAAACTGGCCGGAGTGGCGGGGCGCTGCCCCAGCTGACCCGATTGCTTCTGCCGGAGCGCTTCCTCAAATTCACGCTGGCCCTGTTCAATACGGGCGCGGAAAGCAGGATCAAGGCGCATTTCCGCCTCAATGGCTTCCATGGTGCCGCAACGCTTCATTTCCTTCCGGGCGGGAGCCGGTTTTTGGGCAAAGGCCTGCATCATCAGTACGGCCGTGAGCAGGAGGCTCAGGAAGGTACGGGCAACCAGGGGCCGGCAACGTTTTCCTCCTGCTGCAGTCAGTCGGGGTAATGTTCTTATCATAACGTAATTAAATTCTGAAAAGGGAAGAGTAAAATTAGGTGATTCAGCTCAATATCTCCAAAACTGTGGAGTTTTCGCTGAAGTTTCCGGGCTGTACTGGCAGCGCCATCCCGATGTGGCCGTAAACAAAAAACCGCCCCCTGGGGGGCGGTTTTTGAGGAGGGTGCCGGCACCCTTAATTTTTCACGATTCTCTCCACAACGGTTTTATTGGTGTAGATCATTTTCAGGATGTACAATCCGCGCGACATGTTGTTCAGGTCAACATTAATGCGGCGGTCTGCATTGCCATTGTAACGCTTGTCCCAAACCAGCTGACCGGAAGCATTGAATATCTGTACGGCCTGGAGATCCACCGGCGGCTCAACGGCCGAATGATGAATCAGGAAGCCGCTGCTGAACGGATTGGGATATACCAGGTAACCCTGGTCTTTCAACCGCTGGGGCAGCTGGGTGGAGTTGATGTTGATATTGTCCAGCCAGAGGTTATTCTGCCGGTTGCCCTTCATCGTAAAGTACAGCTGGAAGTTGTCTGATCCCACAAAGGGGCTCAGGTATACCCGTACCTTTTTCCATTCCCGGTTGTTTTTGGGAACGAAAGCAGGGTTGTAGGCGTAGTTGGGATCGTTCAGCGACTGCAGCTGATCACCCCATTGCTTCCAAACGGAAATAAAGGTTTGACCACAGTCTTTGCTGGCCAGGATTTCCAGCGTATCCAGCGGGAACACGGTGGAGCCGGGATAGCGTACACCCGGTTTGTAGGCCAGGTCAAAATCAACATGCACGGAGTCGAATGTGGCACTGTTGGCTACAATCGGGGAGATGAAGAAATCAACGGCCCCGTTGCTGTTGCGGCTGTCGGCATTATTGATGACCATGGAAGCCTTACCGCTGCGGGCCGAAGCTTCAGAACGCACGTAAGTGGTACCTCCGGTAACATTCTGCACGCCCCAGTTGGGAGTGGGGAAGGCTTCGCCTTCAAAGGTTTCCAGGATCGGGGTATTGGCCGTTTCATAAACCGCGAATACGGTTTTGAGGGTGTCGTTGCTCAGTACCTGGTCAGCAGCACCAT
>JAYRPG010000105.1:0-3282 GCA_041911275.1 Ferruginibacter sp. | reverse complement strand
CTGGTTCAAACCGCCGGAGAACTTGGGCGTGGCGTTGCCGATGATCTTGGTGTCGTTGTCCACATCAATGATGCCGTCGCCGTTCTGGTCTTTGAATTTGATGGAACCGGGCTGCGGGTTACCGATGATGCGGGTATTGTCAACCACCCCGGTTTTCAGCGTGTAGGTGCGGGAGCTGGCATTATAATCAAAGTCGCTCACTTTGTAAAATCCGTCGGTTTCCAGTCCGTACATCGCACCGATCGGCTCGCCGATCTTCGCTACATAATCAAAGTACTGTCCGGCCACACCCACACCCGAGTAAGCGGGAATGAACTGCTGGCCCGTGCCGAGTTCGGTGATTTTATTTTCGTTGGAAGAAAGGTTGAAGGTGGCATTCCAGCTGAACTTCCTGTTCTTCACCAGGGTGGCATTCAGCTGAATTTCATAACCCCGGTTACGGGTGGCGCCAACATTCTGCAGCTGGGTGGTGTACCCGTAAGTGGAAGCGATGGGCACATTCAGCAGCAGGTCCTTGGTGCGGTTCTCGTACACATCCACCGTAAGGCCGATGCGGTCGTTGAAGAGGGAGATATCCAGGCCGATATTCTTGCTGATGGTGGTTTCCCAGCGCAGCAGGTCGTTTACGAGCGCTACCGGGGTGTACGCAAACTGCGACTGTCCGCCAACGCCATAGAAATACGGGTTGTTGGCAAAGTTGGTGAGGAAGAGGTAATCGTTGATGCGGTTGTTACCCACCGTGCCATAGCTGAGGCGCAGCTTTAGATCGCTGATGGCTTTGGCGTTTTGCATAAAGTTTTCCTTGGCAATGCGCCAGGCAACAGAGGCAGAGGGGAAGTAACCCCAGCGGCGGCCATCCGCGAATTTGGAAGAGCCATCCGCACGGAAGTTGAATGAAACGATGTACTTCTTGTTGAACGTATAGTTCACGCGGCTGAAGAAAGACAGCAGGCTGGACTCATTCTTCCGGATTACCGGGTAGCCCTGGAAGAAATCCCCGACCGAAGTGTCTGAAAGGGCATCTTTCACCGCAATAAAATTGGGAAGATTACGGCGCAGGTTACCCGAAAAATCCTGTTTGAAAAGCACCATTTCCTGGCCCAGTACCACATCCAGGTCATGCTTTTTCTTGTAGTTGTTCAGCTTGAAGGTAAACACGTTGGTGTTGGTGAACTGGCTGCGGTTGGTGGTATCCAGCTGCAATACCGGTTTGTTGCTGCCCTGCAGGCGCGAAATGGAGGTGAGGGAGTCGCTGAACTGGCGGTCGATCAGCTCATTCTGCTCATACCCCAGCGTGGTTTTGAACGACCACTTTTTGGAAATGTTGTACGTGAAAGAACCGGTCACATTAAAGGCATTTGTGGTTTTCCGGCGGTATTCGTTTCTGTTGAGCTGCAGGGGATTGATCAGACTGAGACTGTTCCCGACGTTGGTTTCATTGCCTTCCACGTCTTCGATGGGGTCGGCGCCCGCGCTCAGCCAGGGGCGGTACTTCACCGCGTTCCGGAGGCGGTTGTAGGAAGATCCGCGGTCGTCGGCCACCCCGGCTCCAAACACATTCTGGTTGTTGTAACGGCCCGAAGCCTGCAGCCTGATTTTCTTGCCGGGTTTGTAATCCACCTTGGCGTTGAAAAGGTGCCGCTTGTAGTTGGAGTTCTGCACAATGGCCCTTTCGTAGTTATTCGTATAACCGGCGGTGAAAGTGGTATTGTTGTTACCGCCGCTTACTGAAATACTGTTATTGGTAACAATGCCGGTGCGGCCCATCACTTCTTTCTGCCAGTCTACCAACCGGGCATTTTTGTAGTTCACGAGGGTATCCCAGGTGGTGCCGTATTTACCGGCAAAGGAGGAGCTGTCCTGCGGGTTGGTGCGGGTACGCTCATATTCCCACATAATGAAATCATACGCATCAAAAACATCCAGTTCGCTGGCCAGCTTTTTAATGCCGAAGGCGGAGTTCAGGTTCACGGTGAGTTTGCCCTGCTTGCCGTTCTTGGTGGTCACGATGATCACCCCGTTAGCGCCCCGGGCGCCATAGATGGCCGTGGCAGCGGCATCTTTCAGCACATCAATGCTGAGGATATCCTGCGGGGCAATGGTGGAAAGCCCATTGTCTACCTGCACACCGTCCACAATATACAACGGGTCATTGTTCTGGGTGATGGAACCGCCGCCGCGCACCCGGATCTTCACATCCGCGTCGGGCGCACCCTCAGCTGTGGTCACCTGTACGCCGGCCAGCCGGCCGGTAAGGGCCTCTGCTGCATTGTTGATGGGAATATCCTTGATGTCCTTCGAAGTAATGGACGACACCGAACTCGAGACTTCTCTCTTTTTGAGGGTGCCATAACCCACATTCACCACCACTTCTTCCTGCACCACGATGTCCTGCTCCAGGATCACGGTGATTTCTTTGGTGCCGTTGGCGGTAACAATGGAAGACTTATAGCCGACGGCCGAAAAAATCAGGTCGGTATTGCCTTCCGATTTGATGGAAATACTGAAACGGCCCTGCGCATTGGTTTGGGTGCCCTTCTTCATGCCCTTCGCAAAAATGCTTACCCCGCTGAGGGGTTTGCCGGTCTGGTCGTTGACCACACCCTTGAGCATTTGTGTCTGTGCCTGCGCAAAGGAAAAAAACAGGAGAAAAGTCATCGCCAGAAAGGCGGAAATTTTGTTCATACAGCAACTTTTAGTGCCTCACCGGGCAATCATGATAGTACTCTTTGGAAGAGGGATAAACAGCGGACAATGCTGCATATCCGCTTCAATATTAGCTATTTTTTCAGCCGTCATGAGGGGGGGCCGGAGGGTATTTTTATGCAAACGTTCCCGAGAACGTGAAGCAGCCGGCCGGCCTTTCGGGGCCGCAGAATTCACGGGCGAAGCATATAAAATGTGAGGGCGATTTCAGCTTTGTTTCACCGCCTGCCGGGCCAGTAATTTCCAGCCGCTCTTCATCTTCTGCCACACCAGCAGGATCTTCAGGTGCACCTCACCCGGCTTGCCGCCATCATTGGTAACAGCATCCAGTTTATGGCGCACAATGGCCGTTTTTCCCGCGAGGATGATCTGCTGACCGCTCAGCTGAATCGAAACAAAATCGCTGGCCCCGCTGCAGATGCTGTGAATGAACGCGGCGCGCTCCTCCACCCTGCCGCCTGAATGACCATAGCTCAGCAGGGGATGCGTGAGTTCGGCCAGCATGGCTGAATCCGCATTCACCATGGCATCTTTCAGTTGTTCCACCGCATTGGCCACCGATAATGAATCATGCTG